>DASXPH010000084.1:0-35344 GCA_036493735.1 Gemmatimonadaceae bacterium
GTGGGACGCCATTCGAAGACAGCTCGGCAGTAGTTCGGCACTGGCCGAGAAAGTTGTGAGGTCGCTGGACACAACTGATTTGCTCTCCGTACAAGAGCACCTGAGTCGGGACCGTACGACAAGGGTAAGGGAAGTCGATCAGGCCACGTACGCCGTGGTGCCGAAACAACCGATCGAATCCCGTCAGCGTAAGAAGCCCCGCAGTAATCGGCGTGCCGATGCTGCGGGGTTTCGTATTTTGGTGATTGCTGGTTGGCGACTGGTGGCTGGCAGATAAGGAAGGCCGGCGCTCCGCGACGGCAGTCCGAATTCACCAATCACCAGTCACCAACCACCAGCCACCATTGAATGATCTCCAGTCCCACGCGAGCTCTCATCCTCGCCAACCCGCGCGCCCGCCTCGTCATCTCGAGCCTCTGGCGCGAGCGCGCGCTGGATGAGCTGGAACGTCGTTATGCGGTCGAGCTCGTGGAGCCGCGCGATGCGGCGGACACGACGCGACTCGCACACGAAGCGGCAGCCGAGGGATTTTCGGTCGTCGTTGCTGCCGGTGGTGACGGGACCATCAACGCCGTCGCCCAGGGGCTCGCGCGAACGCAAACGGCGCTCGGCATTCTGCCCCTCGGCAGCGCCAACGATCTCGCGCGGGAGTACGGGATTCCGCGCGACGTGTCGGCCGCGGCGCGGCGCATTGTCGAGGGATCGCCGCGGAGCATCGACCTCGTCGAGATCGGTGGGCGAGTGTTCTGCGGCGTCGGGGGACTCGCGCTCGTGTCGCGGGCAGCACTTGCGGTGACGCGCTTCAAGCAATGGTCACCGATGACGCGCCGAGCGGCTGATTCCTTAGGCGGCGGGGTATACCGCGTGGCGGCGACGGCGGCGCTGCTGCGTCCCTGGTCGATCGACGACCGGCTTCGCATCGACTACCGGGACGCGGACCGCGGCGACCGGCACCAGTTCGAGACGCGTGTCTCGGCGGCGTTCGTGACGAATCATCGCACGTTGGGCGGCGGCATGGTGCTCCCGGTGGAAGCGAACCCCGGCGATGGCGTGCTCGAGCTCTGTTACGTGCCGGCGCGGCCCCGACATTCGTTGATGCTCAACTTCGCGCGGCTCAGCGCCGGCGCGCCGATTGCCGAGGGAGTGCTCGTTCGTGTGCGTGCAACGGAGGCGACGATCGAGACGGGGCGTGAGGACGCGTTCGTCGCCGACGGCGAGCTCCTGGCGCGAGGGAGACGTTTCGAGGTGCGGGTGCTTCCGAGCGCCTTGCGGCTCATCGTCTGATCCAACGTTAGGCAGAGATGTTCGGTCTCAGCCAGATATTTCGAAAACGCACCGGGTTCCCATGATCCTGGAGCATCAGCGGCAGCTCGTCGGCGTGGGCCGAATACGGCGGTCGCTGCTTGTGGGCCGTGGGGCCGGTGAGCTCGGTGTCATCCTGCACGAGGATCCCGTTATGCAGGAGCGTCATCCGCGCCTTCCGGGTCACGCTGCCCGATGCGTCGAAGCGGGGCCGATGAAAGATGACGTCGTACGTCTGCCACTCACCGGGCGGCCGGCACGCATTCACGAGCGGCGGATACTGACCGTAAATCGCCGCGGCGAGGCCGTCGGCGTAGGTTGGATTGCGGTAGGAGTCGAGCACCTGAATTTCGTAGATGCTCATCAGGAAGACGCCGCTGTTGCCGCGCCCCTGGCCCTCGCTCTCCACCGGCAGCGGTGCCATGTACTCGACGTGCAGCTGCACGTCGCCGAAGCCTCTCTTGGTCGCAATGTTGCCGGTGCCGGCAACGACTTCCATGTATCCGTCGCCCACCTTCCATCGCGCCGGCTGACCCTTCTGGTCGACGGACTCCCAGCCTGAGAGGCTGGTCCCGTCGAAGAGGACGACGGCGTCGGACGGCGGTGGGCGCAGTCCTGGATAGGGCCCCGGGTCGACGATCGGCGGCTGCGGCCGCGTGAGAGAATGGATCGGGTAGTCAGCTATTGTCGTCATAGGCCTAACGAAACCTTACTCCACATCTTTGCGCTTCACATCCGGATCCACCACCACCGTGGGCGCGGACTTCGGCTCGACGCCAGGCGTCTCCACTTTCGTCCCCGTCATGCCTTCGTCGGCATGCTTCTCCGAGCCGATCTCCGCGAGCGCGGCCTCGCTGATCCAGCCGTGCGCGGCGGCATGGCGCGCGGCGGTCAATGTGTCGTCGGCGAGGAGTAGCGTCGAGCCCGCGGTGGCGACGGTCTCCGCGAGACGACGAATCGATTCCGAACGCTCGGGATGGAGCGACACATTGCGGATATAGATCGCGAGAATGCGCCCGGGATAATCATTGACAAGACTTCCATAAATCTCCGGATCCTCCTGGCCACTGTCGCCGACGAGGATGAACGGCAACGCAGGATACGTCGCGAGGATCTCCCGAATCTGCGAGCGTTTGTAATCGCGTGTCCGCATCATGTCGCGCCCGATATCCCAATCACGAAGGAGCATTGGCCCAACGGGAATCTCCTGCGCGTCCAGAAAGTCGGCGATGACGTCGTGGAGATTCCATGGACTGCTCGACACATAGAAGATGGGATTCGACTCGTCGCCGCGGCCGCCGCGCTCGAGCGCGCGATAGAATGCGGCCACTCCCGGAAAGGGCAGCCGCGTTCGGGCATTCTCCAACAGCATGAGGCGCGCGGCACGGATGAAGCTCGTGATCTCCGACTGCAGCACCGTGTCGTCCATATCGCTGATGACGCCAAGGCGAGCACGCGACGAAGGCACGAGCACGCGCGCGGGGAGGTGCGCTTCCGCTGCCACCGGCGTCCCCGGTCCGGCGACGATCTGGAGGTTGACGGAGTGCCACTCGCCGGTGGAGAGCTGCGCGCCAGCGGCGAGCCACTGCCTAACGAATCCCTCGTCGTCGGCAACGACCTCCGCCTCGCACCCACCAAGACGCGCGCGCACCTTCGCGAACGGCAGCGGCTCGGCATCGATGCGCTGGAGCGTCGCGAGGAGATTGCGCCAGAGCGCATGAGACGCGCTGGCGTCCGCGATCCGCGTGTGCTCCAGCACGCGGCCGAGAACGAGAGCGCGTTGTGTCGTCGCGTAGCCGCGATAGCCGATGACGCGGTACGCGCCAGTCTTGCCCATCGCCCGGTCCACGGCACGCTTCGTGTCGCCCGCGAGCTCGGAGACGAGCGCGGTCAGATCCCGCCAGCCGCTCATTCAGTCTCTGCTAAACATTGGGACGGCGCGCCGGGCCACTCGGCCGGTGCCGCGTTCCCGTGACGGCGCAGCTCGCGTAGCCAAGGATGGCATCGCCCGTCTTGAGGGCCGAGGGCGTCGGCACCCAGCCGCGCGCGAGCCGGGCGTCGAGCAACTCCCGGGCGCTTGGAACGTGATCCCAGACGGCGACCGCCGTGATTGCGCCCAGTCACGTCGTGTCGAAGACGAGTGTCAACCGATCGCCCCACGGAACGATGACGTCGTGGGTATACTCGTCCTGGGTGACGATCTCTCCAACGGCCCGCGGCGGTTCCTGCGCGCGGAGCCATTCGAGGACGGACCCTAGCGTGCGAAGGCTTCGGAGGGCGATCCGAAAGCGGCCGAGATCGCGCTCCTCGATCGGCCCGGCGGCGGAAATCTCGATCGGTCGTGTCGTCACGAAGGAATCGCCTAACGAAGGAAACGCGCCGCGAGCTGCGCGAGGCGGTCGTCACCCTCTCGCTCGGCACGCTCGCGTATCCGACGAACGTGCGGGTGCAGCCGGATCTCGCCCCAGTAGTAGCCGGTGGCTTCCTCCGCGCTCTGTGTCTCGCCTTCTCGCGCAGCCTCGAGGAGGGTCGCGGCCGCCGCGGCGTCGTAGTTTGGGTCGTCGCGCGGCGGCAGGACGTAGTGACGTTTTGGCCCGCCGGCGCCGGCGTCCTCGTTCACAAAAGCTCGACTCATAGGAGGAGTATTAGAGGGGCTACCGGCTAGGGGCTAGGGCCGATGGGCTAGGGACCAGGGGCAAGGGCCAGAGCGCAAGAAGCCTACCCT
This sequence comes from Gemmatimonadaceae bacterium, assembly GCA_036493735.1. Lineage (GTDB taxonomy): Bacteria > Gemmatimonadota > Gemmatimonadetes > Gemmatimonadales > Gemmatimonadaceae > AG2. Next base: position 4,028 of record DASXPH010000084.1, read on the forward strand.
CTGCCATCTCGCGCTATCTCACCTCGTTTTGAGACCGTAATTTCGTGCGCGCCGCAATAGCCCAGGCTAAGGAGCGTCTATGAGATCCCTCGGACTCGCACTCTTCTCGACCGTGCTGTGCGCTCTTTCCCTCAGCGCACAGCAACAACAGTCGTCCGCATTCACCGTCGGTAGCGCATCGGCGCAGCGCGGGATGACGGCCACGGGCATCATCGCCGTTCCGGCTGGGTCTGACTCCGCGCTCGCCATCCCCGTCGCCGTGATTCATGGAGCACGACCGGGACCGACGGTCGCTTTCGTCGCCGGCAGCCACGGCACCGAATACAGCTCGATAATCGCCATGCAGCGGCTCATTCCGCGCATTGATGCGAGCAAGCTCGCGGGTACCGTCATCGTCGTTCCGATCATCAACATCCCCTCGTGGACGTCGATGACGCCGCACATCAATCCGATCGACCACAAGGGAATGAACGCGAGCTATCCCGGCGACTCGGGCGGCACCCAGACGCAGCGCGCGCTGGCGATGATCACGGAGCAGGTGATCGCGCCGGCCGATGTCGTCGTCGATCTGCACGGCGGTGATCTCGACGAGAACCTTCGGCCGTACAGCTATTGGTTCCGCGGCGGCCGCGCGCCACAGGATTCGGCGGCGCTGAAGCTGATCATGGCGTTCGGGCTCGATCACGTCATCGTGACGGACGTCGATCCGTCGGCGCCCAACGCGGGGCGCTCGCTGTCCGGCCAGGCGCTGGTCCGGGGCAAGAACGTGCTCGTGGCCGAGGCGGGGCGAAGTGGTGTCGTGGCGCCGTCGGACGTGACCGCGCTCGTGGACGGCTCCCTCAATATTCTCGCGGCGCTGAAGATGCTCGACCGCGCCTACACGCCCGTTAGGCATCCAGTCTGGCTGGATGGCGCCGGTGCGCGGATCGCGGCCGACAGTGCCGGCGTGTTCATCGCGTCGGTCGACCGCGACGCCCGGGTGAAGAAGGGCCAGCTCCTCGGCTACACGACAGACTTCCTCGGGCGAAAAACTGGCGAGGTGCGGTCGCCGATCGACGGCCTCGTCACCTTCATCCGCGGCGTGCCCTCGATGTGGCCACGGGCGACACTGGCGAATGTGTTGCCCGTGCTGGAGAAGCCGGCGCCCTGGAAGGCTCCGCAACCAAGATAGTCCGCAGGTCATCCTGAGCGGAGCGAAGGATCTGCTGTCGACGGCGTGAACAGCAGATCCTTCGTCGCTTCGCTCCTCAGGATGACACTACGGCTTCGACGTGCGGTCGATGGGTGCCGGGCGCGCAACCCGCACGTTCGCCTTCTGTTTCAACAACGCTAATCCTTCCTGCACCGCCCGCTCCAGCTGCGGATCGTGGCCCTTGAGCACCTCCGCCGGGTCGTACTCGACCTCGACGTCGGGCGCGACGCCCTCGTTCTCCACCGCCCACTTCCCTTGCAGGCTGTAGAAGGCGAGGCTCGGCGCGGTGATGCCACCGCCGTCGATCGTTGGTGGCGTGCCTAACGTGCCGACGAGGCCACCCCAGGTACGCATACCAACGAGTGGGCCAATCTGGCGGAGATGGAAGTAGTACGGCAGCGCATCGCCGCCCGAGCCCGCCGACTCGTTGATGAGCATCACCTTCGGTCCGTAGATGCCCGCCATTGGCGACGTGGACGTGCGGCCGTCGCGCGTCGCGAAATAGCCCATCGGCTTCCGATCCAGCTCGTTCACGATGTAATCGGCGACGAGCCCGCCGTGGTTGTAACGCTCGTCGATGATCGCGCCTTCCTTCTCCTGCTGTGCGTAGAAATATCTTGTGAACGCGGAGTAGCCAGGGCCTGCCGTGTTCGGCAGCCACACGTACGCGAGCTTGCCGCCGGAGAGCTGATCCACCTTGCGGCGATTGTCTTCCACCCAGGCGCGGGTGCGGAGGCCATCCTCGTTAGGTATTGGAACGACCGTCACGAGCCGGGCGCCTTCGCCGTTGGGCGACTTGCCGACGCGAATGGTCGTCTGGTGGCCAGCGGTCCCCTGGAAGAAGCTGTACAAGTTCGCCGGCGGCGCCACGGGCCGGCCGTTGACTTCCAGCAGATAATCGCCTTCGGCGACGTGAATACCTGGCGCGCTGAGCGGCGCGCGCAGCTCGGGATTCCAGTTCTCTCCCGAATAGATGTGTGTGATGCGATAGTGCCCGCCCTCGACGGCGAAGTCGGCGCCTAACAAGCCGACGTTCTCCGGCTGCTCCTCCGGCTCGTCGCCGGGGCCGGTGAGATAGGAATGCCCTACCGTCAGCTCGCCGCCCGTCATCGCGATGAGATAGCCAAGATCGGCGCGATGACCGACGTAGGGCACGAGCGCGCTGTACTTGTCGTACACCGCCTGCCAGTTGGCGCCGTGCATCTTTGGATCGTAGAAGTAGTCGCGCTGCGTGCGCCACGACTCCTTGAAGATCTCCGCCCACTCGGCGCGCGGATCGACGAGCATCTCGAGCTGGCCGAGGTTCAACGCTCCGTCACCAACTTTGCCCGGCTTGTCGGTGCCGACGATACCCCACCGGCTTTCTGGTGCACCTCGTGCGCCCTGATACAGCATCTTCTTGCGGTCGGCAGACAGGGTGTAAGACCTGATGCCTTCCAGGAAGGGCATCGCCGAATGCTCTTTGATGGAGTAACGATTGAGGCGCAAGCCGGCCGCGGGGTTAGGCAGCGCTTCGGCGTAGAAGAAGGTTCCCGACGGGCCGGCCTGGAGATCACTGAGATCGGCCGCTGGAACAGGTACCGCGATGATACGCTGACCGATGCCTTCGAGATCGATGCGTGTTTGCGACGCCGTGTCGCCGCGCGGCTTGGACGCGAGCGCGACGGTCGCCTGCGCGATCGCTGGCTCGTCGCCAGCCTCGGGCAGGAAGGGCGACGGCTCACCCGCCGGAAGTACCGCGAGATACACCGATCGACGAACCGGCCGATCGAGCGCGCTCATCTCGAGCCAGCCCGTTCGCGGGCCGTAGTCGGTGCTCGCGAGGAAGTACAGATACTTGCCCGTGGCATCGAAGGCCGGCGACACCGCGTCCGACATGGCGTCGGTAATCTGACGCGACTTGCCTTCCTCGATTGAGTACAGGAACACCGCGCGGAGGTGGCTCTCGACGTTTCGAGAATACGCAACCCAGCGGGAATCCGGCGACCACGCCGCGTCGATGTTGCGCGTTGGATCGAAATACGTGTCGCTGTCGATCTTCGTCGCCTTGCCGCTGGCGACGTCGAGTGTCCACAGGCCCAGGTGGTTGTCCTCCATGAGCAGGCGCTTGCCATCCGGCGACCAGATCGGGGCGGAATAGTACGCGGTCGTCGGCAGCGCGATGGCGCGCGGCTTGGCGAGTCCGCTCTGGTCGCCGATCATGAGCTGATACTCACCACTCGCGTCGGAGAACCAGGCGAGCTGCGACCCATCGGGCGACCACATCGGGCTCTGCTCGTGGACACCGGAGGTTCGGGTCAGATTTCGGTAATCGCCCTGCGAGGCCGGGACGGTGAAGACGTCGCCGCGCGCCTCGAAGGCCGCGCGCACTCCGGTCGGCGAGAGCGACGCGCCGCGGATCATGCTGGCGACCTTCTTCATCTGCGGACGGGCCCACGGCAGGTCGCCCTTGACGTCGATGTCCACCCGCCGCGTCTGACCTGTCTTCACGTCGAAGAGGTGGACGTAGCCTGACTGCTCGTAGACAATCGCGTCTGCCCCCGCCGACGCATTCATGATGTCGAAATCATCATGATGCGTGAGCTGCTCCGTCTTCTTGGTATCGAGGTGATAGGCGAAGAGATTCGCGATGTAGTTGCGGTCGGATACGAAGTACACCGTATTGCCGATCCACATCGGATCGATGTCGTTGCTGTTCGCGCGCGGCAGCTTCTCCACCGAGTTGTCGGCGAGCGACATGATCCAGATCGGATGGGTGCGACCGCCGCGGTAGTGACGCCACTCACTCGCCTCATACCAATCGGGCACGAACTGCGTGCTGATCTCCTCGTAGGCGACGCGCCTGCCATCGGGGGAGAAGGAGCCGCTGAATGCGCGTGGCATCGGAAGCTGCTCGGGGAGCGCCGCGTCGAGCGAGACGCTCCACAGCTTGAGATAGGATTGCTGCGGCGCGCTCGTCCGTGCCGACGCGAAGATCACGCGCTTTCCATCCGGCGACCAACCGCGCACGCGATCTGCGCCTGGATGATAGGTCAGACGCTTCGGCTCACCACCGGCTGCGGGAACGATATAGACGTCGGTGTTGCCGCCGGCTGTGCCGGTGTAGGCAATGAGGGTTCCGTCGGGCGAGAAATACGGCTCGGTCTCGACGCCGGGGGTTGCCGTCAGGCGCCGCGCCTCACCGCCATTGCGTCCGACGACCCAGAGGTCGCCGGCATACTCGAAGGCGATGAGGTCTTTCGAAACAGCGGGATGGCGGAGAAGACGTGTGCCCTGCGCGGAGGCCGCGGTCGCGAGGCTCGCCAGAGCAAATGTGATGGTTGAGAGAAGGGCTTTTCGCATCGAGAAATCTCATGAAGCGAGAGGAGCAGGAGCGAGCGCGAGGCGCGAGCGACTCCAAATAGAACTCCCCACTTCCGCAGGAAGTGGGGAGCGTGCTGAAGACGACAACGACTACGACGACTTGCCGATATTTGGATTGTTGTTCCGCTCCACATCGGGCAGCGGGAAGCAGAGCTGAATGCCGGTGTTCGGACCGTACGATCCACCCTTCACCGGGAACGGCGCTCCGGGCGCCGGCTGAATGGCGATGTTGTAGCGAATGAGGTCGCCGAATCGCTGACCCTCGAGGAAGAGCTCGCGGCGGCGCTCCTCGATGATCTGCGCCTGCACCTCGGCCTGCGTGCCGCCGGCGTATGGCGGAATGCCTGCCTTGGTGTGGAGCGCGTTGATGATGCTCACGGCAGCTGCCGTATTGTTGGCGGCGTTGTCCGCCTCGGCGAGAATCAGCTGGGCTTCCGCATAACGAGCGATCGGGATCGGTGAGCCGACCGCCGTATACTTGGTCTGGCGCCAGATCTCCGTCGCATGGTCGGTACCCACGGTGCCCGCATCGACGACAGTCACGCGTGGGTCAGCGACACCGAGATACGTGACCCCGCGGAAGCTCGGATCCACTGCGGAATACAATCCGCGATACATCTGCGACCAGACCAAGTTCTCGCGACGGGTTATCGTCGCCGAGTAGGTCGCGTTGAGCACGAAGGCTGGATCGGTGACGAGCGCGGCGTCGGCACCTGCCCCGGTCAGATTATTCTCATTCAGCCGTGCGCGGGCGCGTCCGACGTACGCCGCGTTGAGCATCGTCTTGTTGTTTGCGGCCGTCGCGGCGGTAATCGCGGTCGTGAAGCGAGCCTCGGCGGCGGCGAAGAGCTGCTGGCGCGACATTTCGGGGCCGAGGTCGATCGCCGCGCTGCACATCGATTCGCCGAGCAGCTCGAGGCTGTAGCCAGCGTACACCGCTGCCTGGGCCATGAGATTCTGGCGATTCGCAACCTGCGTATCGGTCCAGCCCTGCAGGTCCTTCAGAATCTTGTCGGCGTCGAAGCGCGCGACAGCGAGCGGCGTGTAGAGTGCGGGTACCTGCGTCTGCCCGCACGCGAAGAGAGAGTAGGGACCCGATGCCGGGAAGATCGTACGGCGGTCGTAGTCCCATCCCACCTGTGAAAGCTGCGCGTCGATCAACTCGTCGCCGACGAGACCTGTCGCCACGATGTACTGCGTGAAGGCGCATTCGAAATCGCCGACGGCGCTTGTGACGAGCAGCTGGGCGTAGTTCGGGTTGTCGAGGTCGGTCGCTGTGACGCGGCTCGGCGCATCCTGGTCGAGAATCTTGCCCGCATCGTAACAGGCTGCCGCGGCGATCAGGGCCGCGCCCATCACCGTGAGATTCCGGACCGTTCGACCCGCGCCGTGCGATACAAATATGCTAATCATCTGAGGCTCCGCGCGGCTAGAAGGTGAGGGTGAAGGTGGTGATGAACTGGGCGAGCGTCGGCGTGACGGCCTGATCGAAGCCGTCGTTCTGGATGCCGAGCTGCGATCGCGCTTCGGGATCGAGTCCCTTGTAGCGCGTCCAGGTGTGCAGATTGCGGCCGGCGAAGGTGATGCTCGCCGCGCTGGCGTTGAGGCGCGCCGCATAGCGCTCCGGCACCGTGACCGTCGCCGAGAGCTCGCGCAGACGCCAGAAGCTCGCGTTCTGCACGAACTCGTCCGTGTAAAGCAGACCGGAAGCGTTCTGCACCGTAACGAGGTACTTCGGATCGTAGTTCTGCGGGTTCACGTTGACGTCGCAGACGAGGAAGATGGAGCACCGAATCAGGTCGGTCGCATTGAGCAGCTTGTTGCCCTTTCTGAAGTCGCCCATGGCGTACAGCTTGAGCCACCGCCAGAGTGTGAACGTCGTGTTCACCGCACCACTCACCTTTGGCGTACTCGTCCCGACGAAGACCTGCGGCGCGGTAGCGCAGGACACCGGCGGGCCGCCCGGCGCATCACCGATGCCACCATCGCAGAGCGCGTTGATCGCCCTCTTCGTCGTCGGGTCGTATGTCGCGCTCAGCACGCGCTTCGAGTAGAAGCCGGAGATCGGGAAGCCCTGTTCCTGATGCTGGTCCGGGAGGCCGGAGAAGACGATTGGCGGCAAGCCGCCCATGTCCGCGATCCGGTCGTGATTCGACGCTACGCTGGCACCGATGTCCCAGCCAAAATTGCGGCGGTTGGCCGCGTTCGCGGTGAGGGCGAGCTCCATCCCGTGATTGTCGATGCGGCCGATGTTCACGAACTGCGGATTCGGGAAGCCAGCCGATGGAGCGGTGCCCTTCGAGAGAATCGCGTCGTGCGTCGACTTGTTGTAGTAGGTGAAGTCCAGCGAGACACGCCTGAAGAACGAGGTTTCGAATCCGGTCTCGAACTCCTGTGAGCGCTCCGGCTTCAGGTTCTGGTTGCCAGGGAATTGCGGCGTAACGATCGGTTGATCGAGTGGACCGGTGCTCGGTACATACGTCTGCAGCGCCGCGAACGCATCCGGCTGTTGGCCTGACAACCCATATGCGGCGCGGAGTCGCAATTGATCGACGGCGGCGATGTGCCAGAAACCCTCATCGCTCACGACCCACGAGCCGCTCACCTTCGGATACGTCACGAGCTTCACGTCCTTTCCGAAGGCGCTGTTGTTGTCGACGCGCACCGCGCCGGTGAGGAACAGGCGATCGCGCCAGCCCATCTGCTGCTGCACGAACATGCCGAGCGTGGTGTTCGTGACGTAGTTCTGACTGCCCTTCACAATTGCGGCGGCGGCGGCCGTCGTGAGGTTAGGCGCCGGGAACTGCGTCGCCGTTATGCTCGTGGAGTCGATGCGCTTGCGATAGAGTTGGCCACCGATCGACGAGGTGGACACGAGTGACTTCGGCAGGTTGAACGTCGCCGTGCCGCTGTAGTCGGCCGTCGCGTAGCTGATGTTGCGCAAATCCTGATTGAGGCCGCCCTGCGAGGCCACCGCGCCGAAGAACTGGACGTACTGGGGCGGCAAATACCGGGAGAGCGCCTGGTTGTCCTCGCTCGTCTGGTCGAGACCAAGGGTGACCCGCTGCGCGAACCATTGTACCGGCCGATGATTCAGCTGCACGCTGCCGGTGAAGCGATTGATCGCTTGTGAATTGAGGTATGCCGCGTCCAGTGCGTCTGGCGGTGCCCCGAAGAAGCCACGCGTCGGCGTGTTCACGGTGGCGGGGCTGCCGAACATTCCGCTGAAGAACCGGCTCGAGCCGTAGTCGTTGCCGAGGTACGACAGGCCTTTGATGACGTGGAGGCTGGTCGACACATCGTAGAGCGGGCTCGGTGCAATCGACAGATTGGCGTGCCCGGTGAAACGGCCGGCGCGGTTCGTCGGCTCGATTCCCGTATCGTGGTCGTAGCTGGAAGAGAGATAGTAGTTGAGTGCTCTCTCACCACCGCGGAGGTTGAGCTCGTAGGTCTGCAGGTGGCCGGTGTTGAAGAGCGGGGTACCGCGCGCGGCTTCGGACTGCACCGCGTTCCACGATTGAATGCTGCCGCCGACGACGGCGTAGTTGGTTGGCCAGCGACTCGCCGCGTCCATGAACCACTGCGTGCCCTCGCGCACGGAGGCGGAGAAGTGCGGAGCGCCCGAGCCGCCTTTCTTCGTGATGATCTGTACAACTCCGTTCGCTGCCTCGGTTCCGTACAGCGTCGCCGCCGAGGGGCCCTTGATGATCTCGATCGTCTCGATGTCCTCGGGATTGATGTCGTCGAGCCGCGAAACGACGTTGCCGCCCTGTACACGCGGACCGGTACCGACGTCGTTCGAGACGCGCACGCCGTCGATGTAGATGAGCGGCTGCTGGGACAACGAGAGGGTCGAACGGCCGCGGATGTTGATGACGGTGCCCGCCCCCGCGCGTCCCGTTCCGCCGGTGACGACGACGCCAGGAGCACGACCGTTGATGAGACTACTCATCGTGTTCGCGGCCGCGGATTGCACCGCGTCGGCGGCGTTGATGGTGGGGATGGAGTTGCCGATCGCCCGTTTCTCGACGGCGCCTGCCTGTCCGGTCACGACAAGGGCGTTCAGCTCGAGGGGCGTTTCGCTGAGCATGATCCGCACGCCATCGGTGCCCGATGCGACGCGTTGCGTCGTGGGGCGGAAACCCACCCGGCGAATTTCCAGGATGACATCGCCGGCTGGCAGTCCAGTGAGTCGGAAACGGCCATTGGCATCGCTCAGCGAGACGCGATTCGTGCCTTGGGCGGCGATTTGCGCATTGGCCACCGGCGCTTCGCTGCCGGTGGCGAGGATGGTCCCGGTAATGGTGCCGGTGCTGGCGGGCGCCTGAGCCCTGGCGGGAGCAGCGATGGCTATCGCCACAGCTGGAGCCAGGGTGATCGCAGACAATAGCCAGCGGAACTGGACGAGTCGCATAGCGTCACTCCAAAGCGGGCGGGCGCGTGTCGATGGGGACACGCGGGAGACGGGAGCGGAACTGGGAAAGGGCGCGCGAATATGGTGGTATACCAATCCGGGCGCAACCTGCCGCTCTGAGCAACCACGGCAGGACCCTAGCGCGTCACAGTTCGAATTACGCGTTGATCCGAGGTTGCATCACGGACGAATCGCGACGTCGCCCGAGCAGAACAGGTTCGAGACGGCAGCGTCGAGACGACAGCCGTGAGATCAATGGGCGACTTCAGGTCTCGGACAGGTTACCGCAGATGCCAGAGGCCGCGCTCGCCGTGCTCGGCGATGACTTTTTGTAATCTTTGTGCGGCGTTGCGCCAGTTCGTCTCCACCGCGTGCTGGGCTGCATCCGCGTCGCCGGAGGAGATGCTGCGCACGATGCGCTCGTGCTCCTTCACCGATGTCGGGAGCTCGTCGAGCAACACGTTCACGTACAGCCGCGTGTAGCGCTCGCTCTGGGGCTTGATCGCGCGGTGCAGCGCGAGCAGGCGCGGACCGACGACGCCTTCCACGTACGTGCGGTGGAACTCGAGATCGAGCTCGAACGCACGCGCGTGTGCCCCCTTCGTGCGCGACGCGATCGCGAGTTGGCGGTTCACCTCTCGCAATCGCCGCACCAGCGCGCGACGCTGCTCCGGCACGAGCGACGCCGCCTCACGAGCCGCCAACCCCTCGAGATGACCGACGATGAGCAATAACTCACGTCCATCCGACTGGGTGAGGGGAGTGACGATCAATCGCTGATCGCGGCCCGGACCCGCCGACGCGATGAACCCTTCCTGCTGCAGCCGATGCAAGGCGCTGCGCACCGGCGTCCGGCTCAGACCCGTCCGGCCCACGACGGCACGCTCGGCGATCCGAGCCCCGGGTGGCAGCTGACCCGAAACGATCAGCGCGCGGAGCTCTTCATACACCCGCGAAACGTGGTCCTGGCGCTCACCAAGGCCGCGTGGGCCCTGGGAAGACGGTGTCGGAGAGGGAGAGGCTGTCACGGACGCCAACCTAGGATTCCATGGGATTCGACGCAAGTAATTCTGCGGCTAGCGAGCTCAGACCAATCGATGACCGGCCGCGCCCGCCCTACAAATCTTATCTATCGATCGCGCTGCAGTGTTAGGGACACACTGTCCGGAACCGTTGGCGCGTACAGGAGCACGTACGTGTAATCGCCGGCCGGCAGCGACCGCTCACCGTCGTAATCGATGGGAATCACTCGACGGGTGACGTCATTGGCGAGCATGCTGAGCGCACCGTACGGATATGCCCCGTCCTGGCGCTCGTATCTCGACTCCTCGCCCGGCGCCAACCGATCGGCGCGCAGCGTGTTACCTGGCGAGGTGAGCGATACGGCGGTGACCACCCAGGGTGTCGCATTCCGAAAGCGAACGTGAACGGCAGCCCGATTCGTGAACGTGTCGCACCCCGCCGAGGTGACTGCCAGTAGCGCTGCGATGGCGAGATTGCGCATCATCAGACTCGGTGACGTCGGTGAACGGTGAACGGTGACGGTGACGGTGACGGTGAACAGTATACGGTGAACGGTCAACGGTAAGCGGCGATCACCGACCACCGTTCACCGAGCCTCACCAACCACCCCCTACCGGCGGTTGACGATCCAGGCGGGCCGCACGCGGGAGCGCTGCGCCGCGGACGGCGCCACCTCTGGCGTGAGGAACGGCCGCGGCCTCTGCAACCGACTCCACAGGTAATCGGCGTACGCAGCGCGACGTATCGGAATGGCCGAGGTGTCGTCGGCGACGAGCGGCAGAAGGAACTCGTCAGGCACCGCGCCGATCGCGCGCTCGATCGCGGCGCGCGTGAGGCGCGACGCCAGCGACGCATCCGCCTGCTCGAGTGGCGACGCCACCGACTGGAGAAGATGCGGCTCACGGAGGGAGTACGGCCGGCGCGGCGCGTCGGCGCTCACGTCGGGCAGCGCGTACTGGAAGCCTAACGATGCTCCGTGATCGATGAGCCAGAGCGCGTCCCTCCACCAGAGGAGATTGGGGTTGCGAGCGGTACGGTCTTGATTCATCACGAGTCCGTCGAGCCAGAGAATCGCCGCCGCATCGGCCGGGCTCACGCGCGGGAGATCCGAGCCGGGCGCGAAGTCGGTCGCGCCATCCAGCATCGCGAAGCCAAGGTTGATGCCGGCGCTCGCGCGCAGCAGGTCGGCCAGCTCGTCGTTCCGGTCCATCGATTCGACGACATCGGCAAAACGGATCAACCGCCGCGCTGGCACCTGCATGCCTAACGAGTCAGCGAGCTCGGCGACGATGACCTCGGCGACGAGCGCGCCGGTACCCTGCGCCGCACCACGGAGCTTCGTGAACCAGCGCCCCTCATCCGTCTCGACGATGACTGGCCAGGAGCTGCCACGTTTATCGGCGGACAGGACGCGTTCTGCTTGAATAACTCTCATCAATGGGCAGCACCGTGTTGATCTCGACGACGACGCGGAACAGCAGATCCTTCGCTTCGCTCAGGATGACAGACCGCGTTCACTGCGTGGGCTCGAGCGACAGCGTGAGCAGCCCGGACTTCGCCTGCAAGTCCGTCAGCTGCGCGCCCGGCCAGGGGACGTACGGCCCCGTGCAATCCAGCGCCGTGGTGTAGGCGCGCACTTCGGTGGTCGGCAGGAGCTTGTAATAGCCGATCACCACGAATCCCGGCGCGGTCACCGTCGTTTCGGGCAGCACCGCGGCGCACCAGACCTTCGAGCCGTCGAACACGCCGATCGATACGCGCGTGCTCGTGAAGTTGAAGAGCCGCGCGGTGAAATACGTCTCGTTGTCGATGAAGTTCGTGAGCTCGAGCTTTCCGTTGATGGCCGCGACGCTCACGGTGATATCGCCGACCTGATCGTCGATCTTGTTACCGTGGGAGTCCGCCGGCTTCGCGGATGTCCAGACAAGGCGCGTAGTCGCTGGCAGTGTCATCTGCATCGAGCCGCCGCTGTTCACAATCGCGTACGGCGACCCATCGACGGTGATCGTCACCGGGGCGATGAGATCGTTCGCGACGACGAAGGTGACCGGCGAGTCATTAGGCGCCGGGGACATGACCTCGCCCTCACAGGCGCCGAGCACGAGGATCGGCAGCAACGCGGCCAGCGAGCTTTTGATCACGGTTGCGGCCCTCCGTCGTTTCCCAGCGCGCGCGACCAACTTATCAGTGCGCGCGCTTCACTTGATAGGTGCTGTATACGCAGCCGCCGTCGATCACGCGCGACTGCAGTAATTCGAGCTGCGTGCGACAGCCGGCATCGACGAACAGCGGCACGCCAGTCCCGAGCAGCACTGGATGCACATTCACCCCGACCTCGTCGACGACGCCGGCCGCGAAGAGCGACGCAGCCAGCTCACCGCCCCCCATCACGCAAATACCCTTCCCCGCCCCCGCTTTGAGCCCCTGTACAAAGGCGCCCGCATCGTCGCTGACCAATTCCACGCCCTTGGCATCGATCGTTTTCAGAGTGCGTGAGAAAACGTATGACCGGATCTCGGACGAGCCGCTTCCAGCCCCACCTCCACCCATCCGGACAGCAAAGTCCCAGGTCTTTCGGCCCATGAGAATCGTGTCCACGCTTTTCCAGTAGTCCCGCGTGATCGCTTGGACGTCCAGACTGTAGTGCAGCCAGCCGATGTCCTCATGCTTCCCGGTAATGAATCCGTCGAGGCTGCAAGCTGCTCCATAGGTCACCGTTCGCATGGCTCCTCGCTTCGCTCGGACCAATAAATATGGAGTCGCAAGCGCTGTGCGCTTGCTCCCGTGCCTGTGGCCTCATCAGCTTCGCACCACGCGCCACGCGACACGCGCCACACTATGCATGCGCCGGCTCGGCGATCCCGAGCCACGCGTCGTCAGGGTCTGGCAACTCCGCGTACACCGGGTTCGATAGATACCGCTCGCCAAAGTCGCAAACGATCGAGACGATCAGTTTACCCGCATTCTCCGGTCGCGATGCCAGCTGCAGTGCCGCCCAGGTGATCGAGCCGGAGGAGATGCCCGCGAAGATGCCTTCCTCGCGCGCGAGCCGGCGCGTCGTCGTGATCGCGTCGTCGTTCGTCACCCGCACGACTTCGTCATAGATCTTCGTGTCGAGGATCGACGGGATGAAGCCGGCGCCGATGCCGGCCTGCTTGTGCGGCGACGGCGCGTCCCCCGACAGCACCGCGCTCTCGTTAGGTTCGACCGCGACGATGTGGATGTTCGGCTTCCGCTCGCGGAGATAGCGGCCCGCGCCGGTGATCGTGCCGCCGGTGCCTACGCCCGCCACGAAGATGTCGATGCCGCCGGCGGTATCGGCCCAGATTTCCGGACCCGTTGTCCGGTAATGAATCGCCGGGTTGGCAGGATTGTCGAACTGCCGCATCATCACGGCGCGGCTTCCGAGGTCGGCGAGGATCTCCTCGGCTTTCGCGATCGCCCCCTTCATGCCCTTCGGTCCCTCGGTGAGGACGACGCGGCAGCCAAGCGCGCGGAGCAGGTTCCGCCGTTCGACCGTCATCGAGTCGGGCATGGTGAAGATGCAACGGTAGCCGCGCGCGACCGCGGCATACGCGATCCCGATACCCGTGTTGCCGCTCGTCGGCTCGACGATCACCATGCCCGGCTTGAGTGTGCCGCGCTCGATGGCGTCGTCCACCATCGCCGCCCCGATGCGATCCTTCACCGAGTTGAAGGGGTTGTATCCTTCGTGCTTGACGACGACTCGCGCGTCCTGTCCTGTCGTCAGGCGGCGCAGCTCGATGAGCGGGGTGTTGCCGACGGTCGCGGTGACATCGCGGAAGATGCGTTGAGCAGGCATGAGAGATTCTCGGCGATCGGTCGATGGAGCGCGGGCGACACCGGCACCGGCGTCGCCTCAATTCCGAATCATACCCCCGCCCCGCAAGTCATCACGCCGGAGGTAGAATTCCAACGCTGGGCTAGCGACTGATGTCTACAAGCCACTCACTCACGACACGAGCCGACCATGTTCGCTGACATTCGCTCCGCCGCCCGTGGTTTGTTGCGCGCTCCCACCGTCGCCATCTCCGGCGTGCTCTGTCTTGCGCTCGGCATCGGTGCCACCGCCGCGATCTCGAGCGCTATCAGCCGCGCGCTCTTTCAGTCCCTTCCCTTCCGCGAGCCGGCACGACTCGTCGCTCTCCACCGGACTACACCGCATTCGGGCCCGCTTGGCACCTGGCCTCTCTCCGCGCCCAACTATGCCGACCTTGCGCAGCGCTCGCGGCGCATCGAGGGCATGTCGGCGCTGAGCTTCGGCACAGCGCTCGTCGCGCTTCCAACCGAAGCGATTCAGGCAAGTCAGCTCTACGTCACCGGCAACTTCTTCAACACGCTGGGGACACGGGCGCAGATCGGACGGCTCCTCACTCCCGACGATGACCGCGTCGGCCAACCGCAAGTCGCGGTATTCAGCAACGAGTTCTGGCGATCGAGCTTCGGCGCGGACCCATCCATCATCGGAAAGACCGTCGGCATCGATGGTGAGCCGACGACGATCGTCGGTGTGACGTTGCCTGACTTCCATGTGCCCCACGGCTCGAACGTCCTTCGCGGCGACCTCTGGATGCCCATTCGGTTCACGGCGGCCACTCTCGCGAGCAATAACCGCCGCAGCAATAACCTGCTGGTGTTCGGACGCCTAACGAACGGAACGACTGTCGCATCGGCGCAGTCGGAGCTCCGGACCATCTTCGGTGCCATCGTCGTCGAGAATCCCGAATTGCGGGGCGAGGACGTGCGCGTGGCGCCGCTCCAGGCGGAGAACGTCGCCACGGTGCGGACGCCGCTGCTGCTGCTCTTCGGCGCGGTCGGGATGGTATTGCTCATCGCCGCCACCAACGTGGCGGCGCTGCTCCTCGCGCGGGGAGTGCAGCGCCGGCGCGAGCTGGCGGTCCGCACCGCGCTCGGCGCCAGCCGCGTCGCGACGATGCGGCCGGCCCTGATTGAAAGCTTACTCATCACGCTCGCGGGGGCAGTACTCGGGTTCGGCATTGCCGTTGCCGGCGTGCGAACGATCGGTGCGCTGGCGGGCGCGCGGGTGCCGCAGCTCGCCGGTCTGAGCGTGGACGCTCGAGTGATCTTGTTTGCGCTCGGGCTGGCTGTATTGGTCGCGGGCGCCTGCGGGATCGTGCCGGCATGGCGTGGCGCGTCGGTCGATCCACAGGACGCGCTGCGGGGCGGCCGTGGCGGTGGCACCGGCCGCGAGCAGCATCGCGCCCTCCGGACGCTCGTCGTGCTCGAGATCGCGCTGTCGCTCGTGCTCCTCGTCGGAGCGGGCCTCGTCCTGAAGGGGTTCGCCGGTCTGCTCGGGAACGACCCGGGATTCGAGACGGATCACGTTCTCAAGCTCACGGTCACGACCTCGCCGGCTCGTTATGCGAAGCAGCCGGCGGCGAGCGCATTCCTGGAGCCGGCGCTGGAAGCGATTCGTGCCGTTCCCGGCGTCGAGAGCGCGGGCTCCATCTCGCTCGTGCCGTACCTCGACTGGGGTGTCAATTCCGGCGTTCGCTACGAAGGCCAGCCCAAGATCGATCCGTCGAGGCAGCCAATCGTCGAGCATCGCGGGGTGAGCCCGGGCTTTTTCGCCATCACCCATCAGCGCCTCATCGCCGGTCGGCTCCTTCAGCCAACGGACAATACCCCGTCGTCGGCGCCAGTCACGGTCGTCAACCAGGCATTGATCGATCGCGATTTCAAAGGCACCGACCCGATCGGCAAGCGGTTTTACCTCACGGACACGAGCGTCGCGACCATCGTCGGCGTCGTCTCGAACATCCGAAACTTTGGACCGATCGCACCACCGGCGCCGGAGATGTACTGGACGTATGTGAAATACGGCCAGACGACGGTCTTCCCGCTGATGATCCGGGTGCGCCGCGGCGATCCGGCGGCAATCGCGCCGGCGGTGCGCGCGGCGATCCGCTCGGTGGATCCCACCGCTGCCGTCGCGCGTGTGTTCCCGATGCGCGATGTGATCGCGATGAGCCTTGGGCAGCCTCGATTCTATCTCAGCCTGCTGGGCGCCTTCGCCGTCGTCGCGTTGCTCCTCGCGATCGCCGGCCTGTACGGTGTACTGAGCTACGCGGTGGCGCAGCGGACGCGCGAGCTGGGGATACGCTCGGCGCTCGGCAGCTCCGCCGCCGGCCTCCTCGCCCTCACGGCGCGCGACGGTCTGCGCCTCGTGCTCTTCGGCATCGTCCTCGGGTCGTTAGGCGGCGTGTTCCTCACTCAGCTGTTGACCTTCGCGCTGTACGGCGTGAGTCCGCTGGACGTCACGACATGGCTCGCCTCGACGGCGCTGATGATCGTCGCCGGATTTCTGGCGACCCTCGTGCCGGCACTGCGCGCGACTCGCGTCAACCCGCTGATTGCGATTCAGGCGGAGTAGAGAGAGCCGACCCCAGCGACCGCCGCATGCGCGCGGTGGGCAGCGCGACGCCGTCGGGCATCGTCACGGCGCCGCGCTCGACGACGGCGAAGCCCAGCGTCGTGTAGAGCTGCTCGCCAGGCAGCGTGGCGGTGAGCTCGAGATCCGCGAAGCCCGCGGCCCGCGCCGCTGTTGAGCATTCATAGAACAACAGCCGGCCGATGCCACGGCGTGACCAGCGCGGATCGACGAAGAAGGCGCGGAGCCTCGCCGGTTCGACGCGCGGATCCACGAGTGGGTCGGCGCCGTGCTTGAATTGATCGCCGCCGTGAAGCGTCCGGCGGCGGCTCCATCCGCCGGACGCGACGATCTCTCCGCCCGCCTCCGCGACGTAGTAGGTGCCGTCCTCGATGAGCTGACTGTCGGGACCGAATAGATAGCGGAGCGCGCTGTCGATCTGCCGGCGGGTATAGAGCGGCTCGCTGAGGCCGCGCACCGACACGTCGATCAAGCCGCGTATTCCGTCCACGTCGGCGGCGGTGGCCTGGCGAAAGCGTGGCGTGGGCTGACCGTCGATGGCGGCGCCGAGGAGCGGGGACTCCGAGAGGATGCCGAGCGGAATCGGCGGCGCGGGCGGAGTCTCGTCGTCGGGGGCGAGCGCGCGCTCGAGCCAGAGCACATCGTGCCAGCGGCCCAGCTTGAATCCAATCCGCCGAAAGACGCCCACCGCCGTGAAGCCCAGTCCTCGATGAAAGCCTTCGCTCGCCTCGTTAGGGATGGTGATGCCGGCGTAGGCGTTCCGATAGCCCTGGAGAACGAGGACGCGCATGAGCGCTTCGTACAACCCACGGCCGACACCGCGCCGGTGCGAACGTTCATCGACGTACGCGGAAACCTCAGCCGACCACTGGTACGCGGGGCGCGTTCGGTGGAGGGACGCATACGCGTAGCCGATCACGCGCTGGTCCTCCTCCGCCACCAACCAGGGCAGCCGTTGCAGACAGGAGGCAATGCGTCGGCTCATCTCTTCGCCGTCAGGCGCGTCGAGCTCGAACGAGGTCGCACGGTCGGTGACCGCGGGGCGATAGATGGCCGCGCAGATCGAGCCGTCGTGGGGGTCAGCGAGGCGGATGGTGAGCAAGGCGACGTTCCGATCCTGACGGGAAGAAAGTTAGAGCAACAAACGGCAATTGCGAGCGATAGCCGTGAGGCACGGTAAAGGAAAGGTCTCAGGCCCGTCTACTCAGGCCTGAGACCGACCCCAAAGTTCACAGGTTCAGCTCTGCATGGTGGAGAAGTCGGACAGGCAAACTCCTTCCCCTCCTTTCAACCCCGTACGAAAGTTCTGAACTCGCTGGTCTCTGGTTCCGTGGCCGACCATTTCCATTCTGGCCAGGATCCGTTGGTCCATGCGGTCGTTACCGGTGAGCTGCGGCGTGGGATCGCCGGCGCTCGCCATGCCGAACACCGCCTCCTCGACGTCGCCCCGCTCCAGCGATCCGTCCTGCTGCGCGTGCTTCGCGAACGCACCGGCGAGACAATCCGCCGTCGCCTCGTTCTGATACGAGACACGAGATACATGTCCGAGCTGCATCGCAACAGCATGCCCCATTTCGTGCGCGATGATACCCAGGCCAGCCATGTCGCCGTCGGTGCCTAACGCCTCAGCGGCGAGCTTCTCCTCTCCGGCGACGAAGACGTCGTCGAAATAGATGGTGTTGTCCACCATGCAGTAGCCGGCGTTGTCGGGCATCATCACGCCGCAGGGCGTCCGAATGGGTGAGCGGTAGCGCGCGATGCGTGGCATCGCGAACCGTTCGCCGATTTGCTTGAAGTCGGCGCTCCACATCTGGATGAGCGCGTTATACACCGCCTCGACCTTTGCGTTCGAGGCGTCGAGCTCCTGAGTCGTGATCTCCACGGTCGGCGGTGCCGGCTCCGGAGATTCTGTCGACGCTCGTGCCGTATTGGATAGCAACCCGAGAGCGAGCGCGACAACGGTACCCTTCATTGCTGTGATTGATGGCATCGTCACATTCCTCCCGACGTCTGATACCCCCGGGAGAAGTGGCGGTGCCGCGCCGGGCCCTGCCGCTCAGGGTGATTTGGCCTTTCCGGCCTGGACCGCCGTGTGCTCCAGAGCCTGCAGCTTCTTGAGCGTTTCCTCAGCGGGCGGCTTGTGCTCACGCACGGCGACGTCGCGTGACTGACGAAATTGCGTCCGCGCCCCGGTGCTGTCGCCGGCAGCGAGCAGCGCGTCGCCGAGGCTGTCGTAGACATTAGGCGAGTCCGGGTACGCCGCGACGTTCTTGCGGAACACCCACGCTGCGACGTTAGGCAGCTTCAGCCCCTGCAACACGGCGTAGCCGAAGCTGTTCAACGGACCCTCCGGGAAGGTCTCGGGCAGGCCGAGGCCGCGCGCGCCGCGCGCATACGCAGCCTCGCTCTCCGTGATCGCCTTCACCACCGTCGCGGAGTCGGTATTGGGCCCGAGCGCCATGATCGGCGTGTGGGTGAGAGCGACAGGCTCGAACACGAACCGCAGCCCGTCGATGAGGCTCGGCTGAGGCGTCAGTCCGTGTGTGTCGTCGCGATAGTAGTGGTACGCGAATGCAAGCGACGGGGGCTTGATGGAATCGAGGCGCGCCGCGAAAACCTTAGTCGTCACATCGATCGGCGGCTCGAGCTCACCGCTGGTGGCGAAGAGGCGCGTCGTCGCGGTGGACCTCGCGATGAACGTGGCGTAATCGCGCGCCGGCGTCGAGTCGTTCCACCAGAGCGAAGGACTCATCGCGATAATACCGGCGAACGCGCCGGGGCGCGTGGCGGCAACATCGAGCGCGAACAGGCCGCCGAAGGAGTGGCCAGCGAGAATCGTGGTCGGGAGCGTGCGGTAGCGCGAGCGCACGCGTGGCAGCAGCTCGTCGAGGATGAAGTCCGTGTAGGCGTGCGCGCCGCCGGCGGTCGGGAACGTCTTGGCCGTGCTGCCCGTCGCAGCTGGCGTCAGCTCGTGCGTGCGGTCCTTGCCATTCGTGAGGCCGACGACGAGCAGATCGGGGATCGCGCCGCGGCTCGCGAGGAAGGCGACGTTGGCAACGGCGGCCGTGAACTGCGGCTCGTCGTTGGCGTCGAGGAGCACGAGCACGGGATAGCGCTGCGCCGAGGTATTGTAATTGGCTGGAGTGGCGACGTAGATCGTGTGGTCGTCGCCCAGTTTAGTGGACTTGAACGTATCACGCAGCCAGAGCGACGACGAGCTGGGGGACTGCGCGTGCGCCGCCGTGACGGCGACACAGCCGAGGAGGAACGAGAACAGCGCTCGCATGAGAGTCGGCTCCACGAGAGTGGGAGTGAGTCCGGATGCACCATTCTGCCTCTCGCCGGGCGCTGCGGCCAGATGCATTCGCCGCGCATGTGGCATTCCGACCAATTCTTTACGAAATGCGTCTATAGGTACGGGAGCGCACCGTCGGATCGGCATACGTAATCGTCAAGTAGCCGGACGCCAGGATCCCTGTCTCCTGGGTGGCTCGCCCGCAGAGGGCATTGGGCGGGCAGGGAGGCGGGTAGAAGCGGATCACCCGACCATCCCAGTGGTAGAGGCGCTCGTAAACCAACGTCGTCGGCGACATGCTGGACAGATGGCCTGTCTCGTGATGTTCGACCGTCCCCGAGGCGGCTCCCGCCTGGCTGATGAAGGCGATCGTATCGCCAAGCTCGATCCAACCACTCGGCACGTCTGACGTACCAGTCGGGAGGTCGGCGCCGCCGACTTTCACGAGTACGAATGTGCTACCCACCGGCACGGGCGCCGTCAGATCGCGACAGCCTGCTATGGCCGCGAGCGTGATAGCGAGCAGAAGTACCTGAGAGGGTGATGTGCGTCGCATATTCGCCCAACTCTGAGCGCCTCCCAACAGTCACGGGAGAACTTAATTCTGCCGTGTCCGCTCGCGGGAATCGGACAAGAGCGATTCGTGCAGGACGCGTCGCGATGCACACTCCAACAGGAGATCGGACATGGCACACACGCACGAGTTCGACTGCCGAGTTTGTGGCACGCATCTCGATTCGCGCCAGGAGCTCGATCAGCACAACCGGGAAAAGCACTCGGCTAGTGCCCAGAGCGGCCAATCGAACGCTGGGTCGTCGCAGCGTCCGCCGTCGTCGGACCAGTCGCGGCGCCAGAGCTGACCTGCGTGGCGCGTGGCGCGCGATGCGTGCCGCGCCACGCGCCACACTTCACGCTCATCACACTTCCAAATGATCGTGCTCGCGTGCCGTCACGGCGTAGAGCACCGGCATCAGGAAGACGCTGATCAGCAGTCGCGAAAACAATCCGCCGACGATGACGAGTGCGAACGGCTTCTGAGTGTCCGAGCCAACCCCCGTCGATAGCGCGGCCGGCAGGAGTCCCAGCGCCGCGACGAGCGCCGTCATCATGATCGGCCGGAGCCGGAGCAACGCGGCGGTACGCGTTGCCTCGGGAATGCTGAAGCCCTCGAGCCGGAGTTCGTTGGCATACGAGATGTACACCACCGCCGTCTGTACGGACACGCCGAACAGCGCGAGAAAACCAATCATCGACGACACGGACAGCGGTGTTCCCGTCAGGCCGAGAACGAGCAGACCGCCGAGTGGCGCGGAGAGGATCACGCCGACGACGGTGATGAACGGGAATTTGAAATTGTGATAGAGTACAAAAAGAATCGCGAAGATCAGGAGCACCGTCAGTGGCAGCACGACGTTGATCTGACTTCGCGACGCGGTGTACTCCTCGTACTCACCTCCCCAGCGCGTCGAGTAGCCACTCGGAAGCTTCACTTGCCGGTCGACGGCGGCGCGCGCTTCGCGCACCGCGCTCGCGAGGTCACGCCCCTCCACGGAATACTGGACGCCGATATAGCGTGAGTTGTCCTGGCGATAGATGAACGACGCGCCATTCGAGATCTGGACGTCAGCCACCTGCCGCAGCGGGATCTGCGCGCCGTTCGCGGTCGCCACGAGGATGTTCCCGATTGCGTCCGGCGTCTCGCGGAACTGTGGCTGCAATCGCACGACGAGGTCGAAGGTGCGCTCGCCCTGCACGACCTGCGTCGCCGCCGAGCCGCCGACGGCGGCGTCGATCAGTCCGTTCAGATCGGACACATTCAGTCCGTAGCGCGCCATCTTCGCGCGATCGGCCGTTATCGTCAGGCTCGGCTGTCCGAGCTCCTGGACGAGAGTGACATGCGTGATGCCCTGCACCGACTCCAGGACCTTCTTGATCGCGCGGCCCTTGGCCTCGAGGATGCTGAGGTCCGTTCCGAAGATCTTCACGTCGAGAGAGCTCTTCAATCCCGTGAGCGCCTCATCGACGGCGTCTTCGGCGGGTTGAGTATAGTTGAACACGATCCCCGGGAACGCCGAGAGCTTCTTTTGTATGGCGGCGATCAGCTCGTCCTTGTTGCGGTATTGCCCAGTCCAGTCGCTATACGGTTTCAGTCCGACGTAGAACTCGGCGTTGAAGAAGCCCGTCGGGTCGGTACCGTCGTCGGGACGTCCATGCTCCGAAGCAACGACGGTCACCTGCGGGAAGGACGACAGCACCTCGCGAATCTGGGGCACGATCCGGGACGATTCCTCGAAGGAGATCGTGTACGGCATCGTCGCACGGACCCAGAGCGCGCCCTCGTCGAGCTTCGGCATGAACTCGCCGCCGATGGAGAAGGCGATGAGCATCGACAGGACGAACAGCACGCAGGAGACGACGATCGTCACGCCAGGGCGCTCGAGGCACCAGTCCAGGCCACGCTGATACTGGTCGCGAGTCCACTCGAAGGCCGCATTGCGTCTTTCCTTGACGCCGCGCCGGAGCGCGAAGACGCAGAGCACAGGAACCACCGTGAGCGTGAACAGCAGCGATCCGAGGAGCGCGTAGATCGTCGTGTCTGCCATCGGCCTGAAGAGCTTACCCGATGGTCCGGACAGCGCGTAGATCGGCAGGAACGCCGCGACGATCACGGCGATGGCATAGACGATTGGCCGGTCCACCTCGGACGCCGCGTCCATGATGACGTTGCGAATCTTGTACTCGGTGCCGTGCCGCCGCGCGAGGTGACGGTGGATGTTCTCCACCATCACCACCGCACCATCGACGATGATGCCAAAATCAATAGCACCTATCGACAGAAGATTGGCCGGTATGTGACGGATGTCGAGACAGATGAACGCGAAGAACAGTGACAGTGGAATCGTTACGGCGACGATGAGTCCCGACCGGACGTCGTAGAGGAAGAAGATCAGTACGACCACGACGAGCAGGATGCCGCGCACGAGATTGTCCTCGACCGTGCGCGTGGTGAGGGCGATGAGCTCACTGCGGTCGTAGAAGGGCAGCACCTTCACGTCCTTCGGCAACACATTGTCGTTGAGGTGCCGTGTCATCGCCTCGACACGCTTCAGCACCGTCTGCGCCTGCTCGCCAGTGCGCATGAGCACCACGCCCTCGACGGCATCGTCCTGCTTGTTGTAGCCGAACTGCCCGAGTCGCGGTGCGTGGCCAATCACCACCTGCCCGATGTCTCTCACGAGAATCGGGGTTCCATTCTTCACGGCCAGGACGACGTTCCCGATATCGTCGAGCGACGAGACCAGGCCGAGCCCACGCACGTAGAAAAACTGCCCTCCCTCGGAGTAGAAGCCGCCGCCCGCGTTGCTGTTGTTCGCGCCTAACGCGTCGGCGACGTTCTGCACGCTCAGCCCCGCGCCGGCGAGCTTGTTCGGGTCGATGAGCACCTGATACTGCATCGTCTCGCCGCCGAGCGACGACATGTCGGCGACGCCAGGCACGGATTTGTATGCTTTTTCCAGCACCCAATCCTGGAGCACCTTGAGCTCCATCGCGCTCCGGTCGGCGCTCTGGAGTACGTAGCGGTACACCAGTCCCGAGGGCGAGAAGAGCGGCGACATGCCGGGGGTCACGCCGCCCGGCAGCCCGGCGTCGCCGAACCGTTCGAACACCTGCTGGCGCGCGAAGTACGGATCGGTGCCGTCCTGGAAGGTTACGCGAACGTTCGACAATCCGTAGAGCGAGATCGACCGGGTCACCGTCAACCCGGGCAGCCCGTTCATGGCCACCTCGAGCGGAACCGTTATCAAACGCTCAACCTCTTCGGCGGCATGGCCAGGCCACTGGGTCGTGATCTCGACGAGCGGCGGCGAGACGTCGGGATAGGCGTCGACCGGCAGGCGAAGGAACGACCAGATGCCAACGGCGATGACCGCGACGGCGATCAGTGCGACGAGAAGAGGCTGGGAGAGCGACGCGCCGACGAGCCGGTGAATCGGACCATGCACATCACGAGCATGCTCCGGTACCACCTTGCGCGACCCGCGCCGTCGACTGCTCTCGCTCTCCGGAGGAGTCTGTATTGTCACTGGCTTTCTGCAAACTGAAGGAAGAGCGCGCCCTCGGCGACGACCTTGTCACCCGGCTGGAGGCCGGCCGTCACCTCGTACCTGTCCGCGACGCGGGAGCCGAGCGTAATGCGGCGGCGATCGAACGAGCCGTTGGCGGCGTTGACATAAACGAAGGGCAGATTCTCCTCGTCGCGAAGCACCGACGTGGTCGGCACGAGGAGACCGACGTGCTCGTGATTGGCGTGAATGCCGACGTGCACGAACATGTCCTTCCTCAGGATGTGATTGAGGTTCGGCACGAGGAGGCGGACAGCGATCGCCTTGCTCGTCGGGTCGACGAGCGCCGCGACATAATCGACGCGGCCCTGCAGCGGCGCCGTCGACGCGTCGGTGATGACATCCGCCGGCTCTCCGACGGCGACGTCTTTCACGTCCGACGGGAAGACGTTCGCGAGCACCCACATCGTCGAGAGATCAGCAACTGTGAAAGCCTGGGTCGTACTGGCCTGCAACAGCTGGCCGGGGCTGATGAGCCGCTCGACCACCGTTCCATCGATGGGTGAGCGAATCACAGCCTGCAGCGGCTCGGTCGGCTTATTGTCCCGAATGGCTTCGATCTGTGACTCGTCGACGCCGAGCGATCGCATTTGCTGGATGGCGGCATCACGGTCCGCGCCAGCGCCGGCAAGGTCCGTCTGCGCCTGCTCCAGATCGCGACGGGCAAGCGCGTCGTTCTTGTACAGCTGCTCATCCTGGTCGGCGATGCGCTTGGCGTTCAGGTAGACGCTTTCCGATTTGCGATAGGCCGCGACCGCGGCGGCGAAGTCCGGCGATGAGACGGTGGCCAGTGCCTGTCCCTTCCTCACCACCGTCCCGAGATCGGCCAGGATCTGCGTCGCCGGTCCCGAGATCGGCGAGAGCACTGGCGTCGATCGGTCGCCGTTGAAGGCGACGGTGCCGGTGGCCTCGAGCGTCGGGCGGAACGGGGTATTCTGCACCGTGACGAGATGAATGCGCGCGCGCTGGTCCTCGGTGAGCAGGAAGGCGCCCCCGCGGGCGTTCGTCGTATCGGCGGGATGCGCCGAGCCATTGCTCGAGCACGCGGCGGCAGCGAGGGGCAGAGCGAAGAGCCAACGAATGGAGATCATAGCGCGATCCTGCCTAACGGCTTACGAGCGTTGAGAGTGGGACACCGAGCGCGCGCTCGAGATCGGCGCGGGCGATGTTTGCCGCGGCGAGCGCGTCGGCGAGTTGACTTTCGGCGTCGAGCAGCGTGCGCTGCGCGTCGATCACCTCGAGCGCCGACGAGCCGCCTAACGAATAGCTGATCGACGCGACGCGATAGGCCTCGCGCGCCGAGGGAACGAGCTGGTCCCGCAGGAAGATCACCTGGCGAATCGAAGTGCTCGCCGTCGCATACGCCGATCGGACGTCCTGCGTCACCTGCGCGCGCAGATCACGATACGACGCCGCCAGCTCCTGTTCGTGATGCTTCGACTCGGCGATGTCGCCTTTTGAGTGTTGCCAGAAGAAGAGCGGCAGCGGCACCGCGATACCGGCGGAATACACCGGGGCGCCTGGCTGCGTGTAGTCGTGCGATGCGCCAAAGGTGAAATCGGGAATCCAGTACTGACGCAACAGACTGGTGTTGGCGTGCGCGCCTTCTTGTTGGCTTTCGAGCTGACTGATCTCAGGACGGTTCTGGAGCGCCGTCTGCTCGATCGTCAGTGAATCGGGGAGCGGCGGTGGAACCTCGAGCGTGTCGGCGGGAGCGATCGGCGCGCCGATCACGCGTCCGAGCAGCCGATTGAGCGCCGCCTGAGCGTTCGCGATGTCCAGCTCGTTCGCGATCAGTTGATTGTCCGCCTGTGCCAGATCGACCTGCGCCTTGATGACGTCGAGCTTCGCCGCGGTGCCGGCGTTGTACCGCGCCTGCGTACGCTTGAGAAAGTCGGCGGAGAGGGTGCGGCCCTCCAGCAGAACCTGGCGATGCTTGCGCGCAACGAGGAGCGAATCGTACTGCTGCGAAGTCACCGAGGCGATGAGCTGCGTTTGCAGCCGGTAGTTCGACTCGAAGGAGTTGATGTCCGCGTTCGCGGCGCGATTGCGGAGCGCGACCTTTGTCGGGAATGGAATGAGGAAGTCGAGCTGGACGTCGCGCGCGCCGGCCGAGCCGAAGTTGAATGGCTGCGGCGACTGATCGTAGGCAGCGACGAGCGCGGGATCCGGAATCGCGATGGCCTCGACGCGACGCGCGCGCGACTGCGCGGTCTGCTGGCGAGCGACCTCGAGCTGCGGATTGTGACCGAGTGCTTCCGCGATCGCCTGGCGCCGCGTGAGGCGTAGCGAATCGACGACCTGACCGACGCCGCGCTGCTGCGCGGACGCGGCCTCGCCGAGCGCGACGAGCGCGCACAGCGTTATTGAAAGGCGCATGTTCTCCCCGAAAAGTGAACCGAACGTAGGACCTGCGAACGAACGTCAGCCTACGAGGGTCGGCGGGGGAGCGCGGGAGAGGTTGTGGCGATCGATCGTCGAGCCGAGGAAGGACTGCAGCCGGTCGACGGGCGCGGTCTGTCGCGGGATGGTGGCAATCGTCGGCGGATGCGCGGGCCTAACGACGCCGTGGAGCGAGCGCGCCTGGCAGGCGGCACACACCGCCTCGTTATGTACATAGTGCTTCGCCGTGCCTGCGGGATCGATGTGCGACGCGTAGCCCACCCCGCTGCGCCCCTCGCCAATGCACGCGACGAGAAGAGCGAGCTGCGCGACCAACGCGAGGATGGCCGCCGCTCGCCCAACGATCGGGCGCGAGGGATGGAAGAGAGTGGTACGCATCACAAATAGCCTACGCGGGAACCCTGCTCGGCGCCAGTGAACGCGCCTGGACGACCTCGGCAGATGGTATACGGCAAGCGCCGGGAGTCTGCTGAGATTTCGACCGCGAAGATTGTATTGTGCGTCTTGGGCGCCTAGGTCAGTCGAACTCCACCTTCGGCGTGGCCTGCTCCGCGCCGACGCGTCCACGCGCGATCTCGGCCTTCGCGTAATTCTCGCCGCGAATAGGAGTGCCGGCGACGCGACGGAGCATGGTCAGTTGGCCGGTATGCGTGAGCGCATCGGCGACCGGACCCTGAAACAGCTGCTCGACTGGTGTGCCGAGCGGGGCGTCGCTCGCGAGATAATCGTCGAACGCCTCGAGGGCGCGGAAGAAGCGGTCGCAATCCGCGTCCCACGACTGCGGCTTCGTGTTCTGCCATTTCTGCGCTCCGCGCGCCATCGACAGCGCCCAATCGAAGAGGTCGCACATGTGCGACAGGATCTGCGCCGGGGTCCGACTGCCGGCATTCACCGCGAACGACCCGAATGTCGGCGGCGCCTCACGAATCGCCTTGCCAGCGCGGTACGCGAGAGTCGCCAGGGTATGGCGGAGGAGCTCCCTCGCGGCAATCTCGGATTCTTTTGCCATGCTAGCTCTGTGGTGTCTTACCGCGGAGGGCGCGGAGTGCACGGAGGGACGCGGAGGAATGCTTTGTCATCCTGAGCGAAGCGAAGGATCTGTTCTTCTTACCCGCTTCTTCTGTAAATGAATTCCTAGACGTTGAGTAATGCCAACGCAGATGACGCAGAGAACGCTGTACCACTGAGCCTCTGATATCGATTGCTTCAGAGCAAGGCGCTGTTTAGTTGTTACCGCGTCTTCTGCGTCTATCTGCGTCCTCTGTGTTTAGCACTTGAAAACGCAAACAATTCCCGAGGCGCCCCTCCGCACCCTCCGTGCACTCCGCGACCTCCGCGACCTCCGCGGTAAGAAAAGCTCTACTCGGCAAGCAACGTCACACTCGGGCTCACCCGCGAAGCTCTCCACGCCGGTACGAGGGACGCAGTCACAGCCACCAAGATCAGGACGACGCTCACCGAAAGCAACACGGCGACATCGTGCATCGTCGTCTCGTAGAGCAGTGTCCGTATGAGGGGCCCGAGCGCAAACGCGGCCACGAGCCCCGCTGCCGCACCAACGACCACCGTGCGCAGGGCGCCGCCGATCACGAAGCCGACGATGTGCACTCTCGTGCCGCCGAGGGCGAGACGAATGCCGATTTCGCGCTGGCGCTGCGCCACGAGATACGACACGACGGCAAAGAGGCCGACCGCGGCGATGAGCAGCGCGAGAACGCCCAACGAGGAGAACAGCGTCGCACCCATCCTCCAGGGGCGAATCTGTGGATCGAGCAGATCCTCGTACAATTGCACGCGGGCGTAGACGGGACGCGCCGAGCTTCCCTGCAGGAATCGCTGCACCACGTTCGTTAGGCGCGCCGGATCGCCCGTCACTCCGACCAAAAGGCCCTGCACCTCGACGGCCCCGTGGAACGGCGGATCCGGCTGCTGGCCAAAAGGCACGTAGTACTGCATCAGCCGAGCTTCGTTACCGCTCGCCTGAATCGAGCGCACGCGAGAATCGCCGACCACGCCGACGATTTCGCGGCAGGGGAGCGTTGCCGGTGCCAGTGGAGACGGCTCGGCGACACTGAGATCGAAACCGATGCGTATGCACTTGCCAATCGCGCTCTGCGCCGGCCAGAGAGCTCGCGCCATCGTCTCGTTCACGAGCACCGCGTACGGCGTGCCGCGCCGATCAGCCAGCGTGAACAGCCGGCCCGCGCGCAACCGCACTCCCATGAGAGACAGATACGATGGCGTTGCGGCGTACATGAAGGGCATCTGACCGCCAACGCTCGGCGGTTCGGCGCGGCCGGGCACGCTGATCGGTGGCACGGTGAAGTTCCCGAACGGCATCGCCTGCACGACCGTCGCCGCCCGAACACCTGGCACGGTCGTCAGGCGCTGAGCGGCGTCGATGTACAGGCGATCGCGCTCTTCCGACGGCAACGCGTCTCGAAAATCCAACGTCGCCACGAGCAAGCCCGCGGTTCGATATCCGAGATCCTGTGTTTCCACCCGCTGTAAGCTGCGCACGAATAGCCCCGCCGCGACGAGGAGTATCGTGCACAGCGCCACCTGCGCCGCGATGAGCGCGCGTTGAAGGCCGAAACTTCCGCTCGCGCCACGGCCGCTGTGCAGTTCGGCGGCGATGTCAGGGCGTCGGGTTTGCGCCAGCGGCGCGAGTCCCGCGACAATTCCCGCCGCGACGGCGCCAACGAGAGTGGGCGCGAGCACCCCACGGCCAATGAACTGCTCCGACGCGGCCACGTTCGGCAGGAGCGTCGCCCGCACCAGGTCGCTCACCCAGCGCGCCACCAGCAGCGCCGACACCGCGCCTAACGATGAAAGAAGCCACCCCTCGATGACCAGTTGCCGCGCCAGGCGTGCGCGGCCCGCGCCGAGCGCCACACGGACTGCGATCTCGCGGCGGCGACGTGCGGCGCGGAGGAGAAGCAGCGTCGCGACATTGGCGATCGCCACTAGCAGCACGATTCCCGAGACGCCGGCCAACCAGCGCGCGATCTCCAGCTGTCGAGGAGAAACGCCGACGTCGACGGCGAGAGGCACCAGTTGGGCCGCGAGCACCTGTTCGTCACCGGCATCGGCTCGAAGTTGCGCGGTGATCGTCCCGAGCGCGCGCGGGAGCGCGGCACGATCGCGCACGCGCGCCACGACGGAGATGAAGTGAACGCCACGGTCGGTCATCCAACTGGCGCCGCTCTTCCGCTGCGAAACCGTGAGCGGGACGAACAGATCGACTGGCGACAAGGCGTCGCCGGTGAAATCGCGCGGTGCCACGCCGACGATCGTGTAATCGATCCCGTCCACTACGATGTGACTGCCCAGCGCGCCGGCGCTGCCACCGAATCGTCGCTGCCAGTATAGATGACTGAGCACGGCGACGGCGCTTCCCGATGGCAGCACGTCGTCATCCATGCCAAAGAGGCGGCCGATCGTCGGATGAACACCGAGCAGGCGAAAGTAGTCTCCGCTCGCGGCGATGACATCGCCCTCGGTCGTCTCCGCGCCCTCGCCGATCGTCAGGCGGGCTGGGCGCGATGCGGCGACGGCCGAAAAGGCTTCATGACGCGACTCTGCCGCGCGGAATACGGGATACGACGTCGTCGACATGGCATATCGATCACCGTCGGCCGTCGTGACATCGATACGCAGTCGCGCCACCGCGTCGGGATCGACGACACCGGGGAGCGCGGAGAACATCAACCATGTCACGAGGCCGACCATCGCCGCGTTCGCGCCGATCGCGAGCGCGAACGTCGCGACGATGCCCGCGGCTACACTGGGCTCTCTCCGGAACGAGCGTACGGCGAATCGGACGTCGCGCTGCACATCATCGATTAGCGTGCGCAACGTGGTCCGCCTGACGCTCGTGGCGCTCATCGTGCGTGCGCGCGCTCGAGGGTCATCGATGGACCATCCCGGCTCACCAGATACACTTCGCCACCTGGACCAAAGCCGATGATCGTGCGATTCGCCGGCACCTGCACCCGATCGACCAGTTTCCCCTCGTGGTTTATCACATCGTAAATCGGGCCGCCGGGAATTTGCTTCGTCGGGATCGTGCGAACCCAGATGTTGCCTTCCGCGTCGGCACGCACCGAATTCGCGAAGAAGGGCGGCTTGTAATCGGGCAACTCGCTCGGGGATACGAAATTGAGCTGCGGCTGGCCGTTGAACCCGGCACCACCGCCGCGTCCACCGTCCGGACCCATCTGAACGACGACTCGCTGGCCGCCGCCGTCGGGAGCCCGACCGGGAGCGGCGTTTCCTCCCGCCGGCGCGCCGGCGGGAGTCGGAGCCTGTTGAGCAGCTGCTAATCGCTCGCGCGCCGCCTTCACGGAGTCGATGAACGCGACCTTGTCCTCGTCGCTGAGCCGCTGCCAGTCGAATGGAATCTTTGGTGCGGAGACCTTGCTCCCGTCGGCGTTCACGAAGTCGACGTGATAGTCCTGGCCGCGCACGAACGCGATCGATCCGTCCGGAAGCACGGCCCAGTCGTCGACGACGGGCAGCGGGTTCACCTCGGAGGTGATCCGCATGTTGCCCTTATCGTCCTGTGAGACTTGCAGGTTGACCTTTGGAATCTTGATCACACCGACGGTATCCAGCTGACGAGTCGTGAGATCGACACGGACGATTGCCGCCGACTCCGGCGGCGTGGGCATTTGCGGTGGTCGGGCCGCGCCAGGAGCCGGCGGTCCTCCGCGGAAGAATTGGAGGGGCGCTCGATACACGAGGCGCCCCTTTGCATCGAATCCCGCCGAACCTCCCAGCGGGCCACCGAGTGCGCCCGCGTCCTGACTGCGTGGCAGCGCCATGATCCGCGTCATCTTGCCGTTCGGATCCACGACCATCATCGACATCGACTGTGGATCGACGAAGAGCGTCGAGTCGCCGCGATACGCAATGAGGCCGGCGAAACGCCCCGAGTAGGCGGTCGACGTCGCGGGCGTGGTGTCGGCGACGATCGTGACTCTGGCGAGACTGGAATCCAGGAGCACGACTTTCCGTCCGACCATATCGTTCACGAGAACACGCCCGCCCGGCAGCGCGCGCACGCTG
>DASXPH010000085.1:0-260812 GCA_036493735.1 Gemmatimonadaceae bacterium
GGCCGACGGCGTTGCCGTCGGCCTTCCTCGTTCCAACCCGCTACCCTCTACCCGTTCTAGTCTCTTCGATTTCTTTGCGCGGAAGTCGAGGCCCTGAGCGCGCTCCATTTCCCCATCACGGCCGTCGCCTGCGCGCGCGCCCGGTCCGCCGCCGCGATCTGCGCCGTCGTGGGCGCGACGTCGGCGCTCTGCATCGCCATCGCCGCCGCAAGCAGTGCGTCACTGGCGCCGTTGAGAGTGGGTGTGACATTGCCCGCACCGCCACGACGACCGAAGCCGCCGCGGCGACTGCCAGGAGGGGCGGGCGGCGGCGCGATGGAGTCCAACGTTGCGCGAAGCGGCGAGCCCGTGCCTAACGAGGACGCCATCGCGCGCGCCTGGACATAGGCCGCGTGAGTCGCCGCCGCGCGATCGTAGAGATCGCGTGAAAGCGTGGCAAGCTGGGTGAGCGCCGCCGCGGGCGTCTTCACCCGCGGATCGAGGCGCACGCTCATCGGCTGCGTCATGCTCTGACCGTTCACCGTCAGACGCACCGTGTAGTTGCCAGCGGGCACCCAGGGAGCGTTGACGGTCGGGAAGGTACGATGCGGCACCGCGCCGTTCGCCTCCTCGTCCGACTGCGGCACCGTGTCGCCGGCAGTTACGGGATTGTAGTGAAGGTCCCAGACGAACCGGTGCATGCCGCGCTGCGTGGAGAGGACCATCGGCGGCGCGGGCCAATACAGTGGCAGCGAGCAGTGCGGCGCCCTCGGATTCTGCTGGCAGACGCGGTTGTACGCCGCCGAGTCGAGCGCGGGATGCGGACGCAACACGGGATCTTTGCTCGAGTAGCTGCGAACGACTTTCCCACCGTTCTCGAGAAACTCGAGTCGCACCTCGCCGTTCGCGTCGTTAGGTAAGTAGTAGTCGATGATGCCGCCCGGCGGCGGATTCTCGCCGGCGGGAAGCTCAGGTGGCCAGGGCGTCGGATCGTTGGTGGCGAAGCGGACCCGAACCGCGCTCTGTGGCCTGAACAGGTACGCGCTCTTTGCGACGCGCGCTTCGGCTTCCTGACGCAGCGGGGTGACATTGTCGAGAATCCAGAAGCCGCGCCCGTGTGTGCCGGCGATGAGATCGGCGCAGAGGCACGCGGAATCGTCCTTCACCTGCAGATCGCGCACGGAGATCGCCGGCATATTGAGACGAAGCGATTCCCAGTGGCCGCCATCGTCGAACGACACCCACACCTGCGTATCCGTGGAGGCGTACAGCAGCCCCGGTTTCCGCGGATCTTCGCGGATGGAGTTGGTGACCGCTCCAGGAGCGATACCGGTGTTGATCTCCGTCCAGGTCTTGCCGCCATCGTGTGTCCGCCACAGGTGCGGATTCATGTCGTCCACGCGCATCGTGTTCGCCGCGGCGTAGGCGGTGCGATCGTCGAAGTGGCCCGCCTCGATGTTGAAGATTCGCGTCCACGGCTTGATGGATGGCGGCGTCACGTTGCTCCACGTTGCGCCGAAGTTGCTCGTCGTCTGAATCGTACCGTCGTCGGTGCCGGCCCAGAGCACGCCATGCGAGCGGGGCGAGGGCGAGAAAGCGGTGATCGAGCCCAACGGTGCGACTTTCACACTGTCCGCATACTTCCCAGCGTTCGCGGGAACGGCCCAGCTCTGCCGTGTGAGATCGGGGCTGATGCGCTTCCAGCTGTATGCCCGGTCCGTGCTCAGCCAGACGACGTTCGAGACGTAGAAGAGCTCATTGCCGCGCCAGTTGATCGGCATGGTGCGAACGTTCCGATTCATCGCGCCGCCGTTAGGCAACTTGCCGCTCATGTCCGGCCCCAGCTGCGTCGTCTGACCGGTATGTCGATCGTACATCGAGACGCCCTGACGTTCGCTCCCGTACACCTTGTCGGGGTCGCGCGGGTCGGGCGCGGCGATGCCGTACTCCTGGATGTTGACGGGGTGCCAGTCGTGGAAGGTGATCTCACCGTCGTTTGACCTGCTGTCCACGCACGCCGAGCCGGAGTCCTGCTGGCCGCCGCAGACACGATAGACGAAGGTGTTGTCGGTCGAGACGTGGTACATCGCCGCCGTGGGCTGCGTATACCAGTTGCTCCACGACGCGCCACGATTCGAGCTGACGACGCCTCCCTGGTCGCTGACGAGAATGAGAATGTTTGGATCGTTCGAATTGATCCAGAGCTGCTGGTAGTCGTCACCACCAGGCGCGCCGCGTACGGCGGTCCAGGTGACGCCACCATCCTCGGTGCGCCAGAAAACCGTCGAGCACGTGTAGACCACGTTAGGGTTCTTGGAATCGACGGCGAGCTCCGGCAGGTCGCCTCCGCCGATACGCACGAGTGGGCGATTGTCCGGCTCTCTCCCGGTAATGCCGGTGCCGTTCACCTGCGCCCAGTGTGCACCAGCGTCAGTGGATTTGTAGAAGCCGACAACGCCGCCGCCAAATCCAACCGGCGCGGCGGCAACGCCCGGCGCGTTGCCGGCAATGGTCGCGTAAATCGTGTTTGGATCGCTCGGGGCGATTGCAAGGTTCGCCTGGAGGACAGTCGGAAGGCCATCGGTGAGCTGCTGCCAGCTCGAGCCACCGTCGATGGACTTGAAGATGCCGCCGCTCGCGCCGCCGAAGGAGCCGCCCTCGATGAAGCTCTGTTGCTGCTGCCAGAGCGTGGCGTAGACGACGTTCGGGTTGCCCGGATCGATCTTGACGTCGTTGGCGCTGGTGTACTCGTCCTTGTACAGCACTTTCTGAAACGTCCGGCCGCCGTCGGTCGAGCGGAAGACACCCCGCTCCGCGTTAGGCCCGTACGGATGGCCGAGGGCGGCGACGAAGAGGCGATTGGGATCGCGCGAATCGACGGCGATCATCGCGATCATCTGGGTGTCGTGCAAACCCAGGTTGACCCAAGTCTTACCACCATCGGTGGATTTATAGAGACCGTTGCCGGTGGCGAGATCGGGTCTGATAATCCCCGCACCCGTCCCGACGTAGATCACATTGGGATCGGACGGCGCGACGGCGATGGCGCCGATCGACCCGGTGCTCTGGTCGTCGAAGAGGGGATGCCAGGTAGAACCGTAGTCGGTCGAGCGCCAGACACCGCCATTGTCGAAGCCGATGTAGGCGACGTTCGGCTGGCTGGGCACCCCGGCCACCGCGCGAGCGCGCCCGGCCCGGGTGGGGCCGATCTCTCGCCAGCGCATATCGGAGAACGTATTGGTCGATTGCGCGCCGGCGACCGGCGCGAGGGTCAGAAGGGCGAAAAGAGCGAGTAGGCGGGACACGGCGAGGGAGCTCCGGGAGAGTCGGACGGAGTATGACTAGTGTTCAACGTCATTTCCATGGTCTGTGGGCGGTTGGCGGTGGGCGGTGGGCGGTGAGGCGGTGGGGGTGGCGGCTAAGCGGGGCCACCGCCTGGCCGGGCACCCCACCCTGGTGATGAAATCTCTCCGCCGATGGGTCGTCCATAATGAGTGGAGTTGCGCCGGCCCCCCGCCCCGCTCTCCGCATATTTGAGTTACTCTCCCCCCTCAGGAGCCGTTATGCGCACCTATCGTTCGGCATCGCTACTCGTTGGGGCCGTGGTCGCGCTGGCCTTCGCGTCGCGCGCGCACGCGCAAGCCCCAACCCAGGAAGGTACGGCGAAGTCGTCGGCCTCCGCGGAAGCTTCCGTCGGAACTGCGGTCACGAATCACGAGATCAGCGGTACGGCGGAGTCGTTTCCGAAGGGAACGTCCAAGCTCTATTGCTTCAGCAAGGTGACCGGTGCGGACAGCGTCATCGAGCACGTCTGGTACAAGGGTGACGCCGAGCAGGGTCGCGTGAAGCTCAAGGTCGCCGGCTCGCCATGGCGCACCTTCAGCAGCAAGACGCTCGGCGAGGACGCGTCCGGCGATTGGCGCTGTGACGTCGTCTCGAACGGAACGGTGCTGCAGTCGGTAAAGTTCAAGGTCGAATAATCTCGGTTATTCGAGTCTCGTGGGCCCGGGGATACCATCTCCGGGCCCATTTTTCATTCCGGAACGATCCGGCCGTCCAGGCCTGGAAATCTGTTGGGACGCGAATTGCGCGAATTTTAGCTAATCCAACCGTGCGCGGGTCGAGATGTACTCGTATCTGGTCAGTGGAGATTGAATGGCCTCTGTATCGAGATGATTCGCGTCCCAGAAACCTGCGCTTTCAAGGTGGACGGCATCCTCAGGCAACCCTTTCGCCGAAACCCGGGCCTCACATGAGTCGTAGCTGACAAGACCCGACCATGAGCGGGACGCGTCTGGACGCTCCATCATGGTGCATGGACTCGGAACGGGAGACATATGACGCGATACTCGATCCGCGTGCTCGCCGGAGCGGCTCTTTTCGCCGTCCTCGGCCTGACCGCCACTACGCCACTGCGCGCACAGACCCCAACCCAGGCGGGACAGACCACCGTTGCCTTTCCGTCCACCGCCGCCGGCAACGTCCTCCAGCTCTGGATCACCGCGTTCAACAGCGGCGACTCGGCCACGATGGACGCCTACTATCGGCGTTATCAGCCCGATCGATCGGCGGCGAGCGAGATGGGTTTCCGCAACCAGACCGGCGGCTTCGATCTGCTGAAGATCGAAAAGAGCGAGCCGCGGCACATCGAGTTCCTGGTGAAGGAGAAGAAGGGCCCGCGGCAGGCATTCGGCTCGCTGGATCTCGAGCCGGGCGAACCCGGCTCCGTGAAGAGTTTCGGCCTGCAGGCGATCCCACCTGGGGCGACAATGGCCCAGTTTCAGATAGATGCCGCGGAGCGCGCGCGGGTGATCGACGGAGCGATCGCGAAGCTCGACGAATCGTACGTTTTCCCAGAGACCGCGAAGCGGATGGCGGACTCGGTCCGCGCGCGCGCGAAGCGCGGCGGGTACGACAACGTGACGAACGGTATGTCCTTCGCATCGATGCTGACCGAGGACTTTCAGGCGGTGAGCCACGACCGCCATCTGCGCGTCAACTTCAGCCCGTCGCCACTGCCGGAACGGAATCAGTCCGGGCCGACACCGGAGCAGATGGAGCAGATGCGTCGCCAGATGGAGCGCCAGAACTGCGGATTCGTGAAGGCGGAGCTGCTCGACGGTAACGTCGGGTACCTGAAGTTCGACTTCTTCGCCGATCCCGAGATTTGCGGCCCGACCGCATCGGCGGCGATGAACTTTCTCGCCAACGCGGACGCGTTGATCATCGATCTGCGCGATAACGGCGGCGGCAGTCCCAAGATGGTGACGTACATGTGCTCGTACCTCTTTTCACAGCGCACGCACGTCAACGACCTGTGGACCAGGCGGACGAACTCCACCGAGGAATTCTGGACGCACGACGTACCGGGAAAGCGCCTCGCCGACAACCGCCCGGTCTACGTTCTGACGTCGAAGCGGACGTTCAGCGGTGGCGAGGAGTTCACCTATGATCTCAAGAATCTCAAGCGCGCCACGATTGTCGGCGAGACGACGGGCGGCGGAGCGCACCCGGTGTCGGGCCAGCGCATCGATGAGCATTTCATCATCGGCGTGCCATTCGCGCGGGCGATCAGTCCGATCACGAAGACGAATTGGGAGGGCACGGGCGTCGAGCCGGACGTGAAGGTGCCCGCAGCCCAGGCATTGACGACAGCGCAGAAGCTGGCGGCGGAGAAGAAGCCGACGAGCTGAATGACCTCCGGCGTCCAGGCGGGGTCCGTTGTACTTGATGCCTTGGTCGTCCGGTTTTTCGCTGCGCGCGGCGCTCGTGGTCGCGATCACGGGCGCCGGCGCGTGCGCGAGACGGCCGGTCGTCGAGCTGCCGGTGCTCCCCGAGGCGAGCGCGCCGCGCGAGCTCACGGCGGACCATCAAATCAAGCAAGCTCTTTCTCGGCTGACCTTCGGCGCGCGTTCGCACGAAGCCGAGCAGATCACGGGAAAGTTCGATCGCTGGCTCCGGCTGCAGCTCGCGCCGGAAGATCTCGCGGACCCGGCTGGTGACTCGATCGACGCCGCTCACCCGCTGCTGCAGATGAGCGCGGCACGACTCACGGCCGAGAGTCCGCCGCTCGACCTCTTTCTACGCAACAAGCGCCGGGAGCTCGGGCTTCCCGATACGGCGCACTATCAGATGACCGCGGCCGACAGTGCTCGTTACAAGGCGCTGAACGACCTCGGGAACCGGCGGCAGCAGGAGTATCTGGGAGCGAAAGTCGGCCGCGCGATCCTGAGCGAGCGTCAGTTGCTCGAGGTGATGACGGATTTCTGGGAGAATCACTTCTCCGTGTACGCGGGCAAGATGCCGACGCGCTTCACCCTCCTCGAGTACGATCGCGACGTCATCCGGCCGCATGCGTTAGGCAGGTTCCGCGAGCTTCTCGGGGCAGTCGCGCACAGTGCGGCGATGCTTTACTACCTCGACAACTGGCAGAGCCGCGCCGATAGCATGCACCTCACGCTCGCGGAGTCTCGGGCCCTGGCGAGGGCGCGTACCCCGGATGCGGTGTTTCGAATTCACGAGCAGGAGCGTCGGCGGCGCGCCGGACTGAACGAGAACTACGGGCGCGAGCTGCTCGAACTGCACACGCTCGGCGTGGACGGTGGATACACCCAGGCGGATGTCATCGCCGCGGCGCGAGCGCTCACCGGCTGGTCGATTGCGACTCCCCGCGAGGGCGGGGCGTTCGTCTTTCATCCGGAGTGGCACGACGCGGAACCGAAGCAGTTTCTCGGTATCGCGCTGCCGGCGGGTCGCGGCGTGGAGGACGGCGAGGACGTGCTCGACATCGTAGCGCAGCATCCATCGACGGCGCGATTCATCGCGACCAAACTCGTTAGGCGATTCGTTGCCGACACGCCGCCGGCGTCACTCGTCGCGCGCGCCGCGGCGGAATTCCAGCGCACCGATGGCGATATCCGCCGCGTGATGGCGCTCATCGTCTCGAGCCCCGAGTTCTACACCCGTGCCGCCTACGGGGCGAAGGTGAAGGAGCCGTTCGCGCTCGTGGTGAGCACGTATCGCGCGCTTGGCGGTCACCCGGACAGCCTCGGCCGCACCGTGCAGCTCGCCGCCCGTCTCGGGCAGCCTCTGTTCGGGCGATTGACCCCGGACGGCTGGCCGGATGACGCGGCGGTGTGGATGAACACTGGCGCGATTCTCCAGCGAATCCGGTTCGGGCTCGACGCGAGCACTGGGCGCATTCCCGGAATTCGCGCGGTCAGTGTCGCGGCCTCGACACCGGAGGCGCGCGTGGACAGCGCGATCGCCCTGGTGCTCCATGGCGAGGCGACGAACGAGACGCGGGCGATTCTGCTCACCGGCCGCAATCCGCTCGCGACGACGGAGCCGACTGATGCCATGGCGCCGGCGGTGCCTAACGGTGCCCCAAGGCCGGCGCTGAACTTCGCGTCGATCGTGGGACTGGCGATCGGCTCGCCCGATTTCCAGCGGCGATAGCGGCGCGAAAGCCAACAGCCGAGGCAGTAAAGTAGGAGGTTTGTCGCCGGGCCTTGACCCCTCTCCGGAGGCTGGCTCCGCGTTTTTGGTATGGCCCGCCAGCACACGACACTGCATTTTGGAGCCCCTACTCCTCACGGACTGAAAATTCAGTGCTGGACTCCGCGCGCCCGGCGACGCGTCCTGATGGCCATGTCACGACCACCGATGCGCTACACGAGGTCGTGCTCGAGTTGTTCGGCGCGGATGATCCGGCGGAGATAGCCGGCATCCTGCTCCAGGGCGCCGGCCGGCTTCTGTCCATCCGAACGACTTCGATCTGGGTTCCGAGCGAGCACGAGTACCTGTGTCGAGGGGTACTCGGCGATCGACGCGAGCAGCTGAACGGCGCTCGCGTCGACGCAGCGGCGCTCACCAACCCCATTGCCAGCGAAGGCGGCGACGCGTTCCTGAACGCGGGCGTCGCCGTAGAGGGTAAGCTCGTCGCCCTGCTCCGCGTGTCGCGGCCCTTCACCGAACAGGGTGGCTTCAGCGACGCCGAGCAGGATCTGCTGCGGCAACTCACGAGTGCGGGCGGCCTGGCAATGGCCCGGGCAAGACGGCTTGCCGCAAGCGAGCAGTCCGCGAAGGACAGCGCTCGCGATCTCGCCGTGCTCACCGACATGAGCCGCGAGATCATGTCCACGCTGGACCTGGACCGGGTGCTGCGACAGGTGGTGAATCTGGCGACGCGTGTGCTGACCTTCGATCGCGGCGCCATCGGCCTGTACGAACGGGGTGCGTGTGATATACGCGCGGTCGCTGGCGCCGAGGCAATCGACCCGAAGGATCCGCGGCTGAAGGATGTCGCCGTGCGCGCGGCCTGGGCGGCTGGTCGCGGCGAGCGTTTCTATCTCTCTGATCGGAACGATCCGGCCTCGGACGCGGAGCGCACGTTCGTGCAGATCTTCGGCGCGGATCTGGAGCGCGATGACACGGCGAGTGGTCTGTACCTGCCCCTCAAGGACGAGGAAGGGATTGTCGGTATCCTCCTGTTCGAGGCCGCTCGTGCTGAGATGGCGACGCCGCGTCAGCGCGAGCTGGCGGAGGTGCTCGCCAATCAGGTGACGGTCGCGATTCGAAATGCGCAGCTCTATCGGAATGTGCCGATGGCGGACGCGCTCGGCGCGCTGGCCGCGCGCAAGCAGGCACTCCTGGCGCTGCCACGACGACGGAAGCTGATCTATGTGACCTCGACGCTGCTCGTCCTTGCGGCACTGACTCTCATTCGGTGGCCGTTGCGCGTGTCCGGCGTCGATCCGGTGTTCCGCTCGCTGCACCGGGCGGAGATCCGACCGACGATTGCGGGCGTCGTAGACCGCGTACTCGTGCGGGAAGGCACGCTCGTCAGGCGCGGCTCGCCGGTCGCGCATCTGCGTGACGACGAGCTGCGTGCCGATCGCGAGGCGGCCGCGGCGGCGGTTGCCTCGGCGGACCGCGCGGCGGCGATCGCCGCCGCACATAACGATGCCGCCGGCGAGCGATTGCAGCTGCTCCGCGCCGATGCGCTCCGTCGCGAGGTGGAGCTGCTGGACCAGCAGATACAGTCCGCGACGATCCGCTCAGCAACCGACGGCGTCGTGCTCACCGCCCGCCCGGAAGAGCGCGTCGGGACGCACGCTGATCCGGGCGAACTGCTGCTCGTGGTGGGCCGGACGGATTCACTCGAGTTGGACCTCACGGTGGAGCAGCCCGACGTCGATCGCGTCCAGGTGGGAGACGAAGTGCGTCTGCGGGTCGACGCGATGCCGCAGCGAACGTTCGCCGGACGTGTCGTCGCGCTGCCGCCGGTCACGTTAGGCACTCCGGACGGTTCGCCTCGTTTTCCAGTGCGTGCCGTCATTGCCAACGACGAGGGGCTGCTCCGCCCGGGCATGACGGCCTACGCGCGCGTGCTGACGGCGCCAGCGTCGGTGGCCGGCCGAGTGCTTCGCTCGCCGATTCGTGCCATTCGACTCGCCTGGTGGAGGATCTGGTCGTGAGGGCTTTAGCGCGGGGCCCGGGAAGCAGGGCGCGGGATGCGCGGCGCGTGGCGCGTGGCGCGACCATGTGCCTCGCGATCGCTCTCAGCTTCGCGCCGGGATGCAGTGGCAATCGTGACGGTGTGCGAGAACGACAGACAGCGGTGAAACAGTCGGGAATGGCTGCATTGGACACCACGTTCGTCGTGGAATCGGCGACGGTGCAGCTGCCGCTCGAGCTCCAGTCACAGCTCTACGTCGAGCGTGACGCGGCCGTCGTAGCGCGAGCGCAGGGCACGGTCGACTCGTTATTCGTCGAGATTGGCGATCGGGTCAGCGGCGGCCAACTGCTCGCGCGTCTCGAGAGCGCAGACCAGCAGATCGCGCTCTCGAGTGCCGACGCGGCGTACGACAATCTCGAGCGCGTCGCCAAACGCGCCGTCGCGCTCATGAAGACGGGTGGAACGACGATCGCCGATTCCGAGCAGGTGGAATTCCAGCTTCGTCAGGCGGACATCGCGCGGCGCAAAGCGCGGCGCGATCTGGAGCTCACGCGCGTCACGGCGCCCTTTGAAGGCGTTGTGACGTCGCGATTGGTGCGTCCACGGCGCTTCGTTGCCGTCGGCGAAACGCTGTTTCGCGTCACCGAGTCCGCACCCCTGTACGCGCGCGTTCGCGTGCCGGAGTCGAGCTCGAATCTCGTGCACCTCGGTGAGCAGGCGAGGGTCATCGGCAAGAATGGGGAGCGAGCCACGGCAACCATCGTTCACACCGCGCCGGTGATCGACGCCGCGAGCGGCACGCGCGAAGCCGTGCTGCGTCTGTCCGGTACGAACGTTGGCTTGCTCGCGGGCGCGAGCGTCACCGTGCAGCTCGCTGCCGAGCGGACGCGCATCGTGAGTGTGCCGCGCGCGGCGGTGGCCTCCGAAGGCTATGCGCTCGTGATCGAGAATGGCCGAAGCACCCTGAGGGCGGTGACGCTGGGGCGCGATCTCGGCAATGGCCGCGTCGAGGTGATCGAAGGATTGTCACCCGGCGAGCGCGTCGCGCGGGCAGGAGCCACTCGGTGAGCTCGTCCGCGCCCCAGCTCCGCTCTGATCTGCGATTCATCGAGCAGGTCTATCGTGGTGAGAAGAGCTACGTCGTGAAGGATCTCACCGCGCAGCGCTATTTCCGCTTCGGCGCAACCGAAGTCCGGGTGATGCGCGCGTTCGACGGTCGTCGCTCGTTAGGGGAGGTCGCCGACCATCTCGCCAGTGAGGGGCTGCGGGTCTCGCCGCAGACCATCGAGCAGTTCGCGCGCAAGCTGGCGAGCGGCGGCTTTCTCGAGCGGAGCCTCGCCGAACGATCGACACTCCAGCTCGAGCGACTCCGCGCCGAACGCCGTCAGCGACGCCGGCGCTCGTTCTTTCGCGGGGAGCTGTTGCGGATGCGCTGGTCGTTCGGCGATCCCGACGCGATGCTCGGGGGCGTGCTCCCCGCGATCCGCTGGATGTTCACGCCGGGCTTCATCCTCGCGTCGATCGCCCTCTTCGTGCTCTACTTCGTGGTGCTGGGTCAGCGATTCCCCGAGTACACGGCGGCGCTGCAGTCGACATACGCGCTGAGCAAGTTGTCGGTGCTGCACGTAACGATCTTCATCGCGAGCGGGCTGGCCGTCGTCCTGATTCACGAGCTCGGGCACGGCCTCACGTGCAAATACTTCGGCGGCGAGGTGCATGAGCTGGGATTCATGCTCCTGTACTTCCAGCCGGCGTTCTACTGCAATGTGAGCGATGCCTGGAGCTTTCCCGACCGGCGTGCGCGGCTCTGGGTCACGGCCGCCGGTTCGTGGATTCAGCTCGTCACCGCCGCGATCGCGGCAATAATCTGGTGGGCTTCGGCCCCTGGAACGCTCATCGCCGAGGTGAGTGTGGCGGCGATGTTCGTCGGCGGAGTGATGACGCTGGTCACGAATGCGAATCCATTGTTACCGCTGGACGGGTATTTCGCGCTGACGGACTGGCTCGAGATTCCGAACCTGCGGCATCGAGCGCTCGCGCACATCGCGTGGTGGATCCGTCGGCGCGTGCTTCGCCTCGAGCAACCCGAGCCCAGCGCATCGGCTCGCGAACGGCGCATCTTCTTCATCTACGGCGGTCTCGCGGCGACGTACATCGTGCTCACGCTCGGGCTGTTCGCCTCTTTCGTGCTCGGTTGGGCGACGGTGAGCTTCGGCGCCATCGGCACGGCACTCGCCGCCGCTTGGCTCGTTCTTCTCCTGCACAACAGCCTCGCGCAGTGGTCGCGATCGGCACTTCTGGCGATCCGCACACACCGCAAGGCCTGGGGTCGAACGCTCCGATCGAGGCGAGCGTTGGTGTCAATGTTGAGCATCCTCGCATTGGGCTTTCTGCTACCCTGGCCGCTGACGAGTACCGGTAATCTCGTCGTCGGGTCAGTGACGGCACGTGTCGTGACCGCGGCCGATTCGGGCGTCGTTGCCGAAGTCCTCGCGAGGGAGGGCGGTCGCGTTATCGCTGGCGCGCCCGTGGTGCGTCTCGTCGATTATGAATTGGAGCGCGCGCGGGTCGCCGCGGCGAGAGCCGTCGATTCGCTCGCCGCCGCGGAGCTCGCCGCCCGGGCCGCAGCGCGTGACGCC
This sequence comes from Gemmatimonadaceae bacterium, assembly GCA_036493735.1. Taxonomy (GTDB): domain Bacteria; phylum Gemmatimonadota; class Gemmatimonadetes; order Gemmatimonadales; family Gemmatimonadaceae; genus AG2. The sequence continues at coordinate 12,079 of DASXPH010000085.1, forward strand.
GACGTGGAAGCGCTCGCCGCAAGCCGTCGCTCCCAGGAGGGAAGCTGGATGGCACTCGAGCGCCGCGCCGAGCGATTGCTCTTGCGCGCACCAGTGACGGGCGCAGTGGTAACGATCCATCCGGAGGATCTCGTAGGGCGACAGGTTCGTCCGGGAGATTCGCTCTTGACCCTCGTCGCGTTGGACACCGTGGAAGCGCGCATTGCGCTCACCGGCGCGGGGGCAACGCGTGTCCGCGCCGGCGATCTCGTGCACCTCGTGTCGTATGCGGATCCCGGGTCGGCTTTGATCGCTCGAGTCCACGACCTGTCGACTCAGGCAACGCGGAGCGACACAGCGGGCGGCGCGGCGGTCGAGGCGCGGGTCCGGATGGCACCTAACGATGCGTGGCGCGCCGGGAGCACGGGCGAGGCGAGCATCGAGGTCGCGCGATCAACGGTGTTCGGCGCGCTGTGGTGGAAGATGAGACAGTGGGTGCGCTCGGATCTGCTTCTGTAGTCGGCGCATCCGGTGATTGCTTATGCAGCGCCGGGCCAGAACACGCGATGCGCCAGGGGCGCATGGGCGTACTCAATGTCGATGTCCGGCACCTCATATCCCAATTGCCGGAGCTCTTCCGCGAAGGGCGGCCACTGAAAGCCGGCCAGCTGTAACACGAGCGAGCCCCCCGGCTGCAGAAACTCTCGCGCGCCTCTGGCGATATCGCGGATCAGATCCAGACCGTCCTCTCCGAGTCCGATAGCCGTTCCCTCGGGGAAGAAGCCTTCGGCGGAGTCGCGCAATCGCGGTGGGATGTAGGGAAGATTGGCGACGATCACCGAGGCCTGTCCGCGTAACCGTTTCGGCACCGGTGAGAGCAGCGACCCACGCCGCAAAGAGACGTTGCGCAGGCGGAGGCGATCGCGATTCCGTCGCGCACACTCGAGCGCGGCGTGCGAGATTTCCGTGGCGATCAGTGACGCTTGCGCGAGTGCGGCGGCGACGGCGAGGGCGACCGCTCCGCAGCCGGTGCCCACTTCGATGATGAGCGGATTGGTGTAGCTCCGCGCAACCTCGAGTACCAGGCCGACGGCACGTTCGGTCGCTGGGGACGGGCTGAAGACGCCGCGATCCACGCGCAGCTCGATGCCAGCGAACTGATACCGTGCCACCGGCGCGACGCTCTCGTAAGGCAGCGTTGGCACGATGAGGCCGGTGCGCTCCCGGATCAGCTCCTGCTGCTCGGGCGTGAGCCGCAACGCCACGAGCAGCGGAGCGAGATTCGGTGATGAGGTCATTGGCCTCGTCGGTGATCGAGCGGTCCGTGAAGGGCGCTCTTGCCTACTTCTTGAGCATCGGAGCGATACGCTGCTCCAGCTCCTCACGCGAGAACTCGAGCGCACTCACGACTTCGCCCGACACGCGCTTGATCTGTTGCTTCTGCTCGTCGGTGAGCTCGATGCGAATGCGCTCTCCTTGCTTTTCCATAACTCCTCCCTGTTGAGCGTACATGAACGGGATGACCTGCACCTGTCCTCTTCGACAGCGCGACAAGCTCTAGCTACCGTAGTTGACGTTGGTGATCGTGGCGTCCTTCATGACAATCTTCAGGTACACGACGGGCTCACTCGGCGCGATGCGGGACTCGAGCTCCTGGACCTGAAGCTCGATTGCTTCGATGGCATGGCCGGAGTCACGGCGAACCTGTTCCTGCTGTTCGTTCGTGAGGTCGATGCGAATGGGTTCGGTACTCATGGCAAACTCCGTGGCGGAATGGACTCGAAGTCTCGACTTCTCTACTGGTTGAAAAGGAGTGTCGAGCTGGTATCCGTGTGCTTGGTGATGGTGATCTCGCCGACACTCACCGTCGCCGGCGCAATCCGTTGCTCCAGCTCCGCGGTGTCGAATTCCAGGGCGACGATGTTCTTGCCGGACACTCGCTTGATCGCGCTCTGCTGCTCTTCTGTGAGGTCGATGTGAATGCGCTCGCCGTTGCTCATGATGATCATCTCCATTCAGGTTTGATTCGGGCGCTTCAAAGGGGCTGCCTTCTGTGGGTCGAGATTACATCTGCTTTTCGGCCCTGCCAACGCTTCAAGTGCTCGTGCTGTTGTAACGAAAGTTGCAAACGCGTCGATACGGTGGGCCCGACAGGCCAACGCCGGCCAAAAAATGCGCCCGGGGTTAGCCGGGCGCATGAGAGGCCGCACTCCCAGCGTCGGGATCCACGACCTACTTGTATTTGAACGGCGCCAGCGGCGCGATTCGCTGCTCCAACTCCTCGGGCGTGAACTCGAGGGCGCTGACGTCCTCGCCTGAAGCGGCCTTGATCTGCTTTCTCTGGTCATCGGTGAGCTCGATGCGAATGCTGCGGCGGTTCTCGTTCGTCATGGTCGTCTCCCTCGAAGGTTTTCGCGTTGGGACTTCTAAAAGAATGTCCCGATGGAGCGTGGCGTGACCCGTTGCTCCAGTTCGTCCTGCACCGTCAACTCCACCGTCTCGACCTCTTCCCCCGTCTGCTCCCGGACCAGCTTCTTCTGCGCCTCGGTCAGCTCGATCCGTACGGTCTTCCGGCTCTTTCTGGCCATGGTGGTCTCCCGTCGGTGCGGCCAAGTATAGGAGGGCGAGAGCACACCGCGATGCCAAAAGCGCCGCTCGTCCTGCAACTAAAGTCACAAGTCGAGGCTCGACGCTCCCATTGACAGATCACAGGCTCCGCGCAGCTCGCGCCGCTCCTGATGCTGAGGTGTCTGCGCGCAAGACCGCCGGATCGTCACGCGAAGGCGAAACGATTCGCAGCACAACGAGAAGCAGGATCGCCGAGACCGCGTTCGCCAATCCGTCGGCGGCGAGCATGCCGCGCACACCGAATCGTGCATGGCCAAGGCCGTCGAGACGGATCATATACACGACGGGGATGTTGAGCGCCGCGGTGAGCAGCGTGAAGAGGGTGCTGCCCGCGGCCGCTTCGCCGCCGACGAGATCGAGCGCCAGCGCCATGAACGCTGCGTAGCCGAAGCCGGTTGCCATGGCATACGCGGCCGCCCCCGCGATGTACGTCGCCGGGCGCACTGGCGCGAACAGCATGATCATGACGACGATACTCGTCACGAGACCGGCAATCGGATACGATCGCCAGCGATCGATCCGGTCGAGCAGCGTGCCGCCAACGAGGGCGCCAGCCGCGGTGAGCAGCCCGGCAAGCACCACGACGACGACGACCATGTTCGCCGAGGCGTGATAATCGATCGCGACGCCGGAGAACAGATTCATCAACGCACCGGCGCCGCAAGGGCTGAGGAAGAGCAGCATGCCCAGCCAGAGGTTGCGCCGCCTAACGGCGGTCTTGATCTCGGTCACCATGCGCGCGATGTGCGCACGCCGGTTGCGCTCCGCGCGCCGCGGCTCGTGGACGAACAGCGCCGCGAACGACGGCAGCACGATCAGCAGGCCAATCACCGTCGAGGCAATGGCGATCGAGGAATGATCCGAGAGCAGGACAGCGAGTCCGCCCGCCGCCACACCCGCGGCGAGGATGCCACCCTGGGTCGCACCGGCGGCGCGGCCGCGCGATGCACCTGGCATCACGGCGGCGACGAGACCACCGACAGCACTCGATACGGGCTGATTGAAGACCGAAGCGACGACGAAGATGCCACTCGCCAGCCTGATCGAGCCCCCTTCCATTAGGTGAAGTGCCACTGCCGTCGCCACGCCGCTGAGAACGCTGAGTGCCACGATCCAGGTGCGCCGTCGAAACTTGATGTCGACGACGGGCGCCCACAGGACGTACCAGATGGCCGGCGCCTGAACGAGCGCGGCGATCGCCGCGATGCGATCGACGGAAATGCCCTGCTTGCGGAGGAGATATGGCAGCCCAACGGCGACGACACCGTTGAAGCTGCCGTACGGCATCGCCATGATGCCGAGCAGCCAGGCCGGTGTCGGGCGATATGTCGGCGGAGCTGCTGGCTCTAGCGATTGAACGGATCGCACCGCCGTTCAGGCGTTCTCCGCAACGTCGTCATTCGCGCGCGGTGCGACGCAGCCACGTTTGCGAGCGACCGAAGATCGGCATGCCGATGTAGCCGCGGACCTGAAGCTTCTGTCCACCGGCTGCGAGCTTCAGCGTCGCGCGATACGTCTTGCCATTCTCCGGGTCGAGAATCTCGCCCCCGCTCCACTCGTCGCCGTCGCGGTGCATGTGACGCAGGATCTCCATGCCGACGACGCGCTGGCCTTTGCGATCGTCCGTACACTTGCCGCAGATACTGTCCTGCGGGTCAGCCGCGACGAGGAGCTCGCGAACAACGCCCGAGAGCTGCCCGTTCACCTCGCGGATCTCGACGACCGCTTCCGGCTTCCCATCCTTGTCGCTGATGGTGTTCCACAAGCCGACCGGCGTCGCCTGAGCCCGCGCTTCCCGGCCTAACGCCACGACCGCGGCGAGAGCCACCACCGCGCGCGTGATCCCCCGTCCGCCCATGAACGTGAGATTAACCAGCTCGCGGCAACGAAGACGACCAGCGCGCTCGGCATTAAGAGAGTTTAGTGCCGCCATTCCTGCTGATGGTTATGCACCCCGGGCTAAGATGTGGGGTAGCCATTTCGACGCGTGAAAGACCTCTAAATCCAGCTGTACCGCTTTGCCGGCCATGGACACCCTCACTCGAATCAAAGAGCTCGCCGCCAAGCAGTTTGGTGGAGAAGCCGATGCCATCGACGAGAACGCGCCCGTCGATCAGCTCGGCATCGACTCCCTCGGCTTCCTCGAATTCATGTTCGAGCTCGAGGACAACTTCGGCTTCCCTATTCCGCAGGAATCGGTGCAGCACGTGAAGACACTCGCAGAATTGGCGACGGCAATCGACGGGGTGGCCACGACCAGATCCGCCACGCCTACCTGAGGCTGTCGTGCGCCGCGTCGTCGTCACCGGCATGGGTGTCGTCACGCCCATCGGACAGTCACTCGCCGATTTCTTCAGTTCGCTCGTCGAGAAGCGGTCTGGCATTCGACGCGTGCCCGATGCGCTGTACTCGGGACCATCCGCACTCGTGGCGGGACTCATCGACTTCGACGCATCGGCGCTCTGGCCGCCACATCAAGCAGCGCAGTACGATCGCGTCACTCAGCTCGCGCTCACTGCCGTTCGTCACGCGTTCGCCGACGCATCGCTCATCACGTCCAGCGACAGCACGCGACACGCCGGCGTCTACTGGGGCACTGGGCTCGGCGGCGCGGCGACAATCGAAGAGTCGTATCGCTTGCTGCATCTGGGCGGCGGGCGCGTGCGGCCGTCGAGCGTCGTCCTGGGCATGAACAACGCCGCCGCCGGCAACATCTCGATCGCCAATGGACTGCGTGGTCCACTGCTCAACGTCTCCACCGCGTGCTCGTCGTCAGCATCGAGCATTGGTGAAGCCTATCGCGCAATCAGAGCCGGCTATGCCGACATGATCGTCGCCGGCGGGTCGGAGGCGCTCGTCACCTATGGCAATCTGCGCGCGTGGGACGCGATGCAAGCGCTCGCGCATGCCGACGCCGACGATCCGTCGCGCAGTTGCAAGCCCTTCTCGAAGAATCGGCGCGGCATCGTGCTCGGCGAAGGCGCCGGCGCCCTCATTCTCGAGAGTGAGGAGCATGCCGTGCGTCGCGGGGCGCGCGTGCACGCGGAGCTGGCCGGCTACGGCAATGCCGCCGACGCATTCCATATCTCGAAGCCGGACGCCGAGGGCCAGGCACGCGCGATGTGCGCCGCGCTTGCCGAGGCGAAGCTACATCCGGGCGACGTGGGCTATGTCAACGCGCATGGGACGGCGACGATCGTCGGCGACGTCGTCGAGACGAGCGCGCTCAAGCGGGTCTTCGGCGTCGACGCGAGCTCGGTCGCCGTATCGTCGACCAAGGCACTCCATGGCCACCTGATGGGCGCGACTGGCGCGGTGGAGATGATCGCGGCGATCTGCGCCCTCGAGCAAGGCATCGCTCCACCGACGGCGCATCTCGACTGCCCCGATCCGGCATGCGATCTCGACTACCTGCCTAACGAAGCGCGCCCGCTGCAGAGCGACGCCGTGATGTCCAATTCCTTCGGCTTTGGCGGCATGAACGCCGTGCTCGTCGCTCGCCGCTACTTTAATTAAGAAGTCTCATACTGTGCGTGACTTGCTGGAGCTCCGCGCCTGGATGACGTCGCGTGACTCACAACGCGACGATGTGATTCCGGAGACGCTGCCCGACCCCACCTTCCGGAGCGATGGCCGGACGCTGATTTCGTTCAGCACGAACAACTATCTCGCGCTGGCGACAAGCCCCCGCATGAAAGCCCGGGCCCGCGCGGCGGTAGATCGTTACGGTGTCGGCAACTGCGAGTCCCGGCTGCTCGGCGGCAATCTCGAGTTGTACGAACGACTCGAAGCGCGTCTCGCCCAGGTGAAGCGAAAGGAATCGGCGCTCCTGTTCGCGACAGGCTACCTCGCGAACCTGAGCGTGCTGCCGGTCCTCGTGAAAGCCTCGAGTCTCGCCCGGGCCTTCGGTTACACGCCTAGCCACAACTGGAAGCACGCCTACTTCACGGATGAGTTCAATCATCTGAGCATCCGCGAGGGCATTCGCGGATCGGGAGCGCCCACGTTCGCGTTTCGTCATCTGGACATGAATGACCTCGACGAGAAGCTCGGGCGCTCCGAGGCGCACGTCAAAATCATCGTCACCGACGGTGTTTTCAGTCAACACGGCGACGTCGTTCCGCTGCCGGAGATGCTCACGCTCGCTGAGCGACATGATGCCGTGATCTACATCGACGACGCCCACGGCACCGGTGTGCTCGGGTCAACGGGCGCTGGCACCGCGGAACATTTCGGAGTCGAGAGCGCGCGCCTCATTCAGATGGGTACGTTGAGCAAGGCATATGGTTGCATCGGCGGATTCATCGCCACCGAGTCGTACATCGCCGATATTCTCCGCATCGGCTGCTCTGCTTACGGATTCACCTCCACACTGCCGCCCGACCAGGCCGAAGCGGTACTGGAAGCAATCGACATCGTCTGCGACGAACCCGAGCGACGACGGCGGTTGTGGGAAAATCAGCGACATTTCGTGTCGCGCCTCAACGCACGCGGTCTTACGCCGCTGTCCACCGCGACGCCCATCGTGCCCGTGCACGTCGGCGCCGAAAGCGAATGCCTGCGCGTCGCTGGCGGCATGCGCGCGTGTGGGTTTCACGTGGACGCGATCATGTTCCCCGCCATCGCGCCTGGTCAGAGCCGCTTGCGGTTCATCATGAACGCGCATCACAGCGTCGAGCAGATCGACGCCGCGGTGGACGTGCTCGCGCGGCTCATGGCCGCCTGACGCCGCGCTGCGACGGCCGATGAAAATCCTCGTCACCGGCGGCAACGGATTCATCGGCTCGACCGTGGTGCGGGATCTCGTCGCCGCGGGACACGAGGTTGTCTGCCTTCTCCGATCGACGAGCAACACCGAGCGTGTTGACGATCTCCCGATCGCGCGCGCGGTGGGTGACGTTTGCGATCTGGCGTCGGTGCGGGCTGCGATGCTCGGCTGCGCCGCGACCATTCATCTCGCCGCCCCAGGCGGCTGGGGAAGCGACGACCCGTCGGTGCTCCGGCAGGTGATCGAGGGCGGGACGGAGAATGTCTTGAACGCTGCCGCCGAGCGCCGCGGCCATCGCGTGGTTCACGTCTCGAGCACCGCGGCGATCAACGGCTCGGAGCGGCCGCGTGTGTTCGATGAACGAGCGCCGTTCACGCTCCGCGATCCCGCGCTGCACTACGCCCACGCAAAGCATCGCGCCGAGCGGATCGCGATTCGCGCGAGCGAGCGCGGCGTACCGGTGGTGATCGTCAACCCGGCGGAGGTCTACGGCGCGAACGATACCGCGTTAGGCACGGCCGGGAATCTTGCGGACTTCGTGACGTCGTCGCCAGTGCTGGTCTGTCGCGGCGGCACGAGCGTGGTTCATGTCGCGGACGTCTCGGCAGGGATCATTCGCGCGCTGCAGGGTGGCCGGAGTGGCGAGCGGTACATATTCGGCGGTGAGAATCTGACGGTCCGTGATCTTGCGCGTCTCGTGCTCGAGCTGGTGAATCGCCGCGCGCCAGTCGTCATGGTGCCCCGGAGCGCCGCGCGACTGGGCACGAAGCTGGCCGTTCGATTCGGCGTGCCGTTGCCGTTCAACCCGCACGTCGTTCCGTACGCGACGCGCTACTGGTTCATGGACAGTAGCAAGGCGCAACGCGAGCTCGGTCTGCGATTCCGGAGCGCCCGGGAGACGATCGCGTCCACCCTCGATTGGATGAGACAACGGTCGTTGATCTGATCACGCGTCGCGTCGCAAAGCAATGGCTGGGTCCACGCGGGTTGCGCGCCGCGCTGGCAGGTAGCTGCCCGCGAGCGCGGACGATATCAGCACGGCGACCGCGGCGCCGAATGCCGCTGGATCGTTAGGCGACAGCTGCGTCAAGAGATGCGCCATGACATGTGTCATGAGCACGGCACCGGCGATGCCGATCACGATGCCGATCGCCACGAATCGCATCGCGCCCCCGAGCACACCGCGCAAAATGTCGGGCGACTGCGCGCCGAGGGCGGTGCGCACGCCGATCTCGTGCGTGCGCTGAGCGACCGTGTACGATATCACGCCGTGAATGCCGATCGCGGCGAGCAGGAGAGCGACGAAGGCAAAGGCGCCCATCATCTCGCTCGTGAGTCGCTGGGGAGAGAGCGACGTGCTGCGCAGATGCTCCAGCGTGAAGACGCTACCCGGTGCCACTGTCGGCGCCACGGACGCGATCGCGCGCTCGATGCGCGGCGTTATCGCCGCGGGATCTTCCTTCGTGCGGACAACGAGCGACATCGTCCGCCACGGGTGCGCTTGCGTGACCGGCACGTAGTATGTCGGCACAGCCGATGGCCCGACGTTCGGGTTGAAGCGCACGTCGCCGACGACGCCCACCACCGTCGACATCGTGGTGTCGTTGCAGGCGCAGCCGATCCGCTGGCCGAGCGCGCTCCGTCCCGGCCAGTACGCATGTGCCATCGACTCGCTCACGACGATTACCGAGGACGACGTCGAATCGTCGAGGGCCGTGAATAAGCGTCCGCTCAACAAGGGAATACTCATCGTCGAGAAATAGCCGGACGTCACAAGCTGCGAGCGTGGCGACCGCGCCGGGTCGCTGCGTGTGGGGCGCGGCTCTCCCGCGAGAAAGATGCGTGACCGGTAGTCGCCCCACTCGGGCGGCAGCATCGTCGTGAATGCCGCGTCTGCGACGCCAGGCTCGGCGCGCACCGCCGCGAGCACTCCGTCGTACATCGCCTCGGCAGCCGACGTCGAACGGTATCGCGCGATGGGCGCCGTGAGCTGCATCGTGACCGCGTGGTCCACCCGATAGCCAGACGGCTCGCTTGCGAGCATTCTGAATCCACGCACCGTCACGATCGTTCCGGCGAGCATGGTGAGCGCCAGCGCCATCTCGGCGCTCACGAGCAGACCGCGCAATCGATTGCGCCCACGACTCGGCGAGGCGCTCCGGCCCCCCTCGCTCAGCGCCTGCTGCGGATCGGCGCGACTCGCGACGAGCGCCGGCACGAGTCCGACAATGAGCGCGGTAGCGATCGAGACGACGGCCGTGAACGCGAGTACGCTGGCGCTCAATTCCATACGCGTCCAACCGGGATTGAGACGCGCCTGCTCGGCGGGAAGAATCGTTCGCACCGCCGCGAGGCCCCACACGGCGACGAGCGTTCCCAGTGCGCCGCCAGCGACTGCGAGCAGCAGTGACTCGGCGAGCTGCTGTCGCACGATGTCGCCGCGTGAAGCACCCAATGCAACGCGGACGGCGACTTCACGAGCACGCGTCGTGGCGCGCGCGAGCAGCAGATTGGCGACGTTCGCGCACGCGATGAGCAGGACGAGCGCGACCGCAACAAGCTCCGCCAGCATCAACGGGCGAGGATGCTGGCCATAGAAGGCGTCCGCCGATTCAGCCCGCATGTCCCACTTGCCGTCGTCTTCCGGGTATTCGCGCTGAAGCTGCTGCATGATGCCGTGTACATCAGCGTTGGCGCGAGCGATCGAGACATCGGGACGAAGGCGCGCGAGCACGCCGAGCAGCGTGCGTCCATCACGGTCACGTCCAAAGCTGCCGGCAAGCGATAATGGAGACCACAATTCGGCGCCCGGCGGGAAGACGAAGCCTGGTGGCATCACGCCAACGATCGTCCGGGGCACGTCGTTGATGCGCACGATGCGACCGAGAACTCCCGGGTCGGCGGCGAAGCGTCGCCGCCAGAGTCCGTCGCTCAGGATGATGACGTTCGGCGAATCGGTGTAGCGCGCGTCGTCATCAGTGAACACGCGACCCATCGCGGGATGCACGCCAAGTATATGGAAGTAGCTCGGCGTGACGCGGAAACCGGAGACGCGCTCCGGCTCGTCGATACCGGTGAGACTGGACTCGAGATCCCTGAAGGCGGCAAGCTCACTGAAGCTGCGATTCCGCTGTACCAGATCGACATAGTTCGCCGGAGCCATCTCGGCCTCGTCGGGCCTCGGTCGCGCCGGAGGGACTTCGGTGACAATAACAAGCCCTGCGGGATCCGGCGTCGGCACCGGATGCAGCACTAGCGCAGCCGTGACGCTATAGACGACGGTCGTGCCACCGATACCGAGTGCGAGACAGAGCACCGCGGCGGTGGCCAGGCCTTTGGCGCGGATCATCGCGCGTGCGGCCAATCGGAGGTCGTCGAGCATATGCAGGTCCCAGCGCTGAGCGGTGGTCGGAGTCGGGCGGAAGACTGGTAAGAAGCGTGCCCCACATGGTCCGACGTCAAGTGCGTGGACCACAACGCGTTGACACTCGCCTTAGCCAATACGTCAGATCGGTACTGTTCGCGTGTGGGACGGTCGTCTCGGAAACGGGCACCGGCGAGGGCATCGTAAGAACGCTCGTGAATCTCGTTATGCCGCGGCTATCGCGCGCGGACACGATCGAGCACGAAGTGGATCGCCATTTCGACGAGCGCCGGTTCGTCGTCCTGAATGCCATGGCCGCTGTGGGAAGTCTCGATGTGGATGCCGTCGCGCGAGCGACGAAACCATTCGTCGTGGAGCGCGCGCCATACCTCGTGTCCACGCGCTGTGCCGTTCACGTACGGCGCCGCCTCGTCGGACCGCATGCTCGTGAGCACGGCGATGGGGATGTCGGGCAGTGGCCGAAGTCCTGGTACTGTGCCCGCCGCCTGAATCGCGACCGTCTCGCGGATCTCGGCTGCTTCGGCTCCGGGTGATTTGTGCGCGAGCACCGAGTCGTAGTACTGCTGGAACTTGCGGGGATAATTGCTGTCGAGCGTTCCGTAGCGCTTCACCTGCTGCTCATGGGTGCCGTCGACGAGCACGAGCCCGGCGACTTCGCTCGGATAGAGCGATGTATAGAGCCGCGCGATCAGGCTGCCGTACGATCGCGCGACGAGTATGTACGGCGGCGCGATCCCAAGATGATGCAACAGCTCGTGCAAGTCCGCCGCTGCGTGGGGCACCGAGTGATCAGCCGGCCCCGGATCGGAGCGCCCGAAACCGGCGCGAGAGTAGGCGACGACGGTCGTGTACGGCGAGATCGTATGCCACATCGGGATCCACACATCGAGCGAGTCGGCGAGGCCGGTCTCGAACACCACGGCGGGGCCGCCTGCGCCGCCGCGGATGGCATCGAGCCGGTGGTCCCCGACAGAGACGAGCGTATGCGTCTGTGCTCGTATCGTAACAAATGGCGCGGCACTGAGCGCGCCGGACAGCAGCAACGCCGACGTGTGCCTAACGAGCATCGGATTGCATCGGTTCATGGCTAGCACGCTGCGCTGTAAGCCTTCGCGAGACCTTGCGACCGTCTCTTATCCACAAATCCGTCGAGTGTCCAGTCGGCACACGCGTACACCCGAACGTTCCCGGCGTTCACCCGCGCGGGAATGATCCTGCCGTCCGATAGATGGATGTCCTTGGTGGATGCTTTGCCGGTAATTCGAAATGCTACGAGCGTGTGGCTCGGATCGATCGTCGCCGAGCGCGGCAGGGCGAATCGCATGGCTGGCAACCGACGCGTTTCGCCGAGCCTCAGTGAGTCCGCAACGCGAATGGAGTCGCTCTCGGCGACGGCAGTCCACGGCGACGTCGTCGGATCTCGACTGACGCCAGGCGCGGCAGTCGTGAGCAAGGCGGTGATATAGAGATTGCTCATGCCTGCAGGGGCGGTTGCTGGCTGGAGGCCCGGCGCCGAGATCGAGCCACTATCGATCAATATGGCGATACTATCCGGACGGGATAGCAACTGACCCAACGACACCGCCAGCCTCGCCGTGGGTGAATAGTCGCTCGATTCCGACGAGACGTTGGACCCCGATCCAATTCTCGCGCGTGATGCGCCGCAGCCGCACAAGAGCACGGCTGCCGCGCTAGCCACCGAAAGGTTTAGCGTATTCTCGCAACTCCTCCGAGCCGTTAGGCGCGCGCCGTCGCCTCGCCGAGGGTGCCGTGCACACCGTCCGGCGGCGCGACGTAGATCTGCCGCAGCTCGCACTCGCCGTCGCCGCCGGCGACTTCCATGAAGACCTTGCACAGCTCGATCGCGTGCTCCTTCGAGCGCGCCTCCAGCAGCGCGAAGCCGGCGATGAGCTCCTTCGATTCCGTGAACGGGCCGTCAGTGACGGTCACGCGCTTTCCCGTTTTGCGCACCCGCGCGCCGAGAGCGCTCGGCAAACAACCCTCGGTCGCGATGAGCTCGCCCGACTTCGTCATCTTCTCGATGAGCGCACCCATCCGGGCGATCTCTTCCTCACTGGGTGGAACGTTGGTCTCCGGCGTCTTCCAAATCGACAGGAACCGCATGGGATGTCCTCGTGTTGGGGTTCATACAGGCGTCGAACCAGTCCGGGCGAAATCGACAAATCCTACGTCCGCGGATCGACAATCTCAGCTTGACGGGCGCTGGCCGTCGCCGGCATAGAGTGAGACCGTGACTTTCCCCGGTGGAGCGACCGCATCGACGATCTCCACGCGCACACGTCGAACAGCGGTCGGAGTGACGCGGTCGAGCTTTCGATAGCCAATCGTCGTGCCTCGGCTGAGCGGCTGCCATGCGCCGCCGGCCGATCCGAGCACCGAGTAACGGGCCACGGCTTGCCCCTGCGTCACGTCCTCGCGGAGATCGGCGATCGCGATCGTGCGGGTTTGTCCAAGGTCGATGTCGAGGAATGCAGTGCGTGGACCAGTGCCTCGCCAATCCTGCGAACGACCGCGCGCGAGATCCTCGGCAAAGAGAGATGTGAGACGCCGGCGCATCGCGATCAGGTTGGCAACGTCTCGCTCGTGCAGCTTGCCGGCGCGCGTCGGTGGCACGTTCAACAGGAGCTTCGAGTTTCGGCCCACCGAGGTGAAATAGAGATCGACCAGCGCGTCGCTGTTCTTCACCCGATCGTCTTCGCCGGCGTGATAGAACCAGCCGGGCCGGATCGAGACGTCCGTCTCGCCCGGGCGCCACACGCTCCCCTCGGGATCGCCGTGCTGGAGCATGTCCATCACGGCGTCGCCGCTCGCACCGGGATAGGGCACGACCTTTGGATCGACGGTCGACCAGTTGGTGTCGGCGGCGAGACCGCGCTCGTTGCCGATCCAACGCACGTCCGGTCCCGCGTCGGAGAACATGACGGCTTCGGGCTGGTGTCGCCTGACGAGCCCCCAGATTCGTGGCCAGTCGTAGACCTGGTGGCGGCCGTTGGGACCCTCGCCGTTGGCGCCATCGAACCAGAGCTCGCGCAGCGGGCCGTAGTTGGTGAGCAGCTCGGTGAGCTGGGCGCAATAGAGATCGTTGTAACGCGCCGAGTCGCCGTACGATGGCTCGTGCCGATCCCACGGCGACAGATAGAGGCCCGTCCCCAGGCCTTCGGCCCGGCAGGCGTCGACGAGCTCCCGCACCACGTCCCCCTGTCCACCGCGCCAAGGACTGCTGGCGACGGAATGCGTCGTCGTTTTCGTCGGCCACAGACAGAATCCATCGTGATGCTTTGCGGTGAGGATGAGCACCCGGAATCCTGCCTCACGCGCCGTGCGCGCCCACTGCCGTGCGTCGAGCTCGTTAGGTGCGAAGATCGCCGGCTCCTCGCGGCCGTCGCCCCACTCGCGATCGGTGAAGGTGTTCACGCCGAAGTGGAGGAACATCGCCAGCTCGTCGCGCTGCCATGCCACTTGCGGAGCCGACGGTCGCGGGCGGACCAGGGTTGGCGCCGATTCAGCAAACAATGAGCGTCTGGCTACGAACGCCGTGCCGAGGCTAGCGAGGAAGTGGCGCCGGGATGGCATGTTGGTTTGCGGGCAAGAATGACATTACGAGAGATCTCGGAAGCGCAAGCCAGCTCGGCCCCGCACGTAGGTTCCAGCGTGCTCCCGACGCGTTGTTGTGCTTCCAATCGTCCTGATCATCGTCGTCGGAGCCGAAGGCTGCAAGCAACGTCCGCAGCCGAGACGGTTCTTTAGCATTGACGTGGCACGTGCTCTGCCGCGCCTGACTCACGGGGAGCAGGAGGAGGTTGCCGTGAGACGTCAGATGCTCGTTGCTGTTGTCGCGTTCGCGACCACAGTGTCGGCTTGTCACAAGGACAAATCGCAGAACAGCGCACTCGAGCAGGATTTGAATCTTGCAAACCAGCGGGATTCGAGCGCTCGGTTCGACAGTCTGTCAGCCGCCGAGCGCGGCAACGCGAACGCGGCGGCAGGCACGCGCGCCAGGAGTACGAGCACGGCGCCGGCGCGCGAACCGGTCACTCACTCCGGCGCGAGGCCCGCGAGCTCGTCTGGCGGTGGGGCATCCGCATCGCCAGGTGCATCGGGAGGCGCGTCGCCCGCACCGGCGCCATCCGGCGGCACGACCATACAGCGCAACACCAAGCGCGACGCGGCCATTGGGGCGGGAGCTGGTGCAGTGATCGGCGGCGCGACACACGGCGTGAAGGGAGGCGTCGTTGGCGCCGTCGTCGGCGGCGTCCTTGGCGGCGTCATCGGCAACAACGTCGATATCAAGAAGAAAAAGAAAAAGAACCCGTGATCGATGGCGGGTCGGTGGTCGGTGAACGGTGAACGGTGGCTGTAAGCTGATAGCTACCGTTCACCGACCACCGTTCACCGTTCATCGTTTACTCATTGCCCCGGCACCTGCGAGCACCCTGGCTGCGGCTGCGGCGAGCGCTGGTTGCATTCGTCCTGAGGAAACATCACGTAAGGGAACGTCTTCTCATTGATCGCCGTATTGATCTTCGGCAGCAGGCCAAGTCGGTTGTAGCGCCGATAATCGACCCAGCGATGCCCGCCCTCGAAGAGCAGTGAGTAGGTCCGGTTGTAGAGCAGCTCGTCGACAAAAGCCGTCGAATCGGCGAACGCCGCCAGTGGAGCGAGGCCCCCCGAGTTGACGCGAATGAAGTTGATGTCCGTCAGCGCGCCTGACTGGTCGCCGCTCTGGTAGCGCGCTTCGGCGCGCAGGAGAATCAACTCCTCGTTCTTGAGCACCGGCACCGACGACGTCGAAGTCGGATAGTTCGTGAACTTGTACGTCCCCTGCACTTGTTGCACGACGCGGGATACGCCGGTCGCGGTCTTGCTCGTGAGACGGAGATCCGGCTGGCCGTTCGCCCGCGTCTGCGCGCCCGAGAGGATCGACGGATGCACGTAGAGGCGCGTCGGCGTCGGATCGAACAGCGGATTCGTCGCGTCCCCAGATGCCGTGCTGTAGACGTGGTAGACGCCCTTGGCGAGTGACGCCGCCGTCGCCGTCGTGGCGTCGATGAATGATTCGTTCAGCGCGGTGAGCGCAGACGCCCACTGCTGCCGGTACACTTCGGTGCGCGCCTTGATGCCGCGATTGAACGGCAGGAACGTCGCCGGTGTGTTGAAGCCGGCGAATCCACTGTGGAGCGGGAAGGAGAACGCCGTCCCACCCGCCTGCAGATTCGTTTTCGCCTCGTCGAGCAGTTGGCTGATTCGCGTCAGTGCCGCGTCCCGTCCGACAATAGCGCCTAACGGCGCCGCCGGATCGGCCGACACGTCCACCATGATGCCGGCGACGTCGCGAATGCGAATCTGCGTCAGCAGCTCCATTGCCATGATGGTCTTCACGAAGCCGCGAATGCCTTCCTTCTGCGTGCCCGTGAAGCTCTGCACCTTGTCCACGGCCGCGAGAATCACCGCCGCCTGCCGCAAGTTGCGATATCCGGCGGTCCAGCTCATGTCCTGCACGAAGCCGCCGGGCTCGATCGGGCCCTGGAGGTACCCGAGCACGTTGCGAGGCTCGGCCTGATCGAGGTTGTACGACTCCTTGCCGAGGATCCCCATGGCTGACGCTTCTGTCGGCACGCGATCACGCAGGCTGATGACGAGACCGACGATGGCGGTGTTGACGGTGCTCGCCGTCGGGTTGTTGGTGAGCTGCTCGAGGTTCGGGTTGTTGAAGTTCGGCACGGTGACATCCTGACACGCGCCTAACGTCATGGCGGCGACCACGAGCACCGCACCGCGGAGTCTTGAGAGCCGCATGGTCAGAACCTCACTTGTAGGTTGACGAAGTACTGCTTGCTCGCTGGATAGGCGCCGAGCTCGCGGTTGCGTTGCAGCGCGTCTGGCGTGCCGCCGAAGTTCTGGAAGTCGGGGTCGCCGCCGCGGAAGTTCGTCCACGTCTTCAGATTGCGCCCGCTGAGGGTGAGCTTCGCATCGTGTCCGCCGGCGAGGAAGCGATTGGTGAAGCGTTCCGGAACGTCGTAGCCGAGCGTGAGCTCACGAAGCTTCCAGTACGAGACGTCCTGATAATAGATCCGGGTGAGGCGGAGATACGTGTCCGTGCGCCATTTGCCTAACGTTTTCGTCGGGTCTGGGCTCGGCGCGTCGTAATCGCGGGAGTTCTGGCCGAGATCGAAGTGGCGCCAGGTGCCGGCGGCGAGCATCCCGCCCTTCTGCCGGTCGAACAACCCGTAGAGGCTCAACCGACTCCAACGAATCTCGTTGCCGAGCCCCGCCGTGTATTTGGGATTCCCGTCGCCCATATACACGGGGACCACGTCGCCAACTTTGCGTGTCGCGCAAACCGTCGGATCCACGGGGTGCGCCGGGCAGGTACCCGCAACCGCAACGGTGTCGTTGCCGACGAGCTGCGTCGCCGACTGTCCCTCCTTGATCTGGATGGCGCCCACCTGCGCCGTACTGAAGAGGAATGGCGCCACCGGCAGCTTGGTGATCACCGCGCGGTTCATCGCGAAGTTGACACGCGTGTTCCAGGTGATGCCGCGCGTGTTCTGCGCCGGGAACGCGTTCAGGACCGCCTCGAAGCCGCGGACGCGCATCGACGCGCCGTTGTACACCTCGCTCGAGAAGCCGCTCGTCGGAGCGAGCGTCCGCTGGATGAGCAGATCCGAAATGTTACGCTCGAATCCCGTCAGCTCGAGCTGCGCGCGATTCGTGAACATCGCAAAGTCGGCACCTCCCTCGAGCTCTCGCTGACGCTCGGGGCGGATATCGGAGAAGCCCCGCGTACCGGCGAGGGTGAAGCCGCCGATGCCCGCGATGCTGCTGGAGTTCAGGGCGGTGAACTTCTGCCCGTACTGCGGCTGATTGCCCGTCTCCCCGTAGGCAGCGCGCAGCTTCACCTCGTCGATGAAGGCGACGTGCGGCTGCGCGAGGCGATACGATGTCGCGAATTTCGGGAAGTAGTAGAATTTGGCGACGTCGCCGTTGTTGCTGCTGCGGTCAGCACGCATGCCGGCGGTGAGCAGGAAGCGCTCCCACATCAGCGCCTCGCTCTGCACGAAGACGCCGAAGTCCTCGACGTGCATCTTGTTGTTCTCGAGGTCACGCACGGTACCCGCCGACGGCTCGGCCAATCCGCCGAGCAGGTTCTGGCCGACGGTCCGCGTCTGGTCGAGGTCCCGCACTTCGTACTGCGTGCCGAGCTGCGACGTCAGGGAGAGCCAGCTCTTCGGCGTATAGACATCCACGCCGTTGAGATTGAGGTTGTACTGCAGGTTCTGGCCATACGATGAGACGGCCGTACCCGGCAGGCCGTCGTTAGGCTCGAACTGCAGCTCGGGCGGTGAGTAGACGTCGTTGCGCTGAGTGAATACGTCCACGCCGCCGACGGCGCTGAGCCGCACCTCGTGGGCGCCCTTCTGGAGGGCGTTGACGTTCAATCGGCCACTGTTGACGATGCGCCAGACGAGCTCGCGATTCTTGAATAGATCGATCGTCTGGTACGGATTGCTCGGATAGAACGGATTCACCGGATACGTTCCGTCGGGGCGCTGACGGAAATCGAAGAAGCTGGGCATCTTCGTGATCGTGTAGTAAATCGAATTGCCGGCGTTGTCGTTGCCGAACAATCCGCGATCACCGGAGGTCCGCATCACTTCGGTACCGGCATCCAGGCTCACACGCGAGCCGAAGTTCTGGTCGAGGTTGAGTCTGAGGCTCTTCTTGTCCGCGAACGTGTTCTTGACGATGCCGTCGTCGCGCTTGAGGAGCGTCGAGACGAAATACCGCGTGCTCTCGCTGCCGCCACTGACGTTGAGCGCCGTCTCATAGTTAAGCGGCTTCTCACCGAAGATCAGATCTTCGTAGCTGAAGTTGTTGTTTGGATTGTACGCCGTGGACCAGAACGCGTCGCCAAGCGTGTTATTCGGGTCGAACACCGTCTTCGCGGCGGCGAGACTCGGAAACACGCGCGATCCTTCCTTCGACGCCAGGCGCGCGGTGCCGAGGCCGGAGCGCAGCGCGAACTCCGTCCGGCCGGCGTGGCCGCGCTTCGTGGTGATCATGATGACGCCGCCCGAGGCCTTCGACCCGTAGATCGCCGCCGCCGCCGCGCCCTTCAGCACCTCGATGTCTTCGATGTCGTCGGGATTGAGGTCGGCGATGCGATTGATGGGACTTTCCTGATTCGATACCGAGATCGCGGTGCCCGAGGCCTTCGTCACACGATTGATTCCCGGAGCGATCGCGACGTCGCTCGTGATGACGCCGTCGACGACATACAGCGGCGTCGCATTGCCGAGGATCGACGACGTGCCGCGCAGGCGGATGCGATTGCCGCCGCCCGGTGCTCCGGTGTTCTGCTGAATCTGCGCGCCGGCAACCTTGCCCTGCAGCGCGTTCTCGATGCTGACGGCGGGCACTTTCGTCAGCTGTTCCGCGTCCACGGTCGCGACCGAGTTCGCGAGGTTGCGACGCGAGATGCCCGAGGCCTGCCCGGTGACCACGATCTGGTCCAGCTTCAGCACGTCCTTGTGCATAACGATCGTGAGCGTCGTCAGGCCGCTGGTGACCGCGACTTCCCGTTGTGGATAGCCGAGCCGTTTCACGACGAGAATGACGTCCTGCATCGGAAGCGTCAGTGAGAAGTTGCCGTCGTCGCGCGCGAGCGTGCCGACGGTGGGATTCCCCTTGACGGCGATCTGCGCGCCGACGAGTGGTTCGCCCGTATCGGCGTCATGGACGCTCCCCTGCACGGTGCGCGATTGCGCGTGCGCGGTGAGAGCGGAGACGCAGACGAGGAGCGAGGCGACGAGCCAGCAGGAAAAGCGTGTCATGCGTGCCTCGAGTTGGTGGGGTACCTAACGGCGAGGCAGAGCGTGCATCACGAGCGTGACGGCGTCAAGAGACGTGACGCATAGCCACGCGAATGCGGGAAGGGCGCGCCGAGGAGACCGAGAGTGAGGGGACGAACCGATGAAGGCGTTCCCATAGAACCGCGACCCCTTCGCCCGGTCGGTTAGCGGATGCTTTCGGCCGCCTCGTAGATGACCATCGGATCGTCGCGCGGGAAGACAAATGCTCGTGCCGCCGGGCATGGCGCGGACGCCTCATGTCGAAGATCGCCGCGTCGTGGGATACGCCGAGTAGCTCGTTAGGTGCCGGCCACGCCATGCCGTCATCGGCGAGAACTTGCCCGTCTCGAGAGTCATCGGAAAGATGAGCGGCGGCTTCCCGGACCAGACAACCGGCGCGCGATCGGTGATCCGGTCGGTCAGAAAGCGCGCGAGACCGGCCGCGGCGGCGGCTACGCGAGCTGGCATCATGAGAAAGGCTCTTTGGACTCGTGATGGGCGCACAAGGTCGGGTCGCGTCGGGCTCACTTCCATATGGATGGGGCCGAAGCGGCTGGCGGACGTGGCGATGCGCGATTTGCGCGGCTTGAGCTTTCCCGTTCCGCCGGTGATCGTTAACGGCGGCTCCCCATTCATCCAGCGCTTCGGCCCGGACGCGCGTCATCCATAGATGGCGCCGCACGGCGCTATCCCCTTCTCACCTCCTGCGGTTCTTTCCCCATGTCCCGAAGCAGACCCCTCTTCGTCCTCCTCGCGGCGGCTGGCACCTTTGTCAGCTGCTCGAAGGCACCGCCGTCGACGCAACCGTCGCCAGCACAGAATCCGACTCAGACACCTAACCGTGTCGGCGCCCTTGGCGCGGCCGCGCCGAGCGACACCCAGGAACGTGGCGCGGGCGGCGGGGGCGGTTTCGGCGCTGCCCGGCCTCGCCCTTACAACAGAGTCATCACCCGCGACGCGGTGACGCGACGCGGGCTGTTCGCCGTGCATCGTGTCGGCGATCGCCTGTACTTCGAGATTCCGGAGCGCGAGATGGGCAAGGACGAGCTGCTCGTCGGACGCTATGCGTTCGCGGCGGCTCCAGTTCCACAGGGCCGCGGCGGAGGCGCCGGTGGTCCGGGCGGCGGCTTCGGCGAGTACGCCGGCGACGAATTCGTCGAGCGGACGCTCCGCTGGGAGCGGAACGGCAATCGCGTCGTCCTCCGTTCGCCGTCGTTCGCGATCACGGCGGACACTTCGCTCGCGGTGTATCGCGCGGTCGAGCACTCGAATTACGGTCCGATCATCGCGGTGCTGAACGTCGAATCGTATGGCGCGGACAGCGCCGCGGTGGTGGACGTGACGCGCCTCTTCACGAGCAACGTCCCGGAGATCGCCGCCATTCGCGGCACGATCGACGGCTCGCGGTCGTACGTCGAGCGCGCGCTCGCCTTCCCCGACAACGTCGAGATCGAAGCGACGCAGACTGGTATCGCCGCTCCCGCGGCCGCCGCGGGCCGCGGTGGCGCCGGCTTCGGCGCAGCATCGAGCCAACAGGCGCAGAGCGTCGTCGGGCACTGGAGCATCGTCAGGCTTCCCGAGCAGCCGATGCAGCCGCGACGCGCCGACGAGCGCATCGGCTTCTTCAACGTCCGCACCGTCGACTTCGGCAGCCGCGACCAGCGCGCCGTCACGAAGGAGTACATCACGCGCTGGCGTTTAGAGTGCTCTAATCGGCGTGAGGGCAACCTCTGCTATCCAAAGAAGCCGATCGTGTACTACGTCGATCCGGCGACGCCGAAGCAGTGGCAGCCGTACATTCGTCAGGCGATCCTCGACTGGCAGCCCGCATTCGAGGCGGCGGGCTTCAAGGATGGCATCGTGCCTGGCGACGTGCCGGCCAACGATCCCGACTGGTCGCCCGAGGACATTCGCCACACGATGGTGCGCTGGCTGCCGTCGACAGTCGAGAATTCCGTCGGTCCGCACGTGAGCGACCCCCGCACCGGTGAGATCCTCAACGGCTCGTCGCGCATCTTCCACAACCTCATCGCGTTGATGCAGGCGTGGTACTTCACGCAGGCGGCACAGGTCGACCCACGCGCACGGACAATCCCCTTCCCCGATTCGTTGATGGGCAAGCTGCTGGAATGGGGCGTCGCGCACGAGATCGGGCACACGTTAGGCCTGCAGCACGATCAGATCGGCAGCTCCACGTACCCAGCCGATTCTGTGCGCAGTGCGTCATGGGTGCACAAGATGGGTCACAGCCCGAGCATCATGGATTACTCGCGCATGAACTACGTCGCGCAGCCGGAGGACCGCATTCCGGTCAGCGACATCACGCCGCGTGTCGGGCCGTGGGACAAGTACACCATCATGTGGGGCTACAAGGAGATCCCATCCGAGACCGGCGACGACGAGCGCGCGACGCTCGAGCAATGGACGCGGATGCAGGACACCGTTCCCTGGTATCGTTTCTCGGGCAACAACGCTTTTGGCCAGTACGGTACGCTCAACGAGGCCGTCGGCGACGCCGATCCGGTGAAATCCACGCGGCTCGGCTTCAAGAACATCGCGCGGGTCGTCGGTTACATCCCGACCGCGGGCGAGCGGGCGGGTGAAGACAATGAGCTGCTGAAGGAGCTCTACGATCGTACCGTGGGTCAGTGGGCGACCGAAGCTGGGCACGTCGCGACGATCATCGGCGGTGGCACCGTGCAGTACAAGGCGGGCGGTCAGGCCGGTGCCGTGTACACGGCGCTCTCGCGCGGTCGGCAGGTCGAGGCGCTGCGCTTCCTGAACGACGAGGTATTCAAGACGCCGACGTATCTGATTCGCCCCGACATCGCGTCACGCATCGAGGCGGAAGGCATGCTGGAGCGCATCGGCGGGGCACAGAATCGTGTGCTGGCGTCGGTGCTCAACGATGGTCGAATGAATCGCCTTCTCGAAGAGGAAGCGCTCGCTGGCAAGGCGTCGGGGGAGGTGTACTCGCTCGCCGACATGCTCGACGACTTGCGCAAGGGCGTGTGGAGTGAGCTCTCCGACGGATCACCAAAGGTCGACGCGTATCGTCGCCAGCTCCAGAACAGCTATCTCTCCATCATCGATCGCAAGTTGAATCCGCCGACGGCGGTGACACCGGCGCAGCTGCCGAACGGCGGCGGCTTCGGCGCGCCACCGGTGCAGCTGTCAGAGGATGCTAAATCCGAGCTGCGTGGCGAGCTGATCACGCTGCAGGCGGAGATCCGGCGGGCGACCCCACGAGCCTCGGATCGCGAGACGCAGCTGCACCTGTCCGGGGCCGAGCACCGGATCTCGGAGATTCTCGAGCCGAAGAAGTAGACACGATCTTTAACGCAGAGGACGCGGAGTGCACGGAGGGCGCGGAGTAGGGCAATGGCATCATCGCTTTCCTCCGCGCCCTCCGCGTCAAGAGAACAGTGTCTCTTTACCGCATTCGTACAACACGCAGGCTACGCAAGGCCTAGCTTGATGGCGGAGGTTAGTCGCCGTCCGGATGTCTCAACTCCCCGTCAATCGCCGCGAGTTTCTTCAGGTCGGGCTCACCGCGCTCGGCGGTCTCGTCGTCGGTATTCGCGTCGATTCGGCCCCGACGCCGGAGAGTACGAGGGCGCTCGCGCCTAACGCGTTCCTGCGCGTCGAGCCGAATGGCGACGTCGTCGTGGTCGTACCGCGTCCCGAGATGGGACAGGGCTCGCGGACGGCGATCGCGATGCTCGTGGCGGAGGAGCTCGACGCGGATTGGGAACGCGTTCGGGTTGAACAGGCCGACCTCGACGAGAAACGCTATGGCCCGCAATACGCCGGCGGCAGCGCCGTCGTGCGCACGTCGTGGACGCCACTGCGCCGGGCGGGAGCGACGGCGCGGGCGCTGCTCGTGAGTGCCGCCGCCAAGCGCTGGAGTGTGGATCCGTCGCAGTGCGTCACGGAGCGTGGCCTCGTGCGGCATCCCGGGTCGCGGCGCACGCTGGCGTACGGCGCGCTCGCGGCTGCCGCGAGCGCGCTGCCGGTACCCGCGGAAGTCCCGCTCAAGTCGCCGCGGGAATTTCGCATCATTGGAACATCGCGACGCGGGATCGACACCCCGGCAATCGTGACCGGCCGCGTACGCTACGGAATCGACGTTCGTGTTCCTGGCATGTTGTTCGCCTCGATCGAGCGCAGCCCCGTGTTCGGAGGACGGGTGCGTCGCATCGATGCGGGGAAGGCGCGCGCGGTGCCGGGCGTGCGCGCCGTGATTCCCATCGACGCCGACTCGCTGTCGGAGTTCGAGGAGAACAGCCCGAAGATGCCTAACGGCGTCGCCGTGCTCGCCGATACGACGTGGGCGGCGATGCAGGGGCGGCGCGCGCTCGTCGTCGAGTGGGACACACGCGGCGGAGAATCCGAGAGCACGTCGACGATGCGCGACCGCGCCGCGCAGCTGGCCGCCGGCGCGCCGAAGCTCGTCAGGCGCGACGACGGCCATTTCGACGTCGCCTTCGCCGCGGCGACGACGCGGCTCGAGGCCGTGTACGAGGTGCCCCTCCTCGCGCACGCACCGATGGAGCCGATGAATGCCACCGCTCGTCTGGACGCCGCGCGCCTCGAGATCTGGGCCGGGACGCAGAACCCACAGGGCGCGCGCAACGCGGCGGCGATCGCTGCCGGCGTCGCGCCTGACGCCGTGACGGTCCACGTGGTGCGCATGGGCGGCGGTTTCGGTCGCCGCTTCTACGCCGACTTCGTCGCCGAGGCGGCGTATCTTGCAAAGGCAAGTGGTCGCCCGGTGCAGGTCGTCTGGACGCGCGAGGATGACATGCGCCACGGATTCTACCGGCCCGCCGGCTATCACCTCATGCGCGCCGCGCTCGATGCCAACGCGCGGATCGTGGCCTGGTCGCAGCATCTGGTGAACGCGTCGCGTGGCCACTACCTGCGCTGGAGTCCCGGCCCGAACCAGACAGAGCTCGTCGACCCGGGAGAGCTCGAACCGTATGATCTCCCGGCGGGTGTCGTGCCTAACGTGCGGATCGGCTACACCGCGATTCAATCGAGCATTCCTCGTGGCCAGTGGCGTGCGGTCGAGCCGTCGGCGACGGTCTTCGTGACGCAGAGCATGCTTGACGAACTGGCCCACGCCGCCCACCGCGATCCCTTCGAATTCCAGCTCGCGCTGCTCGAGCCGGCGCGGCAGCTTCCATTCTATGGCGGCCACTACGATACCGGGCGTCTCGCGGCCGTGTTGCGTCTCGCCGCGGAGCGCGGCGACTGGGGCAAGCCGCTGCCAACCGGCCATGGGCGTGGCATCGCGGCGTCGTACTCCAATGGCGCCTACGTGGCCCACGTGGCCGAGGTCGAGGCACTGCCTAACGGCGCCATGCACGTGACGCGAGTGGTGACGGCGGCCGACTGTGGTCTCGTCGTGAATCCGAACGGTGCCACCGCGCAGGTGGAGGGTGGCGTGATGTTCGGTCTCTCCGCCGCGCTGGGCCAGCAGATCACGGTCGACAATGGACGCGTCGTTCAATCGAACTTCCACGACTATCCCGTGCTGCGACTGGCCGATGCGCCCGCGATCGAGGTGCACCTCATGCGCGGCACCGAGGACGCGCCGCACGGCATGGGCGAAGGTGCACTGCCGAGCATCGCGCCCGCCGTGACGAACGCCATCTTTGCCGCGACGGGCGTCCGCGTGCGGCGACTCCCGATCAATCCTGCGCGATCATCCCTCTAGCGCAGCCATCACCCCGCTCTGCCGCGACGGACGCGCGTGCCCACCGCGCTTGCGGCAGAATGCGAAGAGGTTGATCCGCTGCTCCTCGTAGCGCACGTCCACTGGCGTGTCACTGAACTTCGAGCGAGCAAAAAGGGAGGAGAGATCCTGCGGCGTTCGATGATTCAGCCGCCACTCGAGCACGTGGTCCATGAACGCCTTGTCGGGATTCGCCGTGTCGAAATTGCCGAGGATGACCGTTCCGCCGGGAAGCAGTTGATCGTGGATCCAGTCGAGCATCCGAACGATGTGCTCGTCCTCGAGGTAGTCGATGAGACCGATGCTGTAGATGAGGTGCTGCGGCTCGAGTGTCGTCTTGCCCCTGCCGCGAGAGAGGCGGATCACGTTGTCCTGCGCGAAGGTGATCCGATCGGCAACGTGCATCTCCCGCGCCCGCTCGGCGGCGAACGCGAGGGCCTCGGCGTCGATGTCGATGCAGGTGGCATGGACATCCGGCCGATGAGTATCCGTGAATAGATCGAAGACTTCGCGCGCCGGCCCGCTCGCGAGACTCGTTATGCGTGTCACGTCCCGGCCTCCGAGCCGCGCATGGGCCTCGCGGATCGACTCGTTGAGCAGTCCTCGGCGGTTCCGCACGGCGCGCGCCGCGGCGATGTTCAGCGCCCACCGGTCTATGAAGCGGCCGAGTCGACCGTCGCCCGCGGGCTGATCCGCGTAGACGAGCTCGATGGTGTAGAAATCGCCGGCGTAGCCACGCGGCTTCGCGAACCAGCGATCGATGTTCGCGCTGCGCATGAAGAAGGAGAACGTCTCGCGAAAGACGTAGGCGCCGATGTGGTCCTCGAGATGCGCCAGCTTGCGCACGTGCTCCTGAGCGTCGTCGTGATCAGGTCGCAGGCCGCATTCACGCGCGCCTGTGCCGTGGCATCGTCCAGCTTCTTGTTCTTGAGCGCGAGCTCGGTCTCCATCATCGCGGTCTTGAACGCCTCGACGGCATCCACGAGCGACGGCGGCAGCTGTTCCTGCGGTAACGCGCTGGCGCGTGGCGCGTGGAAGCGATTGACCTGTGGGACGTCCTCGATGAGAAGCGGCGGCAGCAAGGCCGACGTCTCGCGCAGCCGCTGAGCGAGAGTCACCGCTAGTGATTGATAGAAGCGCGGCGCCAGTCCCGGCACCGAGGTGAGTAAAGACTGAACAATCTGGCCGTCGAGCACATCGACGATGACTTCATCGTCGTCCGCGATTACCGAGGCGCTCGCGGGGAGCGCTTCGAGAAACGCCGACTCACCGAAGACGTCTCCGGCGCCGAGCCGGCCGAAAGCCACCCCGCGCCCGAAATGCGAGCGCTCGATGCGGGCGGAGCCCTGTCGAACGACGAACAGCGCCGCGCGCTGCGTCCCTTCGTCGAGGATGGGCTGATTGCGCTGATAGACGACCGACTCGGCCTGCTCGAGAAGCAGCCGCTGGTCGTCGTGCGTCAGGAAGCGAAGCGTGTTCTGCATGTGAATCGGGATCGGGGGCATCAATTTGCGTCGCTTCCACGCCGGGAGCCACGGGAGCGCAGACGAGCTCGAGGTCAGAATTGCGCAAGAGGAAAGCGCACCCCTTCCCTCTCGATAGACTCGCGATTTGTATACAAAGCCATGTCGATTTCCCACGCGCATTCCGCTTCCGAGCACTCGCTCCACGACGGCGTTCGTTGGCCGCGCGGCGAAGCACCGTACTACGTCCCGATTCACGACGAGATCGGTGTCTTCACCGCCTGCCACAGCCGCGGTCTGCCCGTGATGCTCAAAGGCCCGACAGGCTGCGGTAAAACGCGCTTCGTCGAGCACATGGCGCATGTCCTCGGCCGACCGCTCGTCACCATCGCCTGCCACGACGATCTGTCCGCGAGCGACCTCACGGGCCGCTATCTCATCCGCGGCGGCGAGACTGTATGGGTGGATGGGCCGCTGACGACCGCCGTTAGGCTCGGCGCGATCTGCTATCTCGACGAGATCGTCGAGGCGCGGCAGGACACCGTCGTCGTCATGCATCCGCTCACCGACGACCGTCGTATCCTTCCGATCGAAAAGACGGGCGAGCTGCTCGAGGCCGCGCCGGGCTTTCAACTCGTCATCTCGTACAATCCGGGCTATCAGCACGCGGTGAAAGACCTCAAGCCGAGCACGCGCCAGCGCTTTGTGGCGCTGGAGTTCGACTTCCCGCCGCCGGCCACGGAAGCGGAGATCGTCGCGCACGAGAGCGGGGTCAAGCGCGCGATCGCGACGTCGCTCGTGGAGCTCGCGCGCAAGGTCCGGCGGCTGCGCGATCAGGGGTTGGCGGAGGGTCCGGGAACACGCCTCCTCGTCGCGACCGCCCGGTTGATCGCGAGTGGGATTCCGGCCGAGCAGGCGTGTCGGTCGGCGCTTGTTGGTCCGCTGACGGATGATCCTGATCTCCTCGCGGCGATCGACGATCTCGTGGCCGCGGTAATGTGAAGGTCTCTCGCCGGCACCCATCCACTAGAGGCACATCGTAATGCCCGCCTCGCGCCTGCATCGTTATACCATCCGCGCAAGGCGCTTGGCGACGCGACTCGCAACGCAGCTTCCACTTCCCAAGCAACTGAAGCGGCGACAGCGGCGCTCAGTGGAACTGGACGCTGTACGCCGCCGCCTCGAGCTGCTGCTCGCGGCGATGTATGGACGCCACATTCCGATCGCGCCGCCGGAAGCGTCGCGCGCCGGTTGGTGGAAGCGGGCGATGCGTACGATCAGCCCCTTCACGCCCCCCGAGATAATTCCGGCCAGCGACGGCGAATCGCTGCAGTTGCCGCCATCGATCGACGCTTCCGTTGGCAACGACAGCGCGATCGCGCGTTATCGGTTGCTCGCCATCGAGCAGGGCGAGCGGGTGGTGCGCGGCACCGCCGCGGTCGCCGCGCGGGCGACCGATCGGCTGGAGCGCGACCTCTTCCTCATCAGTGAGAGCGCGGCAATCGATGCATCGATCGCGCGCACGATCCGCAATATCGGCCCGGCGCTCCGCGCCGCGCGGCGGTCCGCGCTCGACCGCCGGCCCCTCATGGAATCCCTCGCCGGCGCCGAGCGCGATGTCGAGCGTTTCGTTAGGCAGCTGCTCGCTGCCGACCCCTCCTCGCCCCCCGCAGCGCTCGCGAGTGGCCACTCGGCCGAGGAGTCGCTGGCCTGGGCCCGCGAGACCGCGGCGCGACTTCGCTCCAGGCAGGACCGTTATCGGGGCATCACCCCGGTAGACGTTTGGGGAAGCGTCCTGCAGCCGTCAGTCGCTTTGCGACCGACGGCTGCCGATGATAAGCAATCGCTCATGTCGCAGCGTGTGTTCAATCTCGTCGAGCTGCCGGGGGTAGAGCCGGGTGGGAAAAAGCGTCCCGTCCCCGCCGAGCGTGGCGCCGAGGGGGACGAGGCGGCGGCTTCGCAGCCGATGCCTGATCAGCAGCGCGGAACGATCGAGGACGATGATATTGGCAACTCGCCAATGCCCGGGCTCGATGATCGGAGCGGCACGGGTGGCGGTTCCGCCCCCGCCGACGCGTCCGAGCCTTTGACCCGCGATGACGTCGTGTACGACGAGTGGGATCACGGCCATCACGAGTACCGGCGAGGTGCCGTGATCGTTCGCGCGCGTCCAGCGCGGGAGGGGCCGCCCGAGTGGGCAACGACCACGCTACAGGAGCACGCTGCGCTCGTCCGGCGCGTCCGCGAGCGATTCGACCGCTTGCGCGCGCGCCGCACGCGTCTCCCGCGCGAGCGCGAGGGTGACGAGCTCGATCTCGCCGCCTGCGTCCGCGCGCTCGTGGACGCCCGGAGTGGCCATAGCGTCGACGACCGATTGTACGTCGCCGTCCGACCCGCTCGTCGCGAACTGGCGATTCTCCTGCTGGTGGACGTGAGCGGGTCCACCGACACGCTCGTGACGAACACGTTGCAGGTGATCGATGTCGAGAAGATCGCTCTCCTGCTCGCCGCCGAAGCGCTCGATGCTCTGGGCGACCGCTATGCGATGCTGGCGTTCTCCGGCAAGGGTCCGCACTCGGTGCAGGTCACGACGATCAAGGGCTTCGCCGAGCGAAACGGCGCGACGGTGCGCGGCCGCATCTCCACGCTCGCGCCGGAGTCCAACACCCGCCTCGGCGCCGCGATCCGCCACGCGACATCGGTCCTCGATGCGCAGAGCGCTGGACATCGGCTGTTGTTGATTCTCTCGGATGGCAAGCCGAACGATGTCGGCGGATACCACGACAGCTACGGCATCGAAGACTCACGGCAGGCGATCAACGAGGCCCGGGCCCGCGACGTCTTCCCCTTCTGCCTAACGATCGAACGCGAGGACCCGGCGTATCTGAAACGCATCTTCGGCCAGGCCGGATACGCGATCCTGCCGCGGCCGGATCATCTGCCGAGGGTATTGCTGGACGTCGTGCGAAGCCTGCTCGCCTCCTGATTTGGGGCAAACGCCCGCCTCGTCGGGGTGGAGGCGGCCCCAGGTCATTTCTTGTATTTTGGCTCATGGCAAGAAAGCCGATCCCCACCACATACGTCGCAGCCGTCGTAGTGCAGCATGGTGATCGCTTCCTGCTCGTCCAGGAACGGAAGCGGGGCTCGCCATGGTCGCTCCCCGCAGGACGCGTGGAGCCGGGCGAAACGATGGTCGAGGGCGCCGTCCGTGAAGCGCTGGAGGAGTCCGGCGTGCTGGTGCGGGTCACGGGGCTGCTGCGCATCGAGCACACTCCGGAAGACTGGCGTGCGCGCCTCCGCGCCGTGTTTGTCGGCGTTCCCGAGGGTGATACGACGACGAAGCAGCAAGCCGACGAGGAGTCCCTCGGCGCGGCGTGGGTCGCGATCGAGGAGCTCGCGGCGTATCCGCTACGAAGCCAGGAGGTAGAGCAGCTGCTCCGCTACGTCAGCGCCGGCGGACCAGTGTATCCGCTGGACCTCCTGCGCGAGCGGGGCGCGCCCTATGGGCTCGCCGCCGACGAACCTAACGAGTCACCCGAACGCGGCATGGGACGACGCGACAGCGCGATCGTGCGGGCCGCTCGTTGGCTGAGGGAGGCGGTCGCCGCCGCGGATAGGGAAGACGAATAGCCGGTGGAGGGTGGAGGGTAGTTGGTAGAGGGTGAAATCGGAAAAGGCCGGCGGCGCTGCCGTCGGCCTTCCTTGTTCCGACCCTCTGCCCTCTACCCACGACCCTCTACCCTATTGGTCCGTCAACACGAATGCGGTCGAGGGCGTGCCGCCGTTCGCATTGTCGGCGACGACGATCGTGCGTGCTGCGCCGCTTGCGAGCGCGAGACTGGAGATGCTCGCCACGACGTTCGATGAACGATTCGCCGGCGCGGTCGCACTCGGCACCACTCGAACCTGATAGGTGCCGGGCGTCACCGTCGTGATGTACGAAGACCATGTGCCCGACGAAAGACTCACGGCCGGCGTCGCGGTGGAGAGATCGGCATTAGGTGCGGTGACGAACACGTCTACGCTCTCATTGACAAGACGAAGGTTCACGAAGCGCAGCCTCGTTGTCCCCGATGCAACCGCCGAATTGTCGTCGGTCGTGATCTTCCATCCTACCGTACCGGTTGTACCACCCCACGCGTAGAGCGTCATGTCCGTCTTGTCCGTGACGGTGAAAGTCTCGTTGGCCACCGTAACGCTCGTGTCGGCGGTCTTCTTGAGCACGATCGTGCGACTTCCGGAGTAGATCGCGGAGTAGATCGCTGTGTTCGGCGCGGGAAGACTGGACGGCGTGGACGCGGTGTAGCCGAGGTTGACTCCGAACGGCACGTTCTCGAGGATCGCGTTCACCGGGTTGAGCGCCGGGTTGACGATCAGATTCACGAATCGGACGCGCCCCTGTGGCCCGATCGGTTCGAGCGGGCCAGCCGCTTCTTTCGTACCACACGCCATTGTTGCCAGCACAAGCGCGCCAATCGCGAGACGCGCCGGCGGCCGGACGACGGAGCGGCTGATATTGAGCAAGTTGGAAATCATAGAAGTCGAGCTCAGGTAGTCGGGCAGCTTGCCGGAAAGGTCGAGGGCTCCGTCGGATCCGGGAGCGCGGAGAACGTGGCATTCGGATTGGCGTTGCGATCGCCGACGGCGTACGGCAGCCAGCAACGCTGCCCCGACGTCGGTACGTTGGGAGACGCCACCGGGCCGATGATCGCACCGAGGCGGCGCGTGTCCTCCCATCGCAGCCCCGTCGAGAGCAGCTCGTACCTGCGCTGGTTATAGATCTCGGTGATGAGCTGCGCTTGCGTCAACTGCGTGCCTAACGCTGGCAGACATGCCTTCGGGTCGTCGAGGCCACGGCCGCCCGTGCAGTCGGTGCGCACCGAGTCGAGCGCCGCCTGTGCCGCCGGAAGCTGGCTCTGATGCGCGAGCGCCTCGGCCTTGATGAGGAGCGCCTCGTCGGGCATGTAGACCGGCTGCGGCGCCTGAGGGTTTGCATAACGCGCCCAGTTGTCGAGGAGCGCACCGATGCGACCGGTGAGCGTCGTCGACGGATTCACGAAGTACACCCAGCGCTGGTCCTGCGCGTCCATCGACGTGCGATACTGACGCCGCGGCGCGATACCGTTGGTGCCGCCGGTGACGTTCGCGAAGAAGTTCACGGTCGGCGACGGGAAGGTGAGTAGCGACAGTGCCGATGGCCCGCTGCGCGCGACGAGATTCGCCGCTGCCAATGCCGTCGCGTCGTCGTTCGCCATCCGCGCGTAACGCGCGCGGAAGAGCTGGATCACATTGGGCAGGCTCACCCCAGGGGTGAGGATATTCGCATTAAAAAAGCTGCTTGGCGCCGTGGCCGCGATTTCAGCCGCGGCAGAATCGAGGAGCGCGCGGACGTAGGGAAGCGCGACGGAGCGGCCGACATACGTCGGTGCCGTGACATTGTAGGTCGAGATCGGGATCTTCTGATACGACTGCAGCGCTTCGCCCAACGCTTCGGCCTTCAGCGCATACGCGAGCGCGCGAATGCCGCTGCGCGTTCCCGGGTCGAACTGCGACGCGAGCGCGACCGAACCGGCCAGTAGGTCATCGGCCGTACGCACGGTACGATACACCGAGTTGAACACGTTGTCGGCGATCGCCGTGCCACTTGGAACCGCTCCCTGCTCCGCGTCCGAGATCGAGACGAGCGCCGCGGACGTGGACGCAAATTCGTCGGTGACGAGTCCGGCCGTGTAGGCGAAGTTGCCGTACGACTGCGCGAAGCGGCCCTGCAGACCGGTCGCGAGCGCGATCACGCCATCGACGCTCGTCGTCACCTGCTCCTGCGTCGGTTGGTTGGGATTCTGGATATCGAGCGTGCACGCGCTCAGCGCGCCCGCCGCCAGCGCGGTGACGATCACCGCGCGATGCTTCATCATGCGCATGTGCATGTCTCCGCTCAGAACGTGAACCGCGCGCTCAACGACCAGGTGCGCGGAATGGGATAGCCGCCGAAGTCGAAACCGCGGTCGGCGGCCGTCGTCTGCACCGAGCCGACGCCACCGGCGTTGGTGCCGAAGAGATTGATCTCCGGATCGTAGCCGCTGTACTTCGTCCAGACGTACAGGTTGCGGCCGGAGAGCGTGAGATCGACGCCATCTTTGAAATAGCGCCGCACTTGCGGCGCATTTAGCGTGTAGCTCGCGGACAACTCGCGCAGCTTCACGAACGTGCCGTCCTCGATCCAGTACTCGAAGATGCCCTGCGTGCGGGCATTGAAGCCCGGGGGCAGCTTTCGCGGATCGCCGTACGGCAGCAGCTCCTGCTCGTACGACTTCGAGTTGCTGGCGATGCCAGCGTTCTGGGCTCTCGTCGAGAGGTTCATGATCTGGTTGCCGAACACGCCGTCGAGAAGCGCCCGCAGACGAACCCTCCGACCCAGGGCGACCTCGTTCAGGAAGGAGCCCGTCCACTTCGGGTTCGGATCGCCGATGATCTTGTTGAGCGAATCGTTACAGGTGCCGTGGCTCAGCGCCTCGCGTTGCGCGAGCGTCGCCCCCATGTCCACCGTCTGGTTGCTCCGGCGATACCGGCCTAACGAGTCGAGCAACAGCTGACCGGTGACGCAGTCGCGAGCGGCATACGAGCCGTAGAAGACGCCCGCCGGGTATCCGGCGCGAATGCGGTTCGGATAGCCACCGGCCGACTGGAAGTCCTGAATGCTGAGGCTCTCGACGAGATTCTTGTTGTGCGCGTACGTGATCGTCGACGCCCAACTTAGATTCGGCTTATCGATGTTCTGGGTGTGCACCATCAGCTCGATGCCCTTGTTCGACATCGAACCGATCGGCGCGAACTGCTGCGAAAACCCGGTGCTCGTCGGCAGCGGCCGGAAGAAGAGCAGATCCGAGACCAGCCGATTGTAATACGTCGCTTCCGTCGAGACGCGGCCGCCCAGGAAGCCGACGTCGGCACCGACCTCCCATTCCCGCGCGCGCTCGTTGCGCAGATTCGGGTTGCCGTAAATCGTGTTGTTCACAAACCCCGGCCGGCCCGCGAATGGCAGCTGCGAATATGTGATGAACTGCGAGTACGCGTTCGTGATGCTCGGCTGGCTGCCGGCGTAGCCGAGTGCTGTCCGCAGGCGCAGATTGTTGAGCGCACCGGCCTTGTTGTCGATGACGACGTACGACGCCGAGAGCTTGGGGAATGCCTGCCAGCGCTCGGAGGGCGCGAACGTCGACGACGCGTCGTACCGCACGCCACCGGTGAGGAAGAGCTTGTTGCGCCACGCGAGCTCCTGTTGGCCATAGAAGCCTAACGTGCGCATCTCGACATCCGTCTGGCCGGCCGAGAACACCGAGCCCGCGCTCACCAGGTCCCCGACCGGCGCAAGGCCGTTGGCCGTCGCGCTCGTCATGCGCACGCGCTGATCGGTGAAGTTGAAGCCCGCCGTCGTTCGCAGATCGAAGGGACCGATCGGATTCCAGGTGTAGCTGCCCACGCCGTCCTGATTCAGCACCCGCGACGACTGGAACACCGACTGCGACCGACCGGTGGCGAGTGGCGCGGTGCCGAGAACGGCGTTGCGTGGCACGAATTGGCGCTGCTCGAAGCCGGTATTGTCGAGGCCGAGCGTGTAATCGAGGAGAACGTGCGTGAGCGGCGTCCACGTCAGCTTCGTCGACCCGATGAACCGGTCGACCTGCTGCGGGTTACGGATTTTCGCGATGGCGAGGAGCGGGTTCGTTCCTAACGAGGGCGGCAGCGGATAGATGCCGTTGACAGGATGAAAATTGACTTGCGTCGGCGCGAAGAAGAGCGAGCCCATGATGCCGTAGTCGTTCTGCTCGCCGAACGCCTGCAGCTCGTTGTGCGTCGTCACATAATTTGCCGTGACGTTCCCAATCAGGTTGGACGCCAGCTGCTGCTGGAGGTTGATGCGCGCCCCCGACCGCTGCGACGACGTCGACCGCATGATGCCGTCCTCGAAGGCGTAGTTCCCGCTGATGTAGTAGCGGGTCTGATCGTTGCCGCCCTCGACGGTGAGATTCTGCTCATTACCCGGCGCGGTGTGGAAGATGTCGTCCTGGTAATTGAAGCGAGTAACCGGGAGGCCATTCTCGTTATAGGGATAGAAATTAAAGGGCTGCTGTTCGCGCAGCTGGCTCGTGGAAAAGCGCGTCGAAGCGGTGTAGTGCGCCCGTCCAATCGTCCCCCGCTTGGTGAAGATCTGGACGACACCGTTGTTCGCGCGCGAGCCATACAGCGCCGCCGCCGCCGCGCCGCGTGTCACCTCGATGTGCTCGATATCGTCGGGATTGAGGTCGGCGAGCCGGTTCTGTGGGTTCGAGCGAATGCCGAGGTCCGCGAGCTGCGCCGAGCCGTTGTCGACGATCACGCCGTCGATGATATAGAGCGGATCGGAGCCGGAGATGAACGAGTTCGTACCGCGCAGACGAACCGAGATGCCGCCGCCGCCCGGACTGCCGGAGTTCTGCGTGATCTGCGCGCCGGGAATCTTCCCCTGCATCGCCTGATCGACGGTCACGGCCTCGGCGCGACTGATGAGCGCGGAATCGACCGTCGCGATGTTGGTACCGATCGCCCGCTTCTCCGTCGCCGTGCCGGTTCCGGTGACGACGACTTCACTCAGGTTCACAGCGCTGACGCTGAGCGCGATGTCGCCGACGGTGTTGTCGCCAGCGGTAACGGTCACGCTGCGCGAGACGGGCTGATATCCGATGCGACGTACCTCGAGCTCACGCGCGCCCGTCGGGACGCCGACGAGCGTGAAGTCACCATTCTGATTCGACAGCGCGCCGATGCGCGTTCCAGCGATCGAGACTTGCGCCTCGGGTATTCCCCGGCCGCCGGAACCTTCGGTGACATGACCGCGGACAGTGCCCGTGGTGGCCTGGCCGCTCGCCGTGTTCAGGGCGAAAGCGAGCCCGAGTGCGGACGCAGCCGCACTGCGTCTGATGAAGCTTGGGAGCATGCGTGGAATCTCCGGGAGCCGGAGGAGGTGGGTGGGAACGACCGCAGTGCATGACCGCGCGCGGGATATATAGTGGGGTGCGCGCGGTGAGGCCAGCGACTTAATCGGCGCGAAATGCGTGACGCGGGCGAGACGCCTCGGCGAGAAATTGGGTCTTATGCGCCGAACATCAAGCGACGATGACTCCTCTCGCGACAACAGATCAACTGCTGGAAACGCGGACAGTGCCGGACACAGCGCGGACACTTCGCGGTCCGAGAAGTTGTTGCATCGAGAGATAACGAAGTCGGTGATCGCCTGCTTTTATGCGGTCTACGATCGACTCGGATTCGGCTTCCTCGAAAATGTCTATTGTGGCGCGCTCACCGTCGAGCTCAAGCGTCGCGGCCACCGCGTTTCCCGCGAGGTACTGACACCGGTCTACTATGACGGCGTCCAAGTCGCTCGCTATAGAATGGATTTCGTCGTGGACGACGTCATCGTTCTCGAGGTGAAATCGACACGGCTTCTCAATCCAAACGACGAACGGCAACTCCTGAATTACCTGCGTGCGACCTCGTTCACCGTCGGATTGCTACTGCATTTCGGCCCAAAACCCAAATTCCATCGCTTGGTATCGACCGAAAAACAACGACACCTCTAGTCCGCGAAGTGTCCGCGCTGTGTCCGGCCCTGTCCGCGTTTCCGCAGTGGGTGCGTGTCACCGAGAGGAGCCACCCCCGCCAAGACAGGCTCACGGAGCCTTTACCGCGATCCTACGCCTCCGCAGCGACAGCGAGTCCGTCCCCAAAGAGTCCTTCCCCATCCCCGCATGGTTCTCCTTTAGCAAATACGCAACAACGGCCAGATACTGATCATCCTTCAGTCCGCCCGGCGAATTGAGCGGCATCGTGCCCTGGATGAGCGTGAAGAAGTCCGCCACCCGGTGGTCATTCCAGTTGTCGATGAATGTCTGGCCGATGAACTGGGTTCGCGCGTGGCACATCGCGCAGACCTGATTGAATACCTTCTCGCCCCGGTCTGCCTGCGCGGGCAAATACGTCGCGGCCGGTAAGTCCGGCGCGGTGGAGCGAACGACGCGTGCGTTGGGGTCGACGTGTAATGGAATCGGCGCCCCTGTTGGCGCCTCGGCCGTGAGGTGCGCGCCGAGCGGCACCAGGACACCGGGTGTCGCACCGGAACCGGCGCTCGCGCAGCCGATGGCAATCATCGTCCAGACAACCCCCGCCTTGCGGCCCATCCGCATCTCCGCGCTCCTTGGCGTGTGACGAGGAGGATTATATCGCCCGTCCGGAATTTCGCGATCCGGTTTGCGTCCGCACCGCACGGAGAGCATGTTGTCGCGCGATTCTACCGTCCTGGATCAAACGAGATGAGCGACGACTCGACAGAAGCCGGCAACTCCCTGCACCGCCGGGATTTCATCAAGGTCGCTGGCGCCGGAGCTGGGATTATTCTGCTCGGGTCCCCGGGCCAGTCGACCGCCGAGACGGTAGCGAAGGAGAGCACCCGAAGCGCCTCGGTTCGTACCGCCGCCTCGCCGGACATCGTCGTTATCGGTGCTGGCATCTGGGGGAGCTTCACCGCCTATCACCTCAGGAAGAGCGGAGCGAAGGTCACGCTCGTGGATGCCTACGGCCCCGGCAATTCGCGATCGACCTCCGGCGACGAGTCGCGCGGCGTGCGATCGTCGTATGGCGACCGGACAGGCACGCAGGGCGAGCTGTGGATGCTCTGGGCGCGCGAATCGATGAAACGCTGGCGCGCGTTCGACGACGAGTGGGGACGCGACCTCCGTCTCAATCTCTTCCACGTCACCGGCGATCTGATCCTTCGCGAGGATTGGGACAACTTTCAGCTGCGGTGCAAGCTCTGGTGGGATAAGCACAAGATCCCGTACGGCATTCTGAACCCCGAGGATGTTCGTCGCAGCTTCCCCGTCATCAATGTCGACGACATCAGCGCCATCCTCTACGAACCCGATGCTGGTGTCGTTCGCGCGCGTCGCGCCGTACACGCGGTGGCGGCGGCATTCGAGAAGTTGGGTGGCCAGATCGTGATCGGCCGAGCATCGCCGTCGAAAGTGGCCAACGGTCGTCTCGAGGAGATCAAGCTGGATACCGGAACGACCTTGCGCGCCGACACTTTTGTGTACGCCGTCGGCCCGTGGTTAGGCAAAGTGTTCCCCGATCTCTTCGCGAAAAAGATGAGGGTGCCAATTGGCTACGTTTGCTACTTCGCGACGCCGGTCGGCGATTATCGATTCACATATCCTAATCTGCCGAGCTACAACTTCCCTGGCGTCACCGGGTGGCCGGCGCTGCCTGTCGACAACCGCGGCTTTCGCGTGCGTGGCGCGGAGCGAGGGCCCACGCCACCGCAGACGGTTGCGAACGCCGGCGGCAAAGCTGGCACCGGCGGCGCCGGCGCAGCGCAGAATCCAAACTCGCCGGCCATCGACACGGGCTCGAACGCCGCGAATGCGAGCGGCGCGAGACAGAGTGGCCAGCCACAGCAGGACGTGCCGCCGCAGCAGCTGGACCCCGACACCAGCGACCGCTGGGCGAATCAGGAGCGCCTCGAGGGCTCACGTCGTTTCGTCGCGCACCGGTTCCCTCTCCTCAAGGACGCACCGATCGCGCAGACGCACGCCTGTCACTACGAGATCAGCTCGAGCGGCAACTTCATCGTCGACCGCCATCCGCAGATGACGAACCTCTGGATCGCGGGGGGTGGGAACGCCGAGGGATTCAAGTTCGGACCGAAGATGGGTGACTACGTCGCGCAGCGTGTCCTCGGCGTGTGGGCCGACGCGAGCGTCGATCAGCAGTTCAAGATTCCGGAAAAGGAGTTCGAGCCGCCGAAGCCTGCTGCTCCGGCGGATAGCACACATCACCCCAGTTAATACGGATCCTCTAGAAGCGAACCCTCACCGCTCCACTCGCCTTCCACCCCGGCCGAAATGCGCGCAGTCCCGCCGGCACGCCGGCTGCGCCGACGGTGAGAGCGAGGCGCCATGCCGTGACCTCTGCTCCAAACGCCAGACCTCCCGAGTAGGTGTTGCCTGAGGCGAGGAAGCTGTTGGCACAGCCGTTGTTGTCGCATCCACGCAAGTACTGACCGTTCGCGAATTCGGCGTACGGTCCCACGTAGGGTGCGATCGAGAAGCTGGTTGGCGATCCCAATCGCACGGAGAACGGCACCATGAGCCGAACGGCCTGATTCTGATAGAGGCCAGAGGGGCTGCGTTGCGACGCGGCCAGGAGATCCAAGCCCGAGCCCCACGACACCCATGGGCCGACACTCTGGCGGTAGAGGGGCCGCGCATAGCCGATCGCGTAATCGCTCAAGGTCCCGAAGTACGACCCTTTGCCGTAACTCGCGCGGAGCACACCGCCAAGAAGGCGGAACCCACCAGCGATCATCCAGTCGCGGTTCCTATCGTCGACTCCGTACGATAGGAATCCCCGCGCTCCGGATCCGAGAGCCGCCGCGTCAGGCGTCGATTCCCAGAGCGCGGGATTGGGAGCCCCCGTTTGGGCCACCTGCGCGGCCACCGGGAATGAGCACACGCTCACCATTAAGAGCGCCGTGGAAAAGGCTCGAGTCTTCATCGTCAGTTTCCTCTGGTGGCTGCTGATGGCCCGTGATCAGAAGCGAATACCGCTACCAATTCCGATATGTCCTCGGTCTTGGACGGGAGGAAGTGGACAGTCGTTCCGAAAGGACACAGCCGAACGAACGTCCGACCTTTCCCTCGTGAGGCGAAGACCCGGAAATAACCGAACCCGACGAACGCAGGGCATCGACCGTGCCGCGCGAGCGTTCTGCGTTGCGCGTCGAGCGTTGAGCGAGACGTGGAAGTACTCATCACTCAACGCCCAACGCCAAACGCTCAACGCGCCATGCCGGGCCGGTAGCGTCGAATCGTCTGCGCGTCGACATCCTTCGGCGTGAACGCCACCGGTTTGAGCTCGCCGCGAGCGAACATCGCCGCCTGGTCGTCGTGGAACGGCGAATCGGCGCGGTCGCTCTCGCCGTAGGCAAGCACCGAATAGGCACGCGGCGTGTCCGTGAACTCGACGGCGAGGATCCAGCCGTCGCCCCCGGCGGCGGCACGTTTGCCATCCGGCTCGTTGCGATACCAGATCACGCGAAAGCAGCCGAGATCGCCGTTGCAGCCACCGACGGGGACGTCAACGCTACCGATCCGCACGCGATGTACATCGCCCCACGCTACGTCCACCGCACCGAAGCGGCGCGTCGTCTCGTCCACCGCCCACGTGAATGCCGCGACGGCGCGCGCTGGATCCCCGAGTCCGCGCGGCGTGGAGGCCGGAGCGGTCGGGCTCCAGGGCTGGGCGAACAGGCTGTCGAGCACCGCACCCTGGATGTACCGGCGCCACCAGATCTCGAACAGCACTCCCCCTTTGCTCGTCGGAGCGACGGTATTGTCCCACCTCTCGAGCGCGTCGATCGCCTGCACCACGTTAGGTGCTGGATTCGACCCGCGCACCGCGGCAATGAGATCGTTCTTCACCCGATCCGCCAGCAGCATGTGGTACGAGTGCTTGAGTGCGATCACGTCCTGCAGGCTCAACTTCCGGTCCGTGTCGATGAGCTGGAGACTCATCTGCGTGCGAAGCCCGAGCTTCGCGTCGGGAAAGTTGGCGGGATACCGCGACCGATCGAGCGGTTGATGCAGGTTCGTGAGATACGGCGGATCATTCGAGTTCTGCACGTAGCCGCCCTTCGGGTCGAGTACCTGCGGCAGCGAGTCCCACGGGACATAACGAGTCCAGACGTCGGCCGAAGCGTGTGCGGGAACGGCGATACTGTCGCCGCCACTCGGGTGCGGCAGCGACGGGATGGACGCGTTCCACACGTAGAAGATGTGACCAGCGCGATCGGCGTAGGTGAAATTGGAGTTCACGCGCGCACGCATCCGCATAGCCGCCTTCCACTCGTCGAGCGATTTCGCGCGCATCATGCGCAGGAACTGCTCTCCCGCGCGAAACTCGCCGTCGTTCGCCGCCTTGAGGACGTAGAGCCTTCCGCCGCCACGATAGATCACCGGTCCGATCGCGCTGCGCCACATCTCGCGCGTTTCCGACGAGAGTCCCGGTCCATTCTTGTATTCGACCGTCACGAGCTCCCGCTCGAGCTTGTGCGACGTGCCGCCGAGGTAGTAGGCGTCCGCCTGCGTCGAGTCCACGTCGAGGGCGTAGATCGCGTTCAGATCGGGCGCGTTGTTCGTGGTCGCGAATCCGAGATCGCGGTTGAAGCCACCGACGACGCTGAACGGCCCACCGATGCGGAAGTCGCCGTAGAAGTCGATCCCGTTCGCCACCGTGACCTGCGCCTCGTAATAGCCGGCGTCCCAGGAGAGGTGCGGATTGCGCATCAGAATCGCGCGCCCCGACTTTGTCCGGCTCGGCGCGAACGCCCAGGCATTCGAGCCCGGATCGGGAGTGTCATCCGGAAAGCTCTTGCTGCCCTCTCCCGCGGGTGGCTCGTTCGAGGATGCCGGACGGCGGCCACGACGCGCGCTCTCCGGATCCATCTTCGCGAGGAAGTGGCGCGCGGCCGCCGCCGAAGGCAGCTCGACATCCTTGCTGGCCACGTCGTAGCCGGTGAAGTGCGGCGCGAAGCCGACCGGGAATTCCTCCGCGTGAAGCTCGACGTATCGGTTCACGCCGGCGGCAAAACCATCATAAACATCGCGCGTATCCTGGTCGATCTGGCTGTAATGCCTAACGGCTTCGTCGTGCGCGAGCCGCGCCGGATAATCGCCGTCGATGCTGTCGTGGCCGAACCACTTCGCCAGCTCCCCGCGCGCGCGCACGAGCGCGAAGGCAACGCGTGGCCCGTAATCCTCGAGCTGCACATAGGCGAGCGCGTACGCCGCGGCCGCGAGATTCTGCGCGCGAATGTGCGGCACACCGTGCGTCGTCCGCAGCACCTCGACCTGAGCCGCGAGCGCCGG
Organism: Gemmatimonadaceae bacterium; assembly: GCA_036493735.1. Taxonomy (GTDB): domain Bacteria; phylum Gemmatimonadota; class Gemmatimonadetes; order Gemmatimonadales; family Gemmatimonadaceae; genus AG2. The sequence goes on from DASXPH010000085.1 coordinate 53,875, forward strand.
CGCGGCCGGCGCCTGCGCGCGCGCCACCGGAGCAATTGCAAGAGCGAGCAGCCACGCTCGCCGCAGGAACGTCGTGTTACCCACCATGACTTCTCCGCCGCGCTCGGAACTGCGTCGTCAGCGCCGCTCGTACGGTGCGCGCCTCCGGACGGATCATCGGCACGGCGCCAACCGGCACAGCGGCGTAGTTCCGCCACTCGAAGGCGACGTCGAGGGCGACGCCCGCCGTGAGATAGGTCCGAACACCCGCGCGCGCGCCGTGGCTCCGCTCCGTCTCGTTGTCGGTGAGATAGTGCGCGGCAACGAAGCCGTCGGCGAAGGGCAGCACGCGACGATCCACCGGCAGATACGCGCGGCCGAACCACTCGAGATCGTGATAGCCGCTGTTGACGTCGAAGGTGAACAGCGCCGTGCCGGTGACCCCGGCCTGCAGATAATGGGTGAGAAAGGGCGCGACGGTGCCGTTCGCGGCGAGCATGTGCGACGGCCGCAGCTGGAGGTCCCCGAACACACTCGCGTCGAAGACGCCGAAAGCCGGAAGGGTCGTTAGGCCTCGCGTCGCACGACCAAAGAGATATGGGTCGAGCGTGAGATAGAGATCGCTGCTCTCGTAGCTAATCCCCCGCGCCGCCTCGCGGCGGTAGCGAAGCTCGGCCCGGAATGCGACCGCGGGCGAGAGGAAGTGCAGCAGTCCCGCCTGACCGCCGTAGTAGCCCGAGCCGCTCGAGAACGATGCGCTCCCTTCTGAGAAGTAGCCGCCGACGTAGGGCAGCCACCCGCCAGTCGTCCGCGGAAAATAGTTCGCGATTGTCGCCGCGCTGCCGGCGAAATAGTTGTTGCCGTTGTCTCTCACAAACTGGATGGCCGGCGCGACGCCAACCTGCCAATGCGTCGAGACGAAGGGCGCGACAGTGGCAGCAGCCTCGAGATCGCTGAAGCGAGGGCGCGTGTAGGAGGCATCCAGGGAAATGCGCGCTGAACCAACTGCACTCTGTTCACGAGGCCGCGCCGCCGATGTGTCCTGAGCTGGGCTCGACGTCGCGCAGATCGCCGACGCGAGGCAAACGGCCGCCAGCAACCGGCCGTGGGAGGGAAGCATGCATTACCCTAATTCGGGGACGCACAGTTCCCTAGTCCCTCCTCAGGCTTTCGCCTTTACACCCGTCCGGGCATCCGGAATCAGTTCGTCGGCGAGACGGCGGAGGATCGTGGCGATCTCCTCGCGGCGTGCAGGGCCCCAATCGGCAAAGAGCTCGGCCAGGTGCGCGCGGCGCGCGTCGACCAGCTTGGTCAGCGTCTCGCATCCGGCGGACGTGAGCGTCCACTGCCGGCCGTCACGGCCGCCGGGAAGGAGAAAGCCCTTCTCCTCCAGTTCGTGCACGGCGGCGCGCACCTCGTTGGGGGTCGCACCGCGCGCGCGTCCGACGTCGTCAGGATACAACGCCGGCTCGGCGTCGAGCCTAACGAGAAGCACGGCGGCGAGCGGCGTGAGATCGACTCTGGCGCGTTCGCAGATGCGCTCGATGTGCCGGCGCTGGAGATCCTGGTCCGCGACCGCGGCGAGCCCGCGCAGAACATAGCTCTCGGACTCCGCGTCGGCTGGCATCGCGAACGCTTCACCCACCTCGCCGAGACCATTGCTGCTACTCGCGGCAGCGACGGTCTGTCGAAGCGGCCGCTCGGGCAAGAGCCAGGTCAAGATCCAGCCGAGGAGCGCGATGCCCGTGGCGGCGACGAACACGGTGCCCAATGCGACCGTGAACGCCTGCACGTAGATGTCGCGCAGCGCCGGCGACAGCTGGCTCATCGTCTCCGGATTCAGCGCGCCGTGGCCGGTGACGCGCGCGCTGCCCGGCAGCAGGCGTGACAGCGTCTGCGCGAGGCGCGCGGCGAAGATCGCGCCGAGGACCGCCGTACCTAACGAGCCGCCGACGAGGCGGAACATCGTCGCACCCGAGGTCGCAACGCCGAGATCGCCGTAATCGACGTCGTTCTGCACCGCGATCACCAGCACCTGCATGACCATACCGAGTCCAAGGCCGAGCACGAGCATCGTTAACGAGGCAGCCATCGTCGACGTGTCGACGGTCATGCGCGATAGCAGAAGTAGTCCGACCGCCATCACGAGCATGCCGATGATCGGAAAGACCTTGTAGTGTCCCGTGCGGCTGATGAGTTGCCCCGATGCGATCGACGTCACGAGCATGCCCGCCATCATCGGCAGCATTTCCAATCCGGAGACCGTGGGGCTCGCCCCTTTCACGACCTGCAGAAAGAGCGGCAGGTACGTCACGGATCCGAAGAGCGCGAAGCCGACGATAAGGCCAATGGCCGAGGTCAGCGCGAAGGTACGATTCGAGAAGAGCCTCAATGGCAGCACCGGCTCTTTCGCGCGACGCTCGACGAGGACGAAGCCGACGAGTGAGATCACCGCCAGGAGGATCAACCCGTCCATGGACGGCGACATGATCGGCCGCTTTGTGCTGGTGACGTCGGACACGAGCACGATCGCGCTCAGCGCGACGGCGAGGAGCGCCGTGCCGGCGTAGTCGATCGTTGGGCGCCGCCGCTCCACGAGCGAGGGTAGCGTCGAGGCGATGACGACGAGGGCGACGATGCCTAACGGAATATTGATGTAGAAGATCCAACGCCAGGTGAGCTGCGTCGTGAAATAGCCGCCGAGCAGTGGGCCGGCGATGCTGGCCAACCCGAAGACCGCGCCGAAGTAGCCCTGATAGCGGCCGCGGTCGCGCGGCGGCACGACGTCCCCGACGACGGCCTGGGTCGTCACCGTGAGCCCGCCGCCGCCCAATCCCTGGATCGCTCGGAAGGCGATCAGCTGCGTCATGTTCCGGCTCAAGCCGCAGAGCGCCGAACCGACGAGGAATAGCACGATGGCGCTCTGCAGGATGCCTTTGCGTCCGTAGAGATCGCCGAGCTTACCATAGAGTGGCGTTACGACGGTCTGCGCCAGCAGATACGCTGTGACAACCCATGACAGTCGCGCGAGACCGCCGAGCTCGCCGACGATCGTGGGCAGCGCCGTCGATACGATGGTGGAATCGAGCGCGGCGAGGAGCATGCCGAGCACGAGACCACTGAATACGACGAGAATTTGCCGATGGCTGAGCCGAACAGGTGCCGCCGGCGCGGCCGCGATCGCAGTCACCATGAGTCCATGACCAGAGTTCGACTGTCATCTTTGCGAATCTCGCGCCGTTGCTGGCTCGGTGAGCACATCCAGGATTGCGCCCTGCCGGGCCGCGATCTATTTCCGTTGTGTACCGAGGAGGAGCGCGCGCATGGAGGGCGTCACCAGCGTCGAGATCGAACGTAACGGCAGCGGGTCGATGGACATGCTGGCGGTGGAAGACCCGCTCGAGATCCGGCTCCAATGGGACGAGACGGGCGAGGCGCGCCTCACGACGATCGCCGTGACCATGCGAACGCCCGGGCACGACCCTGAGCTCGCAGTCGGTTTCCTGTTCACCGAAGGCGTGATTGCCGGCCGCGAACAGATCGCCGATGTACGGTCCTGTCGGGCGGGCTCGATACGTGTCGTGCTCGCGCCGGGTACTTCGGTCGACCTGACGCGACTCGAGCGACACTCCTACACGACCTCGAGCTGCGGCATGTGCGGAAAGACGTCGGCGTCGGCGCTACGCCTGGCGTCCCCCTTTCCACTGCGTGATCGGCTGCCGCGGCTGGACGAGAGGGTGATCCGGTCACTGCCCGCGCGACTCCGCGAGGCACAGGAAGGGTTCGACCTCACTGGCGGGCTGCATGCGTCGGCGCTCTGCGACCTGGATGGTCAGGTGGCGACAGTCCGCGAGGATGTGGGCCGGCACAATGCGCTCGACAAGGTGATCGGCGCGGAGCTGCTCGCGGGGCGTCTGCCCGTCGATGAGCGACTACTCGTCGTGAGCGGCCGCGTGAGCTTCGAGCTTGTTCAGAAAGCGCTCATGGCCGGCATCCCCATCCTCGCCGCGATTGGCGCGCCGTCGAGTCTCGCGGTGGAGGTGGCGCGTGCCGCCGGTATGACATTGATCGGCTTCATCCGCGCGGAACGCTTCAATGTTTACTCCGGAGGCAGGCGCATCACCGCGGCTTGTCAGGATTATGCGGCCAAGGGTGTGGTCACAGAATGCACACAACTCCACAGATGACACGGAACACAAAACCAGGATTCGTCCGAGAATCAATCGTTGTTTTGGTTTACCGTGGATTCTGTGTCCTCTGTGAATTCTGTGATCCCTCAATTACAAGGCACTGAAATGTCGGGGATGGATGACGCGGGGCCCGATAGGGCGAATCCACTAACGCCGGAAGAAGATCTCTCCGCCATCGAGATCTCCGACCCCGCCTCTGCAGCGGCTGGAATGCGTGGGGTGCTTACCAGTTTCAAGCACGCTTACACCGAGATGGGCGTGCGGCGCTCGCTCCGTACGCTGACCTCGATCAACCAGAAAGACGGCTACGACTGTCAGTCCTGCGCCTGGCCCGATCCCGACGGGGCTCGCCATGTCGCCGAGTTCTGTGAGAATGGTGCGAAGGCAACGGCGTGGGAAGCAACCAACCGGCGGGCGACACCCGAGCTCTTCGCTCGCCACTCCGTCGCCGAGCTCTCGGCACTCAGCGACTACGCCCTCGGCGCGCTCGGTCGCCTGACGGCACCCCTCGTTCTCAGGCCCGGCGCGACGCACTACGCGCCGATCTCGTGGCGCGATGCCTTCGCCATGATCGCCGCGGAGCTCAACGCGCTCGCCTCGCCTAACGAAGCGATCTTTTATACGTCCGGGAGAACTTCCAACGAAGCCGCATTTTTGTACCAACTCTTCGCGAGGCAGTTCGGTACCAACAACCTTCCCGACTGCTCGAACATGTGCCACGAGTCGAGCGGTACGGCGCTGACGGAGACGATCGGCGTCGGCAAGGGGACAGTCAGCCTCGAGGATTTCGACGAGGCACAAGCCATCGTCATCGCCGGCCAGAATCCCGGGACGAATCATCCGCGGATGCTCTCCACGCTGCAGCACGCGAAGCGGAACGGCGCGACGATCGTCGGCATCAACCCCCTCGCCGAGACCGGCCTGCAGCGTTTCAAGCAGCCCCAGGAAGTGCTCGGCTTGTTAGGCAGAGGCACCGAAATCGCCGATTTTCTCGTGCGTGTCCGCGTTGGCGGTGACGTGGCGTTATTTCAGGGAATCGCGAAGGCGCTCCTCGAGCGGGACGCGCGCGGCGAGAAGGCCATCGACTGCGACTTCATCGCTCGCTACACCGACGGTTTCGACGCGTACGCGCGAAGCCTCGCGCTCGCGCCGTGGGAGCGGCTGGTCGCGGCGAGCGGCGTGGCGTACGAGGACATTCTCCGCACGGCCGACGTCTTCGCGCGTTCGGAACGGACGATCACCTGCTGGGGCATGGGACTCACGCAGCACGTGAATGCGGTCGCCAACATACAGGAGATCGTCAACGTCCATCTCTTGCGCGGACAGATCGGCAAGCCAGGAGCCGGTCTCTGTCCGGTACGTGGCCACAGCAACGTTCAGGGCGACCGCACCGTGGGTATCTGGGAGCGGCCGCGCCCGGAGTTCCTCGACCGGCTGGGTGCCGTCTTTGGCTTCGCGCCGCCGCGCGAGCACGGCCTGGACACCGTGGGTGCCATTCGCGCGATGCACGCCGGCGCCGCGAAGGTCTTCTTCGCGTTAGGCGGCAACTTCCTGCAGGCGGCGCCGGACACGGAGTTCGTGGCGACGGCGCTGCGGAATTGCCGGCTCACGGTTCACGTCTCCATCAAGCCCAATCGGGCACATCTCGTCACCGGGCATCAGGCGCTGATACTGCCCTGCCTCGGCCGCTCCGAGGGTGACATGCAGAACGGACGAGAGCAATTCGTCACGACGGAAAATTCGATGGCGATCGTGCAGGCGTCACGTGGAGTGCTCGAGCCGGCGTCGGCCGATCTGCTGAGCGAGCCAGCCATCGTGGCCCGGCTCGCGCGAGCAACGCTGGGCGCTCGTGGTACCGTACCCTGGGAGGAGCTTGCGGGTGACTATGACAGGATCCGCGACGCCATCGAGCGTGTCATCCCAGGCTTCGAGCGCTACAACGAGCGCGTGCGGGCGCCCGGCGGATTCCATCTGCCGAACGCGGCGCGCGAGCGCCGGTTCAACACCGCGACGGGAAAGGCGCGCTTCACCCTCCACTCGCTTCCGATGGCTGCGCTGGCGCCGGGGCAGCTGCTCCTGACGACCGTCCGCGCGCACGACCAATTCAACACGACCGTCTACGCACCTAACGATCGGTATCGCGGCGTCCACAATGGACGGCGGGTGATCTTCATGCATCCCGACGACATGCGCGAGCGCGATCTGACGCCGGAGACGGCGGTGGATATCACGAGCCACCATGGGGGTGCAGATCGGCATGCGCGGCGATTCCGCGTGGTACCATACGACGTGCCGCGCGGCTGTGCCGCCGCGTATTTCCCCGAAGCGAACGTCCTCGTGCCGCACGACTACGTCGCCGTCGGAAGCAATACGCCGGCGTCGAAGGCAATCGTGATTACCGTCCAGCGGGCGGCGAACGACAAATCGGGCCGGCACGTCAACAACCGGTAAACAAAATTCCGTTTAGAGGGCACCTCTCTACTGGCGCAAGCATCGTTTTTGCGAGGGCGTTTTTCGTTGCAGCACGCTCTTCCGAAGGCCGGGCCCATTTGTTTTTCCAACAAGCGAACGACCCCTTCGACGAGGCCATCGCCGAGCGTATCCGGCTCGTGATCTCGCGCCAGCCGGGACATCGTGTCGACGAGGTCGCGCATTCGCTCAACGTACCCCTCGATGCGCTACGCCGGCTTCTTCAGGACAGCGACCAGCCCATCGATACGAAGTCTCTCATCCAGGTCATCGTGTCGCTCGTTCGTGAATCCGGAATCGATCCCAAATGGCTCTTGAACGGCCACTATGACGGAGCGATGCACCGGCGCGCGCTGCAGATCGGAGAGGACCCGTCATTGCGGGGTGTACAAACCTTGCATGAGCTCGTGTGTGACGAGTACAAGCGCCTACGTTACGGAGATACGTGGTCGATCCCACGAGCTATCGCGCAGAGCGCCCATCGCTTTTTCGTTAGGCAGCCCGGAGAGAGAGAACGATGAACGAAGCGCCATCCACGACACCGGAGCACGTCATCCGGACCCCAGGCGCACTGCAGGCGGTGCTGCAGCATGCGGACGGTACGATGGATTCCGTTGCGGTCTCGCTGCCTTTGCCCGAGGCGATCGTGCGCGTCGACGCCGGTGCGGGATCGGCGGAGCGATGGTTCGCGCGCGAGCGGTCGTCGGACAGCGTGCTCCGCTACGTCGAGCTGGAACCGCCGCGTATCCTCGAAGCACCGCGCCGCTGCGCGCAATGCGTGCAGCGGCGATCCGAGTACTGGGTGCAGAAGTCAGCGTCCGGCACGTCGGACGGCGCCGTGCTCTGCCCGGAGTGCTATACGAAGGCAGCCGGAGTGTCATCCTGAGGAGCGAAGCGACGAAGGATCTGCTGTTGATTGCCTTAACAGCAGATCCTTCGTCGCTTCGCTCCTCAGGACGACAATCCAGTGTTTACGACTTGAGCCACTCCGAGACGCCTCCATGACGCGAACAGGCGCCGCGATGCGTCGCTGCGTGCGAGTACGTCCCATCCTTGCACTTTGCCGTCGCATTCGTCGGGTCGGTGTTCGCCGCGGTGACGTTGGCCGTCTTTCCCGTCTGCTTGACGTCCGATGATACCGCTTTGCTCGTCGACTTCTCGGCGGCCTTTGTCGACTTCGTCGCCGCCTTCACGTCGGACTTCGTATCTGCCTTGGCCTCCTTCGCCTCGGCCTTCGCCGCCTTCGTCGACGACTTGGCGGCGGACTTCGCGGCCCTGGCGTCGGACTTCGCCGCCTTGCCGGCTGACTTGTCCACCCCGCCGTGGCCCGAACAGGCGCCCCGACCCGTCGCGCTGGAGGTCGTGCCGTCTTTACACGCGACCGTCGCCGCTTGGGCGTTGAGCGCGAACGGGGCGAGCGCGATGGCTGCCGCGGCCAACAACGAACGATACGAGAGAATTCGGTGCATACTGAGCCTCACTGCGATGGGTGGCGTCATTCCAGCGTCATCCGACGCGCGACAGTAGTGCAGACCGCATCAAACCAGCGCAGGTCACGTAAGGGCCGAACGCAGCAGGATGCTCAGACAGGTTGGCCCCCCTTCCGCCTTACGAAGCTCCGACAGATCGATCTCGTGCACCCTCCGCCCCGTGACCGCGAGCATCCGGCACGTCCGGGGGAAGCCCGTCAGCATTACGATCTCGTCGCCGGCAAGGAGCACGCTCGCGCCCCACGCCTCGGACGCGTCCACCGACAGGGTGTGCATCCCCGAAAAAGGGCGGAGGTCTACCCATTCGTGATTAGCGAGGAGGGTGTTGTCGCCGACGAACGTGCACGCCGATTTCAGGTGAAGGGCGCCACCGACGGCTACACCGATCACTTCATAGTCGTGAGGCGTGAGAAGCCGTCCGAGTTGCTCGACTGCCGCTTCGTTCGTGCGACTCGATAATCCGACGAAGAGCCGCCGTCCCACGCGAAGGACGTCCCCCCCGTCGAGGGTCGCCGGCGGCGTAAGGCGGTGCACGGGCAGATATCGCGCGAGGGCCGCCTCCACGCTGCGCGATTCCCCCGCGCGACTCGCCGCGCCCATTGGCCCCACGACCGCCAGCTCGTCGAGCGCGATTCCCGCATCCTCGACGAACACCGCGTCAGGCTGATCGTCCAGCGGCGGAAGGCGATCGATCGCCCAGCCCAGTGACACCAAGAGCGCTTCGTATGCGTCGTGTTGACTACGTGCCCGATCGAGATCGATCGGCTCGCGCTCGAGGTACGTTAGCTGACATTGCGCGAACGTCGCGCTGATCGGACGGGTGAGGGCTACGTTCGTACTTGTCATCCTGAGCGAAGCGCTTGCCCTCGAGGAGCGCAAGCGACGAAGAGAAGGATCTGCTGTCCGCGCCTCACGTGCATGGACCATGCAAAGTATACTGACCAGACGCTGAACCGGATTCCGATGGACTCGACGAAGACGCCCCAGACGCACCGCGCTGGACACGATCGTTTCATGCAGGCGATCGCTGTTTTCAAATTTCTCAAGGCAGTTCTCTTCATACTCGCCGCACTCGGCGCCTTCGGGCTCATGCAGCAGGGCGTCGCTGACCGCGCTCGGGAATGGGGCACGGACCTCGTTTTCACGTCCGGACAGCATCTCATCCGGCGCTCGATTGCGTTCGTAACGGGATTGAGCCGCGAGAAGATCGGCGCTCTCGGGCTCGTCGCGCTGTTCTACGCGGCGCTGTTCGCCACCGAGGGCGTCGGCCTCTGGCGCGAGAGGCGCTGGGCCGAGTATCTGACTATTATCGCCACCGGCTCGCTGATCCCGTTCGAGATCTGGGAGATGGTGCACCGTCCGACGCCAATGCGTTTCGCGGCCTTCGCCCTGAACGTCGTCGTCGTCGTCTACCTCATCCTCCGGCTGCGCCGGCCGCGCGACGACACGTCGAAGGCGGAACGGATGCCTAACGCTATTCCGGCGCCGGCACCGGAGCAGTCGAGAGCTGGATGACGTCGTAATACGTCTGGATCTTCCCGTCGTCCACAGCCTTCAATACGTCGACAATCGGTGAGAGCATCGTCGTCGATCTCGGCCCCGGCGCGCCAGTCGAGGGATCGCGAAAGCCCATGTAGTTGAAGACCGCCCGAATGAACGTGCTCTTTCCGTCGAGCGGTAGCGTCGCGACGTTCGCGAAGAACTTCCGCCAATCGTCGGCCTGCTGAAACAGATATTGCTCGACGTTCGACGTATAGAACGCCGTCACCGTCGCGTTGTGCTGCTTGAGATACGAGCCAACGGCGCGTAGCGCCTTCTCACCCGCGAAATCGCCGACGATCGGCACGAGCAGGTTGTTCAACTCCAGCTCGCGCAACGTTCGATAGTTTTCCTCACTCGCGAGATAGCTGCGATGGATGCCTAACGCGTCGGACTCGGCCATCAACTCGCCGTAGCTCGGCATGCGCCGGCCGAAGAAGCTCGCGCGGCCCTGCCGTCCGACGGAAAACGAGTAGGTGAGATCCGGGCCGGCGTCGAAGAACGCCTCGTACACATACGTCAGCGAGCTGAGATCGTCGGCGCTGAGCGCGAAATGATGCTTCATGACGAGATGATCCTTGATCGCCGCGATGTTCTTCCGATAGAGCATGCTGTCCGATGGCGCGGCGACATACGCCTGCATCAACGCCGGCGCGCCGGTCGTGTCCGAAAGCCCGGCGGGACGTGCCCGCGAGAAGAGCAGCGACAGGAAATCAGCGCGCGTCGGCGACATCTCCATGGCCGCCTTGTACATCAGGTGCTCGATCATGTTCTGCCGGCGGATGTCGGTGATGATCGCCATCCGCGGTTTGAGCGCCACGATGTAAGTGAAATTCTGATCGGGTCCGACACCGAGGTAGACACCGCCCGGTGGATGGGACTTGGCGAGCTCCGGGATGACGTGCTGAAAGGTGGTCTCGTTCGAAACGAAGTTGTCGGAGCGGAAATAACCGCCCGCCTCCGAGAGATCGTTCACGAGCCGCCAGAACTCATCGTCCGAAAGGCGACTCGGCAGCGACTGCGCACGCGCCACAACAAGGGGCGCCGCATACGTGATCGCCAGCGCCGCGGCCGTGGCGACCCGTCGAATCGTTCGCATGCCGAAGTATGCATTCGGGTGTCCTGATAGGTCAGGGCCGTGTGATGGTGGCTGGTGGTTGGGGACGGGTGGCTGGTGAGAATTGGAATGCCGGCGCTTCGCGCCGGCATTCCTTATCTACCAGCCACCCGTCCCCAACCACCAGCCACCAGTCACCATCAGTCGACATGCACCTCCATGTCGCCAGATGGGACACCCCGGCGCAGCAGGAAGACGAGCGGGAAGCCAATGAAGAAGAGTGACGACACCAGCACGAAGACGTGATTGTAGGCGAGCACCGCCGCCTGGCGTGACACGATGCCATCCAGAAGCTTGATCGCCTCCATCTTCGCCGTGAATGCGTCGGCTCCCTTTGCCATCATGCCGCCAATCAGCGAGTTGAGACTCTGTCGACCGACGGACGACGCCCCGGCATCCTCGGCGAGAATCGCGTGATAGCGTGCCGTGCTCGACGTGAGCGTCGTCGCGGCAATCGCAATGCCGACGCTGCCCATCACCTGTCGCACGACATTGTAGAGTCCCGTGGCCGCGGTCATGCGCGGCTTCGCAATCGTGGACAGCGCCGCCGTACTCAGGGCAACGAAGATCAGACTGAACCCAACGCCCTGCCACAGCTGCGGCCAGAAGAGATCCCAGAATCCCACGTCGCTCGTGAGCTGGGACATCGAGTAGAAACCGTAACCGGCGACAAGGAGCCCGCCGCCGACGAGCACCCGAGGGCCGAGGCGATTGTAGAAGCGACCGGCAATCGGCATCAGCAGACCCATCGCCACGCTACGCGGCATCAACGTCACCCCGGACTGCATCGCGTTGAAGCCGAGCAGGTTCTGCAGAAACACCGGCAGCAGGAAGAGACTGCCGTTGAGCGCGAGGCCGAGCACGCCGCCTAACGCGGTGGCGGAACTGAAGGAGAGATTTCTCAAGATGCGAAGATTGACCGCCGGCTTATCGGCCTTCAGCTCACGCCAGACGAACAGGACGAGCCCGACCGACGCGATCAGCGCGAGGCGGACGATATACGTCGACTGGAACCAGTCGTTGCGCTCACCCTCCTCGAGCATCAACTGGAGCGCGCCGAGCCCGGCGACGAGCAGGCCGAGTCCCGGCCAGTCGATGTAGCCCTTCGTGCGGACCAGATACGGCGGGTCCTCGATGTAGCGCGAGACGAGGATCGTGTTGATGATGCCGATCGGAACGTTGATGTAGAAGATCCACGGCCAGGAATACTGGTCGGTGATCCATCCGCCTAACGTGGGACCGAACGCAGGCGCGAGCACCGCGCCCAGTCCGTAGATCCCCATGGCGATTCCCTGCTCCTCCGCCGGAAAGCTCTCGCGCAAGATAGCCTGTGATACCGTCAGCAACACGCCGCCCCCGAACCCCTGGAGGATGCGAAACAGCACCATCGTGCCGAGGCTGTGCGCCAGCCCGCACGCCATCGATGCGGCGGTGAAGAGCGCGACGCTCGACATGTAGAAGCGCTTGCGTCCGAACCGCGACGCGAGCAGCCCGGTGATCGGCATGACGATCACCTGCGCAAGGATGTATGCCGTGATGACCCAGGTGATCTCCTCGATCGTGACGCCGAGCGTCCCCGACATGTCGGGCAGCGCGACGTTGACGATGCTCGAGTCCAGCACGGCCATGATGGTGCCCGTCATGACGGTGCCGGCAATCACCCATTTGTGCGACGGCGATCGGACGACTTCAGTCGGCATTATCTCTCGGTCACGACCGATGCGAGCGACGCCGCTGCCTCGCGGCGACCGTGCACCAGTCGCTCGACCATGCACGCGGCCTCTTCGACCGTGATGTGGCCGGTATTGATCTGCAGATGGTAGAGCTGGTCGCCGCGCCAGTCGCGATGGAAGTACCGCTGGACGTACGCCTGACGGTCCTTGTCGGCGCGGTGCATGACCATCCCGCCGAAGGCGGCGTCGACATTCATGCGACGCATCACTCTCGTTAGGCGATCGCGCAGCGGGGCGACGACGCGCACGTGGAGGACGTCAGTGCGCTGGCAGAAGATGCACTGCCCTCCATGCCCGACGACGATCAGCGGAGGTGAAGACCCCAACTCCGCGATCACCGCGTGCGTCGCCGCGGCAATGGTGTCGTGGCTCGGCAGCTCGGCGTCCGCCGGGAAGGAATAGATGTCCGGCTGCGGCACCACGAGCACGGTCGCGATTCGCGCCAGGAGGTTGGGTGGATGTTCGTCGAATTTCGCGACCGTTTTGTCGTCGAGGCGCAGGCGCTCGGCGACCCGATGGACGATATCCGCGTCGAGTACCGGCCAACCGAGTCGCTGACCCAGCAGCGCAGCCAGCTCGCTGCCTCCCGCGCCGAATTCCCGGCTGATCGTGATTACTCGAACTTCCTGAACAGCTGACATGACTCTTTTCTCGAAGCATTCATACTCGCCGGTCAAATATTTGATCCGCCAAGTTGGCCGTCGGGGCGAATCGCTACCCGCTGGTACCTGCGAGCGGTCGGAGACCTTGCAACAACAGGTCCGCTGCCGAGTCGATCAATTGGTCGGGATCGATGCTGACCGCGGGCGCGCTGTCGGTGAAGCGTTGCCAGGCGAACTGCAGAATGAGTCCCGAGATCGTTATGCGCGCGGCGACCTCGCTGTCGGCGTCGATCCGGAACTCGCCGCTCTGCTTGCCCTGTTCGATGAGCGCGGCGAGGATCTTCCAGCCACGGACGGGGCCGGTCTCGAGCCACCGATGGTAGACGTGAGGCACCTCGCGGGCGACGCCCTGCACGAGCAGGGTGAGTACGCTGACGCGGGACGGATCCATCTGCCCAAAAGCGCGTCTCAGAAAGCGCCGAATCGTGGCCGAGACCGGTCCGCGCTTCTCATGAATGACCTCTTCCAGTGGCCTGAACGCGCGATCGTGGTGCTGCTCGATGGCCCGCAGGAGAAGGTCTTCCTTGGTGTTGAAGTAGTGATAGATGGTGCCCTTCGTAACGCCGACCTTGGCGGCGATGTCCTCGAGCTTGGTGTTCGCGTAACCGCGCTCGGCGAAGATGTGAAGCGCAGCCTCGAGGAGCTCGTCGGGCCGGTCGTCGGGACGGCGTTCCCAGCGGAGGACTTTGGCGGCGGCTTGGCGTCGAGACATATATACCTTCAAGTATATTACTCGACACTGCAACGGCGACGAAGGGCGACCCGAGCAGGCGAGCCAGTCTTAGCCGTTGGGGAAGCCGAGGTTCTTCCCTCGGGTGGCGGACTCCGGCCAACGCGCCGTGACCACCTTTGCGCGAGTGTAGAACTTGACCCCTTCCATCCCGTGCACGTGGGCGTCTCCGAACAGCGAGTCCTTCCATCCGCCGAAGGAGTAGTACGCCATCGGTACCGGAATGGGCACGTTGATCCCGACCATCCCGACCTGGATCTCACTCTGGAAACGGCGGGCGGCGCCACCGTCGCTCGTGAAGAGTGCGACGCCATTTGCGTACGGGCTCGCATTCACGAGATTTAGTGCTTCCTCATACGTCTCGCTGCGCACCACCGAGAGCACCGGCCCGAAGATCTCGTCGCGATAGATCGACATGTCGGGCTTCACGTGGTCGAAGAGGCAGGGCCCGAGAAAGAAGCCGTCGCTCTCCTCGACCTCGCGGCCATCGGCGACGAGCGTCGCGCCGGCGGTGACACCTTCGTCCACGTAGCGCTTCACGCGATCGAGATGCTGCTTCGTCACGAGCGGACCCATGTCGACGTTCGGCAGCATGCCGTCGCCGACGTGGATGTTTCGCATCTTCTCACGAATGATCGGCACGAGCCGGTCGGCGGCGTCCCCGACGGCCACGAGCACCGAGATCGCCATGCAGCGCTGCCCCGACGAGCCGAACGCCGCGTTGACGGCGGAATCGGCGGCGAGCTCGAGGTCGGCGTCGGGAAGCACGACCATGTGGTTCTTCGCGCCGCCTAACGCCTGCACCCGTTTGCCGTGCCGCGTCGCGGTCTCATAGATATGGCGAGCGATCGGCGTCGATCCGACAAAGCTCACCGCGGCTACGTCCGGGTGCTCGAGCAGCCGCTCGACCGCTATACGATCGCCATGCACGACGTTGAAGACGCCATTTGGAAGTCCAGCATTTCGCCACAGCTCGGCGAGCATGACTGACGCCGACGGGTCGCGCTCCGATGGCTTGAGGACGAAGGTGTTGCCGGCAGCAACCGCGACCGGGAACATCCACATTGGCACCATCACGGGGAAGTTGAAGGGCGTGATGCCGGCGACGACGCCTAAGGGCTGGCGGATGGAATAGCTGTCCACGCCGGCCGAGACGTTCTCGGAGAACTCGCCCTTGAGGAGTTGCGGGATACCGCACGCGAAGTCGACGACCTCGAGTCCGCGCTGCACCTCGCCGCGCGCGTCGGGGAGCACTTTGCCGTGCTCGCGAACGATGAGCCGCGCAAGCTCGTCGGCGTGCTGCCTGACGAGCTCACGGAAGGCGAAGAGAATCGTCGCGCGCTTGTTGAGCCCCGTGCGGCTCCAGCCATCGAACGCGGCCCAAGCCGCGGCGACGGCACGATCGACGTCGGCGGCGGAGGCAAAGGGAACTTCGGCCGCGGCTTCGCCCGTGGCCGGATTGTAGACGGTGCCGGCGCGGCCCGAAGAGCCGTGGTCGAGGCGACCGCCGATCCAGTGATCTAAGCAGAGCATGATCGGACTATCCGGCGGCGGCACGTGCTTGTCAACGGCAGTACGCCGGAACTCGTCGTCCGGCTTGTACTTGGATGCTCGCGTCGACTCGCGAAACGCGCGGTGTGCGCCCGTGGAAGTCGCGGTAGCGTCGTGAGAGGTCGCGGTCGTGTCATGTGGAGCCTCGGTCGTGTCGTGCGAAGCTCCGCGCGTGTCATGTAAAGCGCCCGGCGTGTCATGCAAAGCTCCGGGCGTGTCGTGAGGAGTCACGGTCGTGTCGTGAAATGCGGCGGTCGACTGCCAACTTGTTCAGGGTGACTGCCAACATTGTCGCGGTCGCGTCATGAGTTGCCGCTGGCGCGTCCAACATTGCCGCGGGCCCGTCCAACATTACCGCGGACGTGTCGTGAGTTGCCACGGTCGCCTCGAAGAATGCTTACGTCGCCAACCGTTTGGTCGCGGGCGCGTCCAACGTTGCCGCGGTGCTGTCAGGAGGAGTCTGCGTCGCCCTCGATGTTGCGAGCGTCGCCATCGGAGTTGCTCCGGTCGCCTCCAGTTTTGTCGCGGTCGCGTCCCGAGTAGTCGCGGGCGCCTCATGATTTGGTTGGTGATACTACCGATCCGGCGACGGCGCCGAGCTTTTTGCCACGGTCGCCTTCGAAGTTGGAACGGTCGCGTTCGAAGTTGGAACGGTCGCCTTCGAAGCTCGAGCGGTCGCCTTCGAAGCTGGAGCGGTCGCCTTCGAAGTCGGAACGTTCACCTTCTTTTGCGGAAGCGCCGTGCAGGCAGGCGGCCGCTCAGCGCCCGTGCAGTTGCTCGAAGCGATCGCATCAGTGCGCGCGATCGGCGTCGGTGAACACGTCGCGTCCTCCGTTGAGAGCTGCCGCCCGTGCGGCGCGTTGTGGCGGTAACGTGCTGCCTCGGCGGACCGTCCACATAGAGCCGACGCGCGGCTGTTTCTCAGCGTCCGACCGACGCTCGACCCGCATTCGCCGAACCCGTGAAGGGCGACGAGCGCTTACGGAGCGGCAACGAGATGCAGCGAGACGTGGCAGGCGCCGCGGCTCAGGCACATGACAATCAGGTCACCGTCGCGCGAGGAAGCCGGCATCGACATCAGGCGCGCGCCACCGCCGACCTCCACGCGCTTCACCTGACCGGCGGTCGGAGGGGGCGAGAACGCGAGGGTCAGCGACGGCCCCGAGTTCTCGAGGTCCAACTGCAGGAGATTGCGCGATCGACGAAGCGCCAGATTCACATCGACGCCGGCGAGAGCGATGTGCCGCACACGAACGCTGTCCCAATCAGCCGGGAAGCGTGGGGCGAAGCGAAGCTGCCCTTTCGTAGCGTCGAGCTGAAGACCGAGCATCCCGCGCACGGCGCTCGAGAGAAACGCGGCAGACGACCAGCTCTGATCGGGCACCGACTCGCGCTCCGGGACAAAGGCGTCGCCGTTGAGAACTTCGTGCATGTGCCCTGGCGAGTCGAGCGCGAACCAGGGAACGAGGTCACGCCAGAGCACCGTCGCTGCCGACCAGTCGCCGGCCTCGTACAGCGCCATCGTTGCGTCGGCCGTGCCGATCGCCCATACGCTGCCGCGCGCATAGGAATCCGGATCGTAGAGCGGCGAATCGTTCGGCGTGCTGCGGGTCCCCCACGGCGCTCGATACGGCGGCGACACCAACGCGTCGAGCAGCTCGCGCTGCTCCGGCGCGCTGAGCAAACCCTGATGCAGGAGGGCAATGAGACTGCTCGTGAGGCCCTTGACCGCTGTCCCCGACCGCAGATGCCCGCTCTCCCATTGCCGCGTGCGCGCATCGTAGTACGCTGGCCGAATCGCTTCACGAGCCGCGATGCTGGCGCGGCGAGCCGTGTCCGCCATCGCCTCGTGGCCCGTTACGCGGGCGAGTGACGCAAAGGACTGGGACGCGGCAACCCACGCGAGCGACAGCGTCAACTCGTCGCGCTGCGGATCCTGCTCGTCGCGTCCCTGCTGCCCCGCGGGGATCTCCGGCAGAGTGCGTCCGGGAGGGATCGACGAGCGACAATAATCGTATGCGGCGCGGATCGATGCCCAGTGCGCTTTCGCGAACGCAACGTCGCCGGTGGTCTCGACATAGTCACGCAGGGTGTTCAGAAAATCGAAGCTGATGTCCACGTGCACGAACATGTACGGATATGCGTGCTCCCAATCGAGGAAGCCGGCGCTCTGCGACAGCTCGTGCCAGATGGCACCCGTACGCTTGTTCTGATAGTGCATGATGAACGCGAGCTCGTCGCGCGCGCGAGCATAGGCGCCCTCGCGCAACAGCGCATCCACGGCCACGAGACCGTCGCCGGCAAAAAACCATGCATACTGAGGCCGCCGCGCGCCCCGCGATGGACCATAGCCGGCGAGGAGGCCGCAGCCGAGCTGGGGGTTGCACGCCCACGCTTGCTCGAGAGTAATCTGAGCCCAGTGGAGCGCGCGGTTCACGTTGGTGTCGGGAGTGCTGATGTCGATGACGTGAAGTCCCGCGTAGCGGTCGAGCGCACGTGCTTCGTAGTCTCCGCGTTTGGCGAGGAGATTGCGCGCGATGGAGAGAGGCACCTCGTCAGTCGTGCTCGCGCCCGCAAAGGCGATCGTTGCGATGCCGCTGTCTCCGGGAGCAGCGCGCACGACGAGGCTGATGCTTCGCTCGAATTCGCTGTTGCGGCGATTGTTTTGTGTCTGCTCATGAGCGACGATCCGCGGTGACACGATCGCGCCGCGAAAGCGATGCGACGGCTCGTCGAGAGTGTAGGCCGAATGCGTCGAGTCCCAGTGGATCTCCTGGCCGCCGACGGCTCCGGGCCACATGAGGTTGAGCGAGGGCGTGAAGTGCACGGTTATGAGCAGTGGTCGACTGCCTTCGACCGCGTAGCTGATCGTCGCAAGGGGGAGATCGACGGGGACGAAGACGCGCTCACGCACGGTGAAGCCCCGCCCCTCGTAGGTGCGGGTCGTTGCCGTTGGTGTCTGCTCGATTCCGCGCAATAGCGCGCGGCCGTCGAACTCGGCGGTAGCACCTTCGAATCGAAAGCTGACCCAGTAATGCCGCACGAGCTGCAGCGGATACGTCCAGACTTCGAGGCCCGGCGTGCCGTAACCTCCGACGAAGGCGCGCTGGCCGGGAACGATCACGAAGCGGCCCGTTTTTCTCTCGGCCGCGACCCATCGCAGATCGGCGAGCGATGGGCTGGACTGCGCGAGCCCGCGGCAGAGCGGCGCGAGGAGGCCGATTGCAATCAGGACACGGTGCAGGAGCCGCATGGTGGCGATGAGAATAGCGCCGTCGTGGCGCGTCGTGCGAGGGCGGCTTGCGTCGTCGCGCGGAAGCGCGCACACTCGACAGGGAGATTGCCCCGAGCGTTAATGATCATTCGAGCCTTTCGAGACGCCGATTGGTCCGAGTGGCTCCGGATGAGCCAAGCGCTCTTTCCCGACGCCACCGCCGAGGATCTCTCCTCCGGCATGCACCAGTTCCGTCAGCGCACTCGCGAAGACGCCGAGGTGTTCGTGGCCGAGCGCGGCGACGGGTCGCTGGCTGGATTCGTCGAGGTCGGAACTCGCCCCTACGCCGACGGCTGCGACACCAGCCCCGTTGCCTACCTGGAGGCATGGTACGTCGATCCGGACGTGCGGCGACACGGCTATGGCCAGTCCCTCGTTGCCGCCGCGGAACGCTGGGCTCGCGAGTGCGGATATCGCGAGATCGCATCCGACACGCAGCTCGACAACGTGGTGAGTCAGGCCGCCCATCGGCGCGCGGGATATCACGAAGTCGATCGCGTGGTCCAGTTCCGAAAGGAGCTCTGAGTGTTGCGCCTCCGGCAGGCCACGAGTTAGGCTGGGATACGCAACCGCTCATGATGGTGGCTAGCATGGCAAGCGTTCAAGTGCGCTACATCGTCCGCGACGTGGACGCCGCGATCGACTTCTACGTCAAACAGCTTGGCTTCCAGTTGCAGATGCATCCGGCGCCCGCATTCGCGATGCTGACGCGGGGCGAGCTGCGGCTCGTGCTCAGCGCGCCGAATCCTGCCGGTGGCGGCGGCCAGGCAATGCCCGACGGAACACAACAGCAGCCCGGCGGCTGGAATCGGTTCGCGATCGAGGTCGATGACCTAACGAGTGTCGTCGAGCGGATTCGGGCCGCCGGCGCTCACTTCCGCAATGCGATCGTCACGGGCGTGGGCGGAAAGCAGATCATCGTCGACGACCCATCGGGCAATCCGGTGGAGCTATTCGAGCCGACGAATCCGGCGGCGCGTCTCTCGACAGACCAGTCGCGGTGATCATGGCGACGCAAGCTGACGTGCGACGGATCGCGATGTCGCTGCCCGGCGTGGAGGAAGGCACAGATCGATTCGGCTTTTCGGTCGAGAACAAAGGCAAGGCGAAGGGATTCGTCTGGGTATGGATGGAGCGTATCGAACCGAAGAAGCCGCGCGTGCCGAACAACGGTGTGCTCGCCATGCGCGTCACGAACCTCTCTCAGAAAGACCTCATCATCGCGTCTAGCCCGAAAAAGTTCTTCACCGAGCCGCATTACAACGGGTTTCCGGCCATACTCGTTAGGCTCGAGGAAGTGGACGCCGCCGACCTCGAAGTACTCGTGCCGGAAGCGTGGCGATGCGTGGCGCCAAAGGAGCTCGTCGAGGGCGGAGCGCCGATACCGAAGGCCAGACCGCCCGCCCGGAAAGCGGCGCAAAAAGCAAAGACAGCCGCCAAGCGACCGCGGGGCCGTTCGCGTTAGGACAAGCTTGTTTTCCGTGGGAACAACTTCCCTCGCCGATCGTCTTCGTGGTGGTCCCCATCGAGCCACACCCATGCCGCCAGAACCAGTTCCGTCACGAGCACAGCGCCTCGTCCCGATCGCGCTCTTCGCTGGCTACCTAGCGATCTTCGTCTGGGGCGCGATCAACCCTTACGACCGCGCCGACTGGTGGGCGGAGAACATTCCGATCGTCGGCGTCGTCACGACCCTCGTCGTGCTGTACGTCCGCGGCGTGCGCTTCTCGACGCTCGCGTACCTCCTGATGGCCGTGCTCCCGTACTGGCACACCGTCGGTGGCCACTACACGTTCGAGCGCGTCCCCTTCGACTGGTTCGATCGCGCGTTCGGATTTCAGCGGAACATGTTCGACCGCGTCGGCCACTTCAGCGTCGGCTTCTTCGCGTTTGGCATCGTCGAGTACCTGCTCGCTCGCCGAGCGATGACCCGAACGCTCGCCTGCCTGTTCGCGATCTTCGCCATCGGCTTCGTCGCGATGTCGTACGAGCTGCTCGAGTGGCTCTACGCCGCCTACGGCGGCAACCCGGCCGCCGGCGCGAACTTCCTTGGCAGCCAGGGCGACGTGTGGGACGCACAGAAGGACATGCTCATGGACACCCTCGGCGCGATCACGGCCGTGCTGCTCTTCCTTGCGCTTCGATCGGCGCGACCAACGGTGAGGCGAGCACCCCATACGGCGAGCGAGGTCGCCTGAGTTAACACCCTGACGTGCGCTGCTCCGCTGGTCACGGTATGGCATCGTGATTGACGAGCTGCACCTGAACCTGATATCGCGGAAGCTCGATCTCCTCCGGCGTCTCTCGCTCCCACAGCCACTCGGGGTGCTCGGCTTTGATCTCCGCTACCCATTCGTCGACCTCAGCCTGCTGCTCTGCTGTGAGCGCGCCCAGCTCCTCGTCTACGTCTTTCTGTGGAATCGACCGACATAATGCGTGTCGATGATACCGATATCTTCGGTGTGAATTCGATCACCGTTCGGTCCGCGCAGCTCGAGCTCGAGCGCCTGCTCGGCGTGTGCGGCAGCCAGGACGTCCGCGTGCAGGGTGGCGTCTGGACCGATCATGTAATCGGCGCGCAGCGCCGGCGCGACCCCAGTGGCATCGGGCATGAGACGCTCGCCATGGTCGTTCGGATGGAACCATCCGCACCGAAAGCCACGCTCGCGATAAATGAATCCGAGGTCCGTGATGCCGATCATTCGGCCGCGGCTCCAGAGCGTGTACTGCTCGGCCATTCCCTGAGTCATACTATTGCACTCCGGCGGAGAGACGAGCCAATCCTAAAGCGCGTCCGCCGAGTTAGCGGATCAAAAGCACGCAGGTCGTACCTAAAGAACGCAGAGGGCGCGGAGCGCTCCGCGTCTCCCCCGGCCTCCCCGCGCGTTTCAACTCCGAGGAGGCAGCACGACAATTCCTCTCGCGATAGACGAGCCCTGGTCGACCCACTGCTTCGAATGCTCCAACATTCCATAGAGATCAGTCGACAAGATGATGCTTCGCGTCGTCCGACCGTCGGCGTGATGGAAGACGAGGCCCCCGCGCAGACTGCGCGCGAAATGAATCATCCCGCCATAACCAATGACATTTCGCGCGGGTAAGGCAACGAGGGCGGAGAGCCCGCCATACTGCGTGTAGTTGCTCCGGTACCAGAGATGGCCAAACTCGATGACTCCCGCCTCGACGGCAGTGATCGAATCCGCCGACGATCCGCTCACCTGCATTCCTAACGAGAGATGGCCAATGAGCCACTGTCCCGTGCGCGGCAGCGAATCGTGGACGCTGCCCGGTGTAAGGAATAGCTCGAGCGGCTGACGCGTATAGCCGTAGGTTCGATAATTGGTCCACGCCGTGTTGAGTCGGGCAAGCCGAGCGAGGGACGCGAGCTCGAGAGGCTTCGTGAGGCGAAAGAGCACGAGGTCGACGCTCAACGCGCTCCAGCAGAGCGCCTTCGCTTCGTCGCCGGGAAGACCGGCGATGTCGATGCGTTCACCGCGCCGGAACAGCTGATACGACGTGGTGCCCGGTATTGGCGCGAAGCGAATCGGACGCACGCTATCGCCTATGAAGCGCGCGCGTAAGTCGTTAGTGGTGTCGCGCGGAATGCGTGGCAGATAATCGAGCACGGAATCCAGCTGCGCGAGAAAGGTGAGCTGCCGCGCCGGCGCGACGCCGGCCGCGACGAAGGCCTGCATCGCGTCGGACCGAAGACCCTGCAACGCGGCGCTCCATTGCTCGTTACGCACAGCGTCGGCGTAGCGCGCGCGGGAGAGTAAGGGATGCATGCGCACGATGACGCTCGCACCCTCGACTGGTGGCGCGTCGTTGAACACGTCGCTGGAACAGTATTGCCCACCGGCGAGCTGGCCTTCGGCAATCCCACTTGGTAGGAGCAGCCCGCAGGCAAACACGAACCATCCATGACGAATCATGGCGTTTCCGCCGCGCATGCCCGACGAGCGCCCTGCAGCACCTGTACTGTCTTCGACACCACGTCGATGAATCCCGCCGGCGTCTGCGGCAGCGGTGGCGCGAGAATCATTGCCAATTGCTGACGTACGGCAGCAATCGCCGCCGGACATGGCGTGCCGGGCGATGCCTTGTACGCCAGGATGGCACCGTCACGACGCGACGCCCAATTCTCACGGGGCCACAACCGCTCGAACAGGCGCAGATGCACGACCGGATTGTCGAGGTAGTGTGAGTATCCGTGAACGTTCCAGTCCTTCACTTCTTTCGTGACTTCGTCCTGATAGCCTGACGCCGGCCAGCCGTGCTGGTCGCCGCGGAACGTCTTGACAGCGGCTACTGGATCCAGCTCGTGGCGAAAGGAGAAGTAAGAGCCAACCATGCCGTCCGGTGGTGGGTCGGCGTCCGCGGGACGATCGATCGAGGTATACGCGGGGCAGTTGGTCTCCAGTACCGGCGCCACGTTGGCGCAGGTGACTATGCTGTCGATCAGATGCGTTCCCGGCGAGAAGCCAGGATCCCCGCCGAGCGTCGCGATGGCATCGTGTAGCACGCAGGTACCGAGGCTGTGGGAAACGAAGTGCACCGAGGTGTTCGCGCCATTGTCGAGGTCTGCTTTGTGCCACGCCGTCGCGATCTGGGTTGCGATCTCGTCACGAATCGGAACGGTCATCTCTGGCACATAACGATAGAGCAGGACATCGAGCACGTGCGTCCAGAAGAACTCGCCCGCCGTGTTGATCCAGCCGGGCAGCTTGCCGAGAACCTGGGGATCGGAGAAGGCAAGCGACTTCGCGAGGGGAAGCCACCCGGTCTCGTCGGGCGACTGGGCCGCCCACTTCTCGCGTAGCTGATCGAAGAGCTGATGGTACGTGAGCGGAATGACGAGCACCTGACCGGCCTTCGGCGCCGAGAGCACGAGATCCTTGTCATGTGCATACGTCTTCGCGCTGGCGCGCAATCCCGCGACGACGTCGGCATACCAGGAAGGCGCGTCGGCAGGCTGGGCGCCGTTGCCCATGCCATGAATCAGAAAGAGGAGTTGATACATTGCTCGGTTCGCGAGGACGTCGCCCATGGGCGCGACGTATCGGTGGGCTCAGTGGCTTTCTCGCTCATTGCTGCCTCCCGGGGAGAATGGCACTGCAACGGCGGCGGCTGCTTCATGAATCCCAAGTATGCATCACTGGCCGATGATTAGCAAACGCTCACATGGGGGACAATGAGTATGCCGCTAGGCATCCCAGCGGCGAAGACTAGAGCGCTTTAACCTTCGGCCAGACAGGCTATCGAGATGCGGCCGGACACGACATAATTGCGCCCCGGGACCATGCTCGCGATCATCTTCGATCTGGACAATTGCCTCGCCGCCGCCGACGAACCGGGTGAGGAGCTGCTCGAGCCGGTGTTTGCCGCCGTGCGGAACGTCAATCACGGCAGCCTCTCCGACGCCGCGCTCGACCGGGCATTTCACGATTGCTGGTTTCACGCCTTCGACTGGGTCGCGCGGCGCCACGGCTTCACCGACTCGATGCGCCGCGCCGGCTGGGAGGTATTTCGGGAGATCGAGGTCCGGACACCGATGCGTGGCTATGGCGACCTCGGTGTCCTGCCGGTGCTCGGCGATGTGCGATTCCTCGTCACATCAGGCTTTCGGCGATTGCAAGAGAGCAAGGTGCATGCGTTGGGCATCGCTCCCGCGTTCCGTGAGGTGATCGTCGATGCCGTGGACGAGCCCAGTCGCGCTGGAAAGGAAGGCATCTTCTCGCATCTGATGGCGCGTCATGAGCTCGCCCGCGAAGACGTGCTCGTCGTGGGCGACAACGTGGAGTCGGAGCTCGCGGCGGCGAGACGGCTCGGCGTGCCGAGCGTGCAGACGCTGCGTCCCGGCGTGACGCCCGCGCCGGATGTCAGACTCCGCGTCGCCAACCTCCGTGAGCTGGAGGGGCTGGTGCGGCACTGGCCGGCGGAGCGCGAGTGACCGCCATGATGACGAACACTCCCGGCCACGTTATTCTCAAACGATGAACTGGCCCTACATCCACATCATGATCAACCACTTCCCGATCGTTCTCTGCGTGGTCGGGTGCGCGGTGCTGCTGCTTGCGCTGATCGTCAGGCAGCGGACCGTGTGGCTGTACGCGGTGGCGACGCTGACGCTCGCTGGCCTGAGCATCTACCCCGTCTACTTCACTGGTGACCAGGCCGGGGATGCGGTGCAGAACACCTGGTATATCCTGCGGTCGGCCGTCCATGAGCACGATCAGGCGGCGAACTTCGCGCTCGCGTCGATTCTCATCATGGGCGCGCTGAGCGGGTACACCTGGTGGCGAATGGTGAAGCGCGAGCCAACGCTCCTCCCCCCGGTGTGGCTCCGGGCGGTGCTCACGGTGATCACCATCTGGGCGCTGAGCGTTGTGATTCGGACAGCCTACCTCGGCGGACTGATCGTCCACGAATCGCCCAAGCTCCAGACCGCGCCGTCCGGGGTGACGACTGGCAGTAGTGCCAATTCCTGATGGGGAGAGAGAAGGGTTCCCCTATCGAGCTGCCCGAGGAAACAGCCAAGAAGCTGGTCGCGTCGATCCGGCGCTTCTTCGCCGAGGATCGCGGGGAGGAGATTGGGGATCTCCAGGCCAGGCTGCTGCTCGACTTCATTCTCGAGGAGATCGGACCATCGGTTTACAACGTGGCGATCGCAGACGCGCAGACTTACATGCGTGACCGCATCGCCGATCTCGATGGTGCCTGCTTTCAACCCGAGCTCGCGTACTGGGCGCGGCGCTCGCCGCGCAAGCGTTAGACGAAGAGCCGCCGCACCTGCGGGTCGCGAAGGGCGAGTCCGGCCCACAACAGCGCGCCCACGATCACCGGGAAGATGTCCGGGAACCAGGCCGACTCGGCGCGAATCTGCGTCGCTACCGCCCCGCCGAGGTACGCGGTGAGCAGCAATGCCCCGATGAACGCGGTGCGCGGAATGGCGTAGAGCGCGATGCACAGCAGCTCGATGACGCCCAGGGCGATCGAAAGCCGCAGGGGAAAGCCGAGTTGCGTGAAGGCGTCGGTGACGGGTGCGGGGCGAAGGATGTGAATGACACCGTCGAACACCATGAACGCGATGACGATGCCGCTCAACACGCGCCCCGGCCACGAGACGGCTCGTGTCGGCCGATCGACGAGAGTCGCTGCTTGCATAGGGAGATCTCCGGTGGGTGGTGCCTGGCTGGACTTTTCCATCTCAGTGCTTCCATATCCACGTCGAACGGCAGCCGCGGAAATCGACAGCTCTCGAATTGGCTGCGCTCCCTGTGTGACGACAAGTGTCAGTTTGACCGCCTGACGAAAAACTGTGGCACGACTGCAGGCAGGGCTGATCCGTTATGCCTCCGTGGCGCGGGAGATCGCGCGGGTGCTGGGCGCAACGCCAGAGCCGGAGATCCGGATCGGTCAATGGCGTATCATGATCACCTTCCGACGACTGGGCGCGTCGCGCTGGCCGGAGGCACGGCAAATGGACTACGCTTTGCGCGTTGCCGACGCAGCTCGTGAAGCGATGTCGTCCGACAAGCGAAGCGCTGTGCGAAGTCGAGCCAAGCGGGCGATCGTGGTGATCTACGAAGACGCGTCGAACGTGCGTGGCTGTGCTGTCGTGGGAAGATGGGAGTGCGTCATTCCCGCGGCGGCCGAATGAGTTGAGTGGTCTCTCCCACTCAGGCGTCCGGGCCTGTCTCGCCTAAGAATACGGATTACCCGGATTCTTTCTGATCGCCGCTCTTCGATCCAGGTCTCCATCCACCTAATGCGCGTTTGAACTCTGCCTTGGGTCCGAAGTGCAGAAGCAGACCAACTTCGAGATTGAGCGCTGTCAAATAGTTCACGAGCTGCAACTTATCCGCGTAAGCCAATTTGTGTGTGGCTTTGACTTCTACCAGGACGCGACGTCGCGCCTGTTGAGGTGATCCGGTTTCATCCGGGGAACCTGTGACATCGGCTTGGATGTAACCGTACCATATTGTTGCGAGTCGGATCCTTTTCACGCAGTTGGATTTCTCAATGCTATCGAGAGGCAGCCGGTGCCCGTTGCACGACAAGATCGAGAAGCACACCCGATCACAATCGAGCGCGTGACGCGAGCGACCGATGACCTCGTGAATGGTCTCACGGCCGTGCTCATGGACGCGGTCGCGAGTGGCGCGGGCGTCAGCTTCATGTCGGACCTAACGAGTGACGCCGCGGGTGAATGGTGGCGTCAGACCTTCGCCCAGGCGGCTCCCCGGACGGTGATCCTCGTCGCGCGAGACGCCGATGGGATCGTTGGCACGGCCCAGCTCCAGGCGGCGTGGCAACCGAATCAACTTCATCGTGCCGACGTCGCGAAGCTCATGGTCCATCGACGCGCTCGGGGACGCGGCGTCGCGCGCGCGCTCATGCACGAGTTGGAGCGTCAGGCGCGCCAGCAGCAGTTCACGCTCCTCCTCCTCGACACGTGCAAGGACTCAGCCGCCGAGCGACTGTACGTCTCGCTGGGATGGATCCGCGTCGGTGAAGTGCCAAACTTCGCCCTGAACCCGGACGGTTCTTGGTGCACGACGGTGTTCTTTTACAAGACCATCGACGCCTAACGTCGCCTGGTGTGCCGGCATCCATGCTTCGCACGGCATTGGCGATTGCCTGACCGATACGTCATCCGACGTATCGAGACGCTGGCGCTACCCCGCTATCGTTCCACGATGACAGAACACCCTGCAGGCGCGCGTCGAGCGGTGCTGCTTCATGGCCTGGGACGCACCCGGCACTCGATGCGGCGGCTCGAGCGGAGGTTGCGCGCGCGTGGTTACGACACGTTCAATCACGGCTATCCGTCGCGGATGGATGACATCGCGACGCTCGCCGCCGGCATGGCGCACTGCGTCGGCGAGTGGGCAGACAACGGGCCGCTGGATTTCGTGACGCACTCACTCGGCGGCATCCTCGTTCGCGTCGCCGTCGCCGCCGGCGATCTGCCGCGCGACCGGATTGGCCGCGTGGTGATGCTCGGCCCACCTAACGAGGGCAGCGAGCTCGCCGATCTCTTGCCGACCATGCCGGTGGTCGGATCACTCTACGCACGAGTTACCGGCCCGGCTGGTCTCGAGCTCGGGACGACGGAGCTGGGTGTACCGGCCCAGTTGCCGCCCGTGGACTTCGAGGTCGGCGTGATCGCCGGCGACCGCAGCTGGAATCCCTGGTTCTCGGCGCTGTTGCGTGAGCCGAATGACGGGAAGGTGCGTGTCGACAGTACTCGCGTCGCGGGCATGACGGATTTTCTCGTCGTGCCGCACTGGCACCCCATGCTCGTTACCGCGCCAGATGTGATCGAGCAAGTCGCACATTTTCTCGAGCGCGGGACGTTCAAGAGATAGCCTCGTGAACCCCACCTCGCCATTCGATAAGCTCGACAGCTGGTTCGCGACGAAAGGGTGGAAGCCGTTCGCGTTTCAGCGCGAGGTCTGGCGCGCGTATCTCGACGGCGACAGTGGTCTGGTCCACGCGGCGACGGGGACGGGCAAGACGCTCGCCGCGTGGCTCGGTCCAGTGATCGAGGCGGCGGAGCCTAACGAGCCGCGCCGACGGAAGCAGGGACTGCGCGTGCTCTGGATCACGCCGTTGCGGGCCCTCGCCGCCGATACCGCCGAATCGCTGCGCGCGCCGCTCGAGGCGTTAGGCGTCGACTGGACGGTCGAGACGCGCACCGGCGATACGTCACCGGCGCAGCGCGCACGACAGCAGCGGCGATTGCCCGAAGCGCTCGTCACCACTCCGGAGAGTCTGACGCTGTTTCTCACTCGCGACGACGTCGTCGAGATCTTCGCGAATCTACGACTCGTCGTCGTGGACGAGTGGCACGAACTGATGGGAACGAAGCGTGGCGTCCAGGTCGAGCTCGCGCTCTCGCGTCTGCGCGCGCTACGTCCGGATGTGCGCACGTGGGGATTGTCGGCGACAATAGGGAATCTCGACGTGGCACTGCGTGCGTTGCTCGGCGTCCGGCGCGAGCTGCGCGCCGCGGATCATTCGACCGGCGGTCGAATAATCCGCGGCGTCGAGCCGAAGAACATTGTCGTCGATGCGCTGATTCCACCCGCTGTCGAGCGATTCCCCTGGGCGGGACACCTTGGCACCCAGATGTTGCCGCAGGTGATCGATGCGATCGAAGAGGGACAGAGCGCGATCGTCTTCACGAACACCCGTTCGCAAACCGAGATCTGGTATCAGGCCCTACTCGGAGCACGGCCAGACTGGGCGGGCACGATCGCGCTGCACCATGGCTCACTCGACCGCGAGAAGCGCGAGTGGGTCGAGGAGGGGCTGCGCACGGGACGACTGCGTTGCGTCGTCGCGACCTCGAGCCTCGATCTCGGCGTGGACTTCTCGCCGGTCGACCGCGTGCTCCAGGTGGGCAGCCCGAAAGGCATCGCGCGTCTCCTGCAGCGGGCGGGGCGCAGCGGCCATCGGCCGGGCGCGACGAGTCGCGTGACGTGCGTGCCGACGAACGCGCTCGAGCTCGTGGAGGTCGCCGCGGCCCGCGACGGCATTGCCAGCGGCTCCATCGAGGCGAGGCTGCCGGTGACGCGGCCGCTCGACGTCCTCGCGCAGCATGTCGTGACGGTCGCGTTAGGTGGTGGCTTCATCCCGGCCGAGCTCGAGCGCGAGGTGAAGAGTACGCACGCCTACGCCGATCTGAAGGAAGACGAGTGGCGCTGGGTGCTCGACTTCGTCTCCAACGGGGGTGAGGCGCTGCACGCCTATCCGGAGTACGCGCGTGTCGTCGTTCGCGACGGACGCTGGCTGGTCGAGAGCGCGTTCCTGGCGCGGCGACACCGTCAGTCCATTGGAACCATCGTGAGCGACGGTCATATTGCCGTACAATATCTGCGCGGCCAGCGGCTTGGGTCCGTCGAGGAATCGTTCATCGCGCGGCTCGCGCCCGGCGACCGCTTCGTCTTCGCCGGCACGCCGCTCGAGTTCGTGCGCGTTCGTGACATGACGGCATGGGTGCGGCGCGCGCCCAACGTCACGGGCGCCATTCCGCGCTGGCAGGGGAGCCGGCTGCCGATGTCGGACTCACTCGCGGCCATGTTGCGCGAGCGACTCGGCGAGGCGGCGCGCGGCGAACTGCGCGGGCCGGAGATGACCGCGCTGCGGCCGCTCTTTCAGGTGCAGGCGCGCTGGTCGCGTATCCCATCGCCTAACGAGCTGCTCATCGAACGCGTGAAGACGCGCGAGGGGTGGCATCTGTTCTGGTTTCCCTTCGAGGGGCGGCTCGTGCACGAAGGGCTGGCCGCGCTGATGGCGTATCGCATCGCACGTGTCGCGCCGATCACCTTCACGATGTCGGCGAACGACTGGGGATTCGAGCTGTTGTCCGTGCAACCACCACCGCTCGAGGCGGCGCTCGGCGCCGAACTGCTGTCACCTGTTGCCTTACTCGACGACGTGCCGGCTTCGCTCAACGCGACGGAGATGGCGAAGCGGCAATTCCGCGAGATCGCGCGCGTCGCTGGGCTCGTCTTCCCTGGCCTGCCGCGTTCGGGTAAGACCGCGCGTCAGCTCCAGGCATCGTCGAGCCTCTTCTTCGACGTGTTTCGGCAGTACGATCCGGGCAATCTGCTGCTCTCCCAGGCGCATCGCGAGGTGCTCGAGCGGCAGCTGGAATCCTCCCGCCTCGGCCGGACGCTCGAACGCCTAACGCGAGCCAGGGTCGTGATCACCGAGCCGAAGCGCGTGACGCCGCTCGCGTTTCCGCTGCTCGTCGATCGCACGCGCGAGCGGGTGTCGTCCGAGTCGCTGGCCGATAGAATTCGTCGGATGCAACTGGCACTCGAGAAGGCGGCGGAACGTGGCTGAGGAGATCGCGACTCGAGACGTCGAAGTCGAGATTGCAGGCGAGCGCGTCGCGCTGCTGCCGGAGCGCGCGCTCTACTGGCCAGCCACGGGAACACTCCTCGTCGGCGACCCACATTTCGGCAAGGCCGCGACCTTTCGCGCCGGCGGCATCTTCGTCCCGCGTGGAACCACGGCCGCGGCCCTGGTGCGTCTCGACGCAGCGATCGTCCGGACGGGAGCGACGCGATTGATCTTCCTCGGCGATCTGCTTCATGCGCGTGAGGGTCGCGCGCCCGAGACGCTCCGGCTCATCGGTGAATGGCGTGCCTCGCGACCAGGGCTCGACGTCGTGCTGGTCCGTGGCAACCACGATCGCCGCGCCGGCGACCCGCCGCCGGAGCTTGGGATTACCTGTCGCGATGCCCCGGTGGTCGACGGCCTGTTCGCGTTTGCTCATCACCCGGCGACGCTGGCGGATCGTCATGTCCTTGCCGGGCACCTTCATCCCGGCGCGCGGCTGTCCGGACCCGGTAGACAGTTCGAACGGCTGCCCTGCTTCTGGATCGGGCGCCAGGTGAGCGTGCTGCCCGCGTTCGGCGATTTCACCGGCCTTGCTGACGTTGAGCCCGACGAGGGCGATCGCGTCTTCGCCATCGCCGAAGGGGTGGTGGTGGAGATTCGTTAGGCGATGGGCCGGTCGTAGGCCAGCGCGTATGGCGGTCCCCACTGTCTCAGACCAACGCCCAATAGCAGACGATTCGTGGTCGAGGCTACGTCCGCGTGTGGTTCGTATCGCGGACGTCTCCTATCGCCACGGGTCAATGATGTCATTCGAGTCGCTGCGCGAGTATGCATTCGCTCTGCCACTGCTGGCTAAGTTCGCCATCGCACTTGGCGTGATCGTCGTCGTACCCCAATTGTCGCGACGGCTGCGCATCCCGCCCGTCGTCGGATTTCTGCTGAGCGGCGTCCTCTTCGGGCCGTATGGACTCGATGTGGTCGGCGAGAACCGGCCGATTGCGGACTTCCTCGCCGAGCTCGGGAAGCTGCTCCTCATGTTCACTGCGGGGCTCGAGGTCGACCTGGCGTTATTCAAGCGCGTGCGCACGCGCGCGATGACGTTCGGCTTCATCACAACTTTCCTTCCACTGATCCTCGGCACGATCGTTGGTCAAGTATTCGGCTATGGCATTCTGGCGGCGATCGTCATCGGGTCACTGCTTGCCTCGCACACCCTGCTCGCCTCGTCGATCGTCGCGAAGCTCGAATTGACGAAGCTCGAGCCCATAACGGTGACGTATGGCGCGACGGTCTTCTCCGACACGGCCTCACTGATCGTGTTCGCGATCTGCCTATCGACATTCGTGCGCGGCTTCTCGGTCAGCGGTGTGATGCTGCAGCTCGTCGAGATCGCGGTCTTCATTTTCGTCGTCCTGGTGGGGTTGAGCAAAGTCGGCGGATTAGTGCTTCGGCGAGTGGAGAAGGACGACAGCGCGTACTTCGCGGTGATGATCGCGATTCTCGCTGTTGCCGCCGTGCTCGCCCAGGCGATTCAGCTGCCGGGAATTGTCGGTGCATTCCTCTCCGGACTCGCCCT
Organism: Gemmatimonadaceae bacterium; assembly: GCA_036493735.1. Lineage (GTDB taxonomy): Bacteria > Gemmatimonadota > Gemmatimonadetes > Gemmatimonadales > Gemmatimonadaceae > AG2. The sequence goes on from DASXPH010000085.1 coordinate 86,041, forward strand.
CAACGCCGCCACCCACGACAGGGCCGTACGACACGAGCTGCAGTTCTTTGGAGATTCACTGTTTGTCCCGATCTTCTTCATCACAACTGGATTTCTCATCGATCCGCACGGACTCATGATGAGCCTCCGTGACGATCTGCCGCTGGTCGCGGCAATCATAGGCGCGCTGGTCATCGGCAAGTATCTCGCGGCGGAGATCGTGGGCCGACGCTTTGGCTACACGCGCGACGAGCGACTGACGATCTGGTCGTTGACGCTGCCGCAGGTGGCGGCGACGCTCGCCGCAGCGCTCGTGGCGTACAAGACCTTCGACGCCGCGCACAACCGTCTCATCGACAGCCGGATGCTGAACGTCATCCTCGCGCTGATGCTGTTCACGTCGATTGTCGGGCCAATTCTCACGGCTCGCTTCGCGCCGCGCCTCGTTCCGCAGACGCGTGCCTCCGGCCGCGCACAGCGCGCTGCCTAACTGCTCAACGAGGCGATGTGTGCGGCGCGCTCGTGGGCGTGGACCAAAGGCCGATGCACTCTGCCCTGAACATTAGTTAAGAACCAGCAGAACTGACTTGATGATTTTATGAACATGACACGATGGCAGTGCCGGCTCGCGGCGAGCCTGTACCTCACAGCGCTGGCGGCGATGGCCGTCAGCGCGCAGAACGAGACCGCGCTCGCGAAGGCGTCGCAGAATCCCGTCGCCGACCTCACGACGGTCCCGCTGCAGTTCAACTTCAACTCCGGCGGCGGCCTCGAGTCGCGGACGTATCTGCTGCTCAACGTGCAGCCGGTGATGCCGCTGTCGCTTGACAGGCAGTGGCTCCTCATCTCGCGCACGATCGCACCGTACGTCAACGTGCCGATGCCAGATGGCACCAGGCAGACCGGTATCGCCGACATTCAGGAGCAGCTCTATCTCACACCGAAGCAGCCTGGCCGCTTCATCTGGGGCATGGGACCGATCTTCTCCGTGCCCAGCGCCACGAGCGATGTCGTGCGCACCGGACAGTGGGCGCTCGGACCGACTGCTGTTGGCCTGGTGAATTACGATCGCTGGGTAATCGGGCTGCTCGCCAACAATCTCTGGCGCATTGCCGGGGTCGACTTCGGTCCACCGATCAACCAGCTCACGATGCAGCCGTTCATCAACTTCAACATCCCGCTGGGCTGGGCGATCACAACGTCACCCCTCATCACATCGGATTGGAGCGCCCCCGAAGGTCAGCGGTGGACGGTGCCACTTGGTCTCGGCTTCTCGAAGGTGACGACGATCGGCCGGCAGGCAGTGAACATCGCGATGCAGTACTACCATAACCTGGAGCATCCGGACAACGCCGCCGCGAATCAGTTTCGCTTTCAATTCAACTTGCTTTACCCGATCGAACGCCGTTAGGCTCGCACGCGTGACAACGACTCACGGGAATCGATACGCGAGCCCGAACACGATACCCTGCATGTTCGTGTCGAAGAGAAAATTGTTCCGATCGTAATCGATGGCGAGAGTGCGATACGCGAGGCCGAGCGATAGGCCCTTCCAGACGTCGTAACCGAGCGAGCTGTAGATCTGCCACGTATTCTGAGAGCCACCGAGGCCGCCATCGGCGTAGAAAACGAAGCGCGCATCCTCGAGTGGCTTCCAGCGAAAGCGGAAACCAGGCGTCGCGTCCACCCACGTGCGTGCCGCCGAGTGGCGATCCGGTGGCCGCGTGTTCGAATTGACATCGAGAGTGGCGCTCAATTTCCATATCCGCATACTTCCCAATATGTCGATTGCCCAGTTCCCGTCGCCGAAGGTGTAGCCGCCCATCGGCTGAATCATCGTCTGACTCTGATTCAGTGAGAGGCTGCCCGTGTCGCCGCGGAATCCGAAGACCGTGCCCGCACCGAGCAGGGCGTAGATCCCGTCCGCCCCCACGAGCCAGGGTCCATAGCGCGCCTCGGCCGATGCCATCGCGCCGAACTTTAGCATATCCAGAACGTCGCCCGCCGAGAGTGACACGCTCGCCGCGACCGGCCCGATGCCGACGCGGCCGTTGAGCTCCGAAAGCCAGAGATACGGCGTGACGTTGAATCGCCAGGTGTGCGTCGTGTCGAGTTGGGCGGCGGCTCGCTGGCTCGAGTTGACGAGCGCGACGGCGGCCACGACCATCGACCCGAGCGCTCTCGCCACTCGGTTCATTGGCTCCACTCCGTTGTAGTGGAGTGGAATCTCCGCGCGTTCCAGCGCGCCGCCTATTCGACTTTGGCCCCGATCGGTGATGGGTTCTGACGGTGGACGGTGATCGGTGAACGGTGATGTGACGGACCACCGTGAACCGTCCGACCAAGCCCGCGGCGCCTAACGGCCTGCGTCGTGACCTCCGGGAGACGTAGGATGCCTCGACCCAACCTTCTGGGACGAGCCGTTGTCGAACCCGAGTCACGCTCCGAACGGATGGCCGATGTTCGTCTACCTCGCCCTCGGCGCCAGCCTCGCGCTGCCGCTACAGAAAGTGGTTCCCGCCTCGTCATCCGCTCCGGCGCCGCCGAATCGGCCTGCGACTGTGCCCATCACGGCCGTCGCCGTCCGCACTCGTCAGGCGCCCGTGATCGATGGCCGTAACGGCGATCCCATCTGGCAAAGCTCGCCGAAGATCATCGAATTCCGTCAGTTCGCACCGCACGTGGATGTGAACCCGACGTTCAAGACCGAGTTCCAGACGGCGTACGACGAGCACAACCTCTATGTCTTCGTTCGGATGTTCGATCCGCATCCAGACAGCATCATGCACGCGCTGTCGCGACGGGACGTTCGCGGTCCATCCGATCAGATCAAGATCATCGTCGATTCGTATGGGGACAAACGGTCGGGCTACGAATTCGCCGTGAACCCCGACGGCGTCAAACGCGACTACTCGATCAGCAACGACTCCCAGGAAGACGATTCCTGGAACGGCGTGTGGGATGTCGCCACGTCGGTCGACTCGTTAGGATGGACGGCGGAGTTCCGCATTCCGCTCTCCCAGCTCCGCTACGCCCATCTCCAGCGCCACACCTTCGGCTTCGGCGTCTGGCGCGACATCGAGCGGCTTGCCGAGCGTGACTCGTGGCCACTCTACTCACCCGAGCGCGCCGGCCTCTCCTCTCAGCTCGGCAAGCTCGACGGCATCACTGGCATCTCGACCGCACAGCGTCTGGAGGTCACGCCTTACGCCGTGACCAAGAACGTCGAGCGCGATCTTCCCAACTCGCGCTTCGGACGCGGCCAGGATTTCTCCGCCGGCGCTGACGTCAAGTTCGGACTGACGCCTAACGTGACGCTCGACGCGACGGTGAATCCCGACTTCGGTCAGGTCGAGGCCGACCCCGCTGTACTCAATCTGTCGGCCTTCGAGACATTCTACGCCGAGAAGCGGCCCTTCTTTGTCGAGGGCACGGGGCTGTACCAGTTCCAGCTCAACTGCTACATCGTTGTCGACTGCAGCACGAACGAGGGCCTCTTCTACTCGCGCCGCATCGGTCGCTCGCCGGCGCTCCGCGACGTCTACGGCGACGCGAGCACGCCGACCGCGACACCGATCGCGGCGGCAGGAAAGCTCACGGGCCGTACCGGCAATGGCTTCTCCTTCGGCGTGCTCGATGCCGCCACGGAGCACGTCAATTCTCCCTTCGGCCAGACGGTAGAACCGCAGACCAACTACGCGGTGCTGCGCGCGCAACAGGATCTGCGCGGCGGCGAGACGGGCATCAGTTTCATCGGTACGGCGGTGAATCGCACGCTCGACCAGTGGACGTCGCCGTTTCTGCATCGCGGCGCTTACACAGGTGGCGCGACCTTCCGGAATCGCTTCTATCACAGCGAGTACGAGCTCTTTGCGCAGGTCGCGGCGTCCGATGTCGAAGGCTCGGCCGAGGCAATCGACAGCACTCAGCGGTCTGCCGTGCACTACTACCAGCAGCCAGGCGACAGACTGATCGAGGATCCGACGCGGACCTCGCTCACCGGGCACGAGGAGCAGCTCAAGTTCGGGAAGTACGGCGGCGGCATCACCCGCTTCGAGTCGAGCATCCTCAGACAGTCGTCCGGCTTCGAGGTGAACGACCTCGGCTATCAGCGGCGCGCGGACGTCCTCGACTGGAGCACGTGGGCAGCGCTGAGCTTTCAGAACGCCAAGGGCATCTATCGGTGGGCGCAGGTGAATGGCAACCACTGGGAGTGGTGGAACACGTCGGGTGCGCGACTCGAGAACGCGTGGAATTTCAACGGCCACATGGGTCTGTTGAACAATTGGGACGTGCATCTCGGCAGCACCTTTGCGCATCTGACGCCGAGCTACTGTGATCGCTGCACGCGCGGCGGACCGCTGCTGCGGCAATCGCGCGCGATGTATCCGTGGGGTGGCGTCAACACCGACAGCCGCAAGCCGATCTCGGCCGGCATGTGGGCGAATCTCAACTTTGGCGACGAGGGACACACCCAGGGCACCAATCTCAGCCCGTACGTCAATTTCCGCTTGTCGACGCGGCTGCAGGCGCAGTTGGGCACCAACGTCTTCTGGGGACATGACAATACGCAGTGGTTCGGCAACTTCACCGACGCCGTGAACGCCACGCATTATACGTTTGCTCATCTCCAGCAGCGGCAGGTGTCGCTGAGCGCCCAGCTCAGCTATGCGATGACGCCGCAGCTCACGCTGGAGTTCTACGGCCAGCCGTTCGTCGCGACGGGCGCGTACACCAACATTCGCGAGACGAGCGCGACACCGTTCGCCCCGAAGTACGACGATCGCTTCCTGCCGTATACGCCGCCTGCCGGGACGGACACCTCGTTCAAGTCCACGTCGCTGCGCAGCAACACGGTGCTGCGGTGGGAGTATCGGCCGGGCTCGACCATCTACCTGGTGTGGACGCACGGCCGTGGCGATTACGAGAACGCGTATTCGGGCCAGTCGTGGATGACGGATTACCGGGATCTCTTCCGTCTGCATCCCGACAACACCTTCCTTATAAAGGTCGCGTACTGGCTGAACCGGTGAGCGAGCGTTAGAACAAGGGCATGATCGCCCTGTCGAAGGTCGTCGCGTTGGCGCTTCCATTTGTCATCCTGAGCGAAGCGGGCGCGCGGAGCGGGCGCCCGATTGACGAGAAAGCGCTCGACCGGTGGCTGCGGCATCTGGCGGACAGCGCACGGTTCTCTGGGGTCGTGCTCGTCGAGCGCGGCGGCAAAGTGATTCTCGACCGCGCCTATCAACCCGGCGCCAAGGCGAAGATCACGACCCAGAGCGCGTTCTGGCTCGCATCCACCACCAAGCAGTTCACCGCCGCCGCCATCCTCAAGCTCGTGGATCAGGGGAAGCTCGCTGTCAGTGACTCTCTCTATCATTTCTTCCGGCGACTGCCGCGGGAGGCACGGGCGATCACAGTCGAGCAACTGCTGACTCACACCTCCGGTATCGCCGCATCGAGCGCTGCCGAGGGGGTGGACGATCGTGAGGCCGCGGTTCGGGCGATCCTGAACGAGCCGCTGCGCCGGCCGCCGGGCGACTCATACCACTATGAAGACGAGGACTACACGGTTCTCGCCGCGATCGTCGAGGTGGTCGCCGGGATGCCCTTCGAGTCGTTCGTCGAGCGCGCGCTGCTCATCCCGGCCGGGCTGACGAGAACAGGTACCTGCGGTCGACTGGCGCCCAACGTCACGATCGCGCCGTCCGCGGGCGCGCCGGCGGTGCCGCGCCCCTGCCAGGGAGGTGTCACTCCAATGGATTGGGCGGATCGTGGCGCGACCGGTCTCGTTGGTACGGCGTCGGATCTGCTTAAGTGGACACACGCGCTGCGCAGCGGCAAGGTGGTCTCTCGGCAGGCGGTTCAGGACCTCGAGCGCGGTAAGGTCCTCGTCAGGCGCGAGGGCGGAGCCGACGTCTATTACTCGTTCGGCGCCCGCGTTTACATGCAGGGCGATCGGCGGCGTGAGGTGTGGCATTCCGGCTACGACGTTCGCGTCGGTCACAGCAGCACGATCCGCATTTTCGATTCGGGACTCACCGTCGTGGTGCTGTCGAACGCCGGCCTCGACGCGCGCGGGTCTCCGTGGGCCTCCACTGTCGCACGCGGCGTGGACGAGTGCCTCACGACTGCCGGGTGTCCGAAAGCCGCTCTGACGACAGAGGCGTCTGGCCGCTGACCAGAAGCAGTGACTGCGGTTAGGGTTGCGCGTCGGGTACATGGCCCCTCCGCTGGCATGATGTCTGACGCTCCCAAATCCGCCCCTGCTGCCCAACGAGACGGTCCGCTGCGCGACGTCGCCGATGCAGCGATCATTGCCGCCGCACTGCTGATTGTCTTCGCGCTCGCCGTGGCCACGCTTCAGGAATCGTGGAATCGGTCGAGCATCTGGCTTCCCGCCCTCTTCGCCCTCCTTGCCGCGGGGCCATTCATCGTCGTGGCGGTCAATCTCCGGCGGCATGGCGACGCCTGGGCGATTGGTGCGGCGTCCGCGCTCGGCTGGATCACGATCCTTATTGGGTTCTCGGTGACGCTCGGCGGCATCATCAGCGCGGGCATGCTCCTGCTGGGATATCACGGCCCGTTCGTCTACGTCCTGTACACCTTCAGCAGACTGTACGTACAGCTCAAGTACTTCATGCCGGCGACCGCGTATGTTCTGCTCGCGGCGGTGGTATGGATCTGTTTCGTCCTCATTCGTAAGACGCGTCGAGCGCGGCGCGACGGTACACCGGGCGGCGAGCGCCGGGCCGTGAAGGGAGCGGCGCTCGTCTGGGCATATGCCGTGGGCGCTGTCCCGCTCTTCGCCCTGTTCTCCAGCTGGAACGATCAGCGGCGAATCGCTGACGAGGCTCGACGCACGAGCAAGACGGCGGAAACTGTAGTGGCCATTCGGACGACGCTCCGCCAGATGCAAACGTGTCTCTTCATGTACTCGACCACGCACCCAAGGTCGGGATTCCCGCAGGGGCTCGACGCGAACGAAGAGAAGCCGATGCTTCGACTCCGCCTCGGTCCGCACGCTTTTCGCCAACGCCCGGCTGCGTTATGTGGCGCTTTCTCCCGACGGCGCCGGTCACATGCGCGAGTTCTGGATTCTGGCCGAGCCCATGTCGCACGATGCTAGCTGGAGTCGGCAGTATTACGCCGACGAAAAAGGGCTCGTGTATTACTCCGACATGCGGGGCCGAGACGATTCGATCCTTTTCAACCGATCGGTGCCCGATTCCCCGCTTCCGCCTAACCGCGAGCTGCTCGACGTGGTGGACTCTCCGGTCGCCGATCTCAGGACGTTGCAGACGTGTCTCACCGGCAACCAGAGCATCAGCGTTGCCCGGTATCCGCACGAGCTCGACCAGAGCGGATGCATCACACCACGCTGGCGGGACGACGACTATGACCTGTCGCTTGCCGTTTATTCGCGTTTCGACGAACGGCTGCCCGGAGGCAGATACTCCGTCGAATACCGGCCGAAGCGACCGATGAGTGAGTCGACCTTCGCGGCATACTCGATCTCGTTGCGACCGATGACCTACGGCGAAGATGGAACGCGGAGCTACTGGTCGGACGAGCTGCGCCGAATCCACTGGACGCGCGACGATCGCGCCGCCACCGCCAACGACCCCCTCGTCGAGGAATGCGAGGTTGGTCAGCCATGCAGGTTCTGACCCGAGATGATGCGCGCGTGAGGTTGTACTGATCCGCTGATCGCATTCTGCTGCCTGTGAAACACGCCAACACTCACAGGAGGCAATCATGACCAGGAATCGGCGAATCCATCTCAGGCTCTCGGCACTCGGCCTGCTCACTGCCCTCGCTCTGGCCGGTTGTTCGGACCGGACCGACCTCGCGGCGCCACGGGCGCTGCGACCAAAGCCGCCACTGCGTAGTGTGGCCGTCTCGGACGCCTCGCTCGCGCTTCTGTCCGTCGAGCTGAGCGGCGGCGGACTTCCTCAATCGCTGATGTACGATCTGCCGCTCGCGACGGCCGCGGCACAGACGCTCTCCGTCCCTGCCGGTAGGGGCTACACGGCGACGGTCCGCGCTTACGACCGTTACGGGGCTCTCACACATCAGGGGACGCTGCCGCTGGAGCTTGTCGCCCTGGGTGTGAACCGTCCGGTTGCCCTCGCGCTGAATCCGGTGCGAGATGGCGAGGACGCCGTGAAGGTCCAGATGGATCTCGTCGGCGAGCAGCCGGTGAAGCCAGGCTATCGCGTCGTCGTCCGACCCGATCGCAAGGCGGCGTACGACGGTGACGTCGTGACCCTCACGGCAACGGTTCTCGATCCTCTCGGGAACGTCGTGCCGGTGAATCCTAACGAGATCCACTGGGCGATTGGCGATCCGAGTCTGGGAAACATTGCGCCCTATCAGAGCAAGGAGCTCGCGACGGCGCACTACGCCGCCGTGTGGAAGTACTCGAACATTGCCGATCTCATCGCGATCTGGCGACAGAACATCGGCAACGTGAACTTGGGGCTCATTCAGGATCCATATATCGACGTGTCCGCTGGCGGTGGTGTGAGCTGCGCGGTGAAGCAGCGCGGTCGGCTGTACTGCTGGGGCTCGAATGTGTGGAGCATGCTGGGTACGTCGAACGACTCCTCCTGCGGCCCCTCCAACCGCTGCACCAGCGCACCGGTTCTCGTTGACGCCGTTCGCAAGTACTCGAGGGTGTCGGTCGGCGAGACGCACGTCTGCGCGCTCGAGTCGAGCACAGGGGCGCCTTACTGCTGGGGCGACAATCTGTTCTCGAAGCTCGGCCAGAGCTCCTCGATATCGAATGAGGCGACGCCGACGCTGGTTGCGGGAACGCCGCCGGCGCTCAACGCGATCTCCGCGGGCTGGAGTCATACCTGCGGCACGACACCGCAAGGGACGGCAATGTGCTGGGGCTACAATGGCAACAGCCAGCTCGGAAGCTCCACCGGGACGACCGCGACACCAACGGCAGTCGCCCCGCCATCCGGCAGCAGCACGCCGCTCACCTTTACCAGCATCACCGCGGGGATGATGCACAGCTGCGGCAACACGATAACTGGACAGCTCTTCTGCTGGGGCCACGTTGCAGGCTTCGTTTCGGGCTTGCCGGCTGAGATAACCGCGCAAGGCGGCTCGTCGTGGCTGGGGGTTGGGCTCAGTGGGACGGCCCAGGACGTCTGCGTGCCGAACGCTGGCGGGAACGCGTTCTGCTGGGGCGATGGCACGTACGGCCAGCTTGGCAATGGCACATACGGTAGCGGGAACGCATCCAGCACTCCGGTGCAGGTGACGAATCCGAGCGGTGTGACGTTCAACCTGACCGCGACTGGCCAGCAGCACGGCTGCGCCCTGTCCACGAGTGGTTTCGCATATTGCTGGGGCAGCAATGCCGCGGGCCAGCTGGGCGACTACACGGGCACGGAGCGCAACACACCCGTCAGTACGTACGGGGCGCACGTCTTCACGAAGATCACCGTCGGCGACGGCCACAGCTGCGCCCTCGACAACAACAGCGACATCTATTGCTGGGGAGCGAATGATTTGGGACAGGTCGGTTACGGGGATCGTACCCCCCGCGTGCAGAACAGTTACTTCAACGGGATTCCGTATCCGGTGAAGGTCGTGGCTCCGCTGCCCTAACGGGTTGCGCGTGGCGCGGGACGCGTGGCGCGAGCGAGAGGAGCGGGAGCGCCCGCGAATAGCGGGCGCGACTCCAAATAGGCTCGCAAGGGGAATGAGCACTCGTGCTCATTCCCCTTGCGACACCATTGGCCGGGCTCAATCGTCAATATCGTCGACCCGACCCTCCCCCCATGCGCGCCCTCCCGCTCGTCGCCGCCGGCATCGCCGCGGTATTCGCATTTCCTCAACAGTCGGCCGCTCAACGACCGCTCAACATCGTCAGGGTTACCCCTAACGGTGACGCGAGCCCGATGCAGCAGATCAGTGTCGCGTTCGACCGGCCGGTCGCCGGTTCGCTCGACCGCACGATCGACCCCGCGACGATCTTCCACATCCAGCCCGCGGTTCGCGGGCAGCTGGAGTGGCGGGACCCGGTCACGATTCGCCTAACGCCAGGGGCGCCTCTGCTTCCGGGCGCCCAGTACACCATCTCCATCGACAACGGGTTCAGGGCGATGGACGGCAGCGCGCTCGCCGAGCCATACAAGTACAGCTTCCGAGTCCACGGAGCGCTGCTGCTCACCGCGTCGCCGGTGATGACCGGCGGCGGGAACTTCGTCGCCCCCAATCAGCGATTCACCGTCGTGTATTCGTCCCCGGTGGATCTGCGGACGCTCTCGGGCACCGCCTATGTCGAGATCAGCGCCAGTTGCGCCGGCGAAAGAATCGTGCGACTCGACGCGGTGTCGCAACGTCCCGTGCTGAGCGACGACCAGACCCAATTCCGCGAGGCGGGCGGTTACGAGCGCGATCACTCCACCGACTCGCTGCGGCGGGTCGTTACCCTCGTGCCGCGCGCCGCCCTGCCGCATGGATGCCGCGCCGAGCTCGTTATGCCGTCGGAGCTCGTGCCGGAGGGGTCGCGCAGCACGACGCGCTGGCCCTTCGCCACGTACGGCGATCTGAAGATCGCCTCCCTCAAATGCAGCGACCGAATGGACAACGAGTGTCCGACGGGCCCGCTCACGATCACGTTCACTAATCCCGTGCGCGGCTCCGAAGTCCTCAAGCGCCTGCGGATCTTGCCGCAGACAGTGTTCAGAGTCCGTGATACAGTCTCGGAGTCGACGGACTGGACGCTCGAGGCGAAGCTGCGACCGCGTGTCGGCTACGCGGTCATCGCCGACACGGCCATGCACGACGCGTTCGGTCAGCCGCTCAAGGGAAATCCCGCTGCCGGATTCAACACCACCGGCTACTCGCCAGCGGTGGTTCAGCCGGCGGGGCATCTGCTGGTCGAACGCGGCTATCACGCACTCGCCGTGCAGCATGTCAACGTGGACACGCTCGTCGCGACGATCGCGCCGATCAACGATTCGCTCCAGTCGGAGATCATGAGTCGTTCTGGATTCCGGGACGACTCGGTCTGGCCGATACTCGAGCGGAGCGCGACAGTCGAGCGAATCGTCGTTCGGGCGCCGCTGGACCATCCCCAGGTCAGCCGCATTCCACTACCGATGGGCGATGCGAAGCACCGCACATCGCTCTTCGCGCTCCACGTGGACGGATCGGGAAAGGCGCACAACTCCGAGGCGAGTGGCGCGGTGACCGTCGTCCAGGTCACGGACCTGGGCGTGCACGCGAAGATCGGCATGACGGACGGCGCGGTCTGGGTGACGGGCGTCAGCGATGGTATGCCGAAAGCGGGCGTCAAGGTCACCTATCATGATGCCGGGGGCCGCGAGATCGCCACGGCCCAGACGAACGCGCAGGGGCTCGCGCGCTTCGCAGCACTGCGCGCGCCGGCGGCGAAGCACGATAACGACGACGAGGACGAGCCGAGTCGCAACGGCGTCGAGGGTTATATAACTGCTCAACTCGGCAACGATCGCGCCCTGGTCGCCATCAACGAGTGGGACCCGGACCTGTCCCCGTGGCGATTCAACGCACGTCCCGCGTGGGGCGACGACCGGATTCCCGTCGCCGGCGCCGTCTTCACGGAGCGGGGGATCTATCGGCCCACCGAGCGCGTGTACACGAAGGCCATCATCCGCAATGGCTCGTTAGGTGCCCTGCGAGCGCCGGTTGCCGGCGACTCGGTCAAGTGGACCTTCCGCGATCGCGACGAGGGCGCGCTGCGCGAGACGACCGTTCCATTGTCAGCATTTGGGACATCGGATCAGTCGCTCGACATTCCGGCGACGGCGGCGGTTGGCTACTACGGAGTCGAGGTCGCAGTGAAGCGACTCGGGAAGTGGCGCACCGTCGGCCGCACGGGGTATCGCATCGCCGAGTATCGCCCGCCTGAATTTCTCGTGGACCTCAAAAGCGTCGATTCTGCGCGCACCGTCGGCGAGGAGATGACCGCGAAGCTGAACGCGCGATATCTCTTTGGCGCGCCGATGGGCCGCGCGGTCGTCTCATGGCAGTCGCGCCAGAGGGCCCTCTCGCCGTGGGAGGTCAACGTTCCAGGCTTCGAGAACTGGGCGATCGGCGACAACGAGGCGTGGTGGGAGGAGGACCAGAGCATCGAGGAGCAGGTGTTCGCCAGCAGGACCGATACGCTGGATGCCCTCGGCGCTGGCTCATATACCGTCGCGCTGCCCGAGCCGCAAAAGGGTCGCCCCGCTCGAGTGACGATCGAGGCGACCGTGACCGACGTCAATCGCCAGGCCGTGGGCACCTCGACACAGGCGACAGTGTATCCCGCGGAGTTCTTTGTCGCCGCCAAGTCGTTAGGTACGGCCTGGTTCTGGCGGACCGGCACGCCGCAGACGCTCGCCGTCGCCGCCGTCAGGCCGAACGGCAAGGTCGTCAATGGCGTCCACGTCGAGGGAACGGTCGTGCGCCGCGAATGGCATCGGGTGCGGCGCGAGCGAGATGGAATCTCCGAGCTCGTCGGTGACTGGGTCTCCGATACCGTCAGTCATTGCAGCGTCACGACCGCCGATACGACGGCGACCTGCCGCGTCACACCTAACGATGGCGGTGAGTACACCGTCAGCTTCCGCGCGGTCGATCGCGCTGGCCACGCCGCGACGACGACCATCGAACGGTGGGTCGTCGGCCCGGGATGGGTGCCGTGGAGCGACGAGACGCAGTTCAAGATGGACGTCATCCCTGATCGCGCTCGTTATGCGGTCGGTGACACCGCGATCGTTCTCTTCGCCTCGCCCTTCACCAATGCCGAAGCCTGGATCACCGTCGAGCGCGAGGGACTGATCGAGCAACGGCGCATGCGCATCACATCCGGCTCGACGACCCTCAAGTTCCCGATTACCGAAGCTTACGCGCCGAACGCGTTCGTCTCGATCCTCGTTGCGCGCGGGCGCGTCGCGCCGCCGAAGACGCTCGATGATGGCGGCCGCCCGTCAATTCGCGTTGGCTACGCCGAGCTTCGTGTCACACCCGAGATCAAGCGCCTGACCGTGGCGGTGGATCCGGCACGCGCCGAATATCGGCCGGGCGACAGCGCCACGGTTCGCCTGCGGGTGCGCGACGCTCAGCAGCATGGGCCGAGCAGCGAGGTCACCCTCTGGGCCGTGGACGAGGGTGTGCTCGCGCTCACGGGTTACAAGACTCCTGATCCAGTCGATCTGATCTATCGCGAGCGGGGGCTCGGTCTCCGCCTGGCGAGCAACATGACTGCCGTCGCGCCGCAGATTCCCGAAGGGGAGAAGGGTCAGCGCGAGGCCGGCGGCGGCGGTGGTGCCGCTGGCGCCGAGATCCTGCGCTCGCGCTTCAAGACGACCGCATTCTTCCTCGGCTCGGTGGTCACCGACGCGGAGGGCAACGCGACCGCCGTCGCGAAGCTCCCCGACAACCTGACGACCTTCCGCATCATGGCCGTCGCCGTCACCGCTGGCGACCGTTATGGCAAGGGCGAGTCCGAGCTCCTCGTCACCCGACCACTGCTCGCGAGACAGGCGCTGCCGCGCTTCGTGCGAGAAGGAGACAGCTTCACTGCCGGCGCGGTGATCAACCGCCGGGATGGCGCGGCCGTCCCCGTGAAGGTGAAGGCAGAGGCGACCGGCGTCACGTTGCGGGGCAACCCCGAGCGTGTGACGACCCTCGCTGCCTTACGAGGCTCGGAGGTTCGCTTTCCCTTCGATGCCCGGCCCGGCGACAGCGCCACCTTCCGCTTCGACGTCACGGACGACAAGAATGCCGACGCGGTGAAAGTGACCATTCCAATCCGGCCGGACCATCATCCGGTCGCGCACACCATCGCCGGTGCATTGTTGGACACCGCGACCGTGGCGTTCTCCCTACCGACGAACATCGACCCTGCGCGCTCTCGCCTCACCCTCAGCGTCGGGCTCTCCCCGCTCGCCGCAATCCGCGGCATGTACCGCACGATGCGCGTCTACCCGTACGATTGTACGGAGCAGGTGAGCAGCGAGGCGACGCCGATCATCGCCCTCTATCGGCTGCATTCACAGGGCAGTGATCAGGCGTTAGGCGTCGATCCGCGACGGGAGATCGAGCGGGCCGTCGCCGTCCTGACGAGCCGGCAGCGGAGCGATGGCGCGATCGGCTATTGGGGCTCGCATGACTGGTCTACGCCCTGGTTGAGCGCCTACGCTGGCCGCGTGCTGCTCGACGCTCGTGCCGTAGGAGTAACGGTGGACTCGACCGTACTCGTCAAGCTGGCCGAGTACCTCACGCGCACGGCGCATGGCACCGCTCCGAGTGCCTTCACGCCGGTGGCGTGGTACTACACGCGGCGCGATGTAGAACTGCGAGACAAGCTGGCGGCGGCGGATTTCGTGAGCCGGTTGGGCACCGCCGACATTGCCATGGAAGATGAGTTGTTGCGCAATGCCGCACAGCTCGAGATCGAGGACCGCGCGCGTCTCGCCGACGTGCTGGCGCGTCGGGGGCAGCTCGAACCCGCGCGACGGTTGATGCAGTCCGTGTGGTCGTTGGTGCGCGTCGAAGGCCGCACGGCGGTGATCCCAGATTCGCTCTTCGGGCAATTCTACTTCGCCTCGTATGCACGGCCGCTCGCCAACGTGCTCTCGGCGACGCTCGCGATCGATCCGAATCATCCACTCATCGGCCCACTCACGGAGGCGCTGGTGGCGCGTGGCCGATCGCGCTATTGGACAACGCAGGACTACGGTACGGCCGCGGGCGCGCTCGCCACACTGGAGCAGCGGCGCCGCTCGTTAGGTGACCGCAAAGTCAGGGTGACGAGCGGCAGCCGCGTGCTGCTCGAGGGCGGAACGGGTGGACGCGACTCCACGATTGGCCTTCAGGACTTGCTCGTGAAGGAGCAGGACCAGCAGACACTGCGCCTGTCGCTGCAGGCAGGGCCGGGCGACGGTTCGGTCTACTACTATCTGACCGTGACCGAGATTCCTTCGAAGCCGCCGGTAACACCCGAAGAGCATGGCATTCGCGTCGAGCGCTGGTACGAACGTTACGACAACGGCGCGCCGGCGACGACCGTCGCCGAGGGCGATCTCGTGCGCGTGCGATTGCGCGTGACGGTGCCGAGCACGCGGACATTCCTCGTGCTCGACGACGCGCTGCCGGCCGGCCTCGAGGCCGTGGATCTGAGCCTCCGCACCGCGGCCCGGCTCCCCGGACCAGGCGTGAAGGCTAACGACGAGCAGGAGCAGTCGGACGAGGAGAGCGAGGGGCCGTCCTGGTATGGCTTCTGGGATTCGGGATGGTGGTCGCCCTTCGATCATCGTGAGATGCGCGACGACCGTGTCGTCTACTCGGCGACCTATCTCTGGCCCGGGACATACACCGCCAGCTACATCGCCCGCGCAACGACGGTGGGTACCTTCATCAAGGCGCCGGCGCACGCCGAGGAGATGTACAACCCGGCCGTGTACGGGCGCAGCGACGGAGGCACGTTCGTCGTGACCGCGCGCGCCCAACGATGATGTCATTCCGTGCGAAGCGATGGGTGGCAGCCTTGTCATCCCGAGGAGCGAAGCGAGGAGGGATCTGCTGCTTAGCTACTGCACCGGTGGCTTGCGTGATTGCACTGGCGGCGTGGATCCTCGCGCCGCTGCCGTCGCTCACCCCCACCCGCGCCGAGCAGGGGGTGACGATTACCGATCGTAATGGCCTGCCCCTCCGCTCGACACGCACCGCTGATGGTAGCCGCGCCGCGTGGGTGCCGTACGACAAGATCGATATCGATCTCATCAACGCATTCGTGACAACGGAAGATCGCCGCTTCTGGCAGCACGGCGGCATCGACCTGCGCGCGATCGCCCGCGCCACCAAGGACAATCTGCGCGCGCGGCAAGTCGTGTCGGGAGCGTCCACCATCACGATGCAGCTCGCTCGACTCGTGCGGCCCGCGCCGCGCAGCTGGAGCGGCAAAGTCACCCAGCTGCTGTGGGCGCTCAGGCTCGAGCATCATCTCTCGAAGCAGCAGATCCTGGAGCAGTATCTGAACCGGATCGAACTCGGACAGGCAACGACCGGCGTCGGCGCCGCGACGGCGCTGTATTTCGACACGTCTCCCACGGACGTCAGTCTCGCGCAGGCGGCGACGATCGCCGGGCTCGCGCACGCGCCATCGCGCGACAATCCCTACGTCGCGCCTGCGCGCGCACGGCGCCGCCGCGATCGCGTCCTGCGGCACATGCAGACACTCGGCTACGCGAGCGCGGGCGATATCGAGCGCGCGCGGCACGAGCCACTCGTCGCGGCGCCGCGCAGAATGCCATTCGAGGCGCCCCACTTCACGACACGCGTGCTCGCCTGGCTTGCCGACAGCGGCGCGTCACCCAACGACAGTAAGGTGCGTACGTCACTCGATATCACCCTGCAGAGCGCACTCGAGGCCGAGGTACGGCACACGGTGGACGTGCTTCACGACCGTGGCGTGGAGCAGGCGGCGGCGGTGGTGCTCGACAACCGGAGCGGCGAAGTGCTGGCGTGGGTCGGCTCGCCGGACTTCTGGTCGCCTAACGACGGCCAGACCGACATGGTCGTCTCTCCGCGCCAGCCTGGCTCGGCGCTCAAGCCATTCCTGTACGGGCTCGCCTTCGACAATGGCTTCACGCCCGCGACGGTGCTCCCCGACATCCCGAAGGCGTACGCGACGGCCGTCGGCTCGTACGCGCCCCGGAACTACGACCGGCACTTTCGCGGTCCGGTGCGCGCCCGAGAGGCGCTCGCAAGCTCGTACAATGTGCCCGCCGTCGACCTGGCGTCGCGCCTCGGTGCCGGGGCGTTGCTCCACACGCTGCACCTCGCCGGTTTTGCGTCTTTGCAACACGACGCCGAGTACTATGGATTGGGTCTCGCGTTAGGCAACGGCGACGTCACGCTCATCGAGCTCGCGAACGGCTATCGCGCCATGGCGAACGGCGGCGTCTGGCGCCCGTGGACGTGGCGGGCTCAAAACGAGGCATCCAAAAGCAGATCCCTCGCTTCGCTCGGGATGACAAACGGAGAACGCCGCGTGATGTCGCCGATGGCGAGCGCGCTGGTGCTCGACATTCTCAACGATCCCGCGGCGCGGATCCCCGGCTTCGGCGTCAGCACACCGTTCGATTTCCCCTTCCCCGTCGCCGTGAAGACGGGGACGAGCCGGCACTTCACCGACAACTGGGCCGTGGGCACGACCGCGGGCTTCACCGTCGCGGTGTGGGCTGGGAATTTCAACGGGCACACGATGCAGGGGGTGAGTGGCGTGACCGGTGCGGGACCACTCCTTCATCGCGCGATCATGGCGACCGCGCGTTATGTGCAGCCCGGCGCATTCACGACCCCGGCCGAGCTGGGCGCCGTGAGTCTCCCCGTCTGCCGGCTGTCCGGTCTACGAGCGACGCCGGAGTGCGCACAGCTCACCGAGTGGTTCGCGCCGGGCACGGAGCCCAGGCGCACGGACGACTGGGAGCGCGCGGGACGCGTCAATCTTCCGATCGAGTATGCGGAGTGGTCGCATCAGGGCCCGACGCCCATCGCGACGGAGCTGGCGCTGCGCCCCGCGCTTGACAGCCGTTCGGCCGGCGACTCGACGGCAACCACGCGAACGGCTGAACTCAGGATGATCTCACCGCGGGATGGCGATCACTACGGAATTCCCGCCGGCATCGATGCTCGTTACGCGACGATCCCCTTGCGGGCCGGCGGCCGCGGCGCCGATCACGTGCGCTGGAGCGTCGACGGCCACCCGTTCACGGGGCGGCGCTGGTCACTCCTCGCTGGCGAGCATATCATCAGTGCCAAGACAGCGTCTGGCGAGATGGTCGAGGCTCACGTAACGGTCGATCCCTAGTCGGTGGTCGGTGAAAGAAAAGGCGGCGCCGAGCGCCGCCTTTCCGACTTCACCAATCACTGATCACCGTTGACCGACCACCTCGATCACCGTACACCGTAATCGCCGACCACAGAAAAGACCCGCTGCCGCACCGCACCGATATCTCTGACGGGTCGCACCTCGACACAGCCAACGCTCGACCAGGGGAACGCCGTCGCCGCGATCTGGGTCGCTTCGTCGATGTCATCGGCCTCGATGATGTTGAACCCGCCGAGCACCTCCTTCGCTTCGGCGAATGGACCATCGGTGACCGTTAGGCGACCGTTGCGGACGCGTAGCGACCTCGCCGTGGGCGCGTCCTCGAGCATCTGTGAATCCAGCAGCTTGCCCTTCGCCTTCAGCTCCGCGGCGTGGTCGAGACAACCTCGCATCATCGAATCGAACTCGCCCGGTGGAAGCGCGTTGACCAACTTGTCGTCGACGTAGATCATGACCATGAACTTCATCTGCTACCTCACTGCTCGTGTCTAGCGACGACGCCGCACCGACTTCTTCGTCGCGGGACGCTTCTTCGCCGCCCGTGCCTTCTTCGCCCCGCTCCGCCGCTTGCTGGCCTTAGCACGCTTCTTCGTCGTTGCTCGCTTCTTCGTGCCACCGCGCTTCTTCGCGACCGCCCGCTTCTTCGAGGTCGAGGCCTTCTTTGCAGTCGAGGCCTTCCTCGCAGTCGAGGCCTTCTTTGCCGCCGGCCGCGCCGCGGTCGCTGACGCTGTGGCTGAGTGGAACGCGATGGCCGCGCCCTGCGGATCGCCGATGATGGCGATCGTGCCGCCACCGGGCACTTCCATCGGCGGACGCTGGATGAAGGCACCCGATTTCGACGCCGCGTCGACGGCCTTTTTCGTGTCCTTCACGAAAATATATGGCAGCCAGAATGGCGGCATGTTGGCCATCTCTGGCGGCCGGTTGAACATGCCGCCGAATGGCTGCCCCTTGCCGTACATCCGGTACATGTTACCGCCGCCCATGTCCATCTCCCCCGTCTTCTCCCAGCCGAAGAGCTTCCGATAGAACTCGAAGGCTTTCTGGGAGTCGGTGGTCATCAGCTCGTGCCAGGACATCCGCCCGAGCGTCGGCGTTCCATCCCAGCTCCGCGATGGGCCGCTGGCCTTGTAGACGCCGAATCGTGCGCCCTGCGGATCCTGGATCAGCGCAAAGCGGCCGACGTTCGGAATGTCTTGCGGCCCAACGAACGCCTTCCCGCCCAGCGAGCTCGCGAGCCGGACGGTCTCGTCCACATTGTTGGCCTCGACGTAAGGCATCCAGTGCGGCGGGATACCCTGCTGGCGCATCTCAGGGCTCAGACGGTAGAGTCCGGCGAACGGTGAGCCCCCCGTCGTCCACATCGTGTAATCCTTGTCGAACGCTTGTGTGCCCCAGCCTGTGATCGGAGAGTAAAACTTCTTCGCCCCATCAGGATCGGGGGAGATGAGCTCGTACCAGACGAATTGGCCGTGCATGGTCGTATGGGCGAATGTGGGACAGATGAGCAAACGAGAACCCTTTAAGAAAACGCAAGCGGGCTGGTTCGTCCAGCCTGGGCACATGACCGTTACGAGGTGGCCCGTGAAGACACGTCATTTCTACCTCCCTTCGTGCGTCTTCGGGACGTCGCCCCTGAACGCGCCATTCATACGCCAGGGGGCCGAGAATGGCGTCCAGACGGGCCAACTCGTACGCGACCCGTTCTTGCCGCTGTATCCGCTTCCGCCGCAACACACTCTGGACCGGATGGTACCCAAGCCATGAAAGCCGCACAGAGCAAGCCCGAGACGATGGACGAGTATCTCGATCGCCTAACGAGCGAGCAGCGCGCGCCGCTCGAGAAGCTTCGTCGCGCGATCAAGTCGGCGGTGCCCCGCGCCGAGGAATGCATCAGTTATCAGATTCCCGCCTTTCGTCTCGACGGACGGGTGCTCGTCTGGTTCCACGCTGCGAGCAAGCATCTCTCCTTCTTTCCGGGGGCCGCACCCATCAAGCGGTACAAGGCCGAGCTTGCGAAGTACGAGACGAGTAAGGGCACCGTTCGCTTTTCGCCCGACGAGCCGCTCCCGGCGACGCTGGTGAAGAAGCTCGTCAAAGCGCGCATCGCCGAACTCTCCGCGCCGCGCAAGCACAAAAAGAAGTGAGTTGCGCCGCGGCGGGAACGGACGGCTTCAACGCCAGATCGTGCAGCCGCGAGCCTCGACCTCGGCAATCCACGGCGGGAGCGCGCCGAGCGAGTTCCACCGGAGGTCGAGCCGCTCGAGGCTCGCGAGCCCGCGCACGACGGCCGGGACGCTTCGCAATTCGTTGCCGCGGAGATCGAGATCGCGCAGCTCGCCCAGCATACCTAACGACTCTGGCAGGTCGCGCAGCTTGTTGTTGCGCAGGGCGAGCCGCCTCAGGCTGTTCACCTCACCGAGCCAATCCGGCAGCTCGCGGAGCTGATTGCTCGTGAGATGGAGCTCCCTGAGCTTCCGCAGCCGCCGGAGAGACTCAGGCAACAGGGCTATCTTGTTGTCGTCGAGTCGCAGCTCGACCAGCGTAGCGATGTCACCGATCGCGGCCGGGAGCATCGCCAGCGCGCCATGACTGGCGTTGAGATACGCCAGCCCGCTCAATCCGCCGATCGTTCCAGGCAGCGCCGTGAGACGCTGCGAATCGGCGACATACAGATAGTAGAGATTCGGGAGTGCACCGAGTGAGTCCGGCAGCGACACGAATCGATTGCGGTTCGCGTCGATGACGCGTAGCTCCGTGAGCTCGCCGATCCACTCCGGCAACGTCGCGAGCTGGTTGTCGTAGATATAAAGCTCACGAAGGTCGCGCATCGCGCGGATCTCGTTAGGGAGCTCCGTGAGCGCGCGATTCGACACGTCGTAGCGTTCGGACATGCGCTCAATGATAGTGGACGCCGGCGCCCTGTCGCTCATCCTTCGGGCATGACTGACGTCGTCGCGAACGCGTGGCGCGGGCTCGCCCAGTTTCTGGTCGCCCTCGCCCTCTGCCTGATGCTCCCGGCGTGGTCGCTTCGCTACCGGGAAGCGTGGGTGTATGTCGTCGTGTTCGGCAGCTGCTGCGTCGCCATCACGCTCTACCTCCAGCGACACGACCTCGCGTTGCTGCAGCGACGCCTCGCCGCCGGACCGGCAGCCGAGCGCGAACCCCGACAACAGGTGATCCAGCTGCTCGCGAGCGTCGCCTTTCTGGCGTTGTTCGTCCTCTCGGCGCTCGATCACCGATTCCGCTGGACGACGCTGCCGCTCGCGGCGGTGATCGCCGGTGACACACTCGTTATGCTCGGCTTCCTCGTCATCTTCTTCACGTTCCGAGAGAACAGCTACGCGGCCGGAAACATCACGACCGCCGAGGGACAGCGCGTCGTGTCGAGCGGACCGTACGCCATCGTGCGCCATCCGATGTACGCGGGCGCGCTGATTATGTTGCTCGGGACGCCGCTCGCGCTCGGCTCACTCTGGGGACTGGTCGCGTTCGGGGCTCTCGTCGTGGTGATCGTACTGCGGCTGCTGGATGAGGAGCGGCTGCTCGTCCGCGATCTCGTCGGGTACGAGGCGTATCGGGATCACGTGAGGTACAGGCTCGTGCCCTTCGTGTGGTGAGTCATTCCGCTGAGTAGGCTTGGAGGATGTTCTTTCGTCTCGCGGCCGACTTCGTTCTCATCGCACACTTCGCGTTCGTCCTGTTCGTCATCTTCGGCGGACTGCTCGCGTTGCGCTGGCCAAGGGTCGCCTGGCTACATATTCCTGTCGCGCTGTATGGAGCGGCGATCGAGTTTCTCGGCTTCGTGTGCCCACTCACACCGCTCGAGAACGCGCTCCGGCACGCCGGAGGCGAGGCGGGATACGCCGGAGGGTTCATCGACCACTACATCACGGCAGCCATCTATCCGGAAGGGCTGACGCGGGCAATCCAGCTTTGGCTAGGGATGGGAGTTCTGGTACTCAATGCGGCCGTGTACCACCTCTGGTTTCGAAAGCTTCGTCGCGCGCGCCGAGTCTGACGAGCCTAACGATGAAGATCGCATCATCCGCGGCGACACGGGCTAGTCCTTGCGCGTCCAGATGACTACCACTGCGCACGCGTCTTCGAGGAATTCGGCGGGGATGGACGAGACACTCGGATAGACTTCCATGAGCTGCAGCTGCCGCGGCTTCACGCTGGACAGTGCCGCGTGGATCCCTCGGAAGTCATCGGCGTCGAGCGCCATCCGGTGGCCGTCGATGTAAACCTGAACCTTGGGCCTCGCTCTTGGATTCTGCGCCGCCTCGAGTCCTGACTGGCAGCGATTGAACGTCACTCCGCGGTCGTTGGCGCTGACGCCCGGGATCCTGTCCAGCAGTGACTTGTAATCGTTGATATTCCATTCGTCGATGTATTCACGGGTGAAGTAGACACCCGCGCCGCGAGCGGCTCGCTTGTAAGCATCCTCGAAGAATCGCGGAAAGACCACCTGCTGTCCGGAGATGACCACCTCTCTCAGCTCGGCTGGTAAGCGCGACAGAATCACGAGCTGCTCCACGCTGTCGTTGCCCGTCACGAACACGCTCTCCCGTGCAGGCACATACCCAAGGTGTCGCACACGCAGTGCGTGCGGGCCGGGCGCCGGCGAAGCGAAGGCAAATCTCCCACCAGAATCAGTCAGCTGACGCTGATTCGTCGGCGCGATTTCGACGCTCGCCCCGATGATCGGCGCACGGGTTAGGGAATCCAAAACCCGACCCCGAAGCGCACTGCCGCCGGCGTGTGTCGAGCTCTGGCCGCTCGAGACGCTCGGGGCAGTCAGCAATAGCGCAATTGACCAAGCGTATCGCATTGGCGACTCCGCGTGCTCGCCCGCTACGGCAACTACTTCTAGTATGCCGCTGGGCGGTGCCGGTCAAGTGCGGACGTGGCGCATCCGCGTCTCGCGCCACCCACCCCGCTGGACGCCGCGTTCCCCCGCGTTCATCCTTGAGGCTCCCCGAAGCCCAACCCGCCATGAAACGCGTTCTCATTCCCGCGCTCCTTCTCGCGCCCGCGGCGCTCGCCGCGCAGACGCGCATGCTCCGCTCACCTTCCGTGAGCGGCAGCCAGATCACCTTTGCCTACGCCAACAATGTCTGGATCGTCGGAAAGGACGGCGGCGTCGCTCGCCGCCTGACCAGCTTCCAGGGCGAGACCTCCAACCCCAAGCTCTCGCCCGACGGCTCCATGGTCGCGTTCAGCGCCATGTATGGCGGCAATGTCGACGTGTACGTCGTACCGTCTGTCGGCGGCGAGCCGAAACGCCTAACGTGGCACCCCGCGCCCGATGAGGTTCAGGGCTGGACGCCTGACGGCAAGAGCATCCTCTTCTCCTCGGCTCGTGGCGGCGACGCCCCGCAGGCCGTACCGCGCTTTTACACGATTCCGGCGACGGGTGGTATCGAGACGCCCATGCCGATGCCGCGCGCATATCAGGGCAAGATCTCTCCCGACGGCAAACGGCTCGCGTACCGCATGAACAACTCGTGGGACGAGGAGCGCCGCAATTATCGCGGCGGCCAGAACAGGGCGATCTGGATCCTCGATCTCGCAAGCGACAACATCGAATCGCCCCCATGGACAGATTCTAAAGAGATGGATCCGGTGTGGGTCGGGGACAACGTGTATTTCCTATCGGACCGCGATGGCGTCTCGAACGTCTGGTCCTACGATACGAAGACGAAAAAGCTCACCGAGGCGACGCACTTCACCGACTTCGACGTCAAGACGCTCGACGCATCGCCCGACGCGGTCGTCTTCGAGCAGGCGGGCTACGTCCACCTGCTCGACCCGAAGAGCAGCAATGAGCATATCGTCAACATCACCGCCGCGGGCGACTTTCCGTGGATGATGCCGCAGTGGAAGGACGTCTCTGGCCGGGTCACGGCGCTCGCGCTCTCACCGACGGGCAAGCGCGCCGCGGTCGAAGCGCGCGGCGAGATCTTCACGATTCCCGCCGAGAAGGGTGACGCGCGCGACCTCACCAACTCGAGCGCGAGTGCCGAGCGTGATCCGGCCTGGTCGCCCGACGGACGCTCCGTGTCGTACTTCAGCGACCGGAGCGGCGAGTACAAGCTCTATATCGAGAGTCAGGACGGCATCACGCCGCCGCGCGAGATCACGCTGCCCGAGCCGAGCCACTTCTATACGCCGTCGTGGTCTCCTGACGGCAAGCACTTTGTCTACACCGATACGAAGCTCCGAGTCTGGATATTGGACGTTGCCAATGGTCAGGCAAAGGCCGTCGGGAACGACGAGTTCATGATCCCGGAGCGGTCGCTAAGTCCGGTCTGGTCGCCCGATGGGCAATGGCTTGCCTACGCCAAACGGCTGCCGTCGATGTACCGCGCGATCTTCGTCTACAACGTGAACACCGGCGAGACGAAGCAGATGACCGACGGTTTAGCGGACGCTAATTGGGCAGCGTGGGACGCGAGCGGGAAATACCTCTGGTTCCTCGCCTCGACCAACTTCGCCCTCAACTCGGCGTGGCTGGACATGTCGTCCTACGACCGGCCACAGACGCGGGCGTTGTATCTCGCGGTCCTTCGCAGAGGCGACCCCTCGCCAGTGCTGCCGGAGAGCGATGAGGAGCTCGCGCGTGCCGACAGCGCTGGAGCCCCGCCGGTGCGTCCGGCGGGATCGGAGCGCCGCGCCCCGGACAGCTCCTCCTTCGGCACTCGCCAGGCAGGAAGCGATACGACGCGTCCTGATCGCGCGCCTCGTGTCGCGCCAGTGCGCATCGACTTCGATGGTCTGCAGAATCGCATCATCGCCATTCCCGGCATCGCGCAGCGCAATTATACGCAACTCCGCTCGGGGCCCGCGGGCACGGTCTTCTTCGTCGAGCCGATTCCGCCAACGGGGACACAGGAGCCAGTGCCGGGCGGCGTCTTTGGCGGCGCGCCCGCCGGCACGCTGCACCGCTATCAGCTCAAGGACCGCAAGGCGGCGCCCTTTGCGCAGAACGTCGTCCAGTTCGTCGTCAGCGCCGACGGCCACAAGCTGCTCTATCGCACGCCGGGCCAGCAGAGTCTCTATCTCGTGGATGCCGACCGGGTGGTGCCACAGGCTGGACAGGGTCGCCTAACGACACAGATCAAGGCCTACGTCGACCCGAAGGCCGAGTTCAAGCAGATGTTCGACGAGGGCTGGCGGAATCAGCGCGATTACCTCTACGTGCCGAACCTGCACGGCACCGACTGGCCGAAGATGAAGCAGATGTACGGGCAGCTGCTGCCGTACATCAATCATCGCGCCGATCTGAACTACCTGCTGGACATGATGGGGGCGGAGATCGCGATTGGCCATTCATTCGTGCGGGGCGGTGACATGCCGGACGTGCCACAGTCGGTCGTCGGCGAGCTCGGCGCCGATTTCACGATCGACAACGGCCGCTACAAAGTCACGAAGATCTACGACGCCGAGAGCTGGAACCCGGAGCTCCGCGCGCCGCTGGCCGGTCCCGGCATCGACGTGCACGTCGGCGACTATCTCCTGTCGATCAACGGTGTCGAGTTGCGGGCGCCGGACAACATCTATCGGCTGCTCGACGGCACGGCGAACCGGCAGACGGTGCTCGCCGTCAGCAGCAAGCCGAGTTTGGAAGGCGCGCGACGCGTGACCGTTGTCCCGGTCGCCAACGAGCAGGGATTGCGGTCGCGAGCCTGGATCGAGCATAACCGGCATGTCGTCGATTCGCTGTCGCATGGCCAGTTGGCCTACGTGTATCTGCCGAACACGGCGCAGCCTGGGTACACGAGCTTCAACCGTTACTACTTCGCTCAACAGGACCGGAAGGGCGCAATCCTGGACGAGCGGTACAACGGCGGTGGCTCAGCGGCGGATTACATCATCGACATCCTCGGTCGGGACTTCGACGGGTATTTCAACAACCCCGTTGGTGAGAGGTATCCCTTTACGAGTCCCGCGGCGGGTATCTGGGGACCGAAGGTGATGATCATCAATGAAATGGCCGGCTCGGGCGGCGACCTGATGCCCTACATGTTCCAGCACCGCCACATCGGGCCATTGGTCGGCAAGCGAACGTGGGGTGGGCTCGTCGGCACCTGGGACACACCGGCGTTCGTGGACGGGGGCTCGATGATCGCGCCGCGCGGTGGCTTCTTTGACAAGGACGGCCACTGGGCGGTTGAGAATGTTGGAACGTCGCCTGACATCGACGTCGAGAACTTGCCGAAGGACGTGATCGCAGGACACGATCCGCAGCTGGAGCGCGCCGTGTCCGAAGCCATGAGGATGCTGCAAGAGCATCCGGTGAAGCGCCTGACGAAGGAGCCGCCGTCGCCGACGTGGGGTAAGCGGGGGACGATCGTGCCCTGAAGTGAGGAGAGTCCTTTAACTGCTCGGCTTGTTCTAGGGGAGGCTCGACACAATGGCCGTAGAGAGTCGCACTGGCTTGCCGATCGAGGGCGCTCATCGCGTGCGACGAATCGCCGTGTTGCTCGTCGTGATCGTCCTTGGCGTGTGGCTCTACGTTGCGATCATGGGCGTGCGGGGCGCCTCATCGAGGCTGCACGGCGACATGAGAGCCATCGCCGAGCGCTCGCCGAATTGGATCCTCGTGACGCGAGGACAGCAAGGCTTGACGGTCTGGTTGGATTCGTCCCGGGTCTCTGTCGACTCCGGGTTCGCGCGCGTCGAGGTGCGGATGGAGTACGGCGAGCCGCTGCCGGTGCCTCACGACACGACCAAGCGATTCAGCATCGCCGAGTCCGAGATGGACGTGAATTGCTCCGGACGACGCATTCGCGATCGCGAAGGAAAGCTCCTCGATGCGCGCGGCGAACAGGTCGGCGGCGGTATGGGGCCGTCACCGACTTGGACCAGCTTCGAGCAGCATCCGCTCTCCGATTACTTCTTCGCCCCCCTGTGCAGAACGCTCGGAACGGTGAACCGTGAACGGTGATCGGTGAACAGCGACCACCGTTCACTCACCACCGACCTAGTCTGCGCCCTGCATCGCGAAACGCTCCATCCACGCCTTCTGGCGAGTATCCAGCTCCTCCGGCGTGAGATCCTCCTTGTGCGTCGCGATGGTCCAGCGGTAGCCCTCCGGATCGAACACCGTGCCGCACCGGTCGCCCCAGAACTGATCCTGCATGTCGCCCATCGGACCATCGGCGACCTTCGCGCCAGCTGCCTTGGCGCGGTTGAACAGCGCGTCGCAGTCCTCGACGTACACCCATAGCGACGCCGGCGAACCGCCGAGGGCGTGCGGGCCCTTCGATCCCATCATCGCATCGTTGACCATGATGGGCGAGTCGCCGATACGGATCTCCGCGTGCATGATCTTCCCGTCCGGACCGACAGCGCGCGACACTTCCTCCGCGCCGAACGCTTTGACGTACCACGCAAGCGTCCCGGCGGCATTCTCGAGGGTCAACTGCGGCGTGACGGTGTGGAACCCCTGGGGAACTGCGCTCTTCGCTTTCGCCATTGTGTCCTCCTCGCTGGGGTTCAGAATGTGGCGCGACCATGCACTCGCTGCAAAGGGCATAGCCGGTTCGATACAAAGTTCGAACATGGCCGAAGGTCCCATTGAAATGCCCAACCTTCCGCCAGGCGTGCGTGTCAGATGGTGACTCTGCTTTCGACGAAGATGCCGATCGGCTCGCTGTTACTTCTTGCGCCGTTACTCCTCGCTGGTGCGAACGTGAGATTCGCGCGCGAGGGACCACCCTCCTGCGCGACCGACCTCGCGCTCCTCGAGCGCAAGCTTCACCTCGACTACGCTGGCTATACGCTCGAGTTGCGGGGTGAGCGGCTGCGTGCATTCGCGGCGATGAAGGAGGTGGCGCGGTCGCGGGCGGACACGACGAAGGGGGACGCGTGCTACTTCGTGTTGCGCGACTTCGTGGATTGGTTCGACGATCCACACCTCTTCCTCTACGAGAGTTCCGCGCTCGACAGCAGCGAGACGAGGCGCCGCGCCGCCTCCGTCGAGCAGCGTCGCGTCACGGAAGAAGCCGTGCGCGACTACTGCCGGGCGCACGCGGGCACGCTCGATCCGATCGAAGGCATCTGGTACGATCGGGGGCTTCGCGTCGCGATTCTCCCTGACTCGGCGCGCGGCCGAAATGCGTTTGTTGCGGTGCTGCTCGCAAGCGACACGACCATCTGGCCGGCGGGCGCGGTGCGCGCGCACATCACGCGACGCAGCGTGAACAAATACGACGTAGAGCTGCTGGAGCGGAACTACGCGCTCGTGCATCGCCGCGCCGAGATCTACCGGCACATTCTGCTGCGGCTGTCGCCGGGCATCTGGGGAAAGGCGTTCCCAGTCCCGCCGGCCGACAGCGGGACGCTCGATCCCACCGATCCACATCGGCCGGTGCTCTATCGCCGAAACGGCACCTTCGTCTTTGCGATCCCGTCGCACAACGGCTTCAAGGGCGTCATCGATAGTTTAGTAATCGCCAATCGCGACTCACTGGCGCACGCGGATCACATGATCGTGGACCTGCGCGGCAACGAGGCGGGAGGATCCGCGATGACCGAATACCTCGAACCATTCATCAGCCTGAAGCAGGACAGACCGATTTCCTTCTCCACCGAGGGAGCCCTGATGCTGTCGTCCGACGATCAGATCGCATACGCTCGGCGCAGCTTCGGGCCCGAGACGACGGCGTTCGTGCGCAGTCTCGTCGAACGATTGAAGGCACATCCCGGTGAGCTCGTGCCGCTCGACGACGGAAGCTCGCCCCCGACGACAAAGGACTCTCGCGACTGGGTCGTCGCGTCGGGCCCGCGGGTAGTTGGCGTGCTCGTCGACCGCGGCACGGTGAGCGCCTCCGAAGTGCTCGTGCTGACAGCGTTGCGGAGCCCGAGAGCAACGGTCTTCGGCGAGCCGACGGCGGGCGCACTCGATTACCAGAGCGCGTCGATCGTGCCCATCTCCCCTAACGAGAAACGCTGGTATCTCGGCTACGGCACGATCACTCGCAGCGCCAATCTGCCTAACGGGGGAATGCGGGGTCGGGGCATTCCGCCGCAGGTCGCCATCGATCTGAGTCGCGTCCCCGATCCGGTGGGCTACGTCGATCGCGCGCTCTCGAGACGGCCACGCATCTGAAGGCGAGCGCGCGGCATTCGCTACTCGTATCGCAGCTCTTACCGACTTCTGCCCGACGGCAGCTGGGCGCCCCAGTAATCGCGCAGTGCCCCGACGTCACACTCGGCATTCGCGAGCGCGACGTAGCCGTCCGGACGTACCAGATACATCGCGCCCCGCGCAAGACCAGCGCTTGCCATGGCATCGCGCCACGGGAAGCCGTGCAGCTCGAGATCCAGCCGCGCACACTCGGCAGTCAACCCGGCGGGGAGGTCACCGTACACGTGCACCTGCCAGGAGCAGGACTTTAGTGACTCATAATTATCGGGATCCCCGGGCGCTGCCGGCTCGAGCCATGGCAATCGATCGCCACCGTGCACGGCACCGGCGCGCCCCGTGCTCAGAGCGCTGCCGCGATAATTGATCATGATCTGGGAAACGGTGCGAAAGAGATAGCGTCGCGTAGCTCGCCACCGAAACGCGACGGAGACGATGAGCGGAAACGCGCGGGTGCGTATGTAGCCCGCGAGCGCGCCGCGCTTGGACGCGATTTCGAACGCCCGATCGGTCGTCGCGACGAGACGCCGGGCAAATCCAATTCGCTCCGCTTCGTACGTATCGAGAAGCCCTGGCCGCAGCTCGTCGCGAACAGCTGCGGCGAGCTTCCACGCCAGGTTCGTCGCGTCGCCAATGCCGGTATTCATCCCCTGCGCGCCGACGGGACTGTGCACGTGTGCGGCGTCGCCGAGGAGAAACGCGCGGCCGACCCGGAAGCGGTTCGCCACGCGGTGGTGTACCCGATACGTCGAGAACCATTGTACCTGTTCCACGGCGAGGCGCAGATGGTCCAGCGGCCGCCGGCCGACATCGGCGAACGTGAGCGACTTCCCGCCATCGCCGATGTCGGGTATCGTGCCGACGAGCCTCACGTGCCCCGATCCCTTCATGTCGAACACGGCGAGCAGATCTGCTTCGTCGAGGTCGACGTGGATGCCGTCGTCGACCGCGGGGCCGCGTGCGATTACGTCAGCGACGTAGAACAGGTGATCATACGTGCCGCCGCCGAACTCGGCTCCTACGGCCGCGCGCACGGTCGAATGTGTCCCATCACAGCCCGCGAGGTACGCACACCGGCATTCCTCCTCGCTGCCGTCCGCGTGACGAAGGGTCGCACACACGGCGTCTCCATCTTGTGTGAACGACGTCAGCACCGTTTTTCGTTCGACTCCACACCCCGCCGCCGTAAGCCGCTCGATGAGTAGACGCTCATGCTCGTCTTGCGCGAAGTCGAGAACGAATGGGAAAGGCGTGAGACCGCGCCCGATGTCGCCAAATGGCACGCGCGCAACGCGATGTCCACGCGCCCACAAATTCACGCTCGGCACGATCACGCCGCTCTCGACCGCCTCGTTGGCGAAACCAAGCTGTCGATAGAATTCGAGCGTTCGCGCGTGCACGCCGAGCGCGCGCGAGATCGGCGCGACGTCGTCGTTCCTGTCGATGATCCGGAATCGGACGCCAAATCGCGCGAGCCAGACGGCGAGTGCGAGGCCGGTTGGTCCGGCGCCGACGATGAGAACGTCTGTCATCTCGTGGTTGGTGGTTGGTAGTTGGTTGCTGGTCAACAATGAAAACGCCGGCGAGCAACGCTCGCCGGCCACCGAGTTCACCAGTCACCAGCCACCAAGCACCAGCCACCACTATCACCGTCTACAGATGGGGCAGGGGCCCAACTGCGGCGTGGCGCCGAGCGTCACGACGACTGGTCCTTCGGTAACCGTCTGATGCTGCACGGTGTCGTCCACGATGACGGTGATTGTCGCGGTCTTGCCCAGCACTTTGCCGGTGAAATGCGCTGGAACCGTTGGTCCCACCGCGATCGGATACGCGCGGAGCAGGTAGCTGCCGTGGACGTCGAAGCCGCCATTCACCACAGCGACACGGCCGGAGACGTCGCCGTACGTGCAGCCGACATGCAGATGCATCGATGTGTCAGAGACGATCAGGCCGGCACCGCTGCCGCCCCAGGTCCCGAGTGTCAATTCCCCTGTGAACGGGGACAGGTTGGCGCCGGGGCTGGAACAGCCGGCGACGAGGATGGTTCCGAGAACAACTGCAGATCGCGGTAGCATGTGACCATTGCCGGTGATCGGTAAAATGCACGCCGTCAGCGCACTCAGCCAGCCAAACATTCGCCCATCCGTCACCGGTCACCGACCAAAGTCTGATTGTCGCGATGCATCCGGGCCGGACAATCTGACGTAAAACGCAGCGCAATGGAGTCGTGATGCTCACGCGGTCGGGCGATTCCACAGTTGAGAGGGCCACGGCTAGAGTCATGGCGAGCGAGCGTGCGTCCTGGCTCCGGGTGATCGTCGCCGCGGTGATTCCGGTGGCGACCGCAACAGCCACCGAGCTCGTGTTCTGGAGCGCGAGCATTCGGTGGTCGTTGTTCTATCTCGCCGTGTTCGTCAGCTCATGGCTGGGCGGATTCCGCAGCGGCGTCGCCGCGACCGTGCTTTGCGCATCGATCATGTGGTGGTACTTCACCCCGCCGCACTATGCGTGGGTGAAGACGGACGTTCGGTATTACGTTGGCGCGGGCATTTTCCTCGTCATGGGTGTGGTCATCAGCGGACTGCACCGTCGCCTGCGTCGCCGCACAGCCGAAGTCGGGAACGCGCTGAAGGAGTCGCGCGCGCTCACCGACCGTCTCGAACGCGCGATCGAGGAGCGACGAATCTTTGCCGCGCTCATCGAGAACTGCACGGATTTCATCAGCATCTACGATCCGGATGGCAAGCCGATCTACCTCAATCCGGCGGGCCGGCGCATGGTTGGCCTCTCGCCGGATTTCCCGATCGATACGCTCCATCGCGAAGATTTCTATCCGGCCGGTCTGCGGGGCATCCCCGATCTCATCTCCCACACGATCTTCGAGGCGGGTTGGTGGCGTGGAGAGTCGCGGCTGCGCCATTGGCTGTCGGACCAGTCCATTCCGGTTTCCGATACACAATTCCTCATTCGCGATCCGGAGACGGGGAACCTCGACCGTATCGGCGAGATCGCGCGCGACATCTCCGCGGCCATACGCAGTCGGGACGATTTGAGAAGCGCGAATCTCCGCCTCTCCGACGCGCTGCACGATCTCAACAAGAGCCAACGCTTCCTGCAGGGCATACTGGACTATTCGCCTAACGGGATCGTCATCAAGAGCCTCGACGGCCGCTATCTCGTCATCAACCATGGGCTGGAAAAACTCACCGGTATCAGAGCCGCCGAAGCCTTAGGAAAGACCGACTTCGATCTCTTCCCGCGGAAGGTGGCCGAGCGCTTCCGCGCAAACGATCGCGTCGTGCGCGAAACGCGCGTAGCGCTCGTCACCGAAGAGCGATTCCAGCCGAACGAGCAGGGTCGCGTCATCCTCGTCAGCAAATTCCCGCTGCTCAATGAGCAGCTCGAGGTGTTCGCCATCGGCGCGATCTGGACGGACATCACCGATCGCAAGCGCACGGAGGAAGAGATGCGCCTGAGCGCGCACGAGCTGGGCGTGGCCCAGCACGTCGCACACGTCGGCAGCTGGCGGTGGGATCGGAAGACGGAGACGGCGGTCTGGTCGGAGGAGCTCTATCACATCTTCGGTCGTGATCCGAAGCTCCCTCCGCCACGGCTGCTCACACCCGACGCCACCATCTTCACGCCCGAGAGTACGGCGCGGCTGCGAACCGCCTTCGACAAGCTGTTCGCGACGGGGGAGCCCTACGAGCTCGATCTCGAGCTCGTCCGCCCGGACGGATCCACGCGATGGGTATCGGCCCACGGCGAGGCGGTCCGCGACGAGAAGGGGGAGATCATCGCCGTCGACGGTACCGCCGCCGATATCACCCACGTCAAAGCGCTGCAGCGGATGCGTGACGAGTGGACGTCAGTAATTGCTCATGACCTGCGTCAGCCGATCGGTATCATCGCGATGGCCTCCGATTTCCTGCCCGAGATTCACGCCGGCCAGATGAACGAGAAGGAGCGCGACTTCATGGATCGCATTCGCAACGCCACGAATACACTCGCGCGCATGGTGGACGACCTGCTCGATATGTCACTCCTCGAGGCAAATCGGCTCAAGCTCGAGCGCACCTGGGTCGATCCGAGCACGCTCGTCGCGGAAATCGTTGGGCGGCAGCGGCAGGCGGCAGAGAACGCACACGTGCAAGTGCTCGACGGACACAGGCTGTCACCTGTCTACGTCGATCCGATGCGCATCGGACAGGTGCTCGGGAATCTGCTGTCGAACGCCATCAAGTACGGGGACCGCCAGCACGACGTCGTCGTGAACCTGGATCGTCACGATCACGAGATCGAGATTGCCGTCACCAACCACGGCAAAGGTATCGAGCCTGAAGAGCTCCCGAGATTGTTCGATCGCTTCGTGCGATCCAAGACAACGCGCGGTACCGGCGTACCGGGCCTCGGCCTCGGCCTCTACATCTCCAAGGGAGTCGTCGAGGCGCACGGTGGTCGTCTCTGGGCGGAGAGCAAGCCTGGCGACACCACGACATTCCATCTGACACTTCCAACGGCGGTGTGGGTGCAGGAAGCCGCGTGACGCGCTCCAGTTGACATGCCCGAGCAGTCGCCGTACATCACGGCAACCACTGTACGAGGCTCTATGAAGGTCTATCTCGCTCTCACCGCGGTCGTTTTCGGCCTGCTGACGGTGATGCATATCTGGCGCATGATCGCGGAGTCGTCGTCGCTGGCGAAGGATCCATTCTTTCTCTTGCTGACGCTCGTGTCGGCGGGCCTTTGCCTCTGGGCGGTGAAACTGCTGGTTGCACAGACGCGGCGCGGTCAGACCAGCTGAACGTGGGACAGCAGTTTTAGATGTTATTATCGTTCCGCTGGTTCGGCCCGGACGACCCGGTACCCCTTCGCCACATCCGACAGATTCCGGGCGTCACCGGTGTCGTGAGCGCGTTGTACGATGTCCCTGTCGGCGACGCGTGGGCCCGACACAGCGTGGAGCGCCTTGCCGAATGCGCGCATAACGAGGGACTCTCGCTGGCCGTCGTCGAGAGCATCCCCGTCCACGAGGACATCAAGCTCGGCCGGCCGAGCCGCGACCGGCTGATCGACAACTACGCCGAGAGCATTCGCGCCATCGGCGCCGCGGGCGTAAAGGTGCTGTGCTACAACTTCATGCCCGTATTCGATTGGATGCGCACCGATCTCGCGATACGCCTGCCGGACGGATCGCTCGCGCTCGCGTACGATCACGATGCGCTGAGTCGCATCGATCTGTCCAATGGTACC
The DNA here is from genome assembly GCA_036493735.1 of Gemmatimonadaceae bacterium. Classification (GTDB taxonomy): domain Bacteria; phylum Gemmatimonadota; class Gemmatimonadetes; order Gemmatimonadales; family Gemmatimonadaceae; genus AG2. Next base: position 120,315 of record DASXPH010000085.1, read on the forward strand.
GGCGACCTGCCAGGCTGGGCGCAGGCGTACTCGCGTGACGAGCTCGCGGAGCTACTCGGCGCATATCGCGGCGTCACCGACGAGCAGATGTGGGAGCACCTGGCCTATTTTCTGGAACGCGTGGTGCCCGTCGCGGAAGAGGCGGGCGTCGTGATGGCGCTCCATCCTGACGATCCGCCGTGGCCGATCTTCGACCTGCCACGGATCATCACCGACGGCGCGGCGCTCGAGCGTCTGCTCTCGCTCGTCGACCGGCCCGCGAACGGACTCACTTTCTGCACAGGATCGTTAGGCAGTCGGCCCGACAACGATCTCGTCGGGATGGCCAGGCGCTTCGCCGAGCGCGGACGCATTCACTTCGCGCATTGCCGTAACGTGAAGCGTACCGCGGAGCGCACCTTCCATGAGGTGCCGCATCCATCGCCCTTCGGCGACGTCGACATGCGGGGCGTCCTCGGCGCGTTGCGCGGTGCCGGATTCGCGGGCCCGATGCGGTCGGATCATGGTCGCATGGTCTGGGGCGAGCGCGGGCGGGCCGGCTATGGATTGTACGACCGCGCCCTCGGCGCGACCTACCTGTTGGGGTTATGGGAGGGCCTGGCCCCCTGATGGAACGAAACCGCGGAGGGCCTGGAGTGCGCGGTTCAATCATCGTCGTCGGTGTACTTGCATGTGGTGCACCGAAGGTTGCTCCGACGCCGGCGACCGTAATTGCCGCGCGATTCAGCGCCGTCTCGCCTAACCATGGAGAGACGCCTCCGCGCAACCAATGCTGGATGGACGGCCGCTTCGACGGCCTCGCGACCATTCGCGACGACGCCCTCGAGCTGTCGATGCCGAGCGGCTGGATCGCGGTCACGCGCGACAACGACAAACAGTGGGACGACCTGCACCTCGTCATCGAGGTCAGTAGACATCCACTCGGATCGGCCGCATATGCGCCCGTCAACGAGACGGTGCCGATCGTGCTGCGGCCGACGGTGGACTCGGCTGGTCCACAGCTCACGACTTGGCAGTCCAACGACACGCTGCGGCTGGTACTGCCGTGGAAGCACCAGCTTGGCTCGCGCTGGCTGATCTTCCGCGTCGACTATCAAACACTCAGTCACGCCGGTGCACGGGCGCAGTGTTCGGGGCGACTGGGCACGGACACTTTGCACTTTACGTCGCCCTGACCCTGGCGCCGTCGGCGGCAACGCTGCAAGCTCACGCATGCGACTACTCCGATCTACCTGCGTGCTCATGCTCGCGAGCGCGGCCGTCCGCATGAGCGGCGCGCAGACCCATAACGAGTTGAGCGCAGCCGAGCGGCGCGACGGCTGGCAGCTATTGTTCGACGGACACTCGATGGCGGGTTGGCACGGCCTGGGATTCCCGAACATTCCGTCGGGTCTCTGGGTCGTTCGCGATGGTGCGATCGAGCATCTCGTCAAGTCGAAGGGCGCCAGACAGGCGGATGGCCAGCCGCTCGTCGGCTTTGACCTCGTCTCCGACAGCAGCTACCAGGATTTCGAGCTCACCTGGGAGTGGAAGATCTCGCCCGCGGGCAACAGCGGGTTGAAATACAACGTCTCGGAGCAGCTGTCGACGACCTTTCCTCCGCCACACGCAGCGAAGGCCTGGGAATACCAGATGATCGACGACGCCGCGAACGAGGACAACAAGCTGGCGACGCACCGCACCGCGGCGCTGTACGACATGATCGCGCCTAACGAATCGAAGCCCGTACGGCCGGCCGGCTCGTGGAATCAGTCGCGGCTCATCTTCCGCGGCAACCACGGCGAGCATTGGCTCAACGGCGTCCGCGTCGTCACCTTCGATATCGGCACGCCCGCGTTCGACTCGGCATTCGCGAAGAGCAAGTACGCCAAATATCCGGCGTGGTTCCCCGTGCGACGCAAAGGCCAGATCGTGCTGCAGGACCACGATGACCCGGTGTGGTTCCGGGATATCAAGATTCGAGTACTGAAGTAGGCGACGCCGCGGGGGTCGCCAGCGTTCATCCATTTGGCCGAGCGCGCTCCCTCTTCCTCACGGGCCAACCGGAGGGTACTTGCCCACATCGTTAGGAGGCTTCAAACTCAAGGAGGCGCCCGATTCGCCGGCGCCGACCACTTTCTTCGGAGGCGACCTCGCCGCCGATCGTTCGCGGCTTGGCCGATTTTTCCAGATGCTCTCCATGTCGATGCGTGTCACGCTCTCGATGAGTCTCGTCGCCGTTCTCGCGGTCGCCTGCGCCTCGCAGGGAGGGCACTCAGCAATCGCGAGAGAACCGGACAAGCAGCAGGCGGACGATCCGATGCTCAACGTGATTCGGATGAATTCCGCCGGCCTCGACGTCTATCGCACGCAGAATGGGACGCTCGCCGTCAAGCTCCGTCGCGCACCGAGCTCGTTCTACGGAAGCGCGGCGCCACTCTACATACTCGACGGTGTGCCATTCTCGGCGGGACCGAATGGAGAGCTGGTTGGCGTGAACCCCGATGAAGTCGAATCGATCAAGGGGCTGACGACACCGGAGGAAACGACGATTTACGGTGTGCGCGGCGCGAACGGCGTCATCCTCATCACGATGAAGAAGCCCAACAAGAGCTCGTGATCGACTAGCGGGTGCGTGGCAGTCAGTCGCGTCCGCTATGATTGGACAGTCAGCTCGAGCGCCGACTTGGCGCGGCGCGTGGCTTCGGACATTCTGACGAAGAGCAACCTCGAGAGCGTCGAATGTGGAAGTGCCCTGGCGTGATCAACGCGGAGGGCGCGGCGCCGGCAAACGGCGTGCGTGACAGAAGGGTGACGCCTCATTAAGTTGCACCGGCTTCGGCTCGGTCGAGATCATTCCGAGACCGAATTGTGACGCGCAAGGTGGCACGCCTAACGAGATTGCGACGTCACGTTCCACGACAATTCACTGCTCACCCCTCGCATGCGACTCTTCCACGCACGCACGGCGCTGTGCGCGCTGCTCGGCGCCGGCATTCTCTCCTGCACAGACTCGTTGACGTCGGTCAGGGCCAGATCGCTCTCGCCGAACTTCGACGCGGCGACCGCGTCCGTCCCCAAGCCGCAACTCGTCATCAGCCAGATCTACGGCGGTGGCGGCAACTCGGGGGCGGCGTTCAAGAACGATTTCATCGAGATCTTCAACCCGGGCGGTCTACCCGTTGATCTCGACGGCTGGAGTGTGCAGTACGCGTCCTCGGCAGGCAGCTTCACCCAGGTGACGACCCTCGTACGTAAGACGATTCCGCCCGGTGGCTACTACCTCGTGCAGGAGGCGGCCGGCGCGGGTGGAACGACCGCGCTGCCGACGCCCGACGCGACGGGCGCGATTGCCATGTCGGCGACGGGCGCGAAGGTCGCGCTGGTTCATGGCACGACCGCGCTGAACGTCGCCTGTCCGGCAACAGGTACCTTCGTGGATTTCGTGATCTACGGCAGTTCGAGTTGCACCGGCGTGAAGGGCGCGGCTGGACTGGGAAACAGCACGGCCGCGGTTCGCGATACGGCGGGTTGTGCGTTCTCTAATGATGCATCGGTGGACTTCGTCGTCGCCGCGCCGGCGCCGCGAACGAGCGCGAGCGCTCTGCACGTCTGCGCGGGGACCCTGCCGGTCGGCCCGCTGGATCATGTCGCCGTCTCGGGTGGCGCAACGATCCTCGTCGGCACGACCGCGCAGCTCACGGCAACCGCCCAGGACGCGAACAATCAAACGGTCCCGGACGCGACGATCACGAGCTGGAAATCCAGCGACGAGTCCATCGCGACGGTCGATGCGACGGGCAAGATCACGGCGATGAGCGCGAGCACGACGCCAGTCGTCATCAGTGCGACAGCAACGCAGGGCGACATCACCAAGATCGGCACGCTGCAGATCAGCGTCACGGCGCCGGCCATCAAGTGGATCGACGTCAGCAGCTCGTCGACGAGTTTTCCGGCCGGATTCCAGACCCAACTCTTCACGACGGCGCGCACCGCCTCGGGGGGCACGATCATCGACGCGACCTTCACGTTCGAGACGCTCGATCCGGAGGTCGCCGCGATCACCGACGTCGCCAATACCGGGATCATCACCGGCGCCGGCACGCCTAACGGTACGACGCGCCCCCGCCTCCGGATCATCGCGACGCCGAAGATCGCCAACGGCACGCCGCCCGACACCTTCGTTACGACGTCGATCACGATCGAAGCGCCCTCGCCGGCCCCGACGGCGATCTACGCAAAGAACGACGAGTTCGGCGATCCGACGCCCGCCGGTTCCGAAGCGAACGATCTGCTCATCCAGCGACCGCAGTACACTATCTCGTACAACGAGTCGCGCGGGACGCCGAACTGGGTCGCGTACGAGCTCGACGCGCGACAGATCGTCGCCGGCCAGGATCGTTGCAACTGCTTCAGCGCGGACCCGTCGCTCCCGACCGACAAGCAGATCCTCACCTCCGATTACACCAACGGCGGCTATGATCGTGGCCACATGGCGCGTTCGTTCGATCGCACCGCGGGCAATACCGACAACGCCGCGACGTTCTATCTGACGAACATCGTGCCGCAGCAGGCGGATCTGAACCAGGGTGTCTGGGCACAGTTCGAGAACGCGCTCGGTGACTCGGCGACGCTCGGCGGCCGCGCCGTGTACATCGTCACCGGCCCGCTCTACAGCAAGAGCCATGGTCTGACGTTCCTCAAGAGCGAGGGAAAGGTCGCGATCCCGGACAGCACGTGGAAGATTGCGCTCATCGGTCCACGAAACGGTGGGAATCCGTTCACCCATGGAGACGTTCAGAGCTGGAACGATCTCGCCGGCCTCACCATCCTTGCCGTGAACATGCCTAACGTGGCCGGCGTGAGGAACGACCCGTGGTCGAAGTACCTGACCACGGTCGCGGCCATCGAGCGTGCGACTGGTTACAACTTCCTCAATGTCCTCGGCTCGGCGTTCCGCGGCGCGCTCGAGGTGAACGATCACGCGCCGGTCGCGCACTCGGTCGTGAGCGGCGCCAAGCTCGAGGGCTCGCTCCTCTCCTTCGATGCGTCCTCGAGCACCGACGCCGACATGGGGCGGGCCGACCTCGGCCGCGCCGAGAGGCTGACCTATCGCTGGCAGTTCAGTGACGGTACGACGGCGACCGGCAGCACCGTCACCCACGCCTTCGCCAGCTACGGCACCTACACGGCGAGGCTCACGGTGACGGACGCGTTCGGCTGGCCGAGTACCGCCTCGCAGACGCTAACAATCAACGATGTCGCGCCAAGCGTGGCGTCGCTACCAGGAGCGAACCTCATCGCGGGTGAGAGCTACGCCGCCGCCGGCAGCTTCTCAGACCCTGGCGTCGAGAGCTGGACGGCGACCGTGAACTACGGCGATGGAGCTGGCGCACAACCATTGCCGCTCGTCGGCAAGAGCTTCGCGGTGGCGCACAGCTACGTGAACGCAGGTACGTTCACACTCACGGTTGCGGTCACGGATGATGGCAACGCCGCCGGTAGCACAACGGCGACGGTCAACGTAATCACACCGCTCGCGGCCACGCAGGGTGTCGCGCAGCAGCTCCAGATTCTCGCGGAAGGCGGAAGTATTGCGAGGCAGGAGGTGCAGCCATTGCTCGCGTCGCTCGGCGCCGCGTCGAAGCAGATACAGCGGGGGGACAACGTCCCGGCGGCGAACGAGCTCGGTGCCTTCGTGAACAAGCTCAACGCCGAGGTCATGTCCGGCCGGATGTCACCAGATGCCGCGCAGCAGCTCACGGCGATGGTCGTGCGAATTCAGCGGGTGCTCGGTGGCTGAACAGTGGTCGGTGAACAGTGGTCGGTGAACGGTGGTCGGTTGGTCACCGATCACCGTCCACTGACCGCCGACTACCGATCAGATGCAGATACCCAGGACGCAGATCAAGGGCTTCTGCTTCACATTGAACTGCGCACTCTGCGATCCCGCGATGCCGGATGCGTTGACATTGAGGGTATATCCATCGCCCGCCCGATCGATCTTGAGATCCGAGAAGGTGCCGACGCCGTTCACCGCCGTGACGGTCTTCGTCCCTGAAAGCGTTCCGCCACTCGGGTTCTGGCCGATGGTCATGCTCATCGAGCCATTGAAGTTGGTCGCGGCATTGCCGTAGGCGTCACGCGCGGTCACCTGCACCGCTGGCGAGATGGAAGTGGCAGTCTGCGTATTGCTCGGCTGCACCGTGAAGAACAGCGCGCTCGCCCTCGCGGCGGACACGCTGAAGGAGGCGCTGGTGGCGCTCGTGAGACCGCTCGATGTGGCGGTCAGCGCGTAGCCAGAACCAACCTTCGTCAGGGTGAGATTGGAGAACGTTGCCACGCCGTTGACGGCGCTGAGCGTCAGCGTGCCCGAGAGCCTGGTCCCACCCGGGTTCGCGCCTAACGCGATGGTGACGCTACCATTGAAGCTCGCGGCGAGGTTCCCCGAAGCATCGAGTGCACTCACCTGGACGGCTGGCGAAATCGGGTTGCCCGCTGTCGCGTTGCTCGGCTGCACTTTGAATGCAAGCTGCGTGGCCGCCGGCGCGACACAGTTCACCTGGAACGCGACCGAGACGCTCCCGCCCGCTGGGACCGTTGCCGTCTGCGACGTGCCTCCACTCACGGTGCAGTTCGCTGCGACGCCAGCCAGTGACACGCTGTGGCTGCCGGAGGAGAGATTACTAAACGACTGACTTCCGTTGTCGGCGATGGACGCGCTGCTCGTTCCATCGAGGGTGACGGTATAGCCGTCCGGGTCGAGGTTCGCTCCCGTCGTGGTCGTAGCGACGTTGAGCGTCCCCGTCGTTGGGACGTTGCTGCCGCTCAATGCGATGTCGCCCGAGCTGAGCGTGCCGGACTGTCGGTAGGTGTGGCCCTGTCCATCCAGGTCCGGCATGGTGAGAGTGAACGTATCGAAGCCCGTGCCCGAGCTCGCGTTGTCGCATGCATCGACATAGAACGGAAAGGTGCTTATGCCGTTGACACGCCCGATGCCAGCGAAGCGAACGCAGGTGGCGGACGTCTGATAGAAGGAGGTCACGCCCGTCGCGGGATCGTTCACTGGATCAACCGTGACGTACTGACCACTGTCCGGGGTGAGGGCGTTGGCCCAGTCGGTATACTTGAGGCGACCGCCGGGTGCCGCATTCGCGCTGAAATTGAAGTCCTGTCGGTTGCTGCCTACCGTTGCCGAGCCAGGACCGATCGATCCCACTCCGCTGATGGTCGCGCCAGGCTGTGTCGCCGTCGCCGTACCGGACTTGACCACGTCGCCTGACGAGAGGCTGCCGTCGCGCTCATAGCCTCCACTCGGTGAGTAAATCTTGAAGTAATCCGTGCCGCTGCCTGCCGGGCCGTTGTCGCACACATAGAGTGTGAACGGCAGCAGGACGCCGGTGTCCAGGCGGCCGGTGCCGTCGACCTCGACGCCATGCGTCGGATCAGGACAGGCGCTCGACCCGTCGCGGAACGCCGTCAGCCACGTTCCCTGGTCAGTCGGCGACACCGTCAGCGTGCCGACGGCGGTCGCGCTGCGGACGACGCTCCAATCCGTGAGCGTGAGGTGGCCCCCGAGATCGGAGGTAATATCGAAATCAAAATCCTGTCGCTGGGAGCCTGGCGTGGCGGCACCAGTTCCGACGCTGCCCGTGCCACGGATCTCGGCGAGGGTGCCTGATTGTGTAAAGTTTGCGCCGGAAGGGCGGAGCGGCGTTGGGCTGGTCGCATCGCGGCAACCGACGGCGAGAATGGCCGCGGCGATGGCGGTTGAGGTGAGAGCGAACTTCGGCGTTCGCTGGAAGGGGTACATACGGGCCTCTCAGTTGAAGGTTCGGCGAAAAAAAACCAGACGGCCAGCCGCAAATGCCACGCCCGCTGGTGTCCCCATCACCGAGAGTCGGTGATTTAGATCCTGCTCAACCCGGCACATGTCCTGTCGTTTGAGCAAATGCTAGGTCATCTCCTTGTGAGGGAGTGCTAAACGATGATTCGTATTCTCACTCGGAGCCCATGGCTCGGTTCGGTTCTCTCACCCGCCGCGAGGCAATCGTAATGCAATTTTCCACATAACGATGTTCAGCGGCTGGCACGACGGTTCTCACGGAGAAGCCGGACGATCTCGGGTTGCCCAAAGAAATCCGCCCACCCGATTGCATCACCATGATGCTTCGTATCCTTGATCGTCGGATCGGCGCCCGCAGACAGAAGCAGCCTAACGACTTCGGCATGACCCTGGGATGCCGCGAGGTGAAGGGGCGTGACGTCCGCGTCCCAATGCGGGCTCATAGCATTTGGGGGGGCGCCGTGCGCCAGGAGCCACTCGATGGCCGGTGCGTCGCCGCGCTTTGCCATGAGATGCAGCACGCCGCCGCTCGCGGTGCTCGTCAGCAAGCCTGGATTGTCGCGCGCGAGTCGCGCCGCGGTTTCCCAGTCACGAATCGACAGAGCAGCGACGAGGTCGAGCGCCGTCGCGTGCGCCGCTCTATTGCCACGTTCGGCGCTGAGGATCTCGGCCGCGGTCAGCTCCCGAATGCGACGCATTACCGCGTCGTCCACATCCGGCGTCGTCGCGTACATCGCCGCGGGGTAGCCCGAGCTGTCGACCGCGAGCGGATCGGCGCCGAGCTCGATGAGCAGCGCGACCATTTCAGGACGCCGCATACGTACCGCGAAATGAAGCGGCGTCATGTGGTTCTCGTTTCGGCTCATGCGCCGCGCGAGCACGGTTGCGTCTTCGGCCACGAGCCGGCGCACCTCGCCGGCGAGCCCCATGGCGACGGCCGAGAAGATGTGATGGCGCGCTCCGTGCCTAACGATGTACTCGACGATGGCCCGGTGGGCATCGTCGTCGGTGCCCTCCCAGCAGGTCGCCCACCCGATGACTTCGAGCTGATGGTCGTCTCCCGCGCCGACGACATCCGTACCGGCATCGACGAGTCGGCGCGCGACGTCGACGTGACCCGCGGCGGCTGCCCAGTGCAGCGCGTAGGTGTTGTCGCCGCGCTCGCGGGTATTGGGGTCGAGTCCGCGACGGAGCAGCATGTCCACGACCGCGAGCCGGCCGTGGTGCGCCGCGACGTGGAGCAGCGTCCACTCATATGGCGCCTTGCGCGCGCCGAGCTTTCCCGGGTGCTCGTCGAGCAGCGTGCCTAACGACTTGACGTCACCGTGCTCGGCGGCCGCGAAGAGCCGGCCATCGATCGTCAGCGCATCGACGTGTGCCTTGAGCGCACGCCAGCTCGGGAAACCGTACTCCTTCGCCAGGTCGAATTGCGCGTCGGCGAGCCTGGCATGGGGGCTCGTCGCTCGCAGCGTCGCGAGCCGCTGCTTCGCCTGCTTGCGCAGCCAGTCGAGACTGGGTGCGTCGGGCAGTTGCGCGCGTGCGCGCGCGGACCCGGAGGTCTCGTCGGACATAGTTCACCTTCCTCCCCTCGAAAGGCCGAGCCTTTCGCAATGCCCTGGTCCGCAGCGAGGGCGAGGGACAGAAGGTTGTGTGAGAGCTGTCGGGGGTGGGTTGAACCCTTTACGCGGACCGTTGGCCGCCCTCGCGGCGCTAGGTAGTTATGGTACGGTGCGCTGCCGTCCCCAGCAAGGAGGCGCTGCTGACCTGACGCCTCGCACGCCCGCATGGCGCTACGTCAGCTGACGTATTACGCCCTGGTATTTGCCCCACGATCATCACACGACACCGTTCCGCCAGACTCGCTTCCGGCAGGAGGAACCATGTTCGTGCTGCTGCTCATCGTGACGTTCACGCTCGCCCTCGCGGCGTCGTTCGTCGTCGCGCGGATGTTCAATCAGCCGCTCGCCGGCATCATTGCCCGACTCATCCCCGACGAGCTCTCGCTCGCGTGGCACCGATACATTCTGTTCGGCCTGTATCTCGTCGGCGTGAACGGCGGTGTCCGCATCTGGGAGTTCGAGAAGTACGTGCTGCCGATCGGCGCCACGCACGACACTCTCGTCCTCACACCGGACCGGTGGGCATTGGAGGTTTATCGAACGCTCATGGGCACGCTCCAAAGCGATGCCGGCGTGCTACTCATGCTGTTCGTCATTGCGCTCTTCGCCTATCTCATCATCCGATCCAAGGAGCGTGCCGCAAGTCGCTCGGGCACGCTCGGCGCGGCGTCGCAGGTCGCGGCGGCGCATGCGCGATAGCTGCGCGGTGGCCTCCGCGATCTGCTGAGATGAATGTCGGGGACGCCCGCTCTGGGGACGCGTCATTCTCGTGGTCGTCCTGCTGGTGCTGGTCGTGCCGTCATTTCTGGTCGAAATCTTCCCCGACCGTCCGCATCCCGTGGGCATCGCGCCCGCCCCAGCGGGGCGCTATCGCGTCTATGTCGCCGACTGGGACTATCACACGTCGATCATCCTCCAGCAGCCCCCGAACTGGCAGCTCGGGTCGTTAGGCGCGGAGCGCGCTCCGTTCGTCGAGTTCGCGTGGGGCGACCGTCGCTTCTATAATGGAGGGCAACCACCGGCCGGACGCCGTGTTCGCCGCCCTCTTTCTGCGAACGGAATCCGTGGGCTACGTCGAGAGCTGGCGCGATGATCCGGCGCGCATTGGTCGCCCCCGCGGGCTCTACGTTCGTGACATCGACGCGGCGCAGTTGACCTCGCTCGCCGAAGATGTCGAGGGTGCCCTTCGACGCACCGACTCCCTCGTCCGTCCGGCCGCCTTCCTCCAAACACCGCAGGACGGTGGACGCTTTTATCCGGCTCATGGACAGTACCTCTGGTGGACGGATTGTAATCGCTGGACGGTCGACCGTCTGACCGACGCTCATCTGGCCCGAGGCGGGCGTGGAGTGATTCTTTCAGCACAGGTACCCGGGAGGCTGATTGGGTTTGTGCGCGTCAAATGAGATAACGCCGAGGTATCCGAGGGTCGCGGAGATGTCCCTCGGTGACCTTTGTCGTTAATCATTCTCAATCGTCGCTTTGGAGCTCAGGCAGTGACATCGCGCGTCGTGATGTTACTAGTTTTCGTAATCGCCGCCTGTGCGAGGCGCGACGACGCTCGCGCGAGCGACTCGGATACCGCTCGGAGGTCGATGGTCATGGCGAAGGACTCGAGCTCACGATCCACCACGTCGCTGGCCGTGACCAGCACCGCGTTCAAGAATGGCGAAGCGATTCCGACGCAGTTCACCTGTGATGGTGCCGACCGTTCCCCACCGCTCGCCTGGTCGGGCGCGCCGCAGAACACGGCGGCCTACGCGCTGATCGTCGAAGATCCTGACGCGCCCGGTGGCACCTTCATCCACTGGGTGTTGTACGACATTCCCGGCAACGTACGGTCACTGCCGGAAGGAGTGGCCAGGGGTGATGCGGTTGCCGCGTTAGGGGGCGCGAAGCAGGGACGCACCGGCTTCAAGGGCGCGCTGGGCTATGGTGGTCCCTGTCCGCCCCGCGGGTCCGCGCACCATTACCATTTCCGTCTCGTCGCGCTCGATAAGACGTTAGGCATCCCCGCCGGTGCGAGCCGCGACGACGTGACGTCGGCGATGCGAGGCCACGAGCTCGCGCGCGGTGAGCTCGTCGGCACGTACGCACGGCAGAAGTGACTTCGACGACGCGGCTGACATTCGTCACGGGTCTCCTTCTGGTTCTCGCCTGCCGTGGCGAGTCGAAGGAGGAGTCGGCCGACTACGCGCACATTATTCCCTTCGACACGGCAAGTGTTCGCATCGCCTCCGCGACGGACACCACGCGCGTGATCGCCGAGCTCGCTGAAACCGAGGAGCAGCGGACGATGGGTCTCATGGAGCGGCAGTCGCTGGCGCCTAACGCAGGCATGCTCTTCCTCTACGCCACGACCCAACCCGACAGCTCCGCGTTCTGGATGTTCCGCACGCGCATCCCGCTCGACATTGCTTTCGTGGACAGCGCGGGCACGATCCGCTCGATCCAGACGATGCAGCCCTGTCAGAGCACCCTCGCCCAGGGCTGTCCATCCTACCCGGCGGGAGCTGCCTTTCGCGGCGCGCTCGAGGCCAACGTCGGATACTTCGCGCAGCACGGGATTCGCGTCGGCGATCATCTCTTGCTTCAGGACACAGCGAACCGGCGCCGAGCGACGGCGGCCACCGGGCCATCGAAGTAAATCAGTCCGAGCGCAGCACCTGCATCGGATCGACCATGCTCGCGCGCCAGGCGGGGATGTACGCCGCGAGCACGCCGGTGACCGCGAGTACACCGGTCGCCACCGCGAAGACGAGTGGATCGTTAGGTGCGACGCCGAAAAGGAGCGACGCCATCACGCGCGTCGTCATCAGCGCCGCCGCGGAGCCGGCGAACATCCCAATTCCGACGATCGCTGCCGCATGCCGCGCGACGATCCACTGCACCTGTACTGGGCGCGCGCCGAGCGCGATCCGGATTCCCATCTCGCGGGCCCGGCCGCGCGCCAGCTGCGCGAGCACGCCATAGAGCCCAACTGCTCCGAGCAGCAGCCCGACCCCTGCAAAACCGAATAGCAGCCACGCGAAAAAGCGCGTCCTCGCCATCGCCTGCTGGCGCAGCGCCTCCAGCGGCTGCGTCCTGCCGAGGCTGATCTGCGGATCCATCTCGCGAAGGATCCGGCGCAATGGAGCGATAAGCGCACTCGCATCGCCCTGTGCTCGGACGAGCAATTGTGGGCTTCCGAACGCCGTGAACTGATCGATCGCCAATGGCCCCGGCTTCTCCGTCAGCGAGCTCTCGTGAAAATCGGCGACCACGCCGATGATCGTGTAGACGGGTGGCCCGTACTCTCTCTTCGTGAACGTTATGTGCTGGCCAACCGCGTTCTCACCAGGAAAGAACATTCTCGCGAATGTCTCGTTGACGACAATGCGTGACGGATCGCCGCGATCATCGTTGGTGTAGAATCTACCCGCGCGCATGGGGATGCCTAACGTGGACAGCCATTCCGGCGACGCGTACATGTGCGCCGGTTCCACGGATGGCGGCGACGTTCGTCCACGCACGACGACACCGCTTCGCCAGAGATCCGGCTCGAGCGGTGTGGATCCGAAGGCGGCGTGAGTCACACCCGGCAGCCGCCGCACGCGCGTCAGCAGCTCGTCGTGGAATGACCAACGATGCGTCGCCGAGTCGTACGCGTGCGGGTAGAGCGCGTAACTCGTCAGCAGGACGCCACGCGCGTCGAATCCGGGTTCCACGTTGGCGAGGCGCCGCGCACTACCCACGAGGAGTGCCGCGCCGACACTCATCAGCAGCGCCAGCGCGACTTCCGCTCCGGCGAGGAGATCGGCGAATCGGCGTGCGCCTTTGCTCGCGGTGCCCGAGCGCGCCGTGTGCTTGAGAACATCCGCCGGGTTGCGTCGCTGGATCCAGAGCGATGGCGCCACGCCGAAGAGCAATCCCGTTCCAGCGGCAATGGCGGCAACATAGAGCGCGACCGCGCCGTCGATCCCGAACGATTCGACGTGCACCAAACCGGACGGCAGCAGGCCTACCAGCAGGTGCGCGCCGGTCGCACCGAGCGCCAACCCACCGGCGGTTCCGATCGCCGAGAGCAGCAGACTTTCCGTGATCGATTGCCGAACGAGACGGTGGCGGTCGGCACCGAGGGCAAGGCGCAGCACGAGCTCGCGTTGCCGCTCCGAGGCTTGCACGAGAAGCAGGTTGGCGACGTTCGCGCAGCCAATGAGGAGCAACACGACGACGGCACCGAGCAGGACGAGCAGCGGCGTGCGGACGTCCCCGACGAGATAGTCGTGCAATGGCGTGATGCTCGCGCCGGCGTGGGTGTTCGTCGTCGGATAATCGTGGGCGAGACGGGACGCGACGGCATCCAGTTGCGCCGATGCCAGCGCCGACGACGCGCCGGGTCGTAGACGTGCCACGACGCGCAGCCAACGCTCGCGACGCCACATCTCCTTCGATCGGACGTACGGCTCCCAGCGGAACGAGACCCAGCCATCCACCTGCTCGTAAGGAAACGCGAACGACCGCGGCATCACGCCGACGATCTGATAACTCTCGCCATCCAGCGTCATGTGGCGTCCGACGACCGACGGATCGCGCCCGAACTCTCGCGTCCACATCGCGTCGCTGAGTAGGAGCGTCGCCGGCGCAGCAGCCCACGTCTCCGCATCCTCGAGTGTCCGGCCAATCTGCGCGCGCACACCGAGCACCGCGAACAGATTCCCCGTTGCCTCCACGACGCGAATGCGCCGACTCTCACCCAGACCCGAGAGTGTTTCGCTCGTCGCGCCATAATCGTACGCGGCCATGTTCTCGAACCCATTGACCGCATCGCGCCAGTCGAGATAATTCGCCGTGGACACCATCTCGCGATGCCATCCGCGCTCGGGATTTTCCTCCGCGAGCAGGTAGAGTCGCTCGGGCCGCGCAAATGGCAGCGGCCGGAGAATCACGGCGTTGACCGCCGAGAAGATCGCCGTGTTCGCTCCAATCGCGAGCGCGATGGTAACGATCGCCGCCGCCGTGCCGAGCGGCGCGCGCCGGAAGAGTCGCAACGCGAAGCGAACGTCCTTGCCGATGTCGGCGAGCCAACGAGCTCGCATGGGAGCAGTTCCGCTTAGTTGCGGTGAATTACGGACGAAAGAGGGACGCGTGCAAGGCCGAGGCGAAAGGCTTTTGCGCCTTCCGCCCGACGCGCGCTACCTCGTACGTCGCGCGCGCTTTCTCGCTGCTTTCTTCGCGGCGGCAGAGCGGCGCGCTGGCCCCTTCGTGCGCGCGGCCTTCCGCGCTGCCGCCGAGCGCTCGCTCGCCGATCGACGCCGCGCGCTGGAGTGCGCCTGTTTCGACAGCGCGCGATGCGACGCGGCCGCGTGGCCTTCGCGCTTCAGCGCCCGTTTAACGGCGGATGATCGTTTTGCCGATGGACGCCGCTTCGTGCCCGATCTGCCCTTCGCCGTGTCGCGCGCCGCCTGCTGACGCGTCCGCGCCGACGCCCTGCCCTTCTTCGGCGGCGGCAGCTTCACACCGGCGCGCCGTGCCTTCGACAATCCGATGGCGATAGCCTGCTTCGTCGAGCGTGCGCCGTGCTTGCCCTCCCGCACGTGGTCGATCTCCTCACGCACGAACTCCCCCGCCTGGGTGCTCGGCGACTTGCCCTCGCGCTTGTCCTCTCGCGCCCGTTTGATCGTTTCCCGTTCTGGCATCTTTTCTCCACCTCGTTGGACTGACCAGGTCGGTACGTCGCCCGGGTCGTATTACCTTGTCGAGCGCCCGTGCGGTCTGTAGCCAGAGCGGCAAGAGCCGTGCTGCCACCCCGCCCGTAGCGCGTGTAACGGAGAAACGGTGTCCTCAGAATCGTTTGGCCTGGCCCAAGCAGTGCCCTTGCTCGAGCGCGACGTCGTTCGCACCGTCGGCGCACGCTATCGGGGTATCGTCCACGATTCCGCCGCGAACGTCGCGACGCTCGGCATCGCGACGCGTGTTGAGAAACTTATCAACGACGTTCAGCAGTACCTCAACGACGCGCTCATCGACACATCCTGGCCACCGTGCCCTCGTCATCCAGCGCACGCGTTGACGTATCGCGACGGCGCCTGGTGGTGCGACCGCGACGCGGTGCCAGTCGCGGCCCTGGGCGATCTCGAGGAGCGGGACACGAACTGAGCCCATCGGCGATGAGAAAGTTGCTAGCCAAGCTCGAGCACCTCGTTGGCAGTGAGCTCGAGCCATTCCACTTCGCGAACACGTTCGTCCGTGAGAAGACGACCGGCCCCGAGCGCCTGCGCATCGGACCACGCGGCGGACATCGCTCGCTCATGGAGATGCTCGCCGCGTGCGCCGAGCCACCGCACAAGCTGCTCTACCTCCTGCATACGACGCGGACGGACGCGAGCCTCGGCCGCTACGAGAGCCCATGGCTCGAGCCAGCCGAGTTGAAAGCGTTCTTATCACGGTTCGGTGACTTTCTCGCGCAAGACTCCCGGCACGACCTCTGGGTGCTCGGCGCGGGAACCAAGGGCACGATCGTGTGGGATCGCCACGACATGATGTTCGCCTACGGGCCACTCGACCGATACATCCACGTGCTCGAATCGGGCGGCTTTCGTGAAGGCTGGCCGACGCTGCCCGATCCGCATGTCCACCACTATCACGCCGAATGGGATGACGCCGAGCGGGAGATGCTGGCTTATTTCCAGTGGCGCCGCACCGATCTACGACCGGAGGATGAGCAAATCCGGATGGAGCCGTAGCCAGAACGCGGGCCAATGAGAGAGCGCGACAAAGCCCACCGCTAGGACGAAACAGCCGGATCGGACCGCATCTGGCAGAAGTCACGGCGCGCATGCAAACTGTGGCTCTTCGCAGCTGCCGGAATCGAAAAAATGAGCAAATCCTGCATCCGATCGTTGGCCCTCGCCGCGAGCGTTGCCGCCGTGCATGCTGCCGGCGGCCAGCGTCCCGCCGACGGTACGGTTGTCTCCCAGGCGGGATCGACGGCGCGGGCGCCCGACGGCGGACGTGTCCGAGGCGCGATTGCGTACACGATCGACTCGACGGAAATCATGTCGTCGAGTGCTCACACGCTCTCCGAGGTAATCCAGGCGCGCGTTCCGTCGCTCAGTGTTCTCCAGTCCGGCGGTGTGGCGGCGCAGGGGGCGCAGATCCGGTCGAGGGGCGCGCGCAGCTTCTACCTGGCGAGCGAGCCGATCGTGATCGTCGACGGCGTACGTGTCGACGGCACTCAGGACGCGACGGTCGTCGCCATCAACGTCAGCTCGTCACGCATCGACGATATCGCGCTCGCGGACGTGGCGCGCATCGACGTGTTACCCGGGCCCGCGGCGGCGGGCATGTACGGCGCCGGCGCAGCCGGTGGTGCCCTCGTCATCACCACCAAGCATGGGGGCACAGCCGGATTGCACGCCAGCAGCCGGGTGCAATCAGGCGTCGGCATGATCGCGACGAGCTTCCCGACGAACTATCGGTTGGAGGGACTCAATTCGGCCGGGCAGACGATAGCCTGCCCGCTGGAGGCCGTTGCGGCCGGCGCGTGCACGGCAACCAACCTCAGGACGTCGAATCCACTGGAGACCGAGAGTCCCTTCCGCACGGCGCAGAATGCCAACGGCGCGTTCGCCGTCGACGGCACCGTTAGGCAGACGAGCGCGCGTATCGGAATTGCCGGCAGCCGCACGCTCGGTGTCACGAACGACGATGATGCTGGACGGTTTGGCGCCCGCGCCAACCTGACGCAGCACGTCGGCCATTCGCTCGAGATCTCCGCCAATGGAGGCTATCTCCAGACCACCGCGGGACTCCCGGTACGCGGCGACGTCGACGAGAAGTCGAATGTCATCGCGAATGGGCTGCTTGGCTTCGGAGCTCGGGACTCGATACCGGGCTATCGGTCGGTGCTGGCATGGACGAGCACTCGTGAGCGCGCCCATCACTGGACCGGAAGTGCGAACGCCAACTGGGACGCCTTTGGTCTTCTGCACGTTGCTGGAGTGTACGGACGCGACAACATCTCCGAGCTCGATGATCGGGTCGGTGATCGCGGCGGCGGCATGTCGGTGGAGCAGGGCGGGTTCGACCACAGCCTAACAACAGTCACGCTCTCGGCCCGCACCACAGAGTGGACACTGTTTCAGCCCTCGCTGCGAACGCGAACGTTCATCGGCTACGATCAGCTGAGATCGCGAATGGCCGCGCACGACTCGGTCGGCCTGGTCGCGGACCCGACGCTCTTCTCGGCCGCCTCGCTCGGCCTCGGCCCGAGGATCGTGGGCAAGTCGGTGCGACAGGAGCTCATGTGGAACGACCGCGTGCTCGTTGGCGCGGGCATGCGTTGGGAGCACTGGTCGACGGGCCTACCGCCGCACTTTTTCAAGAACGGGGATCTCTCCTGGCTCGTGGGCCGTGCGCTGCATCTGGATTCGCTGCGGGTCCGTGCGGCCTACGGGGAGGCGAACAACTGGACACCCGGTCTGCCACAGTGGGTTGGCGCGCCGGGGAACGTTTTTGCGCCGATTGCGATGTTCCTGCCCCCCGTGGAACGAGTGAAGGAGGGCGAGATCGGAGCCGATTTCGCGTTTGCTGATCGCGCACAATTCTCGCTGACGCTGTACCGCACCGACGCGTCGCACCTCTACGCTTTCGCCAGTGTCGTCGGCTTCGGTCCGCCGGGATCGGCAAACGACGGCGCTCTGCGCAACGAGGGCATCGAGCTCGCCAGCCAGATCCGCGTGCTGCGCAGCAGTTGGCTCCAGTGGGACGCGACCGTACGCGCCAGCACGCTCCGCGAGCGTGTCCGGTCAGCCGGACCGCCCGGCACGACGTACCTGGTTGGCGCCAACAGCGGGATCAGCATGCCGGGGAACGCCGTCAACGGGTACTTCGCGCGGCCGTATACTTATGCGGATGCTAATCACGACGGGCTCATTGGCCCCAACGAGATCCAGTACGCGACCTTCGGCCCGGGTGTCGGCGGAACGTCTCTGCCGAAGCGCGAAGCGTCGGTTCTGTCGACGTGGACGCTCCGTCGCGGCTTGAGTCTCTCGGCACTGCTCGATTATCGCGGAGGTCAGAAGCTCGCCAACCTGAACGAGGCGTTTCGCTGCATCAACGTCTTGAACTGTCGCGCGGTGACCGATCGCACATCGTCGCTCGCCGACCAGGCCGAAGCGGTGGTCGGCTACTACGATCTGCTGCCGTATGTGCAAGGCGCGAGCTTCGCGAAGCTGCGCGAGGTCTCGTTGCGCTGGGCGGTTCCGTCTCGCTTCGCGGGATTGGTCGGCGGGCCGTCAGCGATCACGGTCGCCGGCCGTAACCTCGCGACCTGGACGCGATACCGCGGGCTCGATCCAGAGCTCAACGAGGAGCCGGTGAGCGTGCTTCCGCGCGTGGATTTCGCCCAGACACCGATTCCGCGGGAGTTCCTGGTTCGCTTCGATATCGGAGGCGGCGCCCGCTGAGCAGGGGCGCCGTCCACGCGTGGATTGGTCCCGCTGCATCACAGAGACAATCCCGAGCCATCTGGCAGAAGCTCGGATAGCCGTGCAAACTCCGGGGCCCGTTCGAACCGGCACCTCAGCCCAATTCTGCCATGTTTCGCCGCCTCACGCTCGCCGCATTGGCGATCACCCTCGGCGCAACGACACTCGTTGCGCAGGACTCCACGCGCCGTCTTGCCGCGCGCAAGGCCGACCTCGAGCTCGTCCCCGGTCGCAGCATCGACCTCGACACCGACGAGGGTACCTGGATCTCCCTCGACGTCTCGCCGGACGGCCGCACGATCGTCTTCGACCTTCTGGGCGACCTCTATACGATTCCCAGCACCGGCGGCAATGCAACGGCCCTAACGAGTGGCCTGGCATACGACGCGCAGCCGCGCTTCTCGCCCGACGGCAAGTCGATCGTGTTCACGTCGGATCGAGACGGCGGCGACAATGTGTGGGTGATGGACTTCGCGACGAAGCAGACGAAGATCGTCACCAAGGGAAAGACGAGCCGCTACCGCTCGCCCGCGTGGACGCCCGACGGCAAGTACATCGTCGTCTCGCGCGCCGCGGCGGCGATCGGGCCATCGAAGCTCTACATGTATCACAAGGACGGCGGGGGCGGCTTCCAACTCGTCAAGGATCCGCAACCACTCAACGGCGCGATTCCGATCACGACGTTAGGCGCCGCCTTCGGCAAGGACGACCGGTACGTCTGGTACGCCCAACGCTACGCGTCGTGGGAGTACAACTCGGGGATGCCGCAGTTCACGTTGTATACGTTCGATCGACGGACCGGGCGTCGCGAAGTGCGCGCGAACATGCAAGGCGGTGCCTTCAGACCGGCGCTCTCACCTGACGGGAAGTATCTCGTCTACGGTTCACGCTACGAGGCGCAGACAGGACTGCGCATTCGCGATCTCGAGACGACCGAGGAGCGCTGGCTGGCCTACCCGGTTCAGCGTGACGAGCAGGAGTCGGTCGCGTCGATGGACGTGCTGCCCGGCTATGCGTTCACGCCAGACAGCAAGGCGATCATCGTCTCCTACGGCGGCAAGATCTGGCGCGTACCCGTAGACGGCAGCGCAGCGACGAACATCCCCTTCCACGTTCACACGAAAGTCGACGTCGGGCCGCGTTTAGCGTTTACTTATCCGATGGCGGATTCCGCCGAGTTCACGATGCACCAGATTCGTGACGCGGTACCGTCGCCCGACGAGAAGAAGCTGGCGTTCGTGGCGATGGACAAGCTGTACGTCATGGACTATCCGAGCGGGACGCCGAAACGTCTGACAGAGCTCGACGGTAATGACGCCGAGCCGGCGTGGTCGCCCGACGGCAAGTGGCTGGCGTTCGTGACGTGGACTCGCGATGGAGGGCACCTGTACAAAGTCGCATCGGCTGGCGGGCGGCCGACCATACTGACGCCCGCGAACGCGCTGTACTCTCAGCCGGCATTCTCACCCGATGGGAATCGCGTCGTCGTCATTCGCAGTCCCGCGCAGACCCAGCGCGAGCAGGGCGGCTTCGAGGGCGCGGCCGAGCTGGTGTGGGTGGGCGCGAATGGAGGGAGTGCAGCACCGGTGGTCGTCGCGCCCGCGCAGGGGCGCGCGACGCCGCACTTCGTGAAAAGCGACACCGGACGCATTTACGTCTACAGCCCTAACGAGGGGCTGCTCTCGATGCGCTGGGATGGGACTGACGTGCGGACGCATCTCAAGGTGACGGGACTGCGCATGCCCGAAGCACCCGAGCCGACCAACGCCGTGTCGATTCGGATGGGTCCGACCGGCGATCAGGCGCTCGTGCAGGTCTCGAATGATCTGTATCTCGTCACCGTGCCGGAGATCGGGACGACGCCGACGGTGAACATGGCGAATCCCGAGAACGCGGAAGTGCCAACGCGCAAGTTGACCGATGTCGGCGGGCAGTTCCCCGCGTGGAGCGCTGACGGCAGGCGCGTGCACTGGTCGATCGGCCATTCGCACTTCGTGTACGATGTCGATCGCGCGCGGCAGATCGACGACTCGGTCGCGGCGACGCGCACAAACAGTGACACCACGCAGCAGCGCACCCAAGGGCCAGCGTCCAATCCTCGACGGTATCAGCCCGTGGAGACGACGATCATTCTCAAGGGCAAACGCGACATTCCCCAGTCGGCCGCTGTGTTGAAGGGCGCGCGGATCGTGACGATGAAGGGCGGCAGCGACGAGGTCATCGAGCACGGCGACATTCTCGTGCGCAACAATCGCATCGCCGCGGTTGGCCCAGCGGGATCGATTCAGGCGCCCGCGGGCGCGCAGACCATCGACATGTCTGGAAAGACGATCGTCCCTGGTTTCGTGGATACTCATGCCCATCCGCCGGTGGAGCATGGCGAGCACCAACAGCCCTGGTCGTATCTCGTGAATCTCGCGTATGGCGTAACGACGATGCGCGATCCGCAGACTGGCACAACCGACGTCCTGTCCTACGAGGACGCCGTCGACGCCGGTCTCGCCATCGGCCCGCGCATCTACTCGACGGGCCCTGGGCTCTTCGGCCCCACCTACTTCCCGGGCATGGGAGACGACATCAAGGATCTCGACCATGCACGGCGCATCATGCATCGCTACAGCCAGTATTACGATACGCACACGCTCAAGATGTACATCACGGGCAATCGACAGCAGCGCGAGTGGATTCTCATGGCCGCGCGCGAGCAGAACATCATGCCCACCACCGAGGGTGCACTCGACCAGCGGTACGACATCACGATGGCGCTCGACGGCTATCCGGCGCAGGAGCACGCACTCCCGATCACGCCGCTCTATAAGGACGTGATCCAATTGTACGGCCAGACGCAGATCACCTACACGCCAACGCTGCTCGTCGTCTATGGTGGTCCGTGGGGGGAGAACTACTGGTACGAGCACGAGAACGTGTACAACGACGCGAAGCTCCAGCACTTCACCCCGTATCAGGAGCTCGCCGCGAAGTCACGGCGCCGTATCCGTTCCAGCTTTCCCGGTGCGGGCAACTCCGGCGGCTGGTTCATGGACGAGGAATACAACTTCCCGCTGGTCGCGAAGTACGCGAACGAGATCGTGAAGGCCGGCGGCCGCATCGGCGTCGGCAGTCACGGCCAGCTCAATGGACTCGGCTACCACTGGGAGATGTGGTCGCTGGCCAAGGGCGGCATGTCGCCACACGACGTGCTGCGCTGCGCCACGATCTTCGGCGCGCAGGGCATCGGGCTGCAGAACGATGTCGGGTCGATCGAGGTGGGGAAGATGGCCGACCTGGTGATCATGGACGGCAACCCGCTTCAGGACATTCGCAACACCAACACCATTCGGTATGTCATGAAGAACGGGCGCCTCTACGACGGGAATACGTTGGATGAGGTGTATCCGACGAAGAAGGCGGGGCCGAAGGTGTTGGGGACGCCGGAAAAGCCCAACGTGAGAGCGGGTATCGACCTGCCGTAGCGGTACGCGTCCGCTGGAGTGGCGTACGGTGCGCGCCTTGCAGGCATCGAGCAGCAGCCGCTCGATGACCTGCAGCCCCGCTGACCATGCCGCTCCCTCGTCTCGCGTTAGGCATTCTCACCGCCACGGCCTTCACGCTGGCGTGTCGTGATACCGCGCCCACTCCGCCGAAGAGCGTCCACCCATCGCTCACCAGTGCGCCTGCCGAGACGAATATCGCCAGCTGGCTCGCGCACCACATCCGATCACCACATCGACACGCGCCACACGCGCGCGGAGAGCCCGTCATCCTCGCTGGCGCGGGCGACATCGCCCGCTGCTACCCGGGATCCGACGTCTCGCAGTTCAAGGTCCCTGACGCCAGCAACCCTGCCTCGCAGACGGCGCAGTTGCTCGATGAAATGCCCGATGCCGCGGTAATGACTGTCGGCGACAATGCCTATGAGCTCAGCTCGCCATTCGATTACGCCGGCTGTTACAACCCGACCTGGGGCCGCTTCCGCGACCGGACGCGCCCCGCGACCGGCAACCACGAATACCTCACACCCGCCGCGGCGGGCTATTTCTCGTATTTCGGCAGCGACGCTGCTCCACCGTTAGGCTACTACAGCTACGACCTCGGCGCCTGGCACGTGGTCGTCATCAACAGCACACCGCAGGTGTACGGCTGCTGGCCGCCCGAAATCGACGAGATCCCGCCCGGATTCCCTACTCTGCCAACGCCGCTGAAGCCAGGCCCGGCGGCGGGTCGAGCCTGTGCCGGCGACGTCGCGCAGCAGGCATGGCTCGCCGCGGACCTCGCCGCGCACCGCGATGCGAGATGCACCATCGCCTACTTCCATCATCCGCGATTCAGCTCTGGGATGCACGGCAATCAGTACCAGATGCAAAAGATCTGGGACATCATGTACGCCAATGGCGTTGATGTGGTCGTCTCCGGACACGACCACATGTATGAGCGCTTCGCGCCGCAAAATCCCAATGGGCGGCTGGATCCCGCGTCAGGCATCCGTCAGTTTACCGTCGGCACTGGGGGCGCGGAATTCTATGCCGTTAGCGTGCGCCAGCCGAACAGCGAGCGGCTGATCAACGATGAGCACGGGATACTCGCTCTCGCACTCGGCGATGGCGCCTACGCGTGGAGCTTCGAGAGTGTGGGCCACACGATCGATGACGCGGGAAGCGACCGCTGTCATTAGGAGTCGTGCCGACGGGTCAAGGCTGGGATACGATGACTTCTCAGCTGCCAGCGACGTTTGCCGTCGCCGGCAGCCTCGGAGAGTGAAATCAAGGCATCTTCGTTCCTTCCGTGTGCAGCCGAAGCACCGAATCCGCGCCCGCCTTCATGTAGTGCGCGGTCGTCGTGCCGACGAGCTTTCCATTCTGCACCCTGAACACGCCCTCGGTCGAAACCTTTACACCCTTGCGTCGCTGGCTCGAGAACGTGCCCGTTTTCTGCATCAGACTGTCACCGGCGACGGTCACGTGCACCGGGACCTTCACCCCCGAGGGGAAACTCATCATCCATCCCGTCGTGTCGGCGGACGCGGTGAGCACATAGGTCGTCGCCGACGTGTCCTTGCCGCTTTCGGGAACCGAACGCATCTGCCACTTGCCGGCGACGTCGGCGAGAGCGAGCGCCGGCGCTGCGGCGGGAGTTGCCGTCGCCGCAGGCGTTGGAGTGGCTGCCGCGGGCGCGGCGCTGTCCTTCGTTGCTTGCTCGCTCTTCGCGCACGCAGCAACGAGTAGAATGGTGGAGCAGCCGACTGCGATTCGAAGCATGTTCCGCATACGAACCTCGCAAGCTCGAGACGATTCAATGACGGCTGGAATGCTGACAGTCCACGGGGCCGGACGCGCTGTCAAGATGTGTCCGGCAGCAAATGGGTCAACACGGGACACCATAGGTTTATCGTCGATGATCACGGCGAGCGACGACAGATGAACTGGAAGAACATCGGCTCGGTCATGGCGCTTCGCGCCGCGCGCGCGGGACTCGTTCTCGGCCTCGTACCGCCGTCGGCGCTGAATCAACGCCTAACGAATGCGATCCAGGCGCCGCCGACGTGCTACGACATCCGCCTTGGTGATTGGACACCGCGGCTGAAGCTCGGCGAGGACACGGCGTATGTCCTGCCGCCACGGCGGATCTCCGTCGCGCCTAACGAAACGGGAGCATGGCGGCCGCTCGTGGAGCTCGCCCATGATGTGCGCGCGGTCGTGCCACGCCCGGGTAGCCAGCATCGCCGCGGCTACTGGCGGACCCTTCCCGCCGACAGCGCGGAGGTCGTCTTCACGACCGGCTTCAGCGGCGTTCGGTTCTTCGTTCATCGCGACGGCGACAATTGGCGCGGTGTCGCCGAGACGTTCTGGGATTTCGATCGGCCCTCTCAGCACGCGCCCGTCACGCTCACCCGGGCGAGTTGTCACTGAGCTTGGCCGAGCGTGCGCTCTGGAGGACACGGATCTTGCAGCACCAAGGGATGGTAGATGTTGAGCGGGCGCGAAGCTCGAGTCCTTGTTGAAGCAGATCCGGGGTCAGTAAGCGACGGTCACCGATGCCGGACATCAACGATAATGTTTCCGACAACCACCATTCATCCGAGGCCACTCCCGACGACCAGCGCATCATTCGCGACCGCGTGATTCGCCTCGCTTTCGGTGGTGATACCGAGCGGTTCGACGAATTTGTTCGTTCGCTCGACGACGCCACACCGACGGGCGTCCAGGTCATTCTCCGCGGCAGCGCCGTCACAGGTCACAAGTGGATGTCCGACGAGCCATTCGACGCCGAGGGGCCGGGCACGAGTGATCTCGACGTCACCTTCGTCGGTGGAGGGATGGTGCGCCTCTTTCGCGATTTTCACATCCCCGGTATTCACTCCGCGCCGCTCAGTGAGGCGCACCCCTTCGCATCGCCAGCACTCGGTCCGCTTCGCAAGCGGCTGTGCGCCATGTGCGGCCGCCCCGTCAACCTCCAGGCGACCACGTCGCTCGTCCAATTCGTGCGCGACGTCGTCATGAGCCAGCCGTATCTCGTCCTGCTCGACAAGCCCGAGCCTAACGATGCGGCTCCTCACGTATAATATCCGGGACGGCGGTATCGGTCGCGCTGGCGAGCTCGCCGAGGTGATCCGAGCCGCGAATCCCGACGTCGTCGCCCTCCAGGAAGCGCGAGAGCCGAAGGTGACCGAGCAGATCGCGAATATTGCCGGTTTTCCGTTTTTTGGATCGCGGCGCTCTCACTCGACGGGATTTCTCAGCCGGGTACCCGTGACCGGTTACGCGTGGCGCCATCCACGCGGCACGCGGCACGCGCTGCTCGAGGTCACGCTCGGCGATGGACTGCCCCGTCTGTTCGTGCTCCACCTCCGCGCCTGGTTCTCGCGATGGAGCGAACAGCAACGTGCTCGCGAGCTACGCGGCCTGCTCGACGGCATTCAGGCGCAGCTCGTCCGCGAGCAGCACGCGTTCGCCTTTCATGTCCTTGCCGGGGACTTCAATGCGCTCGCACCGGGCGAGCGCTTCGATCCGTCGCCCATGCCGGCGTGGATCCGTGGCATGATCTGGTTGAGTGGACGCGAAATCGGCCGCCACACGATCGAGATGATGCGCGCCGATGGATACGTCGATTCCTGGCGTACGATCCATCCCGACTCCGAGCGCGAACCCGGATTCACCTTTCCGGTCTGGAGTCCCCACGTGCGGCTTGACTATGTGTTCACGCCCATCTCATTTGCCTCGCGGGTGCTTGCGTGCGAGGTCTGTCGGACGCCCGAGCTCGCGCGTAAGGCATCCGACCATTTTCCCGTCCTCGTCGAGCTCGCGGAGCGATGAGAGCCGTTTTCAGACCGACACACGGCAACTCCGCCGAGCACATCGTCCGCCCGCATGTGCAACCCGGGGGGATGATGGGCTCGGGGAGCTCGTGAACGGCTACGGTTTGCCGATGACCGAGCAGCGATACAATTCGCCCGTCGGTACGAGCGTGACGACACCTGCCGCGGCCGCGGCGAGCACTTCGTTGTCTGACGTGAATTGAGTGCAGTTGCTCGTCGACTTGAAGACGACCTGCACCTCCTGCCAGAGCGGGTTCATTCCGTCCGTCGGAATCGCGTCGATCACGCTGACGAATCGATGGCCGGCCGCCTCGCACGCGTCGCTCTGGTAGATGTTGTTGATTCCCCCGTTGTGGATGAGGTTCGCCGACTCCCCGCCGGGGGGCAGCTCGGAGAAGTTGATCGTGAACAGCTTCGCGTCGTAGAACGCTGGCATGGCGCCGCCGATACCCTTGGTATTCGTCGTACCCGTCGTCGTGGAGACGCTCGCGTTAGGTGCGGCGCCGAGCGAGGGCGCGAGTGTCTTCGCCGCGGGAGGCGTGTCGCACGCCGCGAAGAGCACTGCCGCCGCAACGAAAGCGATCTGAACGCGAGTCATCCGAACCTCCTTGCTGAGCTCTGCCGCCCCTGACCATCCGCCATTCGCATGGCCAGAAATGCCGGTAAGAGACGAATCAGCGTCGGGTGTCCCGGGTTTCCGCGCGCGATGGTGGTTGAGAGATCTTAGCATGGACGAGATCGTTACTAGATTCAGTTTCGTCGACACTGTCCAGACGCTTTCCGCTGAGGCCCCCCAAAATGAGAATCACTCGTCTGTTTACGAGCGCCCTCGCCGTTGCTTCTGTTGCCGCCTGTCACCGGCCGAGCGCCGATGAGCACCTGGCCCACATGAGTGCCAGCGACATGGCCGTGCCTAACGGGATGCCCGCCGGCAACCAGGGCAACCCAACGCTTCCACCGAGCTACAACACCGCCATGGCACGGCTCGCCGCCAGCCAACGGCACGGCGAATGGGTCAAGATCGCCTGGGAGCAAGGCTCGCCGGACTCGCTCATGGCGTGGATCGTCTATCCGTCCACCAGCACGGCCAAGACACCGGTTGTCGTCGTCGTCCATGAGATCTTCGGGCTCGCCACCTGGGTGCGCGGCGTCGCGGATCAGGTCGCGGCCGACGGCTACATCGCGATTGCCCCGGACCTCGTTTCCCGCGCCCGCGGTGGCCCAAGCACCCAGGAGCTCTCCGGCGACTCGGCGCGCAAGCTGATCACGGGGGTCAACACAGCCGAGCGCAACCGGGGCATCATCGCGGCCGCTCGTTATGCAATGTCGCAGCCGTCGGCGGCGCCTCGCTATGCCGTCATCGGATTTTGCTGGGGCGGAAGCACGGTGTGGGCGCACGCGGTGAATGGCGGCACCACTGGCTTCGTGGGCGGGGTCGCATATTACGGTTTGCCGTACATGAACAATGCCGTGCCAAACGGCGATTCGCTGGCAAAGATCACACGGCCCGTCGTGTTGCTCAGCGGGTCGAAGGACCAGCGCATCGGCGCGGCGATGCCCGCTGTCGACTCGGCGATGAAGGCGCTCGGCAAGTCGTACGTCGGCGTCAACTACCCCGGCGCGATTCACGGCTTCCTGCGAGCGCAGAACGATCCAAAGACGCCGCGCGACGAGGCCGAGGAGCAGGCCAACCTGGCTGCCGCGAAGGACGCCTGGCCGCGGACGCTCCAGTTCCTCAGGCAGAATCTGAAGTAATAGAGGGTCTTGCTATTTATTGCTTGCTCAACAATCGTGGTGCCGACACCGGCGGAGGCACCACGATGAAGGCGCTTCGATTCGCATCCATTGGAGTGGCACTGGTCATTGTCAGCGCGTGCGCGAACGACGACGACCCGATCCGAGCCACGGCCCCATCCGCGATTCAGGGTCCGATGTCTGACCGCTCGGTGCCATCAGCGGCACCGGTTCAGACGTCGGGCCACTTCGATGCGATCGTCGACTTCTCCACGATTACCCTGACGCCCAGAGGCGCAAATTGCCTCCTCGGTGTCGACGGCCGACTCGTCTTCAGCGGCACGATTCAGGGAACTGCCACCGGCCACACGAGTGCCCTCGAGTTCGCGCCGTGCGATCAGGTGGCCGTGAATCCGCCCGGCACGTTCGAGGACGTCTTCAAGTCGGTGGCGACGTTCGATGGCACGATCGCCGGTCGTCCCGCCCACTCGGACCTGCTGTACATGGGGAGAGTCCAGGTGGGCGGTGCGATCGATGGGCGATTAGTGTTCTCTAATGGCATCGCGGGCGTGCTCGATGCCACCTCCGTCGTGGCCGTCGGCGGAACGTACAGCGGCTCCCTGGTGGTGAAGTGAGGCCGCGTTAGTTGCTCGCCCCTGCCTGAGCCTTCGCCTGGGCTTTCATCTGGTCGCCCGCGGTGATCGCGACTTCGACGCGACGGTTCCTCTGTCGATCGGCGTCGGTATCGTTAGGTGCGACCGGCTCCGTCTCGCCGCGACCGGCCGTCTCGAGACGGCCGCTCGGCACCCCGCGCGCGACGAGATAGCTCGCGACCGCCGCGGCGCGACGCCGCGAGAGATCGAGGTTGTGCGCATCGGAGCCCGTGTTGTCCGTGTGCCCGACGAGGAGCAGCTTCGAGTCCCCGAAACTGGACAGGCTCTTCGCGAGATTATCGAGGTTCGCCCGTGACGCGTCGCGCAGGTGGTCCGAGTCGAGGTCGAACAGCAGCCCGCTCTCGAAGGTGACGACGAGTCCTTCGCCGACCCGGGTGATCTGCGCACCGGCGACGGTCTGCTGGATCTCCTTCGCCTTCTGATCCATCTGGTGCCCGATGATCGCGCCCGCGGCGCCACCGACAGCCGCGCCGATCACCGCTCCGCGCGCCGTGGACCCCGTCGCGTGACCGACGACACTCCCGGCCACTGCTCCGCCCGCCGCCCCGATGACGGCGCCCTGCTGCTCCTTGTTCAGCGTCTGACATCCCGCGGCCGCGAGAAGGGCGACAGCCGCTCCAGCGACGCCGATCCGACGAATGAATGTGTACATTTGTTCTCCAGGCGAAATGGAAGGGCAAGCACAGCCGAGGAAGTCTCTTCCGCATGACGAGTGCCATCAGCCGCCGGAACAGCCTAACGGCAACCAATGGGACCTGCGATGAGTAAACGCTTACGATACCATGTCGCCGTCAGCCTCGATGGCTTCATCGCGAGCCCAGACGGTGGTTACGACTGGCTCGTCGCTGATCCGGCGATCGATTTCAAAGCGTTGGCAAGGGAGTTCGACACCGCCGTTGTGGGTCGAAAGACGTACGACGTCATGGTCGCGCAGGGACAGCCGGGAATGCCCGGCGTGGAGTTCGTCGTCTTCTCGCGCACGCTCGCGCCGATGCAAAAGCGCGGCTTACGCATCGTCGCCGACGATCCCGCGCGCGCCGTCGCGACGATGAAGAAGGAGAAGGGTCGCGACATCTGGCTCTTTGGCGGCGGTGAGCTGTTCCGCACCCTGCTCGACGCAGGGCTGGTGGACACCGTCGAGCTGGCGGTGATGCCCATTCTTCTCGGCGCCGGCATTCCAGTGTTGCCACCAGGCGCGTCGGCGAAGCTCACGCTCTCCGAGATGAAGCGCCTCCCAAAGAGTGGAATCGTATTCCTCGCGTATGCGGTGGAGGGAGCAACTGGCCCGGCCCCGCGAATTCGTTACATCAAGAGCCGGAGTCGCAACAAGGCGCGAGGCGCCAGCCCGAAAAGGCGAGCGCCCGGGACGAAAGGGCGTAGAGCCAGGCGGTAGGAGCAGTAGACCGACTTCCCTATGTCAGCATCCAGTCGACGCCACACGGCCACCTTTCCCAACGGCGACGTCGTCCCGGCCCTCGGCCTCGGAACGTGGCGCATGGGTGAGACCGCCCGTCGTCGCGCCGAGGAAATCGCGGCCCTGCGACTCGGCGTCGACCTGGGCATGACGGTTGTCGATACCGCCGAGATGTACGGCGACGGTGACACGGAGGAGCTCGTCGGCGAGGCAATCGCTGAGCGGCGCGAGAAGGTGTTCCTCGTCAGCAAGGTGCTGCCCAGTCACGCCAGGCGTTCGCAAACAGTGAAGGCCTGCACGTCGACGCTCGCGCGGCTCCGCACCAATCGGCTGGACTTGTACCTCCTGCACTGGCGGGAGCGCACGCCGCTGCACGAGACTGTCGACGGGTTCACGCAGCTGACCAAGGAAGGAAAGATTCGGCAATGGGGCGTGAGCAACTTCGAGCTTTCGGACATGAAAGAGCTGCTGGAGACGCCGGGTGGATCGGGCGTGGCGTGCAACCAGGTGCTCTACAACCTCAGCCGTCGCGGCATAGAGTTCGACCTGCTGCCCTGGTGTCGCGAACACGGCATCCCGATCATGGCGTACTCTCCGATCGAGCAGGCTCGCTTGCTGGAGCACGAGGCCGTGCGGCGCGTCGCCGTTAGGCATGGTGCGACGCCGGCGCAGCTCTGTCTCGCGTGGGTGTTGCGCCAACCGGGCGTCGTCGCGATTCCAAAGGCTGGCACAACTGACCACGTCAGCGAGAACCATGGCGCGCTCTCGCTCTCGTTGTCGTCGGACGACCTCGAGGAGTTGGACGACGCCTTTCCGCCTCCACGCGAGCCACAGCCGCTCGAGATGATCTAGCGTGGCCACTACTCAGCCGCGCAGTGCTCGCGTGTCCCCACATCGCGCCATCCTTGCCGTCGGCGTCGCCGCCACGCTCGCTTCAGTGACAGCGCGCGCGCAGAGCGCCGAGCTTTCGGACTCGGCGTTCGTGCGGGCGAATTACACGAAACACGAGTACCGCATTCCGATGCGCGATGGCGTGCGGCTCTTCACGTCCGTCTACGTGCCTAACGCAGTTGGCGCCGCGGATCGCTATCCGATCGTGCTCCAGCGCACACCCTATTCGGTTTCGCCGTACGGAGACTCCGCGTACGCCAGGACGCTCCGACCCGATCCATACATGATGAGGGACAAGTACATCTTCGTGTACCAGGATGTGCGCGGCCGCTACATGTCGGAGGGCGACTTCGTGGAGGCGACGCCGTTCGTGCCCGACTCCGTCAAGGCGCGTCACCCCAAAGCAGTCGACGAAGCATCCGACACCTACGACACCATCGATTGGCTGCTGAAGAACGTGCCTGGAAACAACGGCCGCGTCGGCCAATGGGGCATCAGTTATCCCGGGTTTTATACATCGATGGGTGCGCTGTCACGTCATCCCGCACTCGTCGCATCGTCCCCACAAGCGCCCGTGACCGATTTCTTCTTCGAGGACTTCCATCATAACGGGGCGCTCACGCAGGCGTATTTCTACGCGTATCCGGTCTTCGGTTTCCCGCGACCGGGACCGACGACGCAG
Organism: Gemmatimonadaceae bacterium; assembly: GCA_036493735.1. GTDB lineage: Bacteria > Gemmatimonadota > Gemmatimonadetes > Gemmatimonadales > Gemmatimonadaceae > AG2. The sequence continues at coordinate 151,936 of DASXPH010000085.1, forward strand.
AACTGGTGGGGACCGGCGCTCGAGAAGATCGCCGCGCACGGCGTCCCCGACGACTACTTCTACCAGCTTTCGTTAGGCCCGCTGTCGAATACGACCGCGCGCTTCTACAAGAACGATCTCCTCTGGCGCGACATTGTCGCGCATCCGAACTACGACGTGTATTGGCAGTCGCGCGCCGTCCCCCCAGTTCTCCGCGGCGTGAAGCACGCCGTGCTCGTCGTCGGCGGCTGGTTCGACGCTGAGGATCTCTACGGACCATTTGCGGTCTACAAGACACTGCGCCAGTACGATAGCGCCGCAACGACGCGGCTCGTCGTCGGCCCCTTTCGTCACGGTGGCTGGGGCGTGCGGAACGTCGTTCACACCGTTCACGGCGACCTCTACTTCGGCGATTCCCTCGAGACCAAGTTCCAGCGCGACGTCGAAGCACCGTTCTTCCACGCCTATCTCAAGGGCACTGGGGCAGTGGATCTGCCCGGCGCGCTGCTGTTCGATACGGGGCGCAAGCGGTGGGAGCGCTTCGCGCGCTGGCCAGCGCCTAACGTGGTGCGGGAGACCTATTATTTCCACGCCGATGGTGCACTGACGCCCATCAGGCCGACGGAGACGCACGCGTCGCTCGACTATCCGAGCGATCCGATGAAACCGGTGCCGAGTCGCTGTACCGGGTCGACGATCGAGGGATTCACGCTGTATCACTACATGAGCGACGACCAACGCTGCTTCACAACCCGCCCCGACGTCCTCGCTTTCCAGACCGACACGCTACGCGAGGACGTTACTCTGGGTGGCGAGATCACCGCGCGATTACAGGTGAGCACGACAGGCACCGACGCCGACTTCGTCATCAAGCTCATCGACGTCTACCCGCCTGACGAGCCAGACCACCCCTATCGCCCGGACACGACGGTGCACATGGCGGGCTATCAGCAGCTCGTGCGCGGCGAGATCATGCGCGGCCGCTTCCGCAAGTCGTTCGCGACGCCCCAGCCCTTCACACCCAATCAGATCACGGAGGTCGCGTTTCGGCTGCAGGACGTCCTGCACACGTTCAAGAAGGGGCACCGGATCATGGTGCAGGTGCAGAGCAGCTGGTTCCCGGCATTCGATCGCAACCCGCAGCGCTACGTGCCCAACATCTACGAGGCGAGGGTGAGCGATTTCATAAGGGCAACTGAGCGGATCTATCTGCAGCGCGATGCCGCGAGCGGGATCGAAGTCGAGCTCCTGCCACATTGATCGCGCACCGCCATGCCTAACGATGAACAGAGTGTCGAGAGCAGGTTGCGCGCCTGCTCTCGACACCTCGTGCGTCCGCCTAATTCCCGTGTGTCGGCCGGGGGAGTGCCGTTGGCGGGGTGATGTTGTTCAGCCGCATGTAATTCGCGAGCTGACTGTAGTGATCGGCCAGATCCAGCGCATGCCCCAGGGCCATCGACGCGCGCGTCGTCGGGAAGGATCGGCCGTTGAAGGACAGCGTCACGGCCTCCGAGAGCTTCGCGTCATCGAGCTGCGCGAGTGCGCTCTCACAGAATGCGAATGACGCCTTGAGCTTCGAGACGAGGGAATCCTTGGGCCACATTGCTTTCTCCGCCTCGGCCGTGGACGTGTCTCTCGGCGACTGCGTCGCCTTCATTACCCCGAAATTGTTACAGAAGAGATAATTGTCACTCACGAGGTGCTGCGCGATGAAGCCGATCGTCAGCTGGGCGGGCGTCGGCTTGTAGCTGAACTTCGCCTCCGGTATCGAGTCGAACGCCTGCGCGATGTTCCGCTGCATCCCGAGGGTACGATTGCGGAATGCGGTCGTGATCGGATTGGCCGGCGGGGCACCGGACGGCTGCTGCGCGGCGAGAGTCGCCGGGATCGCGAGGACGATGAAGGCGAACGAAGAAATCCTCATTTGCGTCTCCAGATGGGGTGGGTTCGGCAAGTGATTCTGTTCGCGGCGACACATTTCTGCAACGGCATCCCATGGCCCGCCGCCCAGTCCTCACAAAAGCTTTGCAGTCCACCTCCGACTTCCGTTGAGGATCTACTCACCCGTCGCCGAGGAGTCGAACGATCGTCGCGATGGTATTCCAGCCCCGAGTCGTCACCGGTGCGCCGACAAGTTTGTCGATGCGCCCGAGATAGCCAATTGTCTTCATGTGCCGACGATACTCGCCGAACACGAACTGACCCTTCAATCCGAACACGCGCACGAACCACTCACCTTCGGGTGGCAGCATCAACGGCAATGAGCCGGCCATCCGTCCCTTCTTCGACAGAACGCTCACGAAGCGCACCGCGTCGACTCCAGCCGGCTCGTCGCCAAAGGGCTTCGCGGCGTGGAAGGCGACGAGATCGCGACCCTCACAGAGCGCGACCTCGGCTTCGAACGGCAGCTTCCGCAGCAACGCCGCGCGGAACTTCGCGCGCGAGCCCGGCTTGCGGACAATGAGGTTCCCCGCCGCGCCGACGTTCACGACGTCGTACCCTCGCAAATCTTTCGCGAGCAGGCTTGGCCGAAAGGACCTATGTCCCCCAACATTGATGCCGCGCAGGAATGCCACTAGCGCCATACTCAGATCATACCGGCAATGACTTTCGTTCGCACCATCCCGCCCTCTGCCGCCGACGGCGCGGCGCGCGCCATGTACGACAAGGTGCAGGCCGAACAGGGCACGATTCCCAACTGGGCACATGTCTTCAGCCTCCGCCCGAACGTCCGCGACGGCTGGGTCGCGCTCATCACGTCGATCCGTCCAAAGTTGGATGTGCGCCGCTACGAGCTGGCCACGCTCGCCGCGGCCCGCGCGCTCCACAGTAGCTACTGCTCGCTCGCGCACGGCAAGGTGCTCGTCAATCAGGTATTCGATGCGCCGGCGGTGACGGCGATCATGAACGGCAACGCCGCGGAGGTCCTCACCCCCGCGGAGGTCGCGATGATGGCCTATGTCGAGAAGGTCGTGCGCAACGCCGACCGCGTGTCTGAGAGTGACATCGGCGATCTGCGGTCACACGGCTTCAGCGACGAAGAGATCTTCGATGTCGCCGCGACCGCCGCCGCGCGCTGTTTCTTCAGTAAGCTGCTCGACGCCCTTGGCGTACAGGCGGACGCGAGCTTCAACCAGCTCGATGGTGAGCTGCGGGCGGCGTTGACCGTCGGCCGACCCGTCGCCAACAGCACCCAGCCTGCCTAACCATCCAATGTTCATTCATTCCGTGTACTTCTGGCTGCGCAACCACCTCACGCGCGCGCAGAAGGAGCAGTTCGACTCCGGCCTGAGATCGCTCACGACCATCGGGCAAGTTCGGCACGGGTATATCGGCGCTCCGGCCGAGACGAATCGCCCCGTCATCGAGCGCGGCTACAGCCGCGCTCTCGTCCTGGTCTTCGACGACGTCGCAGCCCACGACGGCTATCAATCCGATCCCGTCCACGATCGCTTCCGCTCGGAGTGCGGCCCGCTCTACAGCAGCATTCGCATCTACGATTCGGTCAGCGATGATCGGGAGTGACTCGGCTGGAGCTGCTGCGGGAGACGCTCCTCCAGCAGCTTCACCGCGTAGCGCTGCCCTTCGCCGACTCGTTCGAGCTCGACCGCCAGCGCTTCCACCGCCTGCTCGAGCCGCGTGATGCGCTCCGCGTCGACCGGCGGGGGCGGCGCGTTCAACCGATATTCGTCATATCGATGCTTGAGCCACTTTGCCCACGCAAAAGCCGCGGCCCAGGCGATCAATGCACCACCGCCAAAGACCGAAAGGGCTTCGACTGCATCCTGGTTCATGTGATATGCACTCCGTGAACCGCTACGAATGGGCCGTACGTCGCAAGCGGCCTAACTCCTCGAGAACAGGAACTCCTCGAGCTTTCCGTCGGGCCTCCGATACATCAGCCCCGACGCCTTGGTGCTTCCAACCGTGAACTGCACGATCGCGACTTCCATCCCGCCGCGCTCACGCAGCCCCGCAACTCGGATGTCCGAGATCGGTCCGAGCGCGTTCAGCGACCGCTGCGCGGCGGCGATCTTCTCCGGCGTGAGGTACGCATCGAAGTCGGGCGAGATCGTCGAGCGGTCGACGCGCCCTTGCTCGATCTCCGTCAGAAACTTCTTCGCTGCGTCGAGCGCCGCTGGGCCAGCCACCGACGGCACGTCCGGACTCTTCGGCATCAGCTTCGACAGGAGCAGCTGGTCCAGCTCGCCGACTGGCGAGAAGTCGCTGTTCGACAGTACCACCAGCGCCGAGTGCGTGGAGGGAATCACCGTGTTCTGCGCGACGAAGCCGGAGACGGCGCCCCCGTGCGAGAAGGTCAACGCGTTACCTCGATCGTTGATACCTTCGCCACAGCCGTAGCCGCTCGACCGACCGTCGGTGAGCCGCTGCGGCGTCGTCAACACCCCGTAGGACGCCGGCGAGATGAGCGTGTGGTCGAGCAGCGACTTGTCCCACGTCAGCAGATCGGTCGGGGTGGACCAGATCGCGCCGGCGGAGCCCGCCCAGCCCTTCGCCTCGGGCACCGCATCGATCGGATCGGACAGGCCGAACGACGTATAGCCGCTGGCCATGTTGCCGTTAGGTGCCGGCTCGTACGCCGTGTGGGTGAGCTTGAGTGGCGTGAAGATATGCGTCTGAAAGAACGAACCGATTGGCTGCCCGCTCACTCGCTCGATGACGCGGCCGAGAATGAGAAAGCCGGTGTTGCTGTACGACCACCGCGACCGTGGCTCGAAGTCGAGCGGCCGTGTTGCGTATCGCATGATGATCGTGTCAGCCGGCTCGGTCGTAGCCATCTCCCGATCCACGTAATCGAGCGGATAGTAGTCGCGGTATCCGGACAGGTGGCCGCCAAGGTCCTTGAGGGTGATGTCCTTTGCCCTCGTAAGGCGCGGGTACCACTTCGAGACCGGGTCGCCTATCGAGAGCTTGTGCTGCTCCTGCAGCATGAGCAGCGAGCTGCAGGTGAATTGCTTGGTGACCGAACCGATGGCGAACATCGTGTTCGGCGTGACCGGCGTCGACTCCCTGATGTTCGCGAGTCCATAGCCCCGGGCAAACACGACCTGCCCATTCTGCATGATGCCGACGGAGACGCCAATGATGTGCTTGTCGGCAATTTGCTGGCGGATGATGCTGTCGATCTGCGTTGGATTGATCGGCGTGCTTTGCGCGGCCGCCGGCACCGAGGCGCCAACTGTTAGGCTGAGCGCGAAAGCGAGGGAACGTGCGTTCACGATATCTCTCGTCTGTGGTTGGGATACGCTGTCGTGGACACCCATGGATTGTGTTCGCAGTGTCGCGCCACCGCAACAGCTTGCGCGAATGTGAATCGCCCTCAATTATGCAGCGCGTTGTGCACCCACTACCTCGTGCCAGGCGAAACCCACCCATGTACCCCAAAGCGCGGCAGAGCCATCTGCTCGTCGATCACGTCGGAGACGAGACGATCGTCTATGACGAAGATCGGCAGGAAGCCCACTCGCTCAATCGAGCGGCCAGCATCGTCTGGCAGAATAGCAATGGCGAGCACTCCGTCTCGCAACTCAGCACCGTCCTGGCGAAGGAGCTTGGCGTCGACGCGAACGAGTCCATCGTCGAGTACGCCCTCGAGGAGCTCACGCGCGTGCATCTAATCGAGAATGCGCCCGACGGTGGTGAGCCGGTGACGCGGCGCAGCGCATTGCGGCGTGTCGCGCTCGCCGGCGCCGCCGCTGTGGCGCTGCCGATCGTGCTCTCGGTCGTCGCGCCGACTCCGGCGATGGCCGCGAGCGGAGGCTCGAACAGTCAGGGCCAGGACAACAACCACCAGGGGCAGAATCAGCAGTAACCGGCGTAGCTTGGCAGGGCGCGTCGAAGGCGCGCCTGACGACAGCCGTCGATCCGCAGCAGACGCTTTCGACTCACCGGCCACCCGCATGGCGAATCTCGATGCCCGCGGATGGCCGGTGCACGTATCGGCCAACTGCTACGGGATGCTCGTCGGCGTTCGCGCGTCGGAGAGCTCGGCCATCCCCGCGCTCCGCCGCGTGCTGCCCCCGGGCGCGGAGCCGATTGGGACGACGTCCGTGGACATCACCTACTCGATCCTCCTCGGGCGCAGCGATGAGGAGATGCATATCGCCTTCGAGAACGACCATTGCATCGCCCAGGGAGCCGATCTCGACACGGTTCTCGCTGGCGTCGAGAGTGCGCTCCACTTCAGCGTCGCCGTCGGGGCGCGTACCCACCTCTTCGTCCACGCGGGCGTCGTCGGCTGGAAAGGTGGCGCGATTCTGCTCCCCGGCCGGACCCATGCCGGGAAGAGCGCCCTCGTCGCCGCTCTGGTGCGCGCAGGGGCCATGTACTATTCCGACGAGTTTGCCGTGGTCGACGACGCGGGGCTCGTGCATCCATTCGCTCGCTCGTTAGGCATCCGCGACGAATCGGGCCGGACCAAGCGCGTCGAGGCGGCGACACTCGGCAAGGTCGGTCGCGCCCCTCTCCCTGTTCGCCTCATCGTCGCCACGAGGCACGTGCCGGGCACCGACTGGCAGCCGCACCCGATGTCTCCCGGGGAGATCGTGCTCGCCCTCCTGGAGAACACCGTTGCCGCGCGCGCCCGCGCCGGAGACGCGGTGCGAATACTCAGCCGCACCGCGGCGACAGCCGCCGGACTCCGCGGTGAACGCGGTGACACGGGGCCGGTCGTCGCTCGCATCCTCGGCACTACCGACTGACCACGGTATCGCAACCGCGGTAGCCGCCGCTGCGCGCCCGGCGGCGATAGTTTTCTCCTCCATGTCAAACTCAAAAGGAACCATTGCCATCCTCACCGGTGGAGGCGACGTCCCCGGTCTCAATCCCGCCATTCGCGCCATCACCATCCGCGCCCTGCGCGAAGGCTATCGCGTGGTCGGTATCCGTCGCGGCTGGGCCGGCCTCGTGGACTACGTGCGCGACAAGAACGCAGATAACGACGACAACGTTCAGGAGCTCTCCGAGGCGGAGGTGAACCGCGCTGGCCGCACCGGCGGCACCTTCCTGCACACCTCGCGGACACGGCCGAGTCACCTGCCAAAGGCACGCGTCCCCGAGCAGCTCAGCGGTTACAACGAGAAGATCAACGACATCACCAAGGACGTCCTGAAGAACCTCGAGCACATCGGGGTAGACGTACTGATTCCCATCGGCGGCGACGATACGTTGAGCTACGGCAAGCGCCTGCACGACGAAGGCGTAAACGTCGTCGCCATTCCGAAGACGATGGACAACGACGTGTACGGTACGGACTACTGCATCGGGTTCAGTACTTGTGTAACACGGACGATCGAGCTCACGCATCGGCTGCGCACGAGTGCCGGTTCGCATGAGCGGTTCCTCGTCATCGAAGTCTTCGGCCGCTACGCGGGGTTTACCGCGCTACTGCCAACGATGGCCGGCGCCGCCGACCGCTGCGTGATCCCCGAGCACGCGGTGGACGTGGAACAGCTCACCGAGCTGATGGTGTACGACCACAATCGCAACCCGAGTAAATACTCGGTGGTGCTCGTGTCGGAGGGCGCGAAGCTCACGTCGCAGGTGGGCATGAATTTCGAGGGCGAGGAGACCGACATGTTCGGGCACCGCAAGCTCGGCGGCGTCGGCGACAAAGTCGCGAGCGCGTTGAAGGAATACTCGCCGAAGTTCAACAACGGCCGACGGATCGACGTCGTCAACCAGCGGCTCGGTTACCTGGTCCGCTCGGGTGACCCCGATGCTCTCGACTCGATCGTGCCGATGGCCTTCGGTAATCTGGCGCTCGACTTCATTCTCAAGAAGCAGTACGGCCGCCTCGTCAGCATCCACAAGGGCTTCTACGATAGCGTGCCAATCGATAGCGTGACGTCGGAGAAGAAGGTCGTGGACGTTCCGAAGTATTACAGCACCGAACGCCTGCGGCCGATCTACGATTTCGACGGCGCGCCGCTGTTCATCATGACGAACGACTGACGCGCGGTCACCGCGTCAACCAATCCGCGGCGTCGCCAACACACGAAACAATGATCGCACCAATAGCCATCACGCTCGAGGGTCATGGCGTGCGACTCGAGCCTCTGATGACGGCGCATCGCGACGCCCTGACGACGGCGGCCACCGACGGGCGCCTCTGGGAGCTGTGGTTCACGTCGGTTCCTGCACCGAGCGACACGGCGAAGTACATCGACGACGCACTTGCCGGCCAGGAGGCCGGCCAGATGCTCCCCTGGGTCGTACGCGAACGCGAGTCCGGCACGATCATCGGCACCACGCGCTATCACGACATCGTTCGCGCGATCGATCGCGTGGAGATCGGCTATACCTGGTACGCGCAACAATGGCAGCGCACGCATGTGAACACCGCGTGCAAGCTGCTGTTGTTGACACATGCGTTCGATACGCTGCACTGCGCGGTCGTGGGCCTGCGCACCGATCGGTTCAATTTTGCGTCGCAGCGGGCGATCGCGGCGCTCGGCGCTCGGCAGGACGGGATCCTTCGTCACCATCAGGCGCGGCGCGACGGGACGGCGCGCGACTCCGTGATGTTCAGCATTCTCGCCGCCGAGTGGGCCGATGTGCGACGCCACCTCGAGCTGCGGCTCGCGCGGCATCAGTAGGAGCCTTGCCGCGGGCGAGCGCCGAGGGTCGGTCGCCCTTTTTGTCTCACTGTCTGCGCCGTTGTGTCCTCTGTGTCCCCATTCATCGCCGCTTCCTCTCTTTCTGGTTTAGAAAACTGGAATCGCGGACGGAAATTGGCGTGACGGCCTGAAACGTCGGGCAGTCGTTAGGATGACACCGTTATGCGCGATGTGGGCAGGTCCATGGCGTCCGGATCGTTTGCCCGAGCAGATTCACGACAGCTAAACGGATTGTGATCTGCGTTATGGTTGACGCGACCGTTTTGTAGCATCGTGTTCCCCGTAGTTCCCACCTGATTCATCCCGTTCAGTTAACAGGAGAGCAACTCATGCGCGGCTCCATAGTCGTGCTAGCATTGGCCGTCACGCCGCTGTTCGCCCGCGTCTCGCAGGCGCAGCATCGCCCTCACTGGGTGAGACACGACATGCCGGCCGCGTCGCGTCACCACGACGATGACGACAAGAAGTGCGAGGACCGCAAGCGTGGCAACCCGTCGCAGAACGGGTTGGATCACCGCGCCGATCCGCGCACGAAGGGCAACAAGGACTGCAGCACCGGCAGCAACAGCGGTGGCAGCACCGGCGGTTCGACCGGCGGAACGACTGGTGGTACGACCGGTGGAACGACCGGTGGTACGACCGGCGGCTCGAGTGGAGATACGAGCGGCGGGTCGACTGGCGGTACGACGGACACTACCTCCACGCAACTCGGTACCACCTCGATTCAGGGCGCGCTGTTCTTCGACATCGACCAGGATGGTTTCTTTGGTCCGGACGAAGTCGGCCTCGCTGGGTGGACGGTCCAGGTCTTCGGACCGATGAGCGCGTCGGCAGTAACTGATGGTAGTGGCGCGTACACCATCAGCGGTCTCACCGCCGGTACCTATACGGTGTGCGTCATGGCGCCCGCTGGCTGGACGCAGACCTCGCCGTCTGCGGGCACTGGCCCGACGTGCGCGAACGCGACGGTCGGTATGTCGCTCGATGCGCCGGCGCAGGTGGGTGATGTGATCTACACCGGCGTCGACTTCGGCTTCATCAGTAACTAACAGTCAGTTCAGTAAGGTCTCGAACGGGCTCGGCATCGCGCCGGGCCCGTTCGTATTTTATGTCTGTTGCGTTCTCTCGGGAGGATACCGCATGTCGGTCTTCGAACGCTCTCAGTCGGGTACGGTGCGCTCGCGATTGCGCGAGTTCATCAAGACCTTCTCCGGGGAGCCGCCGACCCCCGAAGAGAATCGCGTTCGCCTCGAGTTCATCCAACGGACGCGGAAGGAGCTGGCGGCGGGTCACGGCGATCTTCTGCGGGTGCTCGCACCGGCTGCCGCCGCCGACGCACTCGGCGACCCGGAACGTATCGCGGCGTACGCCGAGTCCTTCGCCGCTGAAGCGATGCTCAGCGAAACCGCAGGGCACGTCGAGCGTGCGCAGGCGTTGCGTCGTCAAGCGCTCGTCATCGCGCAGGAAGCTCGCCGGCGCGCGCGCGCGCCCGACGCGGAGCTTGATGCGCTGATCGCGAACGAAGGCCGCTTGCGCGGCGCGGCGGCGCCTCGCGACGGCTGAGGCGCGGACTCGCCGCGACGGCCTCGGAGGTGCAGATTCCTTCCGAGAGATACTGGAGGCGCCTCATGCCGGCGAGACTCGACGCTGCCAGTCGGTTCGGCCGTACGCTCGACGCCGTGGGCCTAACGAAGCTCCTCGGTGCCGCCGCAATGTATTTTGTTTGGCGCGGCTCGCCCATGTTCGCACTCGGCGTCGTGCTCGCGATGCCAATCGTTGCTGCGGTCAGCGTACTCATTGCTCGTCTCGTTTACGGGGCGGCGACGGGACGCGCCGTTGGTCGCGGCGCATTGGATCCAGCGTATCGCTTCCCACCGGCGCGACTCGGGACGTCGAGTGACCGTACATTCCATGAGGACGTGACACCAATCCGGTATCGACACGTGCGATCGCCGAGCCGGGAGTGGTCCAGCGCCCTGCACCGTGGCAATCGTTAGGAGACGCTTCGGCGGCGGCGTTGTCTGACCCTCTCCGATCCACCCACCTCCAGCATCTCGAGGATGCTCGCGTGATCGATTCCGCCAGTCTTCCCGTCCTGAACGGATGGGAGAGCTTTTACGTCATCGTCGGATCGTCCGGCGCAGCGCTCACGGGCTTGATGTTCGTCGTCATCGCGATTGTCGCCGACTCACCTCAGGGCCAGGACGCGAGCGCCATCAAGGCGTTCGGCACTCCGACGATGGTTCACTTTTGCGTGGCGCTACTTGTGGCGGCGGTCGTCAGCGCCCCATGGCATCGGATCTGGAGCGTGGCGGCGGCGATCACGGCCATTGGCCTGGGCGGCATCGCCTACGGCTGCGTGGTCATCGGCCAGGCCGTCAAGCAAACGCGCTACAAGCCGGTGTTCCAGGATTGGCTGTGGTACATGGCGCTTCCACTCGTAGCGCACATCACGTACGTCATCGCCGGGCTCTTACTGCCTCGGCTCGCCGATGCCGCGCTCTTCTTCATCGGCACGGCCACCCTTCTGCTCCTGCTCATCGGCATCCACAACGCCTGGGATACCGTTACCTACATCGCGATCGACATGCGCAAGGCGGCGACGCAGGGCTTGCCACATCCGCCGATTGCCGCGCCTGTCCCACCGACCGCGGCACCGCCACCGGCCGCACCACCGCCCTCCGCCGCGCGGCGATGACGACGGGGCGCGGTCTCACGCCGGCGGAACGACCTCGTTAGGCACCCGTCAGCGTAATGGAACGTCGACGGCTCCGAAATCCGACCGTTGATTCGTTCCGCTGGGGCTGATGGTCAATCGCCACTGCGAGAGGGTGGCGGTCGACTCGGATTGCTCGTAGCCGGCGATCTGTGTATACGGCACATGCACGGCGCCGTGGGCCGGTACGTTGGGACAGGATGGACTCACGCACGCCGCGAAATCGGCCAGCGCCAGAAATTCCGGATTGGCGAGCATGTAATAGATCGGAACGGCATTCGGATTCTCGAGCGTGACCGCGGTGCCGTTACTCGACGGCCGCAGGGGCTGATAGCTCGGATTCGTCGGCGAGTTGCAGGCGGACGAAGCGACGGCCGACACCAGCAGGAATGCTCGTGCGAGTCTCATGACCCATCGAGTGTGATGACGAGTGCCTAACCCGCCTGATTGCCCTATGCGTCACCCATCTCGCGCGCTCGACCGAGCGCGAATGGCCAGGTATGTTCGTCGGCCGACCATTACAGGCGGACTAATGGAAATGCATGGAACGACCGACAAGGGAACGGCCGCGAGCCTGCTGCTCAAGCTGTACGAGCTGCGCACCGAACCGACACTTCGGAAGGCACGCGCCTGGTTCGCATTCGAGTTTCATCCGGCATCGGCCAGGGACGTCCTCACTACCTGGCTGGGACCCGGCCACGAGAGCGCGCCGTATCGGATGGTGACGAGCTATTGGGACATGGCCGCTTCGCTCGTGACCGAGGGCGCGATTCCCGCCGAGATGTTCAACGCCGCAAACACGGAGCACTTCGCGGTATACGCGAAGCTCCGGCCGTACCTTGGTGAAGTCCGTGCCGCGACCCGCTATCCAGACTACCTCACCCACGTGGAGCGATTGGTCACGTCGCCCCCCGACGCCGATTCGCGCATCGACATCTTCGATCGCTACATGCAACGGCAGCGAGCCCTTGCCGCAGAAGGGCGGCAGGCACCAGCCGATGGCAGCTAAGGCTCTTTTTTTCGCCGCGCTGCTTCGGCGATTTGCGCCGTCTTGGCGCGCAGCTCGGCGGCGCTCTGAGCCACTTCACGAGTCAGGTCGCTCGTGCGTTCCAGCTCACGCTCGCGCTCGCCGAGAGCGGCGCGCGTCGCACGCAGGCGCTCGCCGCCATCTTCGAGGGCTCGATCGGCTTCACGAAGACCTTCCTCCGCTTCGCGTTGGCGCGCTCGCGTCTGCGCGTCGTCTTCCGCCCTCACACGCGTCGCCTCCTCGGGCTCCTCGGTCTCGGCTGCCGCTTCTGCGGGGCTCTGCGTCTCGCGCCGATCGCCCGGATTGTTCGTCATGGTCGCGCCTCATTTGCCGGTATCCTCGGGCTCGATGGCTTGCAAACAGGGCGCCAACAACAGACCGTTAGGAGCCAAAACAATAGGAGATGCCGGTGTGATGGCAAACTATTGGTCGTTCCGGAAACTCGTCTTCGTGGCGCGGAGCCTGCGTCCACACAAGGGGTTGCACGGGATGATCGTGACCGGCCCCGACGACCACAGGTCGCGGTCGCGTGGTGTGTCACGTCCGTACTCGTGTGCACTGATGTGGTCCCTACCCGCGCGCATCGGTAGAGCCGGAGCATGAGAGCACGAAAGGGCAATCCTGCCCAGCCGATGGACACGAACGATCAGGCGGATGTCCGCGCGAACAACGCGGGCGCACGCCACGATGCCGCGGCATTCATAGAGACCTCCGGCAACGCGGCGCCTATCGTGCCGTCATCGGGCCTCTACGGCTTGCTCGTCGAGAGCGTCCGTGACTACGCCATCTTCGCGCTCGATACGACAGGCCACATTCTGAGCTGGAACCAGGGCGCGCAGCGGCTCAAGGGCTACACGGCCAGTGAGATCATCGGGCGCCATTTCTCCATCTTCTATCCGGCTGAGGACGTGGCTCGCGGCAAGACCTCGTGGGAGCTCGAGGTCGCGGAGCGCGAGGGTCGCTTCGAGGACGAGGGTTGGCGAATTCGAAAAGATGGCTCTCGATTCTGGGCCAACGTCGTGATCACGGCGCTGTTCGACAAATCGGGTACTCTTGTCGGCTTCGGGAAGGTGACGAGAGATCTCACGGAACGGCGGGCGGCCGAAGAGGAGCTACGAGAGAGCGAAGAGCGTAACCGGCTGATCGTCCAGAGCGTGAAGGACTATGCCATCTTCATGCTGGACCCGACCGGTCATGTCGCGACCTGGAATGAAGGGGCGCGCCGTATCAAGGGCTACGAGGCAAACGAGATCATTGGACGTCACTTCTCGACGTTCTATCCAGAGGAAGACATCGAGCGCGGAAAACCACCCTGGGAGCTCGAGGTCGCGACGCGTGAAGGGCGCTTCGAGGACGAGGGGTGGCGCATCAGGAAAGACGGATCGCAATTCTGGGCGAATGTCGTGATCACCGCGCTATTCAATCCGCAAGGTAAGCTCATCGGATTCACGAAAGTGACGCGCGACCTCACCGAGCGAAAGCAATCGGAAGAACGCGCCGTTCGCGACGCCAGTCGTCTCGCCGCCGTGGAAGCGGCCAGTCGGACGAAATCGGAGTTTCTCGCCACGATGAGTCACGAGCTGCGAACACCGCTCAATGCGATCGGTGGATACGCTGAGCTGATCGACATGGGCGTTGCCGGCCCGGTGACGGACGAACAACGATCGTACCTCGCGCGCATTCGTGGCAGCCAGCAGCATCTGCTCGCGATTATTAATGATCTGCTCAACTACAGTCGCACCGAGGCGGGGCAGGTCACGTACAACATCGAGCGCGTCGCGCTGCACGACGTCGTGGAGAGCGCGATCCCGATGATGCTGCCGCAGGCGACGACAAAGTCGATCACCCTTACCCACGGTCCATGCGACGACGAGGTCTGCGCGTGGGGAGATGGGCAGAAGATCGAGCAGATTGTATTGAACCTCCTGTCGAACGCGGTGAAGTTCACCCCGAATGGCGGACGGGTGACGATCTCCTGCGAGCAGAAGCAGATGGAGTCGCAGATCATCGTGAGCGACACCGGCTCCGGCGTGCCGCCGGACAAGTACGAGGACATCTTCGAGCCGTTCGTCCAGCTCGGCCGGTCGCTGACGAGCCGCCAGGAGGGCACCGGACTGGGTCTGGCCATCAGCCGCGATCTCGCGCGCGCGATGCGTGGTGATCTCTCCGTGCGGAATGCGGAGAGCGGTGGAGCGGTCTTCACGCTCGTGCTGCCCAGCGCGTGAGCTCCGACCGACGGCGTCGTCTTCTGGTTAGCTGGAGCGGCGGCAAGGACAGCGCGCTCGCACTGGCCGCCATCGCTTCGGAACCGGACGTCTCGATCGTAGGGCTGCTTACGAGCATTACCCGCGGCTACGATCGTGTCAGCATTCACGGCGTGCGACGCCAGCTGCTCGAGGCACAGGCAGAGGCGCTGCGCCTGCCGCTCACCGAGATTCTGATCGAACCCGAATGCACAAACGAGGCATACGAGGCGGCCTTTCTCGATGCGACAAAGCGGGCCTGCGTGAGGTACGGCGATGTCGACGGCATCGTGTTCGGGGATCTATTCCTCGAGGACGTGCGGCGATACCGCGAGAGGTTACTGGCAGGGACCGGCCTTGCTCCGCTGTTCCCGCTCTGGGGCGAGCCGACCGATGTGCTCGCCGAACGCTGTCTCTCTTCAGGCATCGAGGCGCGTCTGGTGTGCGTGGACACGACCCAGCTCCCCGGGTCGTTCATCGGTCGCGCGTACGATCGCGCACTGCTCGCTGATATGCCGCCAGGCGTGGATCCCTGCGGCGAGCGCGGCGAGTTCCACACGTTTGTTTCATGGGCAGCCGGTTTCGGCGACCGGGTGGCCTATAGCGTCGGTGAAGTCGTCAGCCGCGGCGATCGGTTCGTCTACTGCGACTTGCTGCCCGCCGCGCCTAAAGGGGTGCGTCCGGTCGCGCCTCATCCAGAGGCCGGCGAAGCGACCCCGCAAGCGGCAATACTGCCTCTGCCGCGCTGACGACATCGGCAACGGTGAAGGGGCGGCGTAGCACACGGCTCCAGTCGCCTCGCAACGGATCGATCGTTGCCCGTGCGAGCAGCACGATAGGCGCCTCGGGATGGCGCTCCTGCAGGACGACCATCACCTTCTCCGTCACCGAATTCTGGTCGGCAATGATGAGACCGATGGGCCCCCGTTCGGGCAGATCCGGAGCCACCTGCAGCGCCTCGACGCCATCGCGCGTGCCGAGCGCGTCATAGCCCACCTCTCGGAGGGCCGCGCGCAATACGGCCCGGCGCCACTGATCTCGCATAACGACGAGGACACGCGGGCTGATCATCCTTCCCTTCCTGCCTACTTTCCAACATGGCACCCAGCAATACTCCGTCCACGGAGCGGGAGAAGATGCTCCGCGGCGACCTGTACCTCGCGACGGATTCCGAGCTGGTCGCAGCACGCGTACGCGCGCGCCGACTCTGCGCGCGATTCAACAGCATGGATCCGGCGTACTTCGATGGAAAGCGTTCGCTGCTCCACGAACTGCTGGGCGGATGCGGTGCCGAAAGCTGGGTCGAGGCGCCCTTCTACTGTGACTACGGCAGCCAGATCAAGCTCGGCGCGGGCGTTTTCGTGAACTTCGGGGCGATCTTTCTCGATCCGACGTCGATCACAATCGGCGATCAGACGCAGCTCGGTCCGAACGTCCAGCTCCTCACTGCCGATCATCCCCGCGAGCCAAGGGAGCGCACGGCGGGTCCCGAGCTCGGTCGGCCGATCCAGATCGGTTCCCGAGTGTGGTTGGGCGGCGGGGTGATCGTGTGCCCGGGCGTGACGATCGGTGACGACACGACGATCGGCGCGGGAAGCGTGGTGGTGCGCGACATCCCCGCTGGTGTGATCGCGGCGGGCAATCCCTGTCGAGTCGTTAGGCAAGTGGAGGGCCTAGGGGCTAGACCATAGCTCGTCGACAGCGGGGGCGCCATATTGATCGCAGCAACGGTTGTTGGCGTCATTCGCCGACGACCTCCATGAGAATCGAAGAGCTCCGCCTAACGATGGCGGAGCTCTCGTGTTTCTGCACCCATCGCCAGGAGGAAGACGTGTGGTACACGGTCATGCTCGGCAACAATCCAGTCGGCGGCGTGGAGTTGCCAGTTGGTGGTCTCACGGCCGGTGCGATGGTGGCTCTGCCGGCCTACCTGCAAATGCGTTTGACGATCTGCGAAGCGACTGATGCACTCTTCCAGCTTGGGCTCTTCGGGAGTGCGATGCCCGCGCTTCCGCCCTTTCCAGCGGAGGTGCTGCGGCTACGTCGGAGAATGAGTCGGGCCGCTCGGCTCCGCTTCATGCTCGTGGACGCCACGGGTGCGGTCGCCGACACGTCATTCGTGAATCTGCTCGAACCCCCCGGCGATCATCGCGTTGTTGTCGTTGCAGGGTTTTCGCTCGCGAGCGCGGCCGTTGGAGCAGGAAACCCGGGATCGCCGACAGAGCTATTGCGTCGCCAATGAGGTCATCGTCAGGCGGCGCTCACGACGAACCTAGCGGCCAACGTCGTCAGAGCTCATTGTTGATCGTTGACTAACGGAGGCGACGTCATGATGAAACGCTTACACCCGTGTTTGTCGGCTCTGACCCTAGCGCTGAGCGTAAGCTGCGCTCGCGGCGGAACGCCTCACGATAGCACTCAGCCGCCGGAGATGACGTCGCACATCGTAGCACCGGCGCTGAAGGTGCCCGTGACGCAGCACGGAGCGCCAGCGCCGGTCCGACTCGACATTGAGGTGCTGATTCAGAGCGACGGACGGCCCGATATGAGTACTCTCAAGCTCACTGGGTTCGGGGTCGTTGAAAACGAAGATGCCATTCGACGGTGGATCGAACAGTCCAACTTCAGGCCCGCGCGTCGTGGCGATGAGCCCGTCGCGGCAGTCTACAAGCTGAAGCTAGCGGCGCGTGCTGAGGTCCTTCGCGTGCCGTAGCGGTGATCGGTGGTCGGTCAGATCACCGTTCACCGATCACCGTTCACCGTGGTAATCCCTTCGTGATCCTCAGCGCGTTCTGATAATAGACCTTCTTCAACACGCTATCGGGGAGGTCGATGCCGTAGAGCTTCCAGAACGCGTGATAGTTCCGATAGTAGTCGAAGTACTCGTCGCGTGTCTCGAAGACGCGCCAGTAATACGGGTACTCCTCGGGCTGGAAGGAATCCTTGCCGAACAGAATGCGGTCCTGGTATTTGACGAAGAAGTCGTGCGCGCCACGCGGCTGACGGCCGATGTCGTAGAGGACGGCGCCGACCTCGGTGTACACGTTGGGCATCTCGTCCAGCATCTTGCCGAGTCGTCCGAGGTCGTTCGCGTGCCAACCCATGTGCGCGGCGACGAAGTTCGTCTTGGGGTGCTTGCGGAACAAATTGTCCCGCTCGGCCATCAGCTCCTGGAAGCTCGGAAAGCGATCGGCTGGATAGCGACGGTTCGGGAATAGCGCGAGCTCGAGCCAGCGCTCGTTGTTGTAGTCGATCGGCTCGAAGAATTGCTCGGGATCCGCCGTGTGAATGAAGACGGGAATGCCGAGTCGAGCGCACGCGTCCCAGATCGGATCGAGATCGGGGTCATCGAGCTTGAGGCGGGAGCCGTCCGCCTTCTTGATGCTCAGGCCAAAGCTCTTCGGAATCTCACCGACACCGACGGCGCCGGCGGCGATACTCGCCTCGAGATCGGCCACTGCCTTGTCCGCCCACCCCGGGCCAACGTTTCGGAAATCGATTCCGGCGAGGACGCGCACGCGATCCTTCATCGACGGCGACGCGCGCACCGTCGCCAGCACGTTGCGCAATCGATCGCCGCGCAGATTGTCCGCCGCGAGCATGATGCGGAGGTTCAAGCTGTCCATCGCCGTGCCCAGCCTCGCGAGCCCCTCGCTGGACTCGAGCAGATCCTCCGGATGGCCATGGAAGTCGATTGCGGGATACTTGGCGCGCCTCACGAGGTGCACCGGCGTCACCAGCGTCGATCGGGGCCGATAGTCCACGATGCTCGGTGGCGCGATATCTGGCGCCATGCAGCTGCGGGGGCGCACCTCGGTCTGGCCGCTCGGGCAAGGCTCGCCCTGCTGAATGGGGGTGGCCTGGCGACGGCCGGGCTGAGAAGAGGCGGGAGCAGCAACCAATGTCGCCGCGATGGCGAGTAAGAAACGAGGACGCATCAGAGTCTCGAGGTAGCAGCAGCTCAACACTCGCCGCTGAGATATTGGAGTCAAGATATGCCTGAGGCAGGCACGGCGTCTACCAGCACTGGGCGGTGGTTGAGGAGCCGCTGCCGATGACACATTTTGAATCGTGCAGCCGATCCCGACTCCCGATTTACAGTTCTCGTATCGCACCGCTCGATCGACGGCGATCACGACGGCGATCATTGCCGTGGTGCTCATCGAGTCCGTGGCGGTGCATTTCGCGGTGGCCGTGCGGCATTTGGCTCTCGCGTGGGGACTGACGCTCTCGAGCCTTCTCGCCATCCTCTGGCTGGTGCGGGATTACGTCGCGCTCGGCGCGGGCGCCGTGCGGGTATCGGCGGACGAAGTGCACCTCACCATCGGGCGACGTTTCAAGCTGGACATTCCGCTCAGAGCCATCGCGCGCGTGATCTCGCCAACGTTTCGCGACCTGCCAACGCCCGGCACCACGCAGGGGCGTGACTTTGTCAATCTCACGAAGCCAGCGGCGCCTAACGTACTGCTGGGCCTCGAGGAGACACGGCGCATTCGGATCGCGACCGGGATCGGGCGCGACGTGAAGCGCATCGCGCTCAAGCTCGACGATCCCCGCGCATTCATATCTGCGATCGAGGCGCGTCGCGCGGCGCTGGCGGCGCGATCGGCCTGAATGGATGCGAGCCACGCGGGTCGCCTCATCGCACCGGCTGTTGCTCCCGGTGATGTGTGGGCAGATCTCGGCGCGGGGACTGGCACGTTCACTGCGGCGCTGGCGCGCCTCGTCGGTCACGAGGGACGCGTGTACGCGGTGGAGCGGGATGCGCGTGCGGTGGGCGCGCTCGGTGTGTTAGCGCAGAGGGAATCGAGCGACAGCGGGCGACTCACCGTCGTTCACGGCGACTTCACCGAGCCTCTCGATCTTCCCGTGCTCGACGGCGTGCTGCTCGCGAACGCGCTGCATTTCGTCCCCGACGGCGAACAATGGTCCCTGCTCGCGCGACTCGCGACATCACTGAACGCGGACGGGGCCGTCGTGATCGTCGAGTACGACAACCGGCCGCGGAGCCGATGGGTACCCTTTCCGGTGTCGCTCGCGCGCCTCGACAATCTCGCGCGCCAAGCCGGGCTCGCGGCGCCAGTGCTCGTTGGCCGGCGCGGTTCGGATTATGGCGGCACGATGTACGCCGCGCGCCTCGACCGGCACGCCGCCAGCAAAGCCTCATGATGCGACTGACTTTCGCGCTCGCAGGCCCCGCCGACGCGCCGACGCTCGCGGAGCTCCGCGCGGAGGCAGCGCGCGACCTGACAGGGAAGTTTGGCGACGGACATTGGTCCACGGAGCCGACGTTGCGCGGCGCAATCGCGGACCTGCGGAATGCGCAGGTGTGGGTCGCGCGACGGGGCAAGCAGCCCGTCGCCACGTTTCGCCTCGCCACGAAGAAGCCCTGGGCGATAGATACAGCCTATTTTACGAACTGCCGCCGCGCGATCTACCTGACCAACATGGCCGTGCAGCCAGAGCTGCAGCGGCAGGGCGTTGGTCGCCGCTGCATCGAGCATGCGATCGAGCGAGTACGTCTGTGGCCCGGCAATGCTATTCGATTAGACGCCTACAACGCCGACGCGGGCGCGGGTGGTTTCTACGAGAAGTGCGGCTTCCGGCAGGTTGGACGCGTGGTGTATCGACTGACACCGCTCGTGTATTACGAGCTCCTACTACCACGAAGGCTTCGCGACGTCGCCAATTCAGCGCGCCACGGCGAGCGAGTATAGACGTTGTACATCGATCCCGCGCCAGAGACGCTCGCGCATCGCTCGGGTCTCGGTCAGAGCCGACGCCCCCCCGGCCGTGAGCGCGAAGACACGACGCGACGGACCGTCGCTCACATCGCGGCGTGAGGCGAGAAGGCCTTTCGCCTCGAGGCGGTCGAGCGTCGCGTAAACAGCGCCGATCGCCAGCTCGCGGTTGGTGACGCGCTCGATCTCACGTCGCACCTGCATGCCATACGCTTCGTCGGCACTCCGGAGTACGGCGACGAGGATCTGTTCCTCGAGCACGCCGAGCGGAACGAACTCGGATTGGCGCATTGTCAGGACTCTCTCAACACGATGGCGGGGTCCACCTTTCCTGCGCGCCAGGCCGGCACGAACGCGGCGATGACGCCGATGACCAGCAGCACGAGGCTGGCCGCAATGAACGCGATCGGGTCGACAGTGCTGACGTCGAAGAGGAACGAGACGAGCAACCGCGCCAGTAGGACGGTTCCGATCGCGCCAATCGCGACTCCCATCAACACGAGCGCCGTACCCTGGGCGACGATGTGCCTGACGACGAGTGTGCCGCGGAGTCCGAGGGCGACGCGGATCGCCCAATCCCTCTTGCGCCGCGCCGCGAAGTGCGCGATCACGCCGTAGATGCCCACCGCGCCGAGCACGAGTGCCAGCGCCGATAAGATCGTGAGCAGAGTCATGATCTGGCGCGCCGGCCCGACGGCCAGGTCGAAGACGCGGTCCATGGTCGTCGTTTGTTCGATCGCATAGCCAGGCGCCAGGCGTTGAATCGTGCGACGCGCCGCGTCGAGCAACGCCGGAGCGTCGGCGGGGCGCGCCGCGCGAATGACGAAGGTCGCGTGATTGTAGCCGAACCAGGGCGCCTGCTCACCCGCGAGGTAGTAACGCACTGGCTCCGGCTTATCCGTGAGATTTGCCTCCGCCACGTTGCCGACGATGCCGACGATGCGCTGATGTCCTCGGAAGCCGCCGCCCATGATCCGGCCAATCGGGTTCTCGCCCGGAAAGTATTTCTTGGCGAACGCTTCGTTGATGACGACAGCTAATTCGGGATCGAGGCTGTCAGCCGGCGGCGGCTCGCGGTCGGAGGCGTCGAAGGTGCGCCCCTGCCGCAACTTGATGCCTAACGTTGCGAAGTAGTCGCGCGATACGATCCGAAAGTAGGTGAACGTGTTCGCCGCACTCGGCTTACCGGGAATAGTCACGTCGAAGCTGTCGCCGCCGCCGCGCAATGGAATCTTCATCGCGACCGCGGCTGACTTCACGCCGGGAAGATCGGCGAGCGCCGCACGCAGCTGCTCGATCGCCCGCCAGCGCTCCCTCATGCGAACGCTCTGGCTGCCGAGCACGTCGATGACCGCGATGCCCTTCGTGTCGATGCCGGGATCGAGCGCATACAGCTTGGCGACGCTGCGCACGAGTAGCGCGGCCCCCGAGGCGATGAGCATCGCCAATGCGACTTCGGCGATGACGAGCGCGCGCTCGAGCCGACCACCGCGTCCCTGAATCCCGCCAGTGCGCGCGCCGATGAGGGCACCACGCAAGTCACCACGCCAGAGTGAGAACGCGGGGACGAGCGCGATCAATAATACTGCGAGCAGCGCAATGACCAGCGCGGCGGCGAACATCGACCAGTCAAAACCGGCGCTCTCGGCCCACGCGCCGATGGGCATCGCTCGTACGAGCACGCCGAAGCCGACGGCGGCGAATGCGCCACCCACGACGGCGGCAAGAATACCAATGAGCAGCGATTCGATCACGAGCTGCTGCGCGATCCGCGTTCGCGTCGCGCCGAGGGCGGATCGCACCGCGAGCTCCGACGCGCGGCCTTCCACCTGCCCGAGCATGAGCGCGGCGACGTTCGTGCACGCGATGAGAAGAATGAGCGCCATCGCGACAAAGGTCGCGACGATCGCGGGCCGGATCGAGCCAAGCAGCTCGTCGCGCATCGGGACGATCGACGCGTTCTTGGTCTTGTCGCCGCCCTCGGGATAGGTGAAGCGTTGATGAAGGATCGCCGTTAGGCGATCCACGTACGGGGCGAAGTGGTGGACGTCCACGCCGGGCGCGGCAAGGCCGAGCAGGAGGTAGCTGCCGTTACGCCCCTCCGGGTCGAGCGCTTTGGGAAGCCAGATTCGCACCGACGGATTCGGATACCAGAATCCGCGCGGCATCACACCGATGACCGTGCGTGGCACGTCATCGAGCGTGAGGCGCGTGCCGATGATCGACGCATTGCCGCCGAGCTGCTGCCACAGCCCGTAGCTCAGAACGGCCACCGGCTCCGCGCCCTGCGCGTCGTCACCAATGCGAGGGCCGCGGCCGAGCAACGGTTTGGCGCCGAGAACATCGAAAAGCTCGCCGGTAATCGTTAGGCCGGCGAGGAGCTGCGCCGGCCCATCGCCGGTGCGCATCGTGACGTCGCCGGGCCGTTGTGCGCCGACGAGTTGAAAGCCGGGGATCTTGCCACGCAGGTAGAGGAATTCCTCTTCCGTCCACCAGCCGGGCATCCAGAACGTGCCGACACGATCGGCGTTCGGGTATGGCAGGGCATCCAGCAGCAGCGGCCTGGCGATACCGAAGATGGCGGCGGTGCCGCCGATGCCTAACGCGAGCGTCAGTACGGACAGCAGCGTGTAAAGCGGACGCGTACGCAGGCGGCGAACGGCGTAGTGGGCGTCGGCGAGCCAGGTTCTCATGCGTTGCTCTCCAGGTCGATAAGCGTTCGCGCGTGGTTCGAAGCCCGTCCAGCCGCGCCACCAGGTCCAGCGCAGAAATACGGGCGCGGAACGGAGTAGCTGGCTCCAGAGCCAGCGCGTGGCGGCGGCGCGTCCCTGGCGGCCGGCAATCGCCGCGAATTCCTCGGCGACGTCGGACAGCAATTCGTCGCGTTCGGCGCGCGGTACCACGACGCGTAGCAGCGCGGCGGGCACGCGTGGCATCAGTCGCCCGTCGGACTCGTCAGGCAGCTTCATTGGATGTGATCGAGGCAGCGCTATTTCTACAATGTAGAAGCGACGCGCGCAAGGGGGGCATCGGCCTGTGCTTGATTGGACGCCACAATCTCGGGAAAGGTTGGCGTGACGAGGGCTCTCATCCCTTCTCGTTGACGGCTGCGCGCCGCGGGAGCTATGCTTTTCGGCGCGCATCAGGGCGCACCCCGTCCGCGGAAAGGGCCGAGCCCACCTGACTCGTCATGCCGACAATGCGCGATCTTCTTTCAGCCCGTCGGGCGGACGCGGGCGCTTGCGAAAGGAGATCTTATGTCCGTTCCAGCCTCATCTCTCCCGGCGCGTCCGTCACTCGAGCAGCTTCGAAAGCGCGCCAAAGAGCTCCTTCGAGCCTTCCGAGCCGAGGAGCCAGCCGCGATCACCCGGGTGCGCGCGCAGCTCGCCGCAGCCAAAGCAATGACTCTTGCCGACGCGCAGTTCGTGATCGCGCGTGAGCACGGGTTCGCAAGTTGGGCGAAGCTCAAGCGACACGTCCTCGCGGTCGAGCGCCCCGGCGATTTCGACGAAGCCATTTGGGGTGCCGACAGCTGGCCATTTCTCGTCGCCGTTTTCGAAGGACGAGAAGCCGCCGTAGCCGACATGCTGCGCGTCGATCCGACGCTAGCACGCGCCGAGTATGCCTACCTGCAACCGCTGCATTACGCGGTGCGCGGCGGCCGGCCGGGCATGGTGCGGCTGCTCATCGAAGCTGGCGCGGACCCACTCGCGGAGGGGTGGGGCCGCCGGATCGACGAGGATACTCCGCTGGCGCGCGCGCGTGATCGCGAGCAGCCAGAGATCATCGCCCTGCTCGAGGATGCGGTCGCGCATCGGCGTCCACCGGCGCCACCCCGCGACGTGCGCACGACCGACGCATGGCGTGAGGTCGAGAACGAGATGTTCAAGGTCGGCGGCAGCGGCGACACGACACGCGCGTTGGCGATGATCCGCGATCATCCAGGCGTCGCGCAGGCCGGTCTCTACGAGGCCGTTCACCATGACCAGCCGGAAATGGTCAGGCTCCTCATCGAGCATGGCGCCGACCCGACGATTCCCTGGCGATGGGCCTGCTGGTATACACCGCTCATGCACTCGTTACGATATCCCGAGCCGCGTTACGAGACCGCTCAACTGCTCCTCGACCACGGGGTCCAACCGGACGACACCAACGGCCTTGGCATGGCTACGGTGCACATCCTCGCCAAAGAGGGCACGATGGCGGCCGCAGGCTGGCTGCTCGACCGCGGCGCCGATATCCACGCCCGCGACCGTGAGTTCGAGTCCACGCCGCTGGCGTGGGCGGCGCGCGCGGGCCGCGAGGACATGGTGACGTTCCTGTTGTCGCGCGGGGCGAGGCGCGTGCTGCCGGACGACGAGCCATGGTCGACACCCTCGGCGTGGGCACGCCGGCGGGGGCACGGCCGGCTCGTCAGGCTACTCGAGGATCGCTGAGGCGCTGGCTCAGTTCATGGTGCTCGGAACGGGCGCACGTCCACCTAACGAGATCGCATGCGTCGACGCGCGGTTCGGCGCGCCGGCGAGGGGCAGTGTCACCGTGAACATGGCGCCGCCACCGCCAACGTTTTCGGCCGAGACGTGCCCCTCGTGGCGCTCGACGATCGAACGCACGATCGCGAGGCCCATACCCAGCCCTTGCGTCTTCGTCGTGAAGAACGGCTCGAACAGGCGCTGGCTGACAGCGGGGGCGATGCCCGCTCCATGGTCGCGCACCGTCACTTCGGCCACAAAATCCGTTGTGCTGGTGCGGATCGTCACCTCGCGCAGTCCCGTGGACGTTGCCGCGGCGTCGAGGGCGTTGAGGGCGAGATTGAGAATGACCTGCTGCAGCTGCACGGGATCGCCGAGTACGAGCAACGGCCCCGATGCGGGCGAGAGCTCGAGCCGGATGCGCCGGAGCGCCGCGTCCTGTCGCAGGAGATGCAAGACATCGCGACAGATTGCGTTGAGGTCCACGATCGTCGCGATCGTTTGGTCTTTGCGCAACAGGAAGCGCATGTGATCGATCACGTCCGCAGCTCGCTCGCAGTCGTCGATGATACAGCGCAGCCCCTCCTCTTCTTCCGCTGGATCGCTCTCGGCGCGCTCGAGAAGGAGCAGGCCTGACTCGGCGCTCGCGCGAATCGCCGTCAACGGCTGTCGCAGCTCGTGCGAGATCGAGGCGGCGAGCTCGGCGACGGCGGCAACGCGCCCCATGTGCGCGATCTCTCGTCGCGTCTCCTCTGCGGCGGCGACTTCTTTCGCCATGTGATTGAAGCTCGCGGCGAGACGGGCGACTTCGGCGTCGCCTTCATCGGGCACTCGCACATCGTACTGCCCGCGCGCGATCGCCTGCGCCGCGTTCGCGATGGCGACGATCGGATTGGTCACGCGTCGTCCAATGAGTAGTGCCGCTCCCATCGCGACGAGCAGTAGGAGCGCGCTGAGCAAGGAGAGATCACCGAGCGCGGACCTGGCGAGATCCAGGACAGCGGCGAGTTGCGACTCGATGACTATCTCCAATGGCGTGCCGGCGATCGGGCCTCGTGCGATGATCACTTGTTCGCCACCGCCGTCCACCGCGCGACCACTCGTCGCTCGCCCGGCACGCCAGTGCGGCGTCACCGGCTGACCGCCGGGCGTCGTCCAGACACTCCCGTCGTCATTGGCGTAGTACGTGCTGACGCCGGCGCCGGCGAGTGCACGCAGATTGGTGTCGACCTGGACGTTCACGGCGATGCGGCGCTCGTGGGCGATGTAGCCAAGAAGGCCCGTGCCGCCCGCGATCGGCTGCACGACCCAGAAGTAGACGCGGCCACGCGACACGTAGAGGCGGCTGATCTGCAGCGAGTCGTCCGAGGCATGGCTCAACGCGTCCCGCAGGAGCTGTCGCGCGCCGAACGATGGGCTGTCGATCGGCGCGAAGAGCGGCATGGGGGGCGCTCCCGGCTGAACGGAGGCGACACGCTCGTTGCGCGCGGTCCAGAGCTCGATGCGGAGTCCCGAGTCCGCGGGATTGGCCAGGCTCGCGAGCGCGCGTCGCGCCTTACCGAGCAGGCCGTCCGGCGAGAGACGAGTCGCGCGACTCTTGCCACTCGCCGTCTCGACGAGGAGGCGGCGCACGGCGGAATCCGCGGCGACGGCGGCGTACCGCGGCCGACTCTGACGGATGGCGATCGCCGCTGATGACGCGAGCTGACGAGTCGCGCGTACGAGGTGGTCTTCCGACCCGGCCGCGGCGGAGCGGGTGAGGACTTCGTACGTCGCGGCGAGCGCGATGATG
Organism: Gemmatimonadaceae bacterium; assembly: GCA_036493735.1. Classification (GTDB taxonomy): domain Bacteria; phylum Gemmatimonadota; class Gemmatimonadetes; order Gemmatimonadales; family Gemmatimonadaceae; genus AG2. The sequence continues at coordinate 178,545 of DASXPH010000085.1, forward strand.
AGGCAGCAGGCGATGACCGCTCCAGTCAGCAGCGAAAGACGCTGAGAGAGAGAGAGTCGAAACGCTGGTGTGGCGATGCTCATGCGTTTTTCCACTTCGCGCTCGACATCTCGCGCAGATGCGGCCGGATCAACGCCACGAGCTCTTCGGCGCGAAAGGGTTTGCGCAGCCAGCCGCAGGCACCCTCGCCATTCGCCTGTTCCAGCGCCGCCAGGTCATCGCGCGCGCTGATGAAGACGATGGGTGGGATCGACGGCGCGCGGGCGGCAAGACGATCGCGCAACTCGAATCCGGTCGATGTACCGAGCTGGACATCGACGACGAGGCAGCTCGGCAGGCCGCTCTCACACTGGAGGAATTCCTCCGCCGACCCGAAGGTCTGTGTCGCGATTCCAATCACGCGTAGGTATCGCGCGAGCGACCGCCGAATGGACTCGTCGTCGTCGACGATACCGACCCATTCCTCCACGGCGGTCGGCCAGGGCAGCATCTGATGTGTCAGCCAAACGAGGGGACTGAAGATCCACTTCCATCACCGTTCTAGCTGACCATGCTTCTCTCTGCCTTTCGGCCCAATTGGACCTTTGGCCAACGGGCACTACGCATCACACGCCACGCGTCACGCGCAACGCCCCCCGCCCTAGCTCCCGGCTCTGTAGACGCGCACGTAGTCGACGATCATCTGCTGCGGGAAGACCGTCGTCGCGTCCGGGTCGTTAGGCCAGGCGCCGCCCACGGCTAGGTTCAGGAGCAGGAAGAAGGGATGGTCGTACACCCAGCTCGTTCCGGCGGGAAGGCTGGACGGCGTCGTCTGGAAGTAGGATTGGTCGTCGACGAACCAGGTAATGCGCCCCGGAACCCACTCGACGGCGTAGCGGTGAAAATCGTCGGCGAACGCGCCACTCGTTAGGCTGTACGGGCCGCCGATGCCGCTCGCGCCCGAATAGCCCGGACCGTGCATCGTGCCATGCACGGTGGCCGGCTCGCGACCGATGTTCTCCATGATGTCGATCTCGCCGCTGCGCGGCCAACCGACAGCGTCGATGTTGTCACCGAGCATCCAGAATGCCGGCCACATGCCCTGACCGCGCGGGATCCGAATCCGCGCCTCGAATCGGCCGTACGCCTGAGAGAAGAGCCCTTTCGTCTTGATGCGCGCGGACGTGTAGCGACAGGTGCCGTACCAGCACTGGTCCGTGCTGTTGGCCGGCGCCGCCGCCGCCGTGATGACGAGGTTTCCCTTACCGTCGAGGGCGATGTTCTCGGCGTGCGTCGTGTAGAATTCGCGCTCCTGATTCCCCCAACCACTGCCTCCAAGGTCGGCGGCCCACTTGGCGCGATCGAACGACGCGCCGGCCGGTCCGTCGAACTCGTCGCTCCAGACAAGTGTCCAGCTCGGCGTCGTCCCCGGGCCCGTGTCGTTGGCTTTCGGTGATGCGGCAGAGGACGCACAGGCGGCGAGCGCCGTTAGGCACAGCAGAGCACTCCGCGCGCGTGGTCTGCTCATCCTCATCCCCATGTTCGTGGTGTTCATACGCTCCTTCGACAGAGGAGTAGGGTTGGACCTGCCCGCGCTCCGCGCGTTACATTAGCTCGTCTCCCCCAACTCGTCCAACGATGAAGACCATCGCTCTCCTTCTCGCGGCCGGCCTGCTCTCGGTGCCGCGCCAGCTGCCTCTGCGAAATCCGACTCCCGAGCGCTCGCGCCTCGAGCGCGAGGCGCGGAACGTTACCATCACCCGCGACAGCTGGGGCATCCCGCACGTCCATGGCAAGACCGACGCTGACGCCGTGTTCGGACTCGTGTACGCGCAGGCCGAGGATGACTTCAATCGGGTAGAGACGAACTTCATCAACGCGATGGGCCGGCTCGCCGAGGCGGAGGGGGAACGGGAGATCTACCGCGACCTGCGGATGAAGCTGTTCATCGACCCGGACACCCTGAAGGCCCAGTACGCCTCGAGCCCGGAATGGCTCAAGGCGCTGATGAACGGGTGGGCGGACGGGTTGAACTATTACCTGCAGACGCATCCTGACGTGAAGCCGCGCGTAATCGGGCACTTCGAGCCGTGGATGGCGCTGAGCTTCAGCGAGGGCAGCATCGGCGGCGACATCGAACGGGTGAATCTGGATCGGTTGGAAGCTTTCTATGGCAACCATCCGGAAGCGGAAGGACGAACGTCCGGCACGGACGAGGAGGACGAGCGCGAGATGGGCATACCTAACGAGCCAACGGGCTCGAACGGGGTCGCGATCGCGCCGGCGAACACGGTCGATCATCACGCCCTGCTGCTCATCAATCCGCATACGTCGTTCTTCTTTCGGGCCGAGGTACAGGTGACGAGTGACGAGGGACTCGATGCGTACGGAGCTGTGACGTGGGGCCAGTTCTTCGTGTATCAGGGCTTCAACGAGCACGTCGGCTGGATGCACACGTCCAGCGGCGTCGACGCCATCGACGAGTACCTCGAGACGGTCGAGAAGCACGGCGATAAGTACTTCTACAAGTACGGCAACGAGTGGCGCCCGGTTACGGTGAGCACGATCACCGTGCCCTATAAGACGGGCACTGGCTTGCTGTCCAAGAGCTTCGCCGTCTATCGCACGCATCACGGCCCGATCATTCGCGAGCAGAACGGCAAATGGGTCGCGGTCCGGCTGATGAACAGTCCGGAGAAGGCGCTCACGCAGTCGTACACGCGCACCAAGGCGCGTGATTACAAGTCCTTCAAGCAATCGATGGAGCTCCACACCAACTCGTCGAACAACACCATCTTCGCCGACAAGGATGGAGACATCGCGTACTTCCACGGCAACTTCATCCCGCGGCGCAATCCGAAGTTCGACTGGACAAAGCCGGTCGACGGCAGCGACACCGCGACCGAGTGGCATGGAGTGCTCTCGGTGGACGAGACGCCGCACTTGCTGAATCCCACGAGTGGATGGCTTTACAACTCCAATAATTGGCCCTGGTCGGCGGCTGGAGCGTCGAGCCCCAAGCGCGGCGACTATCCCGCGTACGTCGAGACCGGCAACGAGGAATCGTGGCGGGGCTATCATGCCATCCGCGTACTCTCGAATCGGAAGAATTTCAGCATCGCGGCGCTGCGTGCTGCCGCCTACGACAGCTACCTGCCGGCATTCGAGAAGATGATTCCGCCGCTGCTCGCATCCTACGACCAGCTGCCCGCGAGTGATCCCCTCAAGGCGAAGCTTGCGGATCAGATTGCGCAGTTGCGCGCCTGGGATTATCGCTGGGGAGTGGCATCGGTCCCGACGTCGCTCGCGGTATTCTGGGGCGAGGAGGTGACGCGTCGCGTGGCGCCGGAGGCGCGCCGGGTGGGGATGTCGCCCGACCAGTACGCGATCGAGCGCGCGACACCGCAGCAACGTCTCGATGCGCTCGCCGCGGCGTCCGACAAGCTCGCGGCGGATTTCGGCGCCTGGAAAACGGCGTGGCGCGACATCAATCGCTTCCAGCGCCTAACGGGGGACATCGTGCAGCCGTTCAACGATGCGGGGCCGAGCACACCGGTCGGGTTCACCTCGTCGCGATGGGGCTCGCTGGCATCGTTCGGGGCGCGCCCCTACCCGGGCACGAAGAAGTGGTACGGTACGAGCGGGAACAGCTTCGTCGCCGTCGTCGAGTTCGGCGACAGCATCCGCGCGATCGCGGTGACGGCCGGTGGCGAGAGCGGCCACGCGGGCTCGCCGCACTTCAACGACGAGGCGCAGCGGTATGCAACCGGCAATCTGCGCGAAGTGTATTTCTATCCGTCGCAGCTCAAGGCACACACCGAGAAGGTGTATCATCCCGGTGAACGGTGATCAGCGGTGGTCGGTGAACGGTGGTCGGTGATCACCGTTCACCGAGGATACTCCACAAGGAGCGTCTTTATGTCAGAAACACCGAAGCTGCGGGTCTTTCGCGCCGTGCTGTTCGGCATTGGCGCGGAGCTGTTGACGATTCTCTCGATCGTGCTCGCGGTCACGGTGTATCGGCTGGGCGGCCACACCGCCGCGGACATCGACCATTTCAGCGCTCAGGCGGGCCTCATCATCGGACCAGCCGGCGGCGCGATTTACACCTTCGTCATGGCGCTTGCCGCGCTGCGTGGCGTCTCCGGGCGCTTCGTCACGCATGGCGTGATCGTCGCTGCCGCGGCGGTGGCGTTCCATCTCCTCGGAGTCTCCCATGCGCCGGGTGGATTCCAGCCGATCTATCTCTATGCCGATCTGGCAAAGTTGGTCGCCGGCGCCCTGGCGGGTGTGATCGCCGCGCGAAAAGCCGGTGGAGCGACCCAGTTCGCGCGCTTCCCCGCGTGAGCGGGAGCAACATCTACAGTCGGCGCTGGTTCGACACCTTCCTCGGCCGCATCGATCCAGCCATCGTCGAGCGCGAGGTCGCGTTTCTGCGCCGCCACCTTCCGCCGCCGGACGCCCACGTCCTCGACCTGTGTTGCGGCCCCGGGCGCCACGCGACGCCGCTGGCCGATGCCGGCTATCGCGTGATCGGAATCGACCTCGACGCGTCGTCGTTAGGCACGGCCCACGCGGCGACCGGGCGCGCCTCATTCGTTCGCGCGGACATGCGGCGCATTCCCCTCGCGGACGAGAGCATCGCCGCCGTCATTTGCATGTGGCAGAGCTTCGGCCATTTCGGGGAGCGCGAGAACACGAGCGTGCTGGCCGACATGGCGCGCGTGGTGCGGCCGGATGGCACCGTGATTCTCGATCTCTATCAGCGTGAGTTCTACGCGCGGAACGAGGGCGAGCGCGACATCGTCCGCGACGGCGCGCGGATTCACGAACGGCGCGTGATGAGCGGCGATCGCCTTCGGGTGCGGCTCGCTTACGAGCCGGGTGGTTTCGCGGAGGAATTCGAGTGGCAGCTGTACACGCCAGCGGAGATCGCGGCGCTCGCCGCGCCGGCTGGGCTGCGATCCGTTGGCAGCTTCGCCGACTTCGATGACGCCATCGCGTCGTCCCGCGAGCGGGCGCGGATGCAGATCGTGTTACGCAAGACAGCGTAGCGTCCCCGCACCGGTTTCCCTACAGGGCGCCATCCATAGGCTTGACAGGGAAAGCGCAAGGATGCACTCTACCCATAGGCCTGCCAGGGAACGACCCGTGTCGCCACGCTCCGATCCGAACGACCTCCTCCAGGGTACCCTCGCGATCCTCATCCTGAAGGCGCTGCTTCCAGGATCCGCGCATGGCTATGGCATCGCGCGCTGGATCGAGGATGCGACCGCCGACGCCCTACGCATCGAGGAGGGATCACTCTATCCCGCGCTGCGACGGCTGGAAGATCGTAAGTGGGTGTCCTCGGAGTGGGGACTTTCGGAGAACAATCGCCGTGCGCGCTTCTACAACATCACGGCGGCAGGGCGCAAGCACCTGCGCGACGAGGCGGCCGTGTGGCTACGGTATTCGCAGGCGGTCACGCGCGTCCTGCGCGCGGCGCCCGCTATCACATGAGCGACGCGCCGCGGTGGCGACGCTACCTGCGTCTCGTTCGGCGCGATGTCGGCGCCGACGTGGACGATGAGCTCGCGTTTCACCTCGCGATGCGCGTCGAGCGCAACGCCGCGCTCGGGATGACTCCGGACGCGGCGCGCCGCGAGGCGATGGAGCGATTCGGAGACGTCAGCCAGGTTCGCGACCAACTCGTCGCGCACGACGCGCGCCGGCAGTCCACCGAGGAACGGACGGAGTATTTCCGCGACCTCGTTCAGGATCTTCGTTTCGGGGTGAGGTCGCTCCGACGGGCGCCCGCTTTCGCCGCGGCGACGATCCTGACACTCGCGTTATGCATCGGCGCCAACGCGGCGATCTTCTCCGTCGTCGACGCGATCGTGCTGCGCCCACTACCGTACGCGCACCCCGAGCAGCTCGTGAGCATCGGAACCGGCGCGGCGGCGGGAGAGTTCCTCGCGCTGCGCGAACGGCTGCGCAGCTTCTCGCAACTCGCGGCGTGGGTCGAGCAGACGCATCCCATCGATGATGGCCAGCAGTCGCTCCGCGTCGAGGGCGCCGCGGTGACGACGAACCTGCTGCCGATGCTCGGTGTCGCGCCCCAACTGGGCCGAGGCTTCCTCGATGAGGAGGGACAGCCGGGAAAGAACAACGTTCTGCTCATCAGTGACGCCATCTGGCGGACTCACTTCGGGGAAGCGCGGGACGTCGTCGGCAAGCGCATTCTCGTCGAGGGAGTGCCGCACACGATCGTGGGCGTCATGCCTCACGACTTCCATTTCCCGGCGACGACGACGGAGTACTGGCAGCCGGGCGCGTTCAACCCGAGCAATGTCGGGGCGACCTGGGGTGTCTGGGACAAGAAGATCATCGGGCGCGTCGCGTCGGGAGTGAGCGTGGAGCGGGCGACCCGTGAGGTGCGCGATGTGTGGCCGACGCTTCGGCCACTCAATCCGCTGTGGGATCCGGGGTCCGACTACCGCCGCGATGTCGCGCCGCAGCCGTTACAAACGACCGTCGTCGGACCGACGGGCCGCCTGCTCTGGATTCTCTTCAGCTGCGTCGTGCTCGTACTCCTCATCGGCTGCGTCAACGTCGCCAACTTGCTGCTGGCGCGAGCAACGGCGCGCGAGCGAGAGCTGACCGTCCGCGCCGCGCTGGGCGGCGGCCGTGGGCGGCTCGTCCGGCAGCTACTCGCCGAGAGCCTGCTGCTGTCGGTGGCCGGTGCGTCGTTAGGCCTCGGCGTGAGTCACCTCGCCCTCCGTTGGCTGCTCGCCGCGATGCCGCCGGGAATCCCACGGGCGAACGAGATTGCCGTGAACGCATCCGTTCTCCTCTTCACGGCAGGCGTCGCGCTCGCGACGGGAATTCTCTTCGGCATCGTTCCCGCGTTGCGGGCGACGAGCGCCAACCGGCGGCCCTCGGCCGCGGGCGCCGGGCGGCGCGCGAGTCAGGACGCACAACATCACCGCGTGTCGGGTGTGCTGGTCGCGGCCGAGGTGGCATTCGCCGTGCTCCTCGTCGTCGCCGCGTCGCTGCTCGTGCGAAGCTTCACCGCGCTCCGACACGTGCGGCTCGGCTTCGACAGCTCGCATGTGATCGCCGCGCGCATCACACCGCCGAATGGCCAGTACCGCGATACGAGTCGCGTCTCGGCGTTGTACGAAGGCCTTCGCGGCCGACTGAGAGCGTTGCCCGGAGTGACGAGCGTCGCCGTCACGGACAAACTGCCCATCGCGCAGGTCGTCTATGGCGCGGCGCTGCGCGTCCAGGGGCAGTACGAGGATGCGAAACACATCCTTCCGTCGATCGGGCACCTTCAGGATATCACGCCCGAGTACTTCGCGACGATGGGCATTCCATTGCTCCGTGGGCGCCGCTTCACCGACGCCGATCGCGGTGGGCAGCCACTCGTCGCCATCGTCAGCCAGAGCATCGCTTGGCGCTACTGGCCTAACGGCGATGCGCTGGGCAAGCATATCGGGCTGCCGTGGGACTCGCCGTGGATGACGATCGTCGGCATCGTGCCCGACACGAAGCAGGACAGCCTGCGCGACACGTCGCGGACGAGCGTCTACGTACCGTGGGCGCAGAGCACGCTGCGCTACACGAGCGAGATGTGGGTCGTCGCGCGGACGACTGGCGATCCAGGATCCAATGCCGCGGCGCTGCGCGCCGTGGTGCATGATCTCGATCGCTCGGTTGCCGTCAGCGACGTCCGCACGATGGACGCTGTGGTGTCCGATTCGGTGCGTAAGGCGCGATTCACGATGCTGCTCGTCGGTGCCTTTGCCGCGGCCGCGCTCCTCCTCGGCGCGATCGGGATCTACGGCGTCATGTCGTACCTCGTCGGCCAGCGGATGCAGGAGATGGGCATTCGCATCGCGCTCGGCGCGTCGGCCAGCGGCGTCATCGGCCTCGTCGTCGGCCGGGCCACACGGCTCGCATCGTTAGGTGCCATCATCGGACTCGTCGCCGCGCTGGTGACGACGCGCTGGCTCGCGACGCTGCTGTACGACGTGTCGGCGACCGATCCCGTGACGTTCGTGACGACGCCGCTGCTGTTCCTCCTCGTCGCTGCCATCGCGAGCTGCGGCCCGGCATGGCGGGCGACGCGAGTCGATCCAGTACGAGCACTCCGGGCAGAGTGAGCGCGTACCTCCGACCGACGCCCCGCGGTTAACGAGTACTCGCGATCCGCCGCCGCGGCTCGCCCAACTTCGCCATCCGCCGCGCGTACTCCGCCGCCTGGCCGTGCGTCGCGAACCATACCTTGCCCTTCCCGACCGAATCGATGTGCGCCAGCAGCTCTTCGAGCGCGATGATGCGTGAGCGATGACCGGAGATGTGCGGGTGCATCGTCAGGACGAACATCGTCCCCTCCTCCAGCGCTTTGTCGAATTCGTCCATCCAGACGCGGGCGACTTCGCGTGGCGGGCTGTAGCTGTTTCCGAGTGGGCTGAAGAGGGGCGCGTCATCGAGAATCCACTCGACCGGAATCTCGACGAGGCCCGTCGGCGCGCCGTCCTGCAGTAATTCGTACGGCTTCTCGTCGGCCATGAGCGAGCTCTCGTAGCGGAACCCGAGGTCGCGCAGGATACCTAATGTGTTCGGGCTCATGTTCCAGCTCGGCGCGCGGTAGCCAGTCGGCTTCGTGCCCGTCATCTCCGTGAGCTCGGCAATGGCCTTCGTGAGGAGCGCCCGCTCGGCGGAGTCCGTGAGCGTGGAATTGTTCTCGTGGATCCAGCCGTGCACGCCGAACTCGTGGCGGCCGCTCTGCTTGATCGCCGTCGCCATCTCCGGCGCGAGAGCGAGGCTCACCGACGGAATGAAGAAGGTCGCCGGAATCCGGTAGCGGTCGAGGAGCCGGAGAATGCGGCCGAGCCCCTCGCGCGAGCCGTACTGGCCCTGGGAGAGCGTGCCAGGGTTGGGCTCGCCGAAGCGGAGCGCGACCGTCTCGTTGTCGACGTCGAACGAGAGCAGCACGGCGACGCGGGCGCCGTTAGGCCAGACGTTAGGCTGCAACGATTGACCCGCTCGCACGGCGTTCACGACGGTGCGGACGCTATCCATGCTCCACTTCCAACCTGGCTTTACAGTCGGTGGCGTGGGCTGCGCTTGCGCGATGACGATCGACGGGATGGCCAGGAAGAGGAGCGCTCGCATACTGAGCTCGGACGGTGTGAGACGCAGAGTATGCAAGCGCGACCGGCAGAACGTTAGGTACCAATCCTTTCGTCCCTCTGGCGACCCGCCGCGCGATTCCTACATTGGCGCTCATGGTGACCCCACTCCAGGACCTCTCCAAGCTTCGCATCGATCGTGACGCGCCACCGCCCGGAGTGAAGCGCGCGGTCATCCGGAACGCGATCTTCGCGCTGGTCGTGGTCGGCATCGCCAGCGCGGTGCTGCTTTACGCGCGTGAACGCGCCGTCGTGCCGGTGCAGACGGTCGTCGCCACGACATCGAATGATCCGGCTGGCGGCGGTGGCAAGAGCAGGGGATCGAGCGCGGCAACGAGCGTGACGGCGAACGGGTACGTCGTCGCGCGCACCCGGGCGTCGGTGTCATCGAAGGTGCCCGGCCGGCTGGCGTATCTCGGCGTGAGCGAGGGCTCCTCCGTGAGCGATGGCGAGATCATCGCGCGACTCGAGAATGGCGATTATCAGGCGCAGGTGGCGGAGGCGACGGCGAATCTGGAGTCGAGTCGCGCGCAGCTCGTCGAGGGGGAGGCGGATCGCGACCAACAGCAGCATGATGCGGTTCGCTTGCGCGACATTCGCCGGCAGAATGCGCAACTGGTCTCACAGCAGGAGGTGGATGCGGCGGAGACGCACCTCTCGACGGCCCAAGCGCGGGTGAAGGCGGCGGAGGCACGCGTCGTCGCCGCCGAGGCGTCGCTGCGATTCGCGCGTGTGAATCTCGCCAACACCGAAATTCGCGCCCCGTTCACGGGTACCGTGCTGCGCAAGGAGGCGGAGGTCGGCGAGGTCGTCGCGCCGTCGGTGGGTGGAGGCCTAACGAGAGGCGCCGTCGTGACGATGGCAGATCTGAAGAGCCTCGAGGTGGAGGTGGACGTCAACGAAGCGTACATCGCGCGGCTGCACACCGGGCAGGCGGCGCGAATCACGCTCGACGCCTATCCGGACACGTCGTTCGTGGGCCACGTCAGGCAGGTGGTACCAACGGCGGATCGTCAGCGCGCGACCGTGCAGGTGAAAGTCGCGATCGTCGACCGCGATCCGCGCATTCTACCCGAGATGGGAGCGCGAGTCGATTTCCTCGAGCCCGAAGGTAGGCTCGCCGGCTCGCCGTCACCCGCGGCGACAACCACGCCGCGCATCCGTGTGCCGGCGTCCGTGGTGCACGAGGAGGGTGGCCGCTCGAGCGTCTGGCTGGTGCGCGATGGTCGTCTCGAGTCGCGCGACGTGCAGGCAGGACCCGAGAGCGGCGGCTACCGGGAGATCCGGAGCGGTCTCGCCGGTGGTGAGCTACTGCTCTCGGGTGGTGTGGATGCGCCGAAAGCCGGAATGAAAGTGAAGGTCAGGAGCCCCAGTCCGTAGTCCCTAGCCCCTCATTCCCATGTCTCTGGTCGAGATTCGCGACGTCCACAAATCGTTTCAGCGGGACACGCAGCGCATCGATGTCTTCAGCGGCATCACGCTCGACGTCGAGGAAGGCAGCTTTCTCGCGCTCATGGGACCGTCGGGCTCCGGCAAGTCCACGCTGCTCAACCTCATCGCGGGTCTCGACAAGCCGACGAGTGGTACAGTCCGCGTCGCCAGCGCGGAGGTGAGCGCGATGAAACCGGGACAGCTCGCGCCCTGGCGCGCGCGGCACATCGGCTTCGTCTTTCAGCAATTCAATCTTCTGCCCGTGCTCACCGCGTATCAGAACGTCGAGCTGCCGCTGCTGCTCACGCGACTGTCGAAGCGCGAGCGCGAGGAGCGGGTGACGCTCGCGTTAGGCGTGGTCGGCCTCGAGGACCGCGTGAGCCACTATCCGCGCCAGCTGTCCGGCGGCCAGGAGCAACGGGTGAGCATCGCGCGCGCGATCGTCGCCGACCCCACGCTCATCCTCCTCGACGAGCCGACGGGGCAGCTCGACGGGAAGAGCTCACAAGAAGTGCTGACGCTGCTGCGCCGCCTCAACGACGAGTTCAGGAAGACGATCGTGATCGTCACGCATGACGCGCACGCGGCGGAGCGCGCGACCTCCGTACTCCATCTCGAGAAGGGGAATCTCATTCGCGCTACGGGGGTGCCAAGTCTCCGCGCCAGCGGCGAGCCGGCCGCGACGATCGCAGGTGCCCGATGAAATTCCTTCCACTCGTTCTCGCCAATCTGGGGCGCCACAAGCGGCGGACGATCCTCACCATAACGAGTGTGGCGCTCGCGCTCTTCCTGTTCGCGTCGCTGCAGACGGTGGTGACGACGATTGCCGCCGGCGCCAACTTCGGCAGCGCGCATCGACTCGTGTCGACGCACGCTACGGGAATCGTTTTCCCGTTACCCATCGCGTACGCGAACCGCTTTCAAGCCGTGCCCGGTGTTCAAGGGGTGACTTGGGCGAACTGGTTCGGTGGCCGCTACGGCGACGGAAAACGATTCTTCGCGACCTTCGCCATCGATCCAAAATCCTATCTCGAGATCTATCCAGAGATGGTGGTACCGGCTGATCAGAAGGAGGCGTTCATCCGCGAGCGGACCGCGGCGCTGGTCGGGAAGCATCTCATGGAGACGTTCGGGTGGAAGATTGGCCAGAACGTGACCCTCCAGGGAACGATCTTTCCCGGCGACTGGACGTTCACGATTCGCGGCGTGTACGTCCCGACCGATCCGCAGATTGGCGACGACGTGCTGATGTTCCATCACGATTACATGGAGGAGCGGCTCAACCGGCCTGGCATTGCCGGCTGGTACGTCCTCAAGATCGACAGTCCCGATCACGCCGCGACGATCGCGAAGCGGATCGACGAGCAGTTCAAGAATTCCTCATCACCGACCAAGACCGGCACCGAGCAGGCGTTCAACGCCAGCTTCGCGACGATGTGGGGGAACGTAAGCCTCCTCATGGGCACCATCGGGCTCGCGGTGGTGTTCGCGATTCTACTCGTCACGGCGAACGCGATGATGATGGGAGCCCGCGAGCGGACCCGCGAAGTTGCCGTCCTCAAGACCATCGGTTTCGGTGACCGCGCGCTCTTCGGTATCGTGATGCTCGAGGCGGGCGTCATCGCCATCACCGGCGCGGTCATTGGATTGGGTGGAGCAAAGCTGCTCTACAAGGCGACGCACTTCAGTGGCGGGGGTTTCCTGCCGGGCTTCGACGTCAAGCCATCGACGCTCGTCGTCGGATCCGTCGTCGCGATCGGACTGATGTTGGCGAGCGGACTCGTGCCAGCCGTCCGCGCGGCGCGGCTGCCGGTGGTAACGGCATTGAGGCAGGTCGCATGAAGATTCCATTCATGTACAATGCGCGGAGCGCGTTCCAGCGACCGGTGTCGACAGCGTTCACCGCGGTCGGCATCGCGCTCGTCGTCGCCGTATTCATCGGCATGCTCGCGCTCGCGAACGGCTTCCGCGCGGCGCTCGCGCGCACTGGATCGGACAATAATGCGCTCGTGCTGCGCCGAGGGGCGGACTCGGAGCTCTCGAGCGGGATCGATCGCGAGACGGCGAACCTCATCGCCTCGTCGCCGCACGTCGCGCTCGCCGCGGACGGCCGACCACTGGTGAGTCCCGAAGTCTACGTTCTCGTTCCACTCGTCAGGCTCGGCGGCGACAGCAACGCAATCGGCAACGTCGTCGTGCGCGGGATCAGCGAGAAGGCATGGGACGTCCGCGCGAACGTGCGCGTCGTCGAGGGACGACGCCCGGTGTCGGGCCGATCCGAGATCTGCGTCGGGACGAAGATCGTCGGCCGTTATCCACACACGGCGATCGGCGACCAGATCCGATTCGCCGGACGGAACTGGGATGTCGTGTGCCACTTCTCGGCTGGCGGTTCGGCGTTCGAGTCGGAGATCTGGGGTGAGAACGAGCAATTCATGCCTGTCTTCCGCGGCCAGGCATTTCAGTCGATCTCCTTTCGCTTGAAGGACGCCGCCGCGTTCGAGGACGCGAAGCGCGCGCTCGAAGGCGACAAGCGGCTGCAGGTCGACGTCCATCGCGAGTCGACGTTCTACGTCGAGCAGTCCAGATTGTTAGGCAACATCCTGCAATTTCTCGCCATCGTCATCACGAGCATCATGGCGGTGGGTGCCATCTTCGGCGCCGTGAATACGATGTATGCCGCGGTCGCGGGCCGGACGCCGGAGATCGCGGTGTTGTTGACGTTAGGCTTTCATCCGCGGAGCGTGCTGGCGAGCTTCCTCGTGGAGTCCGCGCTGATCGCCGCGATCGGCGGCTTGCTCGGTTGTTTGCTGGCGCTTCCCGTGAACGGCTTCGTCGCAAGCACGACGAACTGGTCGAGCTTCAGCGAGATCGCATTCAACTTCCGTGTGACCCCAGGCTTGTTGCTCGCGGGGATGATCTTCGCGGTCGTGATGGGCGTGCTCGGCGGCTTCTTTCCCGCACGCCGTGCAGCGAAGATGCCGGTGGTGCAGGCGCTCCGCTGACGCCTGGTAGAGGTGGAGGGTAGAGGGCAGAGGGTGTAAGAAGGAAGGCCGACGGCACGGCCGCCGGCCTTGTTCCTTTTTCACCCTCTACCCTAAACCCTAGACCCTCTGCCACTTTCTATCCTCCTTCCTCTACCGTGGATGTTGGCTCTCCTCAAGTTCCTGCAATCGCTCGCCAAGACGCTGCACTCGGAGGGCACGCCGACGCAGATCGGGCTCGGCGTCGCGCTCGGCGCGGCGCTCGGGCTCACGCCCATCATGAATGCGCACAATCTCGTTGTGCTGCTGCTCCTCGCCGTGTTGAATGTCTCGTTCGGCGCGGGCATGCTCGCGTGGGGGATCTTCGTGCCGGTCGGCTTCATGCTCGATCCCCTCTTCGATCGCATCGGCCACTGGCTCCTGATCGACGCCACCTCCCTGCGGCCGTTGTGGACGGCGTGGGACAACACCCCGGTGCTCGCGCTTACGAACTTCAACAACACCGTCGTCCTCGGCAGCATCATCGTCTGGTTCATTCTCTTCCTGCCGCTCTGGCTCGGGTCGCGCTTCGCCGTCGTGCGGTATCGCGTGACGATCGGCGAGCGCATTCGCGAGTCGCACTTCTACAAGGTCCTCTCCGCCTCCCAGTTCTACAATGTCTACCGCTGGTTCCGTCCGTAGCGGCGACGCGCCGGTCTACGGGCCGCCCGCGGCCGGCGGTGGACCGCCTGACGATCGGGCGACGAAGCCTCGCGTCGCGATCTTCCGCTGGAAGGGTATCATTCCCCTCATCCTCGGACTCGCGCTCGTCGCCACAGTCTGGCTGTTGTTCGCCGACCGGCTGCTCCGCAGCTCGGCCGAGGAAGCGGGCACCAAGGCGTTAGGCACCGAGCTCGACGTCGCGACCCTGCACCTCGATCTGGTGCACACCAGCATCCAGCTCAACGGCGTTGCCATCGCCGATCCCTTCGACGCGCGGCGCAATCTGCTCGAGGTGAAGCAGCTATTCGTGCAGCTCGAGCCCGAGCCAGTGCTCGAGAAGAAGCTCGTCATCACCCGGCTCACCATCGGCGACGTCCGCACTGGAACGCCCCGATCGACACCGGCTCGGCCAGTTGCCGCCGGGGGATTCGCTCCATCCGCGCTGCACGAGATGCAACAGTGGGCGAAGCAGTTCGATGTCCCCCTCCTGTCGCTCACGCCGATCGACACGATCAAGTCGATCGTGCTCGATCCGGCGCAGCTCTCGTCCGTCAAGGCCGCACTCGCCCTCGGCCAGCGCGCCGACTCGACGCGTACGAATCTCCAGCGGAGCTTCACCAGCCTTCCGCTGCAGGCAACGCTCGATTCCTCCCGCGCGCTACTCACGCGGCTTCAGGGTGTGAACGTTCGCACGCTTGGCCTCACCGGCGCGCGGAATGCCGTCGCCGACATCCGGCGCGCGTCGGCGCGTGTCGATTCGCTCAAGAAGCAGATCGAGGGCCTGGCCACGTCGGCAAAGACGGCGGATGACAGCCTGCAGGCCGGACTGCGCGCCGTCGACGACGCACGCAGGGCGGATTATGAGTTCGCTAAACGACTCATCAAGCTGCCGTCGTTCGACGCGCCGGATATCGGCTCGGCGCTCTTCGGCAAAGTGACGATCGACAAGGTCCAGCAGGCGGTCTACTGGACCGAGCTCGCGCGTCAGTACATGCCACCTGGACTCCTCCCGAAACCCTCCCCCGGTCCGCCGCGGCTGCGCGCGTCAGGCACGACGGTCCACTTCGTCAAGCCGCAGGCGTATCCCCGTTTCTTGCTGCGCCGTGCCGATGTCGACGTCACCGTGACTGACGGACCCGGGCGCGGGAAGTATGTCGCGGCCGTGCAGGACGCGACAACGGAGCCCGCGGTCGTCGGCAAGCCCACGCTGTTCGCGATCCAGCGCGCCGCGAACGGCAGCGCGGTCGACTCGCTCCGTATAACAGGAACGCTTGATCACGCCAGCGCGCGGCCTCGCGACGTCCTCACGGTACAGGCCGGCGGCGTGGAGCTCCCCAATTTCCCCATCCCAGGGCTCCCGTATCGGGCCGCGCCCGGCCGCGGCAACAGCGCGCTCCGCCTAACGCTGGATGGCGACCAGATCGACGCGCACTGGTCGCTCGCGTCGGGTAAGCTCGCCTGGGTCGCCGACAGCGCCGCGCACAAGATGAACACGATCGAATCGCTCGTCGCCAGGGTGCTCACAGGCGTGCCCGCGCTGCAGATGAACGCGCAAATCACGGGTCCGATCAAAGCACCGAAGCTGGCGATCAACTCGAATCTCGATCGCGTTGTCGCGGACCAGCTGCGGAGCGTCGTCGGCTCACAGGTGGCGGCGGCCGAAGCCAAGGTTCGAGCCCGCGTCGACAGCCTCGTCGACGAGAACGCCGCGCCAGTCAAGGCAAAGATCGCGACGGTGCGTGCCGAAGCGGATCAGCGGATCGCTGATGCCCGCACGAAGCTCGATGCCGAGAAGCAGAAACTGGACGCCCAGGTGAAGCAGTTCAGTGGGGGGTTGGTGCGATTGCCATAGGTGACTCGCTTTCTCCTCGGGATGGCAAGGCGATTCAAACGATGCCCCACCGCGCTCTGTCCAAGCCTTTAACCCCAAACTGCGAAGCCCTGCCGTGCGCGACATCAAGTACTCGCTCCGCCGCCTCCTCAAGAGCCCTGGATTCACGATCGTCGTCATCCTGACCCTCGGTCTCGGGATCGGCGCGAACACGGCGATCTTCAGCGTCGTCAACACGGTGCTGCTGCAGCCGCTCCCGTACCGCGCGCCGGATCGTCTCGTCACGATCAATCATCACTACCAGTCCGAGGCGCTGAACAATCTCGACGCTCCCGTCTCGGCCGTTGGCTTCCGAGATTATCGCGATAAGACGAAGAGCTTCGAGGCCGTTGCGGTCGAGACGGGATGGAGTGCGAACCTGACGGGAACCGGCGACCCGGAGCGCGTACCGGCGACTCGCGTCTCGGGCGATTACTTCCGCGTGTTCGGCGTTGGACCGCAGTTAGGCAGAGTGTTCGGCCGCGACGAGGACGAGCCGGGAAAGAACAACGTCGTCGTCATCAGCGACGGTCTCTGGAAGCGCATCTACGGAGCGGATCGCGGCCTCGTCGGGAAGACGATGCAGTTGAATGGGGTGAGCTACATCGTCCTCGGGGTGATGCCAGAGGGATTCCACGCGTTCTTCAGTAACAACGCCGACATCTGGACGCCCCTCGCGCTCGATCCGAGGCAGCTCACGCCCGCCAACTACACGAACGAATCGCTGCAGCTCACCGCGCGGCTCAAGCCTGGCGTCTCGGCAAAGCAGGCAGGTGCCGAGATGCATGCGTTCGCCGAGCAGGTCCGGCGATTATACCCAGACGCCGTGGGCAAGGCTTGGACATTGAAGGTGACGACGCTGAACCAGCTTGCGACCGGCGGCATTCGGCCGGCGCTGCTGGTGCTGCTTGGCGCCGTCGGCTTCGTACTGCTCATCGCCTGCGCGAATGTCGCGAACCTGTTGCTGGCCCGCGTGACGTCACGGCAGAAGGAGGTTGCGATCCGGACGGCGTTGGGCGCCGACCGCTGGGCGCTCGTCAGGCAGTTGCTCACCGAGAGTTTACTGCTCGCGCTCGCCGGAGGACTTCTCGGGCTCGCGATCGCGTACTGGAGTGTGAAGACGCTCGGCGCGATCGTGCCGAACATTCAAGGCGGCAAGAATCTCGGCATCGACGGCACGGTGATGCTGTTCACGCTCGGCATCTCGGTGCTGACGGGGCTTCTGTTCGGCGTGGTACCGGCGCTGCAGACGTCGCGGACGAACCTCCACGAGACGTTGAAGGAGGGCGGCCGCAACGGCTCGGGAGACGTTTCCGGCAACGCGGTGCGGCGCGTGCTCGTCGTCGGCGAAGTGGCCCTCGCCCTCACGCTGCTCATCGGCGCGGGACTGCTCATCAAGAGCGTCGCGCGGCTGCAGCACCTCTCGCCAGGGTTCGATGCCGAACCCCTACTGACCTTCGACGTGTCCCTGCCTAACGCGAAGTACTCGAGCGACACCATCCGCCAGCAGTTCTTCCAGAGCATGATCGATCGGGTGAGCCATGTGCCCGGTGTCATCGCGGCCGGAGGCACGACCAACATGCCCTTCGGCGGCAACTGGTCCACCGGCAGCTTCCAGGTCGATGGCTATCAAACCGGACCGAACCAACCGGGTCCGTGGGGTGACATCCGCGCCGTGACGCCGGAATACTTCCGCACGATGCGCGTGCCGTTACTGCAGGGTCGCGCCTTCACGTCGTCGGATCTTCAGGGCTCGCAGGCCGTTGCGATCGTCGACGAGGAATTCGTGCACAAGTTCTATCACGATCAGAATGCGATCGGAAAGCGGATCACCTTTGGCGCGCGGCGCGGGAAGCAGCCCGATTGGATCACGATCGTCGGCGTGGTGGGACACATGATGGCGGAAGCGCTCGACGCGAAGCCGCGCGTGCAGCTCTACCTGCCGTACGCGCAACGGGCGGACCTTCCCTTCATGTCCGTCGCCGTCCGCACAGCGGGTGACCCGTTGCTGATGGCGCATTCCGTGCGCGACGCGATCCACAGCGTGGACAAGGACATGCCGATCTCGAACGTGAAGAGCATGGACGATCTCCTCGAGAGCTCGCTCGGTCAGCGCCGGCTGTCGATGATTCTTCTCGGCGCGTTCTCGGCGATTGCTCTCTTGCTCGCGTCGATCGGCATTTACGGCGTACTCTCGTATTCCGTGACGCAACGGTCGCGCGAGCTCGGTATCCGCATGGCACTGGGCGCGGCGCGTGGACGTGTGTTGAGTCTGGTGATCGGTCAGGGCATGACGCTGGCGGGGATAGGGATCGCAATCGGTCTTGTCGGCGCGTTTGCGCTCACGCGCCTGTTGGCGAGCCAGCTGTACTCGATCACGCCGACCGATCCGATGACGTTCTTGGGCGTGTCGCTACTCTTGACGGCAATCGCGCTCGTTGCAACGCTGGTACCTGCCCTCCGGGCAACGCGCGTGGACCCCGTGGTCGCGCTGAGAGAGGAGTAGCGCGCGCTGATCGCGTGCGCTTCCCCTCATCTGGCGGTCTTGTTCTTGCGCGCTCTCGAGCGGAACGACAGGAGAGCACCATGGAACACGAGCTTGGCTTCGACGAGCCTGAATTCGGCGCCAGCACCGGCGATCTGCGCGAGAACGATCCGGCGCTGCCCGGGTTCACGGCGGAAGATCCGCTCTTCCGCTCGCATTTCGAGCATGCAAATCGACTTGCCGATCGCTCGTACGACGAGGTTCGCCCGGCGTATCGATTGGGCTTCGACGCCGCGGCCGATCCGCGTTACGCCGACAAGAGCTTTGACGAGGCGGAGAAGGATCTCGAAGGAAACTGGCTGAACGTGCGCTTCACCGGCGACGAGTGGCAGGCCGTTCGCGACTACGCGCGCGAGGGATTCGAGCGCGGACGACGCATCGGCTTCATTTCGGGGGCACCGCCGGCTGGTGGCGCGCCGTCGCAGCTGCTGCCGAGCTTTGCGGATCCCGTCGCGGACAACATCGATCCGACGTCTCCGGAAAGTCCGGAAAATCAGGACGGTTCGTAGCCTCCGACACTGCCGGCGCGACGCACTATGGGATTGGATAACGAGGAACTCCCCGCTCTCGCCGGGATTGCGACGACCGCGGACGCGGCTCGCGTTGGATTCTCCGTCGACGAGAACGTTCGCCGGCTTCTGCGCTTTCACTGGGTGGAGCGACGGCTCATGGGCCTGCTCGTCGCCCACATAACGAGCGAGCCGGTGTGGGAGCTCAAGTGCGCGCTCGCCCTGCACCAGTGGCAGAGCGCGCAACACGTCGACGCCCTGCGCGGGCGCATTGCGGAAATGCGAAACCCCGTGCCGGCACTCGACAGCCTTCCCGCCGAGGACCCTACGGGCGTGGCGCTGGACGCGTTCCTCGTACAGCTGGACGCCGCCCGTGACAGCCAGGAGCTGCTCGCCGGCGTCTACGGCGTGCTCTATCCGGCTCTCACGAGGGCCTATCGCGATCACCTCGAGCGCACGAACCTGCTCGTCGATCACCCCACGCGACGCATACTCCGGTTAGCGCTCCTCGACATCGAGGATGTCCTCGCGTGGAGTGCCAATTGCGAGGAGTGGCGTCGGCGCGTGCCTGAATGGACGGAGCACGTCGAGGCCTACCTCGCCGGGGCGGGGGGCATCGCTGGAGACGAGCCGGTGCAGCCAATCGACGTTGTGCGCTACGAGCCACTCGTGCCGCAACGCTCCTTCCATCCACGGCGCGATGCCGGCTTTCACGGCCAGTACAACTTCGAGTTCGCGCCGCACGTCGTCTACAACATGCCCGACGTCCCGGCCGACGAGCGAAATCTTGCGTTGCTGTGCAAGCGCGCGCTCGAGATGGACGTGCCGGAGATGATGGCCTCGTTCATGACGGAACGCACGGGCGAGCCATGGGAGTTCTACCGTGATTACTCGCGCCAACTCTGGGACGAGGCTCGGCACGCGATGATGGGCACCGTCGCTCTCGAGGCCCGCGGCGTCGATTGGAAGCGCGAGATCCCCCTCAACATCGGTTTCGCGCTGCGCCTGAACGTCCATGCAACGCCTGTCGAACGGCAGACGTTGCTCTACGCGATTGAGCAATCGCTCATGCCCGGAGAGACGGGCAAACGGTACGAGTACGAGACGGCGGTTGCCGCCGGTGACGCACTGTCAGCGCACTTTCACGATTACGATTGGGCGGATGAGGTGCTGCACTCGCAGATTGGCCGCCGGTTGCTCAAACGGGAAGGCATCACGAGCGACGAAGCCCGCGATCGGGCGAGC
The DNA here is from genome assembly GCA_036493735.1 of Gemmatimonadaceae bacterium. Lineage (GTDB taxonomy): Bacteria > Gemmatimonadota > Gemmatimonadetes > Gemmatimonadales > Gemmatimonadaceae > AG2. The sequence continues at coordinate 198,992 of DASXPH010000085.1, forward strand.
GCCATTCACGAAAGGACGTGGGCGGCGCTCACCCAGTATCGCGCACTCGACGAGCAACACGACTGGTGGCCGGCGTTCGTGCGGCTCGTGCTGGGCAAGGACAGCGCCGCCGTATCGCGGCCGGAGTTGAACGTCTTGTCCGAATGACGCTCAACTCCGGCCGACGCTCACGAACCAAAATTCGGATTCGCCCCCGTCTCCTGCGGCGGAATCGGTGCGCAGAAGCTGGTTCCGAACAGTGCGATCTTGCTCTTTAGATAGAAATCCGACGCATTCGGGTCAGTGAGCACTGACGCGAGCGGCACGGACGGGTTGCGACGAAGGTCACCGAGCTTCTTGCCCTCGAGCCAGAAATCTCTCGCCCGCTGATTGAGAAGTTCAGTAATCACTGACAGCGTATCGGTCGCGCCGCCGTACGCCCCCTGACCGCCCGCGGTGCGCCGCGCGTTGATCAGCGTCAATGCCACGCTCGTGCTGCCGCTCGAGTGGAGCGCGGCTTCGGCGGCGATGTACTGCGCCTCGAGCCCCGACGCCAGCCGGATCGGATCGGCATAGCTGTTGTACTTCGCCTGCACGACGTACTTCAAGCCGTTCAGGGTACCGCCGGGACGGGTGCTGTCGCTCAGCAGACGTGGATCGCTCAAACGATAGCGCTGCGGGGAGACGATCTGTCCAGCCACGGTGTTTCCGTAGAACGTGTTGCCCAATGTTCCCTGGCTGCTGACGTTGCCGCTGGTGATGACATTGGCGACGAACGACGCCGGCACGAGTGCCGCCGCCTGCGTGGCCTTGGCGTAGTCACCTTTCTGCAGCGCCGCCCGTGCCAGGCCGACGTTCGCTTCATTCAGGATTGCGCTGCCAGAGGATCCAGCGGCGGTCGCGATCGTGATTGCGTTGGTGAAGCGCGTGATCGCGGAGTCGGTCAACTGCGCGTCGCTGAGCTGCGGGCCGCCCTGAATGTCACCGGCGCACATCGTCTCCGCCATCAACTCGAGTGCGAACCCGAGGTTCATCGATGCGCGCGCGAGATTGAGGTCGGTGGAAGCCCCGGAGCCACCCTGGAGTGCCTTGATTGCGTTCTCGTTCGAAGCGATGGCGAGACTCAACGGAGCGAAGAAATCGGCGTTGATGTCGTCGGTCGACGCGAAGGTCCGGGCGGCAATCCGCGTCGTCTGAAGACGCGCCGCGCCGGTCCAGATCTCTTCCGAGATGTGGCCGCCGAAGAGCGCCACGCTCTGGAAGGCGATGAAGAAGTTGGTCTGTGCCGACAGCGCCAGCGTCGTCCCATCCGTGTTCGGATTGAACGTCGCGGCATCGATCACCGTCGGACTCTTCACATCCATGTTGCAGGCGGCGGTGCCTAACGTGAGAGCGCTGGCCACCGCGAAGGCGACGAATGACATGGTTCGGGTCATGGCTCTTCTCCGTCAGAACGTGAGGTTGAGGCGGACGAGCCAGCGGCGTGGCTGCGGCACCGTGAATTCTTCCGTCGTGACGTACTGCAGCGTACCGGTCGTCGTCGTGTTGGAGAGCACTTCGGGGTCGTCACCGGTGAAGGATTTCTTCTTCCACAGGTGCAGGTTTCGGCCACCGATCACGAGCGACCCGCCGGCGGCGCGCAGCTGATGGGTGACGGCGTCGGGCAAGCCGATGATCGCGGAAACTTCCTGGAGTCGAACGAAATCGGTCGGCTGGAGATACCGATCCAGCACCAGCGGTACCGCGGCGCCGCTGGGAGTCTTGAAGGGACCGAAGTGGGCAATCAACTCGCTCGTGCTGTAGCCGCCCTGGTTCGCCGGCAGGTTGATACCAGCGCTCGCTCCGGTGAGATCGCGATAGAGCGGCGTGACATTCAGGATCTTGCCACCCTGCTGGTGCGTTACCAGGGCGTAGAGTTGCAGATTCTTGAATAGCGAGATCGTATTGCTGAGGTTCGCCGTGAAGGTCGGAAACTGGGGGCCGGCGAACACGGGCGTCGGCGTGACGGTCGCGAACCCGTTCACGGTGTCGATCGCCGTGATCTTGCTCGAGTACCACGATGACAATGGCTTCCCCGTCACGTAGCGCAGCGTCAAATCCGGACTGATCTCCGAGCGGTTGGCGATCGTCACGTTGCCGAGGCTGAGCAGGCGATTTTTCAGCGTGCTGCCCGTGAGCGCCATGTCCCAGCGCTGATTGCCATGCTCGTACGGCGTGCCGTGCAGTGTGAACTCCAGGCCGCGATTGTCGACGCGGCCGGCGTTCACGAAGGGGTTGATCGTGTACGCGAGCGACGGCGCGAGCGGCTGCTGCAACAGGAGATCGGAAGTGCGCTTGTCGAAGAAGGTGATCTCGACACCCGCGCGCTCATGGAAGAAGCCAGCGTCGAATCCGGTTTCGAACTCGGTGCCCTTCTCCGGCTTGAGGTTTGGATTGCCCGGACTCGCTTGGATGACGCCCGGGCCCACGCCGCCGGACGGCGTCACGTAGGGGAAAGGCGCATAGGTGCGCAGCGACGCCCCAGGCGTCGGCGAGCGGCCGGTGCTGCCGTAGGCGGCGCGGAGTCGCAGCGTCGAGACGGCGGGAACGAGTCGCGACCACCAGTCCGTCTGGGAGACGACGTAGGACGCGCTGAACTTCGGCAGGAAGAGGGAACCAAACGCCTGGCCGAACGCCGAGTTGCGATCGACGCGCGCGCCGGCCTGCAGGTACAGTGTCTGACCGAAGGAGATCTGCTCCTGCCCGAGCAAGCCTAACGACTTGATCTGGCTGTACGTCTCGTGCGCCTCATTGGACGCGGCCGACGAGACGAGATTCGCCGAGTTCGCGGCGAGCCCGATGCCGACGCCGGCGAGATACGTATCGACCGTATTGATGTACTGGCTGCCGAAGGACAGATCCGATGCAATCTGTCCGTCGTGACCGAGGGTCGAGTGAATGTTGCCGAGGTAGTCGACGGTGTAGATGTTGACGGGCTCCTGGACATCCTCGACGTAGCCATTCGCCTGGTCGCCCTGGTACCAGTTCTGATTGTTTTTCGGGAAGAAGGTGACGCCGTGCGTCGATGAGAGATCGGCGCCGACGGTGAGTCGGTTGGTGAACCACGCCATCGGGCTGTAGTGCACCTGCGCCGATGGTGTGTATCGGACCGTCGTGAGCTCGTTCTGAATTGCCTCGAGACCGGCGACGGGCGTGCTGAGGCCACCGCTACGCGCTCCGTTCGGACCGACCGTGACGCCGAAGACGCTCGACAGCGCGTACTGCTGGGTGAGATAGCCGTAGTTCGCGTCGTCGCCCTGCGGCAACCGGTAGTCGTTGCGGCTCAGACCGATGTTGGCGTCGATGCCTAACGTTGGCGTCGTCACCCAGTTGATGTGCGCGCGCCCGGTGCGCCGCTGATAGGAGTTGCTCGGCGCTGTGCCCGTCTCGTTGTCGGCGCCCGCCGACACGAAATAGCCGAAGCTGTCGCCCCCGCCCTGCCCCGAGTAGTCGAGCGAGCCAAGTTGACCATTCTTGAACACCCCCTCACGAGCGAGCGGGTTGTCATTCACCACGGCGCCGACCGCCTGGCCACTGCACAGACTGTTCGGAATCGCGATGGTCCCGGCATCACAGGTGCCGTAGAGCGGCAGTGGTGTGAAGTTCGGCTGGATCTGATTCCACTCGGCTTTGACGTTCTGGCTGAAACGACGCGCGCCGAGCCGACCCTTCTTCGTGATGATCTGGATCACACCCGCGGAGGCGTCGGCGCCGTAGAGCGTCGATGCGGCCGGTCCCTTCACGATCTCGATGCTCTCGATGTCTTCCGGATTGAGGTCGTTCAACGCCGTGACCGCCTGGCCGCCAAAGCCCTCGAGATTGTGATAGCTGCCGACGTCGTTGCGCTGTCCGCTGTACGCGCGCACGCCGTCGATGAAAACGAGGGGTGCGTTGGAGAGCGAAATCGATGTGGCACCACGAATGGTGATGCGCGGCGCTGCGCCGGTTGTGCCGGCGCCCTGGGCAACATTGACGCCGGCGACACGACCCTCGAGCACCTGGGTCACGGTCGATACCGCTGCCTGCTGCGTGACGGTACTCACATCGAGGGTGGAGACGACCGCACCCTGCGCGGCGCGTGTCTGATTGCCGGCGGTGCCGGTGACGACGACCTGCTGCAGATTCACCGCCGATGTCTGGAGCGCGAAATCGACGGTGACGGTCTGGCCATCACTCGTCGTGACGAGGCGACTACCAGCGCCATAGCCGATTCGGCGCGCGGCGATCGTGTGCGACCCGTTCGGCACGCGCGTGATCCGATACGTCCCGTCGGTGCCGGTGATCGCGCCGAGCTCCGTCCCCTGCACGCTGACGGAAGCCGCGGCGATAGGACTGCCCGATTGCGCGTCAATGACGCGTCCCGAGACAATACCGCTGCCACCCGTTTGCTGCGCGCCGACCGCCGCGGCGAGAGCGTTCGCTCCCGCGAGCAGCGCCGCTGAGAACACCGCGCGATAGTTCATCCTGCCTCCGTGGGTAATCACCGGGATGCGCGCCCGGTGTGCCGGCAGCAAGCGGGGCCTGTGTGGCGAGATGACGGCTGATCGCGGCCCCGGCCGTCCGGCTGATTGGTACGGACATATTAGGGTCTGTACCGGCGCGGCGTAAGAGGGCCATGCTCCGCCCGCGACGCGAGTACTGGCGAGGCGGCGGCGCCGAGGACAGTTTAGCAATTGTACGTACGATTTGACGACCCACTGCCCGCCAACACCCTCCGCCACCGCCATGCCCGACCGCCCTGCCCCGCCGCGCCGCCGGCTCGACGCCGCCGCGCGCCACGCCTACGTCGTCGCCGCAACGATGTTCGGCGCCCTCGGAATTGTCGCGTTCACCCGCGCCAATCAGAAGCAACGCTTTCAGGAAATCGACGTCGAGCGCATCAACGTCATCGCGCCCAACGGCAAGCCGCGCCTCGTGATCTCCAACGCCGAACGCGCGCCGGACGTCGTCATCAATGGCAAGACCTACCATCGCTCCGGCGCGAACGAAGCGGGGATGATCTTCTACAACGAAGAGGGTAGTGAGAACGGCGGCATGGGCTTCAGCGGCCACTCTCGCAACGGCCACGTCACCGCCGACGCAGGTTTCATGTTCGATCAATACGGTCAGGACCAGACGGTCGGTCTCACCTACGACGAACAGGACGGACACCGCAGCGCGGGACTGCGCGTTTGGGATCGCTCGGATCGGCCGATCAACGTGCTGGCCGACATGGTCGAGCCAATCAAACGGCTGCCCGATGGCGCGGAGAAGACGCGTCGCATGGCCGCCGTGCGCGACAGCGCGGTAAAGCTCGGCCTCGGTGGCGCGCAGCGCGTCTTTGTCGGCAAGCAGTCGAACAAGACCGCGACCGTCGTCCTCGCCGACGCACAGTCACGGCCGCGGCTGCGGCTCGTGGTGGACTCGGCGGGCACGGCGCGTATCGAGTTCCTGGATGACGCGGGGAAAGTGGTGCGCACGATCTCTGGTACCGACAAATAGCGGAGGCTCATCCCATGGATGAAGAGCTGCGACGTGAAGTGATTCGACTTCGCCGAACAACGCGAGCTTCACTGTTGCTATTACTGGTGGTGTCAGCGAGCGCGTTCTGGCAGGCGCGTGGCCGTACCACGTTCGACGAGATCGACGTGCAGCGAATCAATGTGAAGGAGCCGGATGGGAAGCTGCGTCTCACGATCTCCAATCACGCGCGGTTGCCAGACCCCATCATCGGCGGAAAGGCGTATCCGCTCCGCAGTGGTACGGGCGTGCAATCCGCCGGACTGATTTTTTTCAACGACGATGGCAATGAAAACGGAGGCTTGATCTGGACTGGCCACCGTGAGGGGCAGAATTACAATGCATCCGAGACACTCACCTTCGATCAATTCGATCAGGACGAAACGATGACGCTCGGCTACGGCGACGAAAATCGGCGTCGTATGGTGGGCCTCACGGTGCTGGACCGGTCAGACGAGTCTATTCAGCCAGCCGCGGAGAGCCTCATGGTGATCCGTGCCATGCCAGATGGGCCGGCGAAGCAGGCGCGCATGAAACAGTTCCGATTAATGAGTCAAGGATTGAGCGGCGCTCCCCGCCTGTTCGCCGGGAAGGAGCTCGACAAGTCCTCGATGGTAACGCTCTCCGACCGGTCGGGGCACGCCCGGCTGCGTCTGCTGGTCGATTCGCTGGGCACAGCCCGAATCGATTTTCTCGATGAAACCGGCCGCGTCACTCGAACGCTGACCGGTGTCGCTTCTCGTTAAGCCATTTCGACAATCACCGCGTTCTCCCTCATCGGAGGCATCATGGACGACACGCTGCGGCGCGACGTGCGCCTGCTCAAGCTGTACGCGCTCTGTTCGACGACCCTCTTTCTCGTCGCCGGACTCGCCGCATTCACCCGCCGCCACGCCCCGACGAAGTTCGAGGAGATCGATGTCGAGCGAATCAACGTCGTCGAGAAGGACGGCAAGCTGCGTTTAGTGATCTCCAATCGCGAGCGCTCGCCGGGCCCAATCGCGTACGGGAAGCCATTCGGCTATGCCGGCGGCTCACGGCCGGGCATGATCTTCTTCAACGACGAAGGCAGCGAGAACGGCGGCCTGACGTTCACCGGCAAGATGGGCCCGGACGGGAAGTACGCCTCCACCGTGCACATGTCGTTCGATCAATACAACGAAGACCAGGTGATCGTGCTGCAGTACACGGACGAGAACGGCCGTCAGCGCAAGGGCCTGCAAGTATGGGATCGCGCGAACATCCCCATCCTGGATCTGGTGAAGGTGCAGGACTCGCTCCAGAAGATGCCTGCCGGCGCGGCAAAGGATTCGGCCATGAAGCGCTTCCTCGAGCCGAGACCCGGCGAGCCGCTCGCCGCGCAACGCCTGTTCGTCGGCCGCGATCCGAACAAAGCGGCCCTGGTCTCGCTCGCCGACAAGATGGGTCACCCACGCCTGCGTCTCACCGTCGACTCGTTAGGTAAGGCGAGCCTCGATTTCCTGGACGTGAACGGGAAGGTGGTGCGGTCGATCGGGGAACAGCCGTAAGCCGTAAGGCTCGCCCCGTGGAGCGTCGATGGCTCCGGTGCAAGTCTTGAATCAACTGCTGGAACGCGGATGCCGCGGACGCGGCGCGGACACTTCGCGGATTGCTCGGTATGCCCATTCGTCTCCGCTCGCCACGAGCCCGGATTCCTTGACAACAGCACACCCATTGGGGTCGGTGCGCGAACCTTGGCGAAACGAGGCGATAGTTTAAAAGGAACTAACCACAGAGCGCGCTGAGGACACAGAATTGCCGTCGCGGCAAACAACCCTGCGTGTGCCCTTACTAAAGTTTCAGGCTCGCGGTGCGAGGAGCCGTCCCGGATTCAGAGCGATCCGCGAAGTGTCCGCGCCGTGTCCGGCCGTGTCCGCGTTTCCAGCAGTTGATGTGTGTTGCCCGCAGAGAGCCATCCACGGTCTCAGCGGCCTATAGACGCCTAGGAGCTGCCTGCCGCCTCAATAATTCCAGTCCGTCGACTCCCCTGGCGGCGTATTCGCTTTTACATACGCCCCCGCCTGGCGCGCGAAGCCCGCCCACGTCCAATTATGCCATGAGTGTCCCTTCATCGGACGCCCGAAGGTGAACTCGGCCTCGTAATGCGGGTTCGTCGTCGACTTCAGGAAATCCTGAAAATCGTATACCGCGAGATTCAGGTAGAAATCGTCCATGTCGCCGGCGAAAAAGTGCAGCTTCCCGACCAATTTGGGACCGATGACCGCCCAGTTCCGCGACGCGTACTCGCGCAGATCGAAGCCATGGTCGCGCATGTACGTCGCGACGTCCTTATCGATCGTCCCGGTGAGCTTGTTCCAGAGCGGCTTCGGGTAGCCGTCGTCCCCAACCGGTCCGTAGACGGCTTCCCACGCCTCGAGCTGATAGCTGGAGCGGCCATGACTACCGAGAACGTTCTCGAATCGGCTCAGCTGCCGCATCGTCCACACGACCTGGCCCTGCGTCGTGCGCCGGAACGGGCGCTCAATCGAGTAGAACTGACCAACGTTGACTGCGAATGCGTTACTGTCGCTATAGATGTTGGTTTGCTGATAGTGACGGAAGTCGATCGGGTCTGGCTGCAACACCCAGGCGCCACCGAAGAAATCGGGGTGCTGCAGCATCATCGCCAGCGTCTGCCATCCGCTCGTGGACGCGCCCTCGAGGACGCGCGCATAGGGCTTCGAGATGATCCGGAATTGCCGTTCCAGCTCCGGCGTCACTTCGCCGACGATCGCGTCACCGTACGGTCCGTTGTTCGCCGAGTTGACAGAGTACGAATCAGGGAAGTACGGGGTCTGCTGCTCGAGGCTGATGGCGATGAAGCGCGGCATCGAGTCGCTGATCCACTGTTGATAGAAGTCGTAGCCGCTCTCGGTGCCGGTGATCGGACTGACGCCACGGGGATTCTGCGGTTCCTTGGTCGTGAACTGGAATGGTGTGCCGTGGCCTAACGTGTAGACGCTCGGATATCTCGCGTCGGGATGCTCGGCGTAGCCTTTGGGCAGCAGCAGGGTGGCGTGGACGTAAATGGGATGGCCCCACCACTTCGTGAGCAGCTGGCTCTGAACGCTGATGTGTTTCACCCACTCGGTATCCTCGTCGGGTGGCTGCTGTGGAATGACATGGCTCGCGTTCAGCGTCACCGTCGCGCCCGACGACCGATCGATGTGCACCTTCTGCACGTCGCTGTAGAGATTCCCGGCCGCGATCTGGAAGACCTCGATGCGACCGTCGTTGAGGTGCACCCAGATCGTGTGCCCGTCCGCGCGATGCACCTGGGTGTAGACGTCGATCACGGCCTGAACGTAGTAGTCCCCGGTGGGCAGCTCCGAGAGCTCGATCGGATAGCTCGCCGCGGCCGCGCCCACCGTCGCGCGCTGCCCTGGACGCAGTTGATCGAGATCGATCGCAAAGACCGCCGGCCCCGCCGGGGACACCAGCATGCGGGGCTCGGGTGTCGGGTTCTTCGACACGACGACGATCAACCGCCCCGTGATCGGCCCCGCGTGCGCCGCCGCTGGAAAGGCCACGAGGAACTGTGTTCCGGCACGATTCGACCGCGGTGCGGCCGCACCGAATGTGGGTAGGACTGCGGCGAGGGCGAGCCAGCGAGTGCGCATTGGGAGCGTGTCTCCATTTGTACGGACTAATACTTACGCCCGCGCGCGTCCCCGCGCCAGCTGTTGCTCCAGCCAGAGGCCGTAGCGCGAGATCAGCGCGCTCCCAACGAAGTACAGCAGGCCGACGAACACATAGCCCTCCGTGTAGAATCCCAGCCAGTCCGGATCCTGCGCGGCGAGACGCGCCGTGTTGAGCAAATCGAAAAGCCCGATCACGACGATGAGACTCGTGTCCTGGAAGAATCCAACCGCGATCGAGACGTACGATGGCACCACGATCCGGAGCGCCTCCGGCAGAACCACGAGCCGCATCGACTGCCACCAGCTCAGCCCCAGCGCGAGCGCCGCGTCGAGACGGCCGCGCGGTACGAGCTGCAAGCCGGCGCGCGTCGCCTCGGCGAGGTACGCCGACGCGAACACTGCCACCGCCAACTGCGCCAGCACCAGCTTGTCTGGCGTGAAGCCGCGCCGCAGCGCGAGCGGCACGACGAGCACGGCGAAGTAGAGGACCGCGATCAGCGGCACACCCCGCACTCCTTCGACGATGCTCGCCGCCACGATGCGCGTCACGACGTTCCGCGACCGACGGCCCAACGCGAGTGCGATCCCGAGCGGAAATCCGATTGCGAGTCCGACCAACGTCAGCAGAACGGTGACTGGCAGGCCACCCCAATCCTGCGTCGCCACCCGCGGCAGCACGAACCCTCCGCGCAGCAGCAACAACACCAGTCCGAGGCCTGCGATCCACACCACAAGAAGCCATCGCTGCCAGCGCCGCGGACTGGCACTGATCGCGAGCAGAATCATGAGCACGCACGTCGCCATCGCCGGACGCCAGCGCTCGCTCGGCGGGTAAAGTCCGAAAAGGATGAAGGGCAGCTTGTGGCCGATGAACGCCCAGCAGGCTCCCACATTGGGCGCTCGACACCCCGCCGCGTCGCCACGCCAGCGCGCGTCGACTATCCCCCAGCGCAGCAGCGGAAGGAGAATGGCCGCGGCGAGGATGATCGCGGCGGCGCCCGCTACCGGTCGTCGCACCAGTCGTCGCCAGCGATCACCCCACACGGTCACGCCCCGCGGCGCAGAAGACGCGCGTTGTAGACGTTCAGGAGCGATGCCACACCGAGGCTGAGTGCGAGATAGACGCCCAACATGATGGCCATCGCCTCCACGCCGTGCCCCGTCTGATTCGCGGTTGTGTTGAGGACACTCACGACATCCGGAAAGCCGATGGCGACCGCGAGGCTCGAATTCTTGATCAGGCTCACGCAGTTCGTCGCGAGGAGCGGTACCATCGCACGCAGCGCTTGCGGAATGACCACGAGGCGAGAGACCTGCCACGGCGACATGCCTAACGCGAGCGCCGCATCACGCTGCCCTCGTGGAATGGCGAGTATCGCTCCGCGCACCACTTCCGAGATGTGCGCACCGTGGTGGAGCACCAGGGCGGCGGCCAGCGCCGCGAACTCCGGCGAGAGCGTCGTTCCCCCGACAAAATTGAACCCCACGAAGCGTGGCGTATGGGGAAAGGGGAGGACGAGTCCGCGATCGGAAAGAAAGACGCCTGGCAGCGGCTCGAACGCATGCGAGGGGGGCGGCATCGCGTGCAGCGTCGCAATGAGCAGGAAGAGCAGCAAGAGCAACGGCGTATTGCGCATCACTTCCACGCCGGCGCGCATCACCCCACGCAGCAGCGCATTGTCCACGAGCCGGAGCGTGCCGACGACGAAGCCGAGGATGAGTGCGAGCACCGATCCCACCAGTGCGATGCGTGCCGTGTTCACGAGGCCGACGACGATTGCTCGCCCCACCGTATCTTCTGGCGTGAAGCGCAGCCCTGACCTTTCGCCAATGTCGAAGTTCGCCGGCTGATGCAGAAAGCCGAAGCCGAGCGTGATTCCTTCCCGGGCGAGACCACCACGAACACTGTGCGCGAACCACCAGAGCAGTACAACGGTCGCAACGCCGAGCAGCGCCTGTCCGAGCGCGCCGCGCGTGCGCCAGCTCGCGGGCGACGGCACCATCAGCGGAAGGGCGGCGAGTACATGAGCCCTCCCTGCGTCCACAGGCGATTCATCCCGCGCTCGAACCTCAGTGGCGTCTTCTCGCCAAGATTGCGGTCGTAGATCTCGCCATAATTGCCAACCGCCGCGATGACGCGCGCCGTCCAGCGAGGATCCAGCCCGAAGCCGTCGGTGACGCCTGGCTCCATACCGAGAAAGCGACGAATCGCCGGATCGGTGGACGTCGCGTAACTCTGCACGTTATGCGAATCGATTCCCAGCTCTTCCGCGGCCACCGGCGCACGAAAAAGCCAGTTGACGACCTCCAGCCACTGGTCGTCGCCGAAACGAACTACTGGTGCAATCGGCTCCTTCGAGATGCGATCGGGTAGAATCACGTAGTTCTCGGGATCGCGCAGCATCGTGCGCGTCGTCGCCAGACCGGCGCCGTCCTGCGAGATCGCGTCGCAGCGGCCGCTCGCGAGCGCGCTCACCGCACCACGCAGATCTTCGATGACCACCGGCGCGAGTGAAATCTTATTTCGCCGCGCGAAATCGCTGAGGTTGAGCTCCGTCGTCGTGCCCTGCTGCACGCACACCGTCGCGCCGTTCAGCGCGTCCGCGCTACTGACGTGCGAGGCTTTGCGAACCAGAAATCCCTGGCCATCGTAGAGATACACTGGCCCGAAATGAAAATTGCGCAGCAGCGCGCGGCTGCTCGTGATCGAAGTGCCGTTCGCGAGCAGATCCACCTCTCCGCTCTGCAATCCGGAGAAGCGCTGCTGCTGGGTGTACGGTACGAACCGCACCTTGTTCGGGTCGTTGAACAGCGCAACGGCGAGGCCGCGGCAGAAGTCCACGTCGAAACCACGCCAGCGCCCGGAGTCGTCCGGCGTCGCGAAGCCCGCGCCCTGCGTGATGCCGCACATCAGTTGCCCGCGTGCCCTGATGGCGCTCAACGTCGCGCCGGACCCGGTCGATCGCTGATTCGCCGGCGCGGCATCGTCGCCGGCGCACGCGCCTAACGCTGCACCAAGGGCGGCGAGCAGGGCGAGCCGGCGCGCCGCCTTCACACGCGGACGCGCGGCGCGTCGTTCATGCACGCGAAGGCGCGCTCGAGATCCGCGATGAGATCAGTGGGATTCTCGAGCCCGACATGAATGCGCACGTACGGCCCACGGTGCGGCCACGCTGTCGCCGTGCGCGATGACGTGGGATTCATCGGCACGGCGAGGCTTTCATACCCGCCGAAGCTCGCGCCCTTGCCAAAGAGCGTGAGCGCATCGAGAAAGGTGTCGGCGACGTGCTTCGGGACCTCCTTCAAGAGCACGCCGAACAGCCCGCTCGCACCACGAAAATCGCGTTGCCACAAAGCGTGGTTCGGGTCTTCCGCCAGCGCGGGATAGAACACGCGCGCCACCTCGGGCCGCCCGGCGAGCCACCGCGCGACCTGCCTCGTGCTGCGCTCGTGCCGCTCCATGCGAATTGCCAGTGTTCTCAACCCGCGGAGGCCGAGGAACGCGTCGTCCGAGCTGACGCAGAAGCCGAGCTCCGCCACCGTCGAGCGCAGGCGCTCATACAGCGGCTCCGTCGTCGTGATCGTGCCAAGCATGACGTCGGCGTGGCCGCCGATGTACTTCGTCGCCGCCATGATCGATACGTCCACACCGTGATCGAACGCGCGGAAGAAATACGGCGTCGCCCAGCTGTTGTCGAGCAACACATGCACATTCGCCGCGTGCGCCACGCGCGCGATCGATGGTACGTCCTGCACCTCGAACGTGATCGAGCCCGGCGACTCGAGGAAGACGACGCGCGTATTAGGCCGAATCAGGTCGGCGATTCCTTCGCCGATGAGCGGGTCGAAGTACGTCGTCTCCACGCCGAATCGCGCGAGAATGCCATCGCAGAAATGCCGCGTCGGCTGATACGCGACGTCCACCATGAGCAGATGATCGCCGGCACTCAGGAGCGCCTGCAGCGCCGCCGTAGCGGCCGCCAATCCTGACGGAAGCAGCATCGCTCGATAGCCGCCCTCGATGGTCGCGATCGCCTCCTCGAGGGCCAATGTCGTTGGCGTCGCGAGCTGACCGTAACGGATGATGTCGAAGCGGCGACGCGGATCGCGCGAGGCATCCCACTCCGCGACATTCGGGAAGAGAAAGGTGGAGGCGCGGTAAACCGGTGGGTTCACCGCCCCCTGACGCGTCTGCGGATCGCCGCCGACATGCCCGAGCAGCGTTTCGATCTCGAGATCGTCATGCTCGTGTCGCGAGTCGGTCATGCCCGCCGCAGGCGATCGAAGGTGCGCGCGGCGTCCGCGGCGCCGCTCGCGTGCATCGCGCCCAGAATCGTGGCGTAGTGCTTCCACGCCCAGAGATTCCGCGGCCGGCGCGCCGTGCGTTCGGCGAGAAGCTCGGCCGCGAGCGCGTAATACTGGCCGCGCCAGGCCGCGTCGATCAGCAGTTGTTCGAACACGTCGCGCTGGGCGTGGCTGCCGCCGATCCAGCGAATCTCCTGCCGCAGTGGGGCGAGCGCATTGACCACCTCGTGGTAACGCCCGAGTCGATGCGCCCACACCGCCCGCGCCAGTGGTAGTCCGATCGCGGCCATCACCGCGGCCTCACTGCCGCGACGCGTCGCGACAAAGCGCTCGCACGATGCGAGGAATGACTCCACCGCCGTCGCGTCGCCCACTGCGGCGAGCGCCATCAGATAATGCAGGTCGACGAAGACCAGCGCATGATCGTCGACGTGCCTACGCGCTCGATCCGCGAGCTCGCTCCACCTGCCGCCAACATCCGCCCCAGCCTGCTCGAGACGCCAGAGAAGCGAGGCGGCGTTCGCCATGTCGAGGTACTCGTCGCTCGACTCACAACGCACGGCACGATCGTAGAGCAGCAGCACGTGCTCGTGCTTCTCGAGATCGAGATGATAGAGCGCCTCGTGCCAGCGCAGGTGCCTCGCGAAGCCGTTGCAGTGGCGCCACTCGTCGGCGGCGGTAGCGATCCACGACAAACCTTCCTGAACGCGCCCCTGCATCTCGGCGACGTGGGCGACGGCGTGCGCCGCCCAGATATCGCTCGGGTTCAGCTCGACGGCGGTGCGGCCGACTTCCTCGGCGGCTCCGTATTCGCCAGCCTCCTCGAGGCCATACGCATAGCAGCCGAGCATGAAGCCATAGCCGGGGACATTCGGTTCCCAGTGGCCGACGACCCGGGCGACGGTGTCGCGCATTCGCTCGCTCTCGCCGAGATACGAGAGTACGAATTGCGACACTTTGACAGCGACGAGATCGCGTGGATGGTCCTCGAGGATAGCGATCCAACGCGCGGCGGCGTCGTTCATGCCACCCCGCACCCACGCGTCCAGCGCCTCGATGTGGCGGCTCTCGCGCGTCGTCGGAGCACGGCGCGCCGCGGCGGCCCGAGCGCGCGCCAGCGCGGCCGCCGCCTGCCGAGTGCCTTCCCGAGTGCTCGTCAGCATGGACAGATAGCCGTCCATACAATGAGCGAACGCGAAATCCGCATCTTCGTCGAGAAGAGTGACGAGACGCTGGCGGGTGTCGGCGCGCGCGCCGAGATAGGCGTTCACGACGTCGTCGTATCGCTCGACGACATCCAGCGAGGAGGCGGTGAGCACCTCGCCGCGAGCGTCTCGCAACGTCGACGGCATGAGGCTACTCCGGCTCCACGATCCAGTAGCGCAGAATCGGATCGCCGGTGTTGACGACTTTGTGCGTCCAGATCAGACCGACGATGCCGTCGCCAGTGGCGCAGATCCGCTCCACCACGTCGCCGAAGATGTTGCGGATGTCGCCGAGCGGCTGGCCCGCGGTGACGACGTCGCCGATGCGCGCGTCGAGGCGGACGAGTCCGGACCGCGTCGCGCGGATCACGACGCGATGCTTCGCTGACAACCGCGGCGACGAGGACGCGGGCGCACCGTCGAGCATGCCGAGATGTCGCAGCACGTTCATGGCGCCGTCCACGTGCACGCGAACATCCTCCTCGCGCAGCGACCCGTCGCCACCCGCCTCAGCCAGAATGGACACGACACCATTCCGCGTGGCCGCAAAGTTGAGCGACCCGGCGAATGGAGGAATGGTGCTGTCCGCCTTGGAGAGCGAGATGAGCTTCGGTGAGAACACGCGCGCGATGGCTTCGCCTTTCCTGTCGAGCTCCGACGATCCCGTGAGCGAGTACCCCGCGAATGGATACAGCTCCTCGCCAAGATCGCCGGCGTGAAAGTCGATGTGATATTCGGCTGCGCCAATGACCTCGCGCAATAGGACATCGGCCAGAATCTCGGAGATGGAGCCGTCGCTGCGCCCAGGAGCGATCTTGTTGAGGTTCAGACCGTCTAGTGGCGACACGAAGCCACTGCGACTCTCGAACATTCGCAGGTTCGTGACTGGGACGGCGATGACCGCGCCGCGGAGCCGCCCGGGATCGATCGCCTGGACGAGCCGCATCACCGCGTCGATGGGCGCGTATTCGGTCGCGTGAACACCAGCGGTGAAGCAGATGCGCGGACCATCCTCGCGTCCGTTGATGAGCACGAGCGGCAGCCGGATCGGACCACCCGCGGTCTCGCCCAGCTCCATCCAGCCGCGGACGCTCTCACCGCTCGCGGCCGTGACGTCTCGTATGGCGATGCGCGATCGCACGCTGCCGCCTCAGCGCGCGGCGCCGGCGGTCACGCCGGCACGTTCGGCAAGTGCCGCGTACGCGCGCGCGAGTCGGCGCACGCCTTCGTCGATCTCGTCAGGCAGCGCGTGGCTGTAGGCAAGTCGCATCCGGTTGCGCGGATGCCCCGCGCCGGCGTTGGCGTAGAATCGGCTGCCGGCAATGACGATCACGCCTTCGCGCTGCGCGCCTAACGTGAGCGCGTCGGCGTCGGTACCCTCCGGCCACCAAAGCCAGAGATAGTAGCCACCGTCGGGGACCTCGAACTTCACGTTAGGCAGCTCGCGATGCAACGCCGCCACCATACGATCGCGATTCACACGATACCGTTCCTGCACGTCGTCGATGTGCGAGGGCAGGCGGCCGCCGGTCGTGCAGAACTCGAGAATGATGCGCTGGGTGAGCGGACAGGAGCCAGCGTCGGTCTTGAGCAGCGCCATGCGCGCGACGAGCGACGACGGCGCCGCCAACCAACCCACGCGCAGACCGGGCGCCATGAGCTTGGCAAAGGTGCCGAGATGGATGACGCCGCCGTCGTGGTCCAGCGACGCGAGCGAGGGCACCGAGTCGCCCACGAAGCGCACCTTGCGGTACGGGCTGTCCTCGACGACGGCAATGCGATGACGCGCGGCGAGGCCGATGAGGGCCTGGCGTCGCTCCAGGGGAAGTGTCGCGCCCGTCGGGTTGTGAAAGTCCGGGACGTCGTAGATGAACTTGGGGCGAGGACGACCTTCGCGTTCGCGCCGGTCGAGAATCGCGGCGAGCGCGTCGACGTCCATGCCGTCGCGATCCTGCGGCACCTCGACGAAGCTCGCCCCGTAACTCCGCAGAATGGGAATCGCGCTGAAGTAGGTCGGTGCCGTGACGAC
This sequence comes from Gemmatimonadaceae bacterium, assembly GCA_036493735.1. Taxonomy (GTDB): domain Bacteria; phylum Gemmatimonadota; class Gemmatimonadetes; order Gemmatimonadales; family Gemmatimonadaceae; genus AG2. The sequence continues at coordinate 215,710 of DASXPH010000085.1, forward strand.
GACGGCGTCGCCGTCATCGAGCAGGGCGCGGCATACGAGCTCGAGGGCGTGCTTCGCGCCGTTGGTGACGAGCACGTTTTCCGGCGCAACACTCGCGCCTTCTGCCTGCATGTACTCGGCGATCCACCGTCGCAAGTCGGGGAGGCCGGCGCGCGCCGCGTACTGGAGCGTCTCGGCCCGATACTGGGTGAGCGCGAGGTGCGCTTCGCGGGTGAGATCGGGGAGTACGAGGGGCGATGCATGGCCGGAATCGAAGGCGATGCTTCCCGGTGGCCCCCCGGCGGGGAGTGCCGGCGCGAGCGGCGCGGCGCGGCGCGCCAGAGGGATCGACTCGATCAACGTATTCGTCATTGCATCCCGGTTGTCGGCTGTTTCGATCCCGGTACGACCAATTGTACGGACAATACGGTCCGCGCCGAAACGGGTCAAGCCAGACTCACGCCCGGACGAGGCTCGTTACGTAGGTGAAGCGGTCGCTCGGGTGAACGGCGATCGAGAGCTCCACGAGGGCGCCGCCGTCACGGTAATAGCGACGGGTCGCCCGCAGGGCCGGGCTGCCGGCCACGGCGCGGAGCTGTTTCGCCGGCCGTTTGCCGAGGCTGATGGCATCGATGCTCTGCTCGATGCGCGCGATGCGCATTCCATAGATCCGCTCGAGCATCGCCGAGATCGGGCCATCGAGCGCCTCCAGATTCCGATCGATGTCGGGCAGCCGCGCGTCGAGATAGGCGGTAGTCATGCTGATCGGAGTCGGATTGCCGGGCATTCGGCGCAGGCTGTCGATGCGAATCCAGGCCTGACCGACGCGGCACTCCAGGAGCTCGGCGAGGGCGCGATCGGCAGCGACGCGCTCCTTGGAGAGGATCTCGACGCGCGAGCTCTCCGCGTACTGTAAGAGATCGCTAATCGTGTTCGTCGGCTGCCGATAGCTGGTGGGCGATGTACGCGACAGTACGGCCGTCCCGACCCGGCGCCGACGGGAGATCAGGCCGGCGTCGCGCAGCTGTCGCAGCGCTTCACGCACCGTCGACCGGCTGATGCCGTACCGGTCACAGAGCTCCATCTCGGTCGGGAGCAGGCCGCCCACCGGATAGGCGCCGCGGCCGATGCTCTTTCTCAGCTCGTCGGCCACTTGCTGATAGCGCGGTCGATCCGCGCCACGTGCCTTCGGTCGGCGGTGGTCCCGCGACGCGCGGCCGCTGACGGAGCGTTTCTTTCGCGCGTTCACGTGGGCGCGAGATCGTGGTGCAGTATCTTCGACAGGAACTCGCGCGCCCGATCCGTGTGCGGCTCCGTGAAGAACGCCTGGGTGTCGCGATCCTCGACGATGCGCCCACGATCCATGAACAGGACCCGGTCGGCGACGTGTCGCGCGAACGCCATCTCGTGCGTGACGACGACCATCGTCATGCCATCGTTGGCGAGCGACGTCATCACGTCGAGCACTTCGCTGATCATCTCCGGATCGAGCGCCGACGTCGGCTCGTCGAAGAGCATCGCGATCGGATCCATCGCCAGCGCGCGGGCGATGGCGATACGCTGTTGTTGTCCGCCAGAGAGCGCCGACGGGTATTTCGCCGCCTGGTCAGCGAGGCCGACCCGGTCGAGCAACGCCATCGCACGTTTCGTCGCGCTGCCCCGGTCGCGGTCGAGCACCTTCTCCTGCGCGAGCGTGAGATTGTCGAGCACTGTCCGATGCGGAAAGAGCTCGAAGCTCTGGAACACCATTCCCACACGGGCGCGAAGCGCGGCGAGATCGGTGTTCGGGGCGCCCACCGAAACGTCGTCGACGATGATTTCCCCCTCGTCGACGCGCTCCAGCCCATTGATGCACCGGATCAGCGTACTCTTGCCCGATCCCGACGGCCCACAGATCACGACGACCGACCCGCGCGCGACCGATGCGGTGCATCCGTCGAGCACACGGAATTCACCGTACCATTTGGAGACGTTACGAATGGCGATCATCGATGCGCCGCGGGTGATGGGGCATTGCACAGGTCGGCGCAACTTCCTCCGGCACTGCACTGCTGTCAAGTCGAGCGGCAACATTAGAGCGTTCACATCTTGACGCGCGGTGAGGCGGCGCTCATTTCGGTATACCAATTTCTTCACTCTTCACTCACCCGCTGCTTTCATGCGCATCGCCGCACAAGTGCTTGGCGCAACCCTCGCGACCCTGCTCGCGAGCCGAGTGTTCGCGCAAGGCACCGACTCGACGACACTCGTTGTTGTGCCAGCGCGCGTCTTCGATGCGGCGCAGGGCGTCACACACGATGGCTGGATCGTCGTCGTGCGCGGTGATCGGATCAGTGCTGTTGGACCACGTGGTACGGTGGCGATACCCGCGTCGGCCCGACGCATCGATCTTCCGCGCGCGACGCTGCTCCCGGGATTGATCGAAGGGCACGGCCATCTGTTCCTGCATCCGTACGTCGAGACGCCGTGGGCCGATCAGGTCCTCAAGGAGCCGCTTGCCCTGCGCGTCGCACGCGCGACCGTCGCCGCTCGGCGCACGCTCGAAGCGGGCTTCACGACGCTGCGGGATCTGGGCACCGAGGGCGCCGCGTACGCCGACGTCGGCCTCAAAGCGGCCATCGATAAGCGCGTGATCCCCGGTCCACGACTGCTGGTGGCAACGCGCGCCATCGTCGCAACTGGTTCCTATGGACCTGGTGGATTCGCGCCCGAGGTGAATGTCCCACAGGGCGCCCAGGAAGCAGACGGCGTGGACGGCGTCACGCGAGCGGTGCGCGATCAGATCAAGCACGGCGCGGACTGGATCAAGCTCTACGCGGACGGAGGCTGGGGCCCGAATGGCGAAACGGAGCCGACGTTCACCCAGGAGGAATTCGACGCCGCGGTCGCCGCGGCGCGCAGCTCGGGCCGATCCGTCACGGCGCATGCGCGCTATCCAGAGGGCATCGAGCGCGCGATCCGCGCGGGTGTCTCGACGATCGAGCATGGTGACTCGCTCACGCCGGCGCTGATGGAGCTGATGCGCGAGCGCGGAATCGCGCTCTGTCCAACGCTCGTCGCCACCGAAGCTGGCTACGTGCGGAACGGCTGGCGCAAAGGGGTGGATTCCCTTCCGCCGGAGCTCGCCCTCAAGCACCGGAGCTTCCGCGCCGCGCTCGCCGCGGGCGTCCCGATCTGCAACGGCAGCGACGTCGGCGCGTTCCCGCACGGCGAGAACGCGCGCGAGCTCGCGGCGCTGGTCGAGTACGGAATGACACCAGTGCAGGCGCTGCAGTCGGCGACCATCGTCGACGCGCGCGCCTTCGGGCTCACGGACCGCGGCCGCATCGCACCGGGCCTGCTCGCCGATCTCGTCGCGGTGGACGGTGACCCGACGCGCGACATCGCCGTGCTGCGCCAGGTGCGACTCGTCATCAAGGGCGGCGAGATCGTCGTGAATCGCGCGGCCGCCGGCAATGAGTGAATGCTCAACGATGCCTAACGTTGGCGGCTTTTGTGGCGGCGGTCACAACGCCACGAGACGAACCGATGACACGCCTCGCGACGATTCCGAGCCGGCCTCCGGCGCGAAACGTGCAATCGCCGGACCGGGTACGACCAACCACTCCGACCTCCTCATGACACTCTCCCGACGAACCTTTGTCGTGAGCGCGGGGACGGCATTGGCCGCGCTGGCGGGATCGCCGCGGCTCGTGCTCCCATGGCGCCGTCGCTACGCCCTCGTCATTCGCGGTGGAACGGTCTTCGACGGCCGCGGCGGGCCCGGCGTCGAAGCCGATGTCGCCATCGAGAACGGACGCATCGCCGCCATCGGGAAGAACCTCGCCGACCAGGGCGCAGTCGAGATCGACGCGCGTGGCATGGCAGTGGCTCCGGGCTTCATCGACATCCATTCCCATGGCGACGGCTCCCTCTGGGAGGACCCGCGCGCGGAGTCGATCGTTAGGCAGGGCGTGACGACGATCGTCGTCGGACAGGATGGGTCGTCGCGCGCGCCATCCGGCGGCACCGCCGCCGACGGCGACGTCGGACCCCACGCGTTCCCGAGCTTTGCGCCATTCTGGGACGCGCTCAAGGCGCTCTCACCCAGCGTCAACGTCGCGTCGATGGTTGGACTCGGCACGGTCCGCGGGATCGTCATCGGCAATGTCGATCGCCCCGCCACCGCCGACGAGATCACACGCATGACGCAGCTCGTCGAGCAGGCGCTCGCCGATGGCGCGTGCGGCGCGTCCTCGGGACTCGAGTATACTCCCGGCGCCTTCGCCACCCGCGACGAGCTGATTGCGCTCTGCCGGCCGCTCGCGTCGCGCCGTTTGCCGTACGCGACGCATATGCGCAACGAGGACGATCACGTGCTCGAAGCGGTCGATGAATCCATCGCCGTCGCCGAAGGCGCGAGCTGCCCGCTGCAGATCTCGCATCTCAAGACCGAGGGCCCGCGCAACTGGGGAAAGCTGGACGAGATCTTCGCGCACATTCATCGCGCGCGCGCCGGCCTCGACGCCGCTCCAGTCGCCGAAAAGCCGAAGACGGCGCCGAAGAAAAAGAGCACGCCCTCGCGTGCCCATACCCACAAGCCGGAGCCAACGGCGAAGCCGCAGGGCGAGGAGGCGCGCGGGATCGATGTCGCCTTCGACCGCTATCCGTACATCGCCTACCAGACGGGATTGAGCAACTTATTCCCGGTCTGGGCGCGTGCCGGCTCGACGGAGGAGTTTCTCAAGCGCATCGACCAGCCGGCGACATCGGAGCGCATCCGCCGCGAGACGGCGGCGAAGGTCGAGCTGATTGGAGGGTGGGACAACGTCCAGATCTCCGGCGTCACGAATTACGCGGACGCCGCCGCCGACGGCAAACGGCTCGGCAGTTTCGCAAAGACTCAACAGCTGGAGCCGTATGCGCTCGCGGTCGCGCTGCTCCAGCGCGGCAAGGGCCAGGTGGGGATGGTTGGCTTCGCGATGAGCGAGCAAAACCTCGAGCGCCTTCTTGCCCACCCTCAGGGGATGGTGTGCTCCGACGGCGGCGCGTATGCTCTCGATGGCCCGACCCACAAAGGGCACCCGCATCCGCGCGGACTCGGCACCTTCCCGCGGGTGTTGGGCAGATATGTGCGGGAGAAGAAGGTGCTCACGCTCGCGAGCGCCATTCACAAGATGAGCGCCCAGCCCGCGTCACGCATCGGCCTCACCGACCGCGGCGTGCTCGCCCCCGGCATGGCCGCCGACGTCGTCGTCTTCGATCCCGCGACGATCGAGGACAAAGCGACGTTCGAGGATGCGTTCCAGTATCCGGTAGGAATCAAAGCCGTAATCGTCAACGGCGCCGTGGCGCTACGCGACGGACAGCGAACGAGCGACCACGCCGGCCAGGGACTGCCAGCGCGTTGAGCGTTGGGCGTTGGGCGTTGAGCGTGGTGCGTTGAGCGAGGACGAAGGGAAGAAGGCCCACGGACAAAGGCCGTCGGCCTTCCTGATCCAACGCCGAACGCCCAACGCCCAACGCCCAACGCCCAACGCCCAACGCCCAACGCCCAACGCCCAACGCGTCACGCGCGTCCGGCGCTCTCGCGCACCAACTCCACCAGCTCGTCGATGTCCGCCTCCGTCGTGCGCCAATTGTGCGTGCATACGCGCAACGAGAACGCGCCGTTCACTCGCGTGGACGAAATGAGAAACCGGCCCGTCGCATTCACCGACGTGTTCACCCGCTCGTTCAGCGCGTCCAGCTCTGCCGGGTCGTTCACGTCCGATGGGCGAACGCGAAAGCAGAAGATCCCGAGCTGCGCGGACGAGAGAACCTCGAGCTCCTCCTCGCGTCGGACGATCGCCTCTGTGTACTCGGCGAGCGCGATGCCGCGGGTGATCATCTCCCGGAACGAGGCGAGGCCAATCGTGCGTACGGACAACCAGATCTTGAGCGCGCGTGCATAACGACTGAGTTGCTCGCCGTAATCGGCGAAGTTCACTTCCTCGTCGCCGGGCGCGACGTCCTTGAGGTATTCCGGAAAGATGTGAAACGCGGCTTTGAGCGTACCGGGGTCGCGCGCGAGCAGGCAGCCACACTCGAACGGAACGAACAGCCATTTGTGCGGATCGAGCACGACGGAGTCGGCATGCTGGATACCGCGCAGCAGCGCGGTACCCTGCGGCGCCAGCGACGCGAAGGCACCGTATGCGGCATCCACGTGCAGCCACAGTTTCTCCCGCGCGCAGAGGTCGGCGATGGACTCGAGCTCGTCGATCGCTCCCGTACTCGTGGTCCCCGCCGAAGCCACGACGAGAAACGGGACCAGTCCCGCCGCGCGATCGGCGGCCGCGGCATCGCGAACAGTCTCGCCGTGGAGCCGCATCGCGTCGTCGGTGGCGAGAGCGCGCACGTTCTCGCGCGCGATGCCGGCGATCCACGCCGCGCGCGCCACCGCCGAATGCGCCTGCGTCGACGTATAGAGCGTGAGCCGCGGAAGGAGGGAGGCGTCGTCGGCCACCGTCGCATGGCGCGCCGCGACGACGGCCATCAGCGTCGCCGTCGATCCGCCGGAGGTGAGGAGCCCGCCAGTCCCGTTAGGCATGTCGAGCCATTGCCGGAACCAGTCGATGACCATCAGCTCGATCTCGTTAGGGCCCGACGCGATTGGCCAGACGCCGGCGAAGAAATTGTAGCCCGTCGCCAGCCAGTCCCCGAGCACGGCAGGGAAGGTCGGGATGCTCGGCACGTAACCGAGGAAGCGCGGATGTGGCTCGCGCGCATGGTACGGCAGCACGCGTTCGGTGAGCTCGGCGATGGCCGCGTCGAAACCGATCCCCTGCTCCGGCGCCTCTGGGGCAAGCGAGCCGACGAGACGTCTCGCCTCTGGACGGGTGAGGCTCGTCCGCACCGGCTGGTCGCGCAGGGTCGCGATGTGTGAGGCAACGAGATCGGAGACGCGCGCCGCCATCTCGCGCATCGTCTCGAGATCGACCTCGAGAGGGGAGATCGAGCTTTGGGTCATGCGACAACGCTAGCGCAACCAGCGGCCTATGTGAACGTCGCTCAACGCCCATCCGCCGGCCCGCTCCAGCTCCGCGACGCCCAGGTCGTTAGGCTCGCCGGGGATGACCGTATTGCTGGACAGCGCGGAGCACCAGCGCCGCGCTGCCCAGGAGCCGCGCCAATTGGTCGATTGGAAGCTCCTCCCAGCCAGACGGCAGGGGCGTCAGGCGACGCTTTTCGGTAGGGCTCTCGAAGCAGAGCCAGCCGTTACGATATCCTTCGGGCAGCGACTCGACCGAGCGCCAGGCGCCGGCTACCGGATTCACCTCGTACACCATCCACTCGACACCCGCATCGTCGCGGATCTGACGCATTCCTCGTCTCCGTGCCTGTTATCGCACGCGCGGCCGCAAGATCCGCTCCGTTGTGTGGCACCTCACACGATTTCGTCGACAAAGATCCCTTGCGGCAGGCGACTTGCGGACTGCGCCCGAGCGATGAACAAGCCGACCGACCGCCTCCACACCGACGAAGCGCTTTCCGCAATCCTCACCGACTGGCGACGCCGGTTGCGGGCTTCGCCGGATCTGGCGCCGCGCCAGGGCGTCCGCGGGCAGCGGGAACGGTCGCTCACCCGCGCCCTCCTCGCGGCCGCCGAGCCCCGCGAGGGCACGCAGTCGACCGAATCGTTAGGCAAGCTGGCGATGATCGCCGCGCTCTACGGCGCCGACCAGCCGCGCGAACGTCTCGATCCCGGGGCCCTCTGCGAGGAGCTGGGCCACCTGCGGCAGGCCGTCTGGCACTACGTGCGGCACATGCACCTCGAGAGCGAGATGGCGACGCGCCGCATTCTCGCCTTCGACCGCGCGCTGACCCTCGCACTGCGGGCCGCGCTCACCGGCGGCTATCAGACCATCGACGACGACGCGGATCTGCCGAAGACCCTCGCCGCGATCTGCGGCGACTCCGTCGGCGCTCTCCGCCCGACCAGTTAGGGATCACTTGATGCCGACCAGACCCTTCGTGGAAGCCACGAGTTTAGCGGAGTCATAACCAATCCCCTGCCGGAATACCGTCTCCACGTTCCGGATGTCGCTCGGCGTTTTCGTCGGGTCGCCGCGGAGCACAACGAGATCCGCCTGCTTGCCGGGCGCGATGGTGCCGAGCCGATCACCGAAGCCGAGCACCTTGGCGCCATTCGCGGTCATGATCTGAACCGCCTGCTCCGGCGTGAACCCCGCCTCGACGAGCAGCTCGTAATTCCGCTGATCGGCGTACCCCGCGATCGCGCTGATGCAGCACGGGTCCGCCCCCGCGCCGAGCAATCCGCCGGCCTTCACGAACGCGCGCTCGAACTCCATTCCCTTCTTCATCGCGGCGCGCCAGAGCGTATCGTCGGCCGTCCTTCCCTTCGTGTAATAGTCGCTCACGAACTTCGACACGTCGGGATACAACGCGTCCAGCACGCGCTGATCGACCGGTACGCGACTCGGCGAGGAGAGCTCATAGACTGCCAACGTCGAGGTGAGGCCGACGTGGTGCTTCACCATCTCATCGATCGTCTGTCGCACTTCCGGGCTGTTCACGTCGAGCGACGCGTACACCGAATCCATACCCGAAGAGGGACAGCGGTCGGGCTGCTTGCCATGCGCGTAATCCGTGTTCGCGAACACCCCGTGCTCGAGGTGATCGATGCCCAGCGCCACTGCCTCGCGGTACGTCACCGAGCAGAGATGCGCCGTCACCTTCACGCCGTGCTTGTGCGCCTCGTCGATCGCCGCACCGAGCTGGTCGCGGCTGATCGTCGTGTAGGCCTTGAACCAGGGCACCCCCTCCTCCGCCCAGTAGCGCACGATCCGGCGTGCCTCCTCCGGGTTCGCAATCGGGTGCATCGCCATGGCGCCGTTAGGCGATCCCTGCAGATATGGTCCGGTAACGACGATCTCCGGTCCGACCGCCTGTCCGTTGCTGATGAGCGCCTTGATGTTCATTTCCTGGTACGGATCGACGCTGCCGGTCGTACGGATCGTCGTCACGCCGTTGGCGAGGAAGAGCCGCGGATAGCTCACCGGCATGATCTTCATCGATCCGCTCACCGGCGACGAGTAGTACATGTGATCATGCAGCCCAACGAGCCCCGGGATCACAGTACGGCCGGTGAGGTCCACCGTCTGCGCGCCCGCGGGAATGGTGACGCTTCCCGCCTTGCCGACAGCGGTGATCCTGTCGCCGCTGATGAGTATTGTTTGATCGTCCTTCGCCGGCGTGCCGGTTCCGTCCACGAGTCGCACGTGGGTGAGGGCGACGAGAGGCGCGTCGACGGCGACGAAGGCGCGGGCGGCATTGGTCAGATTGGGACGCTGGGCGGCCAGCGACGAAGTGACGACAAAGCCCAGGCTCGCGACGATTCGATGAGTGCGCATCGAAGACTCCAGGGAGCGAGAGAGGTGGGCCGACAATATGTGGCGCTAGCCGGCGGAGCGTGAGTATGGTAAGTGATGTCCCACCCGAGTACGAGCTCGCATGCAAACCGGGGACGTACATATGGTCGGCGTACGACAGGGAGAGATCGCGTTCCTCGGAGTCTTTCTCGTCGTCGCGATCGTCGTTATCGGAGCACTAGCGCTGCTTGTCAGAGTGGCGCGCCCCTTGGAGGAAGACGACATGGAACGGCCGAATCGCGTCGCGCAACTGTATGGATACGCGGTGTGTCTGATCGCTGTCGTAGTGTTCCTCGCGAGCGCGAACTCCTTCGTCGAGAACATATTCACGTTCAGCAATCCGCTGCGGGGCAGCAGCGGGAATTTTGCCGAAGCGAGCGTCACGTCGTTCGAGGCATACCGGTCGACGGTGAATCGATTCAACGTGCCCGGTCGGGATGCGACACCGCCGCCGGTGACACCGGATAGCGTGCTTCGCGCTCGTTACGAGGCGCTGCGCGCCGATCGCATCGACCAAACGCGCTTCGATGCGGAGAAGGGCCTGACCACGAGCGGGTTGCTGCTCATTCTGTCGATCGTACTATTCGCGTTGCACTGGCGCTGGCTGCGCTCGCGCGATGTCTCGGTGCACGACGCGAGGTCGCCGAGCGTCGTCGGTTGATGCCAGCCGGAGGTCCTGCTCACGGCGCGCCGGGCATCTCGGCCCGAAGCCGGGCCTTCCATTCCGCGTCCGCGATGAACAGCGAGTCGGGGAATCGGCGATACGCCGCGATCTGATTGTAGATCGCCTCCGCTCGGTACGAGTTCAGCCCAACGGCCGCGAGATATTGCAACCGCAGGTTCCGGTCACGATTGATCGCCGCGTCCTTCAGCCAGGGCTGGAGATCGGCGCCGCTGCCAGCGTACGTCGAGAAGAGCGCGATCGGCGAATCGAACGCGACTTCACCTAACGATTGCGCTACCGCGGCGTAGCGCGGATTCCCGAAGCGCGACGCCAGGGCGCCGATGTCGATCCGCGTCGGCTGCGGCTGGCCGAGGAGCACGATATCGTAGCCGCCGCCGTTGATGTTGTTCGCCCAGATCGTGCCGGTCGGGAACACGTCGAGGAAGGTCGCGATCTCGCTCTTCACCGCCTCTGGGGTGCTTTCATAGAGCGGCACCCACTGCGTTACGACGCCGCCCGGATTGAGGTGCGCCTTCACGGCCTCGAAGTACTCCCGCGTGTACAGCGACGCTGCGCCCTTCACCCATGGATGAATCGGATCGGAGGTGATGACGTCGAACCTGTCGTGGCTCGTAAGGATGAAGCTCCGCGCGTCGTCGTACACGACCTCCGTCCGCGGATCATGCAGGACGTCGTTGTTCTCGCGGACGAAGTACCTGGATACCACCTTGGGAATCAGCGGCTCGATCTCGCAGATCGTCAGGTGCTCAAGCTCGGGATACGGCAAGAAAGAGCCGGCGGTGACCCCGGCGCCGAAGCCGACGACGAGCACCGACCTGGGGCCAGGATGCACGAGCGCCGGCAGATGCGCCAGCATGCGTTGGAGCCGCATGTCCTGCGGCAGATTCGACGCCTCGACTTTGCCGCTGACGTGAAATTGCGTCGCCCCGCTGCTCGTCAGGGTCGTCACCGCGATACTCGAGTTCATCCCTTCGCCGACGTACTGCACTTCGACCTGGCCAAGCCAGGACACCATGTATCGGCCGTAGGCGACGAGCAGCCCGGGCACCGCCGGCGTGACGAACATCGTCAGGCACGCTACCGCCACCGTGCCGGCGAGCGCGACGACGCTGCCTCTCGTCAGGCGACGCGCCGCGAACATCGCGATCGCGGCGATGCCGGCGAGCGCGATGATCCAGCGCTGCGCGTCCTGCGTGCCAACGAGGGGCACGAGTAGCAGACTGAAGCCCAACGCTCCGAGAATGGCCCCGATCGTATTCGCCGCGTACACGCCGCTGACGAGCCGCGCCGGATCCTCACCGCGCTCCGCTGCCGCCGACAGCGCCAGGGGAAAGCTCGCTCCCCAGAGCAGCGCCGCCGGCAGCACCGTCCACGCACATCGCGTCAAATCCAACTGCAACGTGTACCAGGGACTCGGCGCCAGCGACGGATTGATCGGCCAGTACGGGAGTGCCTTTCCGATCATGAGCGCCGCAAAGGCGACCGCAGCCATCTGCAACAGCTGACACCAACCGAGTGCGAGCCGAGGTCGAGCGACGCTTCGTCCGATGGCCGCGCCGGCTGCGCTCCCGATTCCCAGGCCGGTGAGGAAGACACCGAGAATCATCGAGAAGGTGTAGGTCGTCGCGCCGAGCATGAGCGACAGCAGCCGTGTCCAGACGACTTCCGCGCCAAGGGCGGCGGCGCCGGAGAGCGCAATCGCGAGGTACACGGGCCACGCGCCACGCGCGCGTGGTGCGGCGGCGGCCACCGTCACGGGCGAAGCGCGCCTGACGAGTGCCAGCGCGATGCCGGCGACGATGATGTCCACCGCCACGGCAACGAGCGTCGCTATCGTGAGATCGTAGACTCGAAGGAGGTAGAAGCCGGCGAGCACGCTTCCGAACACCGCGCCCGCCGTGTTGCCGCCGTAGAGGAATCCAATCCACGCGACGCCGTCAGGCGTGGTCTGCGCGTAGCGGGACGCGGCGGGCAGCGTGGCTCCCATCAGCACCGTCGGCGGAAGCAGGCACACCGCGCCGATGAGCGCGCGAACGACGATCGCGACCGGACCATGCGCACCGATCATCGAGTAGACGCCACTCACGAGCGGCACGACACCAAGCACGAAGAGTCCGCCGGCGGCGATCCCGAGCTCGAGGTATGCATAGAGGCGCAGCGGGTTGATCGCGCGCGCTCGCGCGACTCGCGGCAGGAGCAGGCTGCCGAGGCACATGCCACCCATATAGGTGGCGAGCAGCACACCTAACGAGATCGCCGACGAGCCGATCACCAGTTCGAGCAGTTGGAACCAGACGATCTCGTAGACGAGCGCGGCGACGCCGCTGAGAACGAAGAGCCCCAGCAGCGGCGCGAGCGTTCGCGACGGCTCGGTGACGACGGCTGAGGCGTCGTATCGGGGCGTTGCCGGCCGTTGGGTCGTTCGTCGCGACGTTTGCTCCATCGGTTCCCTCCGATGAGTGGTGGCTAGTGACTGGTGACTCGTGACTACCAGCCACCAGCCACCAACCACGAACAACTCAGGTACGCCGGACCTCGAGCGCCTGCAGAACGGATGGAATGAACCCACCGAACGCGCCATTGCTCATCACCAGCACCACGTCCCCGGGCCGTGCCGCATCGGCGACGCGCTCGACCAGCGCCTTCACATCCGACGAGTAGTCGGCCTGAATGCCCTGATGCGCGAGCGCGGTGGCGACGGCGGGAACGTCGAGCTGCTCGTTCGCCGGGACTTTGTCGTGCGGCTCCGGAACTTTCAACGACACCCGCTGGGCGCCGTCGAACGACTCGGCGTACTCGCGCTGATGGATGTTGCGGCGGCTCGTGTTGGACCGAGGCTCGAACACCGCCCACAGGCGGCGACTGGGATACCGTAACCGGATCGCCTGGATCGTCTCCCTTACGGCTGTCGGATGGTGTGCGAAGTCGTCGATGACGAGGATGTCGTTCGGCTCGCCCCGCACCTCCTGCCGGCGCTTCACGCCGCGGAAGGACGCGAACCCTCGCGCGATCTCCGTACTCGTTAGGCCGAGTGAGCGCGCGGCCGCGTAGACGCCGACGGCGTTCTCGACGTTGTGGCGGCCCGACATCGGCAGCAGCAGCTTCGGCGCGTCGCCGTTAGGCTCGCGCATCGTGAAGTGGGCGCCCTCCGGATCGAACGACAGGTCGCGCACCGAATAGTCGGCCGTGAATCGATCGTCGGCGCCGTAGGTGATGACGCGCGCCGTGGTCGAGCGCCGCGCGATGTCGACGGCGTTCGGGTAGCTGGCGCAGACAGCGAGGATAGCGTCGGACGGCAGTGTGTCGCCGAACTTCACGAACGCGGACTCGTAATGCGTCATGTCCTGGTAGATGTCGGCGTGGTCGAACTCGACGCTCGTCAGGATCGCCGTCCGCGCGCGATAGTGCAGGAACTTGGGCCCCTTGTCGAAGTAGGCGGTGTCGTACTCGTCGCCCTCGACGACGACGTACTTCCCCGACCCGAAGCGGAAATTGCCCTCGTAGTTGAGCGTCACGCCGCCGACGAGAAAGGACGGATCGGTGCCGGCCGCGACGAGCACGTGGGCCATCAGCGCCGACGTCGTCGTCTTCCCGTGCGTACCGACGATCACGACGCTGTGCTTTCCCGCGAGAATGAGCGAGCCGAACGCCGCCGGGAAGCTCATCTGGGGAATGCGGCGCTCGCGAACCACGGTCGCTTCGGGGTTCTCGCGGCGGATCACGTTCCCGATGATCACCAGGTCCGGCCTGGCGCGGTCGAGATTCTCGGCTGCGTACGGCGTCATCACATCGATGTCCCACGCGCGCAGCATATCGCTCATCGGCGGATAGACGTTCGCGTCGCTTCCGGTAACGTCGTAGCCCGCCGCCTTGAGCATACCCGCGAAGGAGCCCATCCCCGTGCCGGCGACGCCAACGAGATGGATGCGCTTCACGGAGTGAGGAGCGATTTCGTCCAGTACCAGGCCGTTGTCAGTCATGGCGGTGAAGCATAGCGCACCGACACGCTGCGGTCACGGTTCGCGGCCGGGGGCGGCGGCCTTGGCGGCTATGGTGCCGTTGGTGGAATGGCTCTCCTTGGCCCACTCGCGATCGCAGTACTGATTGCGATCGCGCATTCAGATTGCTGAATTCGATGGCCATCGCCGGCATCTGCGATGAGCATCTATTGAAGTTCAGCGCATGACGAGCTGGAAGGTATTCGAGATCTCCTGGTTGACCGGGAGCGGATCCTTCGTCGTGACGGCGTGACCATTTCCGTCGTTGGTGGTGCCGCGGAAGATCTCCCAGAGAATGCGATACGTGCCGGGCACCTCGGCCACGGCGAAGCGGGGCGCGTAGCCCGTGTGAGGCATGCCGGCGAGGATGTTGAACGTATACTGGTAGGTGTCGCCGGCGCGCACCATGATGGGTGGCTGCTCGCAACCGAGGACGTTGGGCGCGAAGGCGACGACCCAGCTGTCGCCGACCTGTTTCTGCAGGCGCGGCGGCTGCGGGCCCCGGCACGTCGGCAGGAAGACGTCCTTACCGGTGTTGTTCCGGTACGTCATGTGAATCGTTAGGCGCGCGACACCCGCCGAATCGTTCACGACGTAGACGGGTTTGTCGGTCTCGATTGGCGCGCCGCTGGGGCTACCCGCGGTCGCAGCAGAGCAGGCCAGCGCCGGCAGGACGCCGAGCGCGGCAATGAGGCGCGTGATGGTCATGTCCGCCTCTGTAGCGAGTGATGTGCCCGCCGGTCGCCGAGTGGCCGGTTCCCGCCACTAACAAAGTCGACCGGCGGGCTTTCGATCAGAACAGGCGGCCTATCCCTCTCCCGATAGCGCCAAAAAACGCGCTCACCGGCCCAGGCTCGCGCCGCTTCTTGAATTCCGCGTTCAGCTCCGCCATCGCCGACGTACTGCGAAGATGTTCGAGGCGATGCTGCATGCTGTCGATATCGCCCTGCACGCGCGCCAGCTCGCGCTCGATGGTGAAGACGTCGTTGAGCGACGTCACCTTGCTCAGCAATTCCCGAAGCTGATCTCGTTCGACATTGAGACTCTGGATCCGCGCCTCGACATCTATCGTCTCCTCGGTGACGTCCTGCGACGACACCTTTCGCGAGGTCACCGTGCCGAACTCGGAGAGCGAATCGAGCGCCGCGTCGAGCTTCGGCTCCGGAACGCGCATCGAGACCGTGACCTGGCGATCATCGCGCGACTCGCTGGCGATGTATCCGCCAACCGATTCGGTGAGGCTGTGCGTTCGACGGAGGGGCGGCGCCAGGTCGTCCACGACCTCGGCGAGGTCTCCGCGCCGAACGAGCATCCGATCCGGCGACTGAACCTTCATTGCACCGACTGCCGGAGCCGACGACGGGCCGACCCGACCGAGGGAAGGTGATCCAGCACGATTGGCGACGGAGCATGCGCTCGCCAGGATGACTGCTGCAACGACCATGAAGCGAGGACCGATCGATCGAGTCATAAGGCACCATTGGGTTGCGGGCGACCCTGGTACACGGCGACGCGAACGGAGTTTCCGCGGAGTGCCGCCTGGCCGAAAAAGAGAAGCGGGCGCACCATTCGCCCGCTTCTCGACCGCCCGCTTACCTAACCGCGCTTGCGACCCGCGTCCGTTTATTTGGCGTCGAGCTTTCTGCCCGCGTTCAGGTTATCGAAGTTCAAGATCGTGTTGAACACGAGGAAATAGCTGCCGATCGTCTCGCCGCGATAGATCGGGTTGTTGGCGAACAGAACGACATGCCCCTTGTCGAGCGGCGCGTCGATGACCGCGGGACGCTGGGCGATGTCGGCGCCACCATCGAGCAGGCCGGAGACGAGCAGATCGCGCTGATCGGCGAAGCGAATGGCCACGCGGGGCCGTTGATCGGGCGGAATGACGTTGACCGGGTTTCGCAACATGTCATCGGTTACTGGCGCGGCTTGCCAGGGCTGCACCGGCGCCGGACGGGGCGCATCGAAGCGCTGGTCGACGGCACGGCCCTGCACGATGTCGGGGTCGTCCGCGGTGCCTCGGCCGGTCGCCCTCGCCTCGCCCGCGCCGCCGCCGAAGCGTCCGCCGCCACGTCCACCGCGGGTGTTGCTGACGCCGAAGCTCTCACCGCCCGAGCTATAGAGCGCGAGACTGTCCTTCACACCATAGACGATCGGGCTGGCATCGTCCACGACGCGCGACCGCAGCAAGGTGCCTACGACTTCGCCGCGTCGGGCCTGATTGACGCTCACCCCGTTCGCCAGTCCGACCTGCGCCGCGAGGTCCGCGGTGTTCTCGACGGTGACGAGCACGCCGCCTTTGCGCACGAAGCTCTCGAGATTCGCGACGCCCTGCCAACCGAGTCCAGGGCGCAGGTCTTCCGTCTGCGCCCAGGTGCCGATGTTTGGCGTTTCGGGCGTGTTCTTCCACGGGAGCGGGTTTCGCCACTGCGGAAGTCCCTGAATGATCGCCTGCACGCTGCCGCCGGCCGGCGGGAAGAGGATGACGTCGTACTTCGTGTTGAGCATCGCGTTCCTGGCGACATCCTGCGTCGAGATGTAGTCGTATGGAATGGACAGGAAGTCGAGCGCCTGCCGCCACCACCCTTCGGTCTGGGTGTTCTGCCAGGTGTGGAGGAGCGCGATGCGCGCGGCGCGCAGCGGATGCATCTTCACGTTAGGCGCCGCCCCAGTCGCATGTGCTTCCACGCCGAGCTCTTTCGTGAGGCGATCGAGGTCGCCGTGGGAGACGTTGCGAATGATGAACGAGCCGCGAGCATAGTGGCGGCCGTCGGCGTCGAAAGGCTGCTCGGCCGCCTGCACGTCCGCCGACGCCAGCTTGTAGCGAAGAGTCGCGAGCGCGTTGTCACCGTTGTGATCGACGAGGAACACGCTGCCACTGCCGGTGACGCCGCCCGGCGCCTTGATCTCGCCCGTGACGCGCTCCATCGGGACGTCGAGCACTTTCACGTCGGTGGTGCGAACCGTGTGCACGGCGAAGCCTTCAGGAAAGGTCCAGCCGGTGTCGTCGTACGGATTCTTCTGCGAGTCGTTCGGGCTCCAGTACTGATAGTCGAGGAGCGCGTCGGCAATGCGCGAGTACGGCTGGTCCATACGGATGATGTAACTGCCGGCGGGGAAATCACGTGGTGCGTGGCGCGTGGCGCGTGATGCACCCGCTGCCGCGGAATCAGCGTGTCCCGCGTCCCGCCCAGCGTTTTCCGCGTCCCGCGTCCCGCGCCCCGCGCCCCGCGCAGCGGGCGTTGTGATCTCTACGGAAAAAGCCTGAGTTGCTCTCGAGATCTCCACGGCCTGCTTCTGCAACACGCGCAGGAGATCAGCCTGGGCGCCCTTCCGCGATTCGTCGGCGGGAAGGATATACGCCGCGGGGCCCTCGGTCGTCGGCTTGAGAATTGAGCGTTTACTTTTTTCGTAGAAATTCTCGAGGAAGATTCTTCGGTTGTTCGCGAAATAGTTCAACGAGACGAGGACGCCCGTCTCCTCGTAGTTGTTGTTGTTGCGGAGCGACCACTTCACGTGTGCCAGCGGCGGGTTCTGACGATACCAGGTCCGCTCCGTCTCGCTGGGGCTGAGCGTGCGATCGAGCGTCTCGGCGGTGCCACCATTGCCGAAGGTCTCGTAAAGCCGGCTGATGCCATTGTGCGTCGCGGCGATGAACATCAGGTAGCCCGGCGACCACGTATCGAAGGTGCCGTGCGCGAACACGCCGGGCATGCCGAGTCGCGTCATCTCCTGGACGTTGTTCCAGCCGATCATCTGCCATTCGTTCGTGAGCAGCGGATCGAGCCAGGCGTTGAATGGACCATCACCAATCGTATTGTCGTACAGGAAGGGAACGGACTCGTGCAGGTCGTGCAGTACTTGAGCTTTCCAGTCGACGAATGTGTTCAGAACATTCTGCGTCAGCTTGAGGGTCATCCCCATCGCGTCGCGGTTATTGTCGTGACGCACGTAGTGGCCCCAGTATACGAGATCCGGGTATGTCTCGCCCGGATGCTTCATGTGCCAGTTGAAGATGTCCACCATGCGGTCCCGGCCGTCCACCTCGACGATCGGCGTGATGAGCGTGATGAGATGATCGCGGATGTTCTTGATGTAAGGACTCTCATCGACGGCCAACCGATACGCGAGCTCCATCAGCGCCGTGGGTGCGCCCGACTCGGTCGAGTGAATCGTACCGGTGATGTAATAGATCGGCGCGGCGTCGGCGGCGATGCGGCGCGCTTCTTCGTCGTTCATGCCGATGGTGCGCGGGTCGGCGAGCTTCGCGAGCTTCGCTTTGTTCTCATCGAGCTTCGCCATCAGCTCCTCGCTCGCGACGGCGACGGCGACCATCTCGCGCCCCTCTTCCGTCCTGCCAATTGAGTAAACTCTCACTCGTGGCGACGATTTGGCGAGGAGGCGCATGTACGCGTAGACCTCCTTCGAGTCCGGCAGCTTCGTCGGCGCGCCGGCGATGTCGCCGAGGACCGCTTTCGGCGTCGGCACCGTCTTCGACGCCGGCAGGTAGTCGACGAGCGGCGAGAGGAAGAATGGCTCGGTGGTATACTCGCGGATCTTGCGCGTGTACTCCTCGTCGATGGCCTGTCCGGGATCGCGGCCGGGCCGCGCGGTGGAGAGGTCGACAGAGGCGCCCTGTTGGCTCGTGCTATTCTGCGCCGGGAGCGGCGCGGCGATGAGGACGGCGAGAAAGACGAACGCGCTGGTAAAGCGAGTCATTACAGACCTCGGAGGAGTGTGAGAATTGTGACGACGTGGGAAAATGGAGAATGAACCACCGAGATCACAGAGGGGCACAGAGAAAAGCGCGTTCACCGATTCAACCCGAACAGAAACGGCATCTGAACCAGTGCTGGCACGTTGCAACCGGCAATCTGCATCGGATAGAAGTGGAACGATGGAACTACCGCCGCTATGGCGCTGGCAAAGTCCAATCCTGTCGCCTTGAGGAACTGAATGCTCGTTGGATCAACCTCTCCACTTGTTCGTACGACGAATTGGGCGAGCACCTCGCCCTCGATGCCTCTGTCGCGCATGGATTGTGGATACCTCGGACGCGGATTGTCCGGCTTCGCGGCCACGTCCTTCTCTATTGGCCACACCGGAAGGCGCAGTCGAAAGAGTGGCGTCGAACCTGGCCTGGCCGGCGGCTTACCGGAAAATTGGGAACGGACCATGAGCCCCGGTGTGACCGTGAGGCGGACATCGAGTGAGTCGTGATCAAAACCGGTCGAATCGGGAGGTGGCGGTAATTCCTGGGCGCTGTCCAGCCTCACGAGCGCCGCGACGATCGCGTCGTCGAATGCCGCGTTGCGGACACCGCCCACGACACGAATATCCGTTAGGCGGCCATTTCGATGCAATGCAAAGCGATAGACTGATCGCAGCGTGGCGATCGCGTAGTCGCCGCGAACCGGATCGTCCACTACGACACGGGCATGATCGGTGTACGTGTTCACCGCCAGCGGCCGCGGGAGTTTGAGCTGTTCTCGCAACCCCTGCCCGAGCATTTCACGGTAGAAAACGGCCAGGTGCTGCGAGGTGTCGAATGGAATGACAAGTGCATCGTACTCCACCAACGCCGAGTCGCGGGTTGTCGTATTGAGCAAGGAATCGCAGCGGGCATTGTCGGTCGATGCGGTTGGACTCCCCTGGGCCAACAATACGCCAGCGCGGAAGAGGATTAGTGAAGTCGTAACTACGATAATCGTTCTCGACATGCGACGCTTATGTCAGCTGGCAACATTCCGAGCCGGACGTGGCTGCACTTCGAGCGCAGACCTCTCGATGCGTGCTCCATCTCGTCGAAGTCACGCATGGTGCGTTTGATGTCCTGACGCGCGGACAAAGCTCTCATTCTCCGATTTCAATCAGCGTCCCGTCGCGAGCGTGTCGGTGAGCGCGGTGACCTTCCCCGCCATCGCCTTGTTGAACGCCGGCAAATCTTCGCTCATCACCTTTGCATACTCCGTCTTCGCCGTCGCCAGATCGCGCTCGATCTCGGCCAGCACTTCGAGCGAGCTGTCCGTCGGCCGCGAGTCAGCGCCGCCCGCGACGTCGCCCGCGCCCGTGCCCACTTCACCCGCGAGCCACACCAGGTTCAAATAGACCTTGTACGGCTCGACGTAGTACTTGTCATCGCTGTTGAAATCCGACTTCGAGAGCAGCCGCAACTCGACGCCCATCAGCTTCGCATCGAACGACGCGAGCGCGGACGCCACGTCGGGGGACGACGCCTTGCGTTGCACCTCGATCTGCCGTCGCACGATCTCGAGCTTGTTGATCATCTCCGCGGCGGCGTTCATGTCGTCACGAATCCGGATCTGCGCCTGCGTGCTTGCGAGGAGGTCGGCGTCGCTCGCGAGAATCTGCGGATCGCGCAGTACGTCGAGCGGTCTTGCCGACGTCGTGTCCTTCCCGACGAGAACGCGCACGGTGTAATGGCCCGGCAGGGCTAATGGGCCCGTGCTCTCTGGACCCTGAATTCCCCAATGGGTGATCGGCCGCGTCGCGCGGTTCCGGAAGCGAGGCTCTTCCCAGATGTGCGGATTCGCCTCCGGCGTCGTGCGCAGGTCCACTCGCGTCGGTGGATCGTAACGCAAGTCCCACGATGTGCGATTGATCCCGCTCCGCACCGGCTGCGTGATCGTGCGGATCACGACGCCCGTCGAGTCGAGAATCTGCACCTTCGCCGGCAGGCGGCCGACGTTCGCGAGCTCGAAGGTGATGTCGGCGTGGCCACTGCGTGCCTGACGATAGCCGGGGTGCGGAGCGAAGATCCGCGCCGTACCGGCGCCCGAGGCCGCCAGCTGCACCCCCGCTCCCTCCTCGAGCGGCGAGATGTCGCGCAGGATGAACAATCCTCGCCCGTATGTCGAGACGACGACATCGTGCCAGCGCTTCGGGACCACGATCCAGGTCACCGGCGCGGCGGGAAGTCCATCCTTGAACTGCGTCCAGTGCGCGCCGTCATCCATCGAATAGAAGAAGCAGTGGCCGGTGCCGGCGAACAGCATCCCCTGTTTGTTCGGATTCTCGGCCACGGACATGACATAATCGAGCGGATGTCCGTTAGGCAGCGCGTCGCTCAGACGCGTCCACGTCTGTCCGAAGTCGGTCGTCTTGTAGAGGTAGGGCCTGCGGTCGTCCATCATGTGGAAGTCGACGGCGGCGTATGCCGTGCCCGGGGCGAAGTGCGACGGCTCGATCTTGCGCACAGTGCCCCAGGCGGGGAGCCCGGTGACGTTCTTCGTCACGTTCGTCCAGGTCGTGCCGCCATCCTTCGTCAGCCAGATCTGCCCGTCGTTCGTGCCCGCCCAGATCAGCCCGCGCTGGATCTCGCTCGGCGCAATCGCGAAGACGACCTCGCCGTAGAACTGGCCCAGATTATCCCCGACGATGCCACCCGAGGACACGATGCGCGAGGAATCCTGGGTGGACAGATCAGGGCTGATAACGCGCCAGCTCTGGCCGCCGTTAGATGTGCTGAAGACCACCTGGCAGCCATAGTAGACCGTATTGTGATCGAACGGATCGATGGCAAGCGGCGGGGTCCAGTGACAGCGGTACTTCAGCTCGTCAGGTGGCGAATCCAGCGTGTGGATCCATGGGCTCACCGAGCGCGCTTCTTTCGTCTTCGCGTTCCAGCGTGTGACGGTGTTGCCGTAGCAGGATGCCCAGACGATGTCGGCATCGGTCGGATCGGGCAGCGTGAACCCCGACTCGCAGCCGCCCAGTCCATGATCCCACGTCGAGAAGTTGCCGCGACCGCCTCCGCCCTCGAACGCCGCCACCGTGTCCGCGACCGTCGTGTCGCGGCGAAGACGGGTCGTATCTCCCGTCGCGAGACGGCGGGCTGCCGAGTCGGCGGGCGAGCCACCCGCGCCTCCTGGCCGGCCTCCACGTCCACCCGTCTGCGCGACACCGCCCCGTCCGAATGCTGGCGCTTCCGGCGCGGTGCTCGGGCCGCGCATCGTACCGTTGTCCTGGCGGTTGCTGTAGATCCAGTACGGCACCTGGTTGTCGACGGCGACATGATACATCTGGCCGTTAGGCAGCGACACGTTCGTGAAGCTCTTGCCGTGATTGGTCGTCAGCCGCGCGTCGGCGTCGTTCGTGAGCGCGAACCGATCGGCGTTCTTTGGATCGAACCAGATGTCGTGATTGTCGCCGCCCCATTGCACCGTCTGGAAGGTCACGCCGCCGTCGGTGGACCTGAAGAAGCTGCTGTTCGCGATCAGGATCTCGTTTGCGTTCGCCGGAGACACGCCGAGGCGTATGTAGTAGCCGGCGCGACCGATCAGCGCGCGTGTCCAGTTCACGGCGCGCCAATTCGCGCCGCCGTCGTCCGAGCGCCAGAATGCACCCTGGTCGGCGGTCTGGATCAGCGCATAGACGCGCTTCGAGTCGTTCGGAGCGACGGCGACGTCGATCTTTCCTAACGGGCCGTGCGGCAGACCGGGGCTGGCGATCCGCGTCCAGCTTGTGCCCCCGTTTCGGGAAACGTAGACGCCACTGCTGGATCCACCGCTGAACATCGCCCAGGTGTGCATCACCACCTGCCACATCCCGGCGAACAGCACGTTCGGATTCCTGGCGTCGATCGTGAGACCCGAGCACCCCGTGTTCGGGTCCACGAAGAGCACGCGCTGCCAGCTTTTCCCACCGTCCGTCGTGCGATAGACGCCGCGTTCTTCCTGCGGGCCCGTCGCTCGGCCGAGGGCGCAGACATAGACGACGTTCGGATTCGTGGGGTGAACGATGATGCGGCCGATGCGTCCCGTCTCGCGGAGTCCGACGTTGTGCCACGTCGTGCCGGAGTCCGTGGAGAGATAAACGCCGTCGCCCACGACATCGGCGTCGCGAATCGCCCACGCCTCGCCGGTGCCTGCCCATACCATATTGGAGCTGGAGGGCGAGACAGCGAGCGCGCCGATAGCCTGCACGGCCATCGAGTCGAATACCGGCTTGAACGTCGAGCCGCTGTCGGTCGACTTCCAGATTCCACCCGACGCCGCGCCGAGGTACCACACACGCGCATCGCCAGGCACACCGGCGACGGCGGAGAAGCGCCCGCCGCCCGAGGGGCCCATCAGCTGAAAGCGAAATGGATTTTCCGGCGCTCGCGTCGCGGGACGATTGGCCGGCTGCGCCCCGACAACGCTCGCCGCGAAAGACGCGGCGGCGAGGTGAAAGACGATCTTCTTGAACATGCCCTGGCTCCCCGATGTCACTTCAGTCCGGGGGAACGATAGGGGCCGGCCCGGGCTCGGCAAGGCTGAACGGTTCAGGTCCTCCAGCTCAGCGCATATAGCTCGAAGTCCGCCAGCAGGTGCCAGTTGATCGGATATACTCGAACGCGCCGGAAGCCCGTCTCGGACTCGAAGATCAGCGACGGGGACGTGTCGGCGAACCAGACTTCTCGCACCCGCCAGAGGTGTCCCTCCTCGTCCGTCAGAACTCGCTGCGCCTGATCGTGGCCTTCATGTTCTCGACCCTCGTGCATCGCCGGGTCGATGCTCCTCATGAAAGGGGCTCCGGTAGCGAGGTGGGCGGCCTCCCGGCGACGCGGCGCTCCTCCGCCAGCTCGCGCGCGGCTTCGAAGAATGTCTCGGCGCGAAGGGCGTCATACTTCGCGCGAATCGACGCGATCTGCCTTACGAGCGTGTTGAACTCATCGGTCGTGTAGTCCTGGCAGATACGGCCGAGGCGGGCGCGGATGTCGGCCACCAGCTCGTCGGGTGGCTCGCTAGGCTGCGACAACATGGGGCGCTGCCACTGGAAGCACGATGCCACAATTGTTCCCCAGCATCGAATAGCTGGTCGAGAGCGCCAACTATCGCAATCAACCAGTCGCTCTCACTTCACCACGAAGGGCAACATCATCCCTGTTCCCATGTGCTCGGCGATGTGACAGTGGAGGAGCCAGGTCCCCGGGTTCGACATGTCCACGAGCAGGTCCACGGTCTCGCCGGCTGGAATCAGCCCCGTGTCCTTCCACACGAGATTCGGGTTGGGCACTCCATTCCGCGAAAGAATGAGAAAACGCTGACCGTGCAGGTGGATCGGGTGATCCATCGCGTGCACCGATGTCGGATCGTTGAAGAGGCGGAGCTTCACCACGGAGCCGCGCTCGAACTCCCAGCGCACGTCCATGTTCTCGCGACCCGTCGCGACGTCGCGCAGGATCCAGCGCACTTCCCTACCCGTCGTGACCCAGTTCGCCATCGCCATGCCGTCGTTCCAGTCCATCGGCACGTTCAACGAGTTGAGCATCAGCGCAACGGGTTGCGGCAGGTCGTGCGTCTCGAGGCTGAGAATCAGGGTGTGATCGGGAGGCCGGTCGAAATATCGACGATACCTCGCGAGCTCGGCGGTCACGTCGGAATTCCGGCGAAGGTTCGGGAACTCAATCGCCGCCTCTGACGGCGCGCCGCCTAACGCAACCGTCACCACGCCAAGCGTGTCCACCACGGCCGCGTAGACGCCGTACATGTGGTCCAGCGCCTGGACGCGGTTTGTCAATGCAACATTCCCCGAGCTGTCGAAGCGCACGTCCACCACGTAGCGCTCGGCGGGTGCGATGACGACGCTGGACGCCCGCGTCTCATGCTCGAATTTCCCAGCGTCGGAGGCCACGACCTTCATCCGGGCGCCCGCGCCGAAGGACAGATTGTAGACGCGGGCATTCGAGGCGTTGGTGAAGTAGTAGCGCACCACTTCGCCTCGGCGGACCGCGAGCGAATAACGAGGCTCGCCGTTGACGAGGAAGACGTTGCCCCAACGCCCCATCAGCGCGTTCGTCGGGGAGGCTTCGCCGTACGGCGCGAGACCGGCGTCGTCCAGCAGCAGATCGTCGAGCGCGAGCACCTCCTCGCGGTCCACCTTTGGAAGCCATGGTGCACTCGCGGATTCGGCGACGAGGATGTTCCCGTACAGACCGAGGTCCTGCTGGATGTCCTCCCGCACGTGCGGATGGTACCAGTAGATGCCAGCATCGCGGAAATGCACGCGATAGAGGAAGCGTCCGCCCGGGGGCACGGGAGCCTGTGTCACGTCTGGCACACCGTCGAAATGGTTGTCGAGACGCACGCCGTGCCAGTGCACCGTCGTCGGCTGGTCGAGCGCATTCGTGAGCTCGACAACCATCGTCGCGCCGCGCGTCGCGCGAATGAGTGGACCCGGGTACTGCCCGTTGAAGCCGTACATCACGAGCGACCGCCCGGCGATGGTGCGTTTGACGAGGGCCGCCGTCAGACGGAGCGTATCACCATCCCGAATCTCCACTATCTGCCGAGGCACAGCGAGCGGGACGTCCGCGCGGGCAGGCGGCAGCCAAGGCTCCGCCGACGGCACGAGGTGGCGCATCCCGGGCATCGTCATCGCACCACCAGATGGCATTGGCTGCATGGGCCACACGGCGGCGCTGTGCTCGTGCCCCTGCGTCATCGGCGCGCCCGGGGCGACGGCCTGCATCAGGTCGCGATGCGCGAGAAGTCGCGCGCCCGGCGACGTGCCGCGCAGCACGATGCGGCCGCTCCGCTCCCGTGCCTTCGCCGAGGGCTCGGCGGTGATGATCACGCGAAACTGTTCGCGCGTGACTTCGCCTAACGATATGCGGCCATTCCGGACGACGCCAAGGTTGACCGCGCTGTCCATCGTCACTGTGTATGCCCATGCGACATACGTCGTGAACGCGCCCAGTGAGCTGGGCGCCGGCAGTCCCCGCACGCGCGCGACGAGACCATAGCGCGGCGCGCCGTCCCGCGTCACGGCGACGCCGAAGGGTCCAACAATCGGTTGGAGCTCGAGACTACCCGACACACCCGACAACTCGGGCGGCGCGACGAGCTCCGTGCAATGCAAGACGTCCGCGGGGCAGGAAGCCATTGGGGTCGCCTGCGCATCGACGACTCCAGGTAATAGCAGCCAGGCGGCAACGACAATCATGCGGTATAGTCCGCGTCCTCCGCACCTTCGCCGTCCTCCGCGACCTCCGTGCACTCCGCGTCCTCCGCGTCTCAGTTCAGCTACCGGTTCGGCGCCTCCGACCGCCTACGCGAGCCCTCTTCGGCGCGGCGTCGTTCGCGAAGGACGAGGCGCATGACTCGCGCTGTTCGCAGGTCATGCCCTCGACGGCGTAGCCCGAGATGAGATAGATGAGACTCGCCGTGCCGTCCATGATCGGTTCGTTCGTCGAGTAGTCACCGATGTCGTCGTGGTAGACGATGAAACCGGTATTGAAGCGGGCGTACTCGTCGCTGTCAGTGAGCGTGATGCCCTTCAGGTTCTGGAAGATCGAGCGGTACACAGGTCCGTCGAGGAGGCCGCCGCGCACCTTGGCGACGCCGAGCGCCTTGGCGACCGCCGAGTGCGGATCGTGCGCCCATACGCCGTCGTTAGGCCAGCCGATGACCATCGACGTGCCCCAGGGGTTGGTGCCGAGCAGCCAGTCGACGGCGGCCTGTTCGTACTCGCGGTATCTCTGGTCGCCCGTCATCTGGCGATAGAGCATCGCCTGAGTGGCGAACGCGGTCATGAGATCGTTCGAGCACCAGATGAAGGGAATGCCGACGCGAAAGCCGTTGTTGGCGCGCGCGACCACGGCGTCCAGTCCGCGGCGATAGTAATCCTCCATCTCCCGCTTGATGCCGGGGCCTAACGAGGAGCGCCACGTCTCGTAGTGGCCGTTGTTGTAAAACGGGAACCACTCGTAGTGTCGCGCCGTGTCCGCGCCCATCCACGGCGTCACCGGCTCGTCTTCAGCGAACGACACGGCCTGGCCGAGGAGCATGCGGTCGCCGGTGAGAGCGTACAGCTCCGCGGCGGCGAGCTCCATGTCGTCTACCCAGTTCGCCTCTTCATAGAAGTACGGGGAGTGGCCAGGCGCCGTCTGACATACGCCGCGGCTCTGGGTGCCTAACACATACGCGCGAATCGCCTTTTGCTTGAGGGAATCGGCGAGAACGGTGTCGCTCTGGGCCCAGAGCTGGGCGCCGAGCGCGAACGCCGACGCGTACTTGCCGGCGGTGGACGCCAGGCCCGTCGAACGATTCTTGTACGCGAACAAGCC
Organism: Gemmatimonadaceae bacterium; assembly: GCA_036493735.1. Classification (GTDB taxonomy): domain Bacteria; phylum Gemmatimonadota; class Gemmatimonadetes; order Gemmatimonadales; family Gemmatimonadaceae; genus AG2. Next base: position 242,857 of record DASXPH010000085.1, read on the forward strand.
CTGCGGCTTTCCGGTGCAGGGATAGACAGGGCGCTCTCTGCCCTTCCCCCAGCCATAGTCCGAGGAATCAGTCCAGGGAAGATCGAAGTACGTGTGATCGCGATCGTCGGCGACCTGGTTGTACATCTCGCCATAGCTCGGGAACATGCGCTCGAGCCAGTTGAGACCGTGCCGAGCCTCGTCGAGCACGTCGGGCACTCCGTTCTTGCCTGGCGCGCCACGCCAGTCGAACTCGTCGGCGAACGCCTCGCGGTGGTCACGCCAGGCGAGGAGCATCATGTACGTCGCGTTGGCGGACGTCGTGACGTACTGCAGATAGTCGGATGCGTCGGCCCAACCGCCGCTCACGTTCACGTACTTCACGACGTGACCCGTGTCGTCGATGACGTTGCCGTCATGTATGTGCACGAATTCGCCGATGAGCGGATTCCATCCCGAGCGTTGCTCGCGCATGTAATTCAGCAGCGTATCCGCGCCGCCGTCGTACGCGTGCGAGTCGATGCGCAGCTCGCGCGAATTCGTTCCGAACGCCGCCACTCGATACCGTCCCGGCTTGCGGAACTCGGTGAAATCGAGGCGCCAGGTGCGCTGGCAGGGCCCGAACGCGCCGCTGCTGACGACGGGACGGGGACCGAAGACGGCGCGTCCGCGTTGGTCGCGGAGGACGAAGGTGCGCGTGACGTGCGTCACCCGCGTCGAATCGAGCCCGCAGGCAACGGCGACTTTGGGCGCGTCAGGCAGGTATCCGACCTGATTGACGCGAATTACAACTGAGTCGGGTGCGGCGACGAGCCGCAGCGACAGCATTACCGCAAGTGAAATCATGAATCAGAGAGTGCGAGCCGTGCTTCCTTTGAATATGCGCGGGTGGGCATTCGCGGTGAAGCATTCCGGAATGTCACAAGTCTTGCCCGGTCCGGTGTGCAGCTTACAACGATTGTGGACAGTGCTGGTCACCGGTCCTTACCGCGGAGGGCGCGGAGTGCTCGGAGGTCGCCGAGGACTTCACAAGGCAGAACGCAGAACACGCAGAACACGCAGACAGACGCAGAATACGCTGTACTAAAAGAGCCATATTCCGTTTTCATCAAAGGACAATGCTTGGGTTTCCTCCGCGTCCCTCCGTGCACTCCGCGTCCTCCGCGGTAATAACCGGGATGACAGCGCCTAACGAATCTCTGCGGCGCGTCCGGGCTGTGGCAATTCTACTCGACGACGCGATCCGGGTTCCGGGGACGAACGTCCGCTTCGGCATCGACCCGCTCGTCGGCCTCGTGCCAGGGCTCGGCGACCTGCTCGGGGGCGTGGCGTCGGCGTACATCATTCTCGAGGCGGCGCGCGCTGGCGCCCCCTCGAGTGTGCTGCTTCGCATGGCGATGAACGTGGGAATCGATACGATCGTCGGCAGCCTTCCTCTCCTCGGCGACGCTTTCGATTTCGCGTGGAAGTCAAACTCTCGGAACGCGCGGCTGCTCGCTCGTCACGTCGAGACGCCCGTCCAGACCCGCCGCGCGAGTACCGCGCTCGTCGTCCTCCTCCTCGCCGGCGTCGCGGCCGTCGCGATTGGCGTGTCGGTCCTCACGGTCTACCTGCTGAAGCGGCTGTTCAGCTGAGGAAAACCACACGTCCGAAAAGAAATGTGATGCTCATTCTCTAAATTTTCCGCGACCCTCCGTGTACTTCGCACCTCCGCCCGAACCGGTGTTGCGCGTCACACCGTATCTCGTATTTTGGCGCTCCCCGACAAACATGAGTATCCAGTGGAGCACGAAATCGAGATCGCAGGCGCGGCGCCGACGAAAACATTCGCATTGCATTGGGCCGAGGGCGCGACGATTCCTGGCGTCGCCTTCGCTCGCGCGTCACACGTTCGCATCATGGGCGGCGCTTTCGCGGACGAGTGCGGCTCGGTGCTCGATCTCATCTGTGTCGAGCCCGAGCCGTGCTACCGCGTCGCGGTCGACGCGTCTCGTGTAACATTCGAGGTCGCCCAATCGTCGCTCGACCGGCTATAACAACCGAGCTCGTGTGATCGGCCGGCGCGGTCGCTCGTCTTATTCGGTGACCGCAAGACCCAGCACCTCCTTTGCACCAGCTGCTCGCGTCTGGCGGGGCGTTGCGCTCGGCGTCGCGATACTCGCCGCGCTCGCGATCGCCAGCACGCGCAACACCTTCAGTAACACCTTCGACGAGCCCGCGCATATCGCCGCGGGAGTCGAGTGGCTGAGTGGTCATTACGAGTACGATGCGGCGCGTCCGCCGCTGGGACGCATCGCCGCGGGCATCGGTCCCTGGCTGCGCGGCGAACGTGCCGTCGCCGCCGCCTCACCGAACGAAGAGGGCACGCGCATTCTCGGCCGCGGCCCCCACTATCGCACCACGCTCGCCTTCGCCCGACTCGGTGAGCTTCCGTTTTTCCTGCTGCTGTGCGGCGTCGTCTGGGCATGGGGGCGGCGTCTCACCGACGAACGCGGCGGTGCCATCGCCGTGCTGCTCGCCGCGTCCAATCCAAACGTTCTCGCTCACGCTGCGCTCGCGACGACGGACATCGCGACGGCCGCGACGGTCGTCGCCGCGCTCTATGCGTTCGTGTGCTGGCTCGACGAGCCGCGGTGGACCACGGCGCTCGCGTTAGGCATCACGATCGGCCTGGCGTTCACTACCGACTACTCGGCGATCGCGATGCTCTGTCTGGCCTTCCCCGCGATGTACAGCATTCGGGGGCGGCCACGGAGCGCGTCGCTGTGGGGCGATTATCCCAGCTGGCGCAAGCTGCTCGCATTCGGCATTCCCTTTCTCGCCGCGGCCGTCACCGGTTGGGCGGTGTACGGCTTCAGCAGCGGTCGCCTCGTGGACGCGGTGCCGATCGTCGTGCCCGCGCCAGCCTGGTTCCGCGGGTTCGCCAGCTACGCGAGCGACGCGTCGATCACGCCACCGGCATTTCTCTTCAGCGAGCGCTCGATGAGCGGCTGGTGGTACTACTATCCCGTCGCGCTCCTCGTGAAGACGCCGCTGCCGCTGCTCCTGTTCGGCGTGCTCGGCGCGGCGGCGGCGCTCCGGGATCTCGTTAGGCACGTGCACGTGGAGGAGGGAGCTCCGCTCGTTGCCGCGGCCGCGATCGTCGTTGCCGTCGCTCTCGGCGGCGACGATACCGGCATTCGGCTGGTGCTGCCCGTTTTCGGCCCGCTCGCGGTGCTCGGCGCCGTCGCCGCGGTCGAGCTCTGGGACCGCGGCGCCGCGAGCGCGCCCGCTCGTCGGCTCGTGCGCGTCATCGTCACCGCGACGCTCATCGCGTCGGTCGTCGTGCCGATGCGCGCACATCCCGATCACCTCGCGTACTTCAATCCGATCGCTGGCGATCAGCCTGAGCTGATTCTCGTCGACAGCAATCTCGATTGGGGACAGGATCTGTATCGCCTCGGCACGGCGATGAAAGCCATGCGCATCGACTCCGTGGCGGTCGCGTATTACGGCTCGGCGGGTCTCGATGCCGCCGGGGTGCGCAACGCCCGCGTGCTCGCCGCGGCGGAGCGTCCCACCGGCTGGATCGCTGCGAGCCAGACGATGCTGGCCGGCGTCGGCGGAGACGGCGCCTATGAATGGCTGAACGAGCTGCGGCCGGTAGGACGTGTCGGCGCGTCGTTGGTTCTCTACTACGTTCCCCCGCGACGACGCCGTTGATTGGGGGAATGATTCTACTCACCACGAAGGATCGCGACGTCGCGATCCCTCCCTGGTGCGAGGACGCGTCAACAAAAAACTCGGTTATGCAATCGCGATCTCCCACGACTCCATAACCCTCACCCCGCTCCCCCGCTCGCTCGCCGCGCGCACCATCGCCATCGCCACCGCGCGCGCTTCGACCGGCTTGAACGCGCGCGGGACGAGCGGTCCGAGCCAACGCGTGACCCGTTTGGCAACCTCCTCACCCAGCCTCAGCTCGGCACGTGGGCCGAGCAACAGCGACGGCCTGATGATCGTCAGTCGCGGATAGCTCAGTCCCTTGAGGGCGTCTTCGAGCTCGCCCTTGACGCGATTGTAGAAGACGCGGGACTTGGTATTGGCACCGAGTGCGCTCACGACGAGGAAGTGGTTGCAGCCGTGTCGGCGCCCGAGCTTGGCGAACGCCAGCGGGTACTCGTAGTCCACCGTCCGGAAGCGCGTCCGCGATCCTGCCTGGCGGATGGTCGTGCCGATCGTGCAGAGAATCGCATCGACGCTGAACAGCGCGTCGTACTCGTTGAGATGATCGAAGTCCACGACGTGCGTCTCCAGCTTGGGCGACCGCACGTCCGGCGAGAGAGGACGACGCGTCACGACGATTATGCGCCCGAACGCATTGTCGGCGAGGAGGAGGCGCAGGCATTCGCGCCCCACGAGCCCCGTCGCGCCGACCAGCAACACCGAGAGCGGTGAATCGGGCACTATTTAGCGAATCCTCACACCGGCCATGTCACGCTCCACTACGGGAACGTGATAAACCTGCCCAATGCCTGGCTGATTGGCAACGAACTCAGCTTCGCTTGCGGGAGCTCTTGCTCGATGTGCCCTTCGACGAGGCGCTCTTCGCCGGCGTCCGGAGCGATCCAGCGGCTGGTACGACGAACGAGCCCCTCACGTCCGCACCCGGAACGCTGCCGACGAGCGACTGATCGCCCGGCTTGGTACCGATGGCCCACGAGACCTTCACGCGCCCCTTCACATCGCTCACCGCGTGGCTCGGCGTCACGCTCCCCGATCGCGTCGAGAAGCTGAGCCGGACATCGGGCACGGGATTGCCGTATGCATCGGTCACGACCGCGATGAGATGCTTTCCCTTCGCGCGCGGGCTGTGCTCGCCCTGTGCGTCGTCGAACGAGAGATTGGCCGGCGCTGCGGGACGCGCGGACGCCGTGACCTTCAACAGCTTCTTCAAGCCGTCGAGGTGCAGAGCGAGCGAGTAATCCCCAGCAGAATGGCCTAACGTCCAGCGGATGCGTGCGACGCCGTTCGAATCGGTGTGGATCGACGTGTCCGGCACCGAGCCGTCCGAAGGCGAGAGCTGCAGCTCCGAGTCAGCGACGCCATTGCCCGTCGAGTCCACGACGCGAACCAGGATCGACTTCGCGAGCGGCTCGCCCGCGACTCCCCGCTGTGCGTCACCGGAGACGACGATCAGTCCGGCCGGCGCGCCAGCCTGCGCGGTGGCGTGGAGCGTGATTGGCGGAACGGCGCTCTTCCCGTGGCCGCTGCCGACCTGCGCGCGGAGGCGCTGCGTGCCGGCTTTCGGACCAAGCGTCCACAGTGCCCGCGCCTGGCCTAACGAGTCGGAGCGCGCGTCGATCGCCTCGGCGCGTCCGTTGTCGAGCGCGACCCACGTCACGGGCACATCGGCAAGCGCGCGGCCAGTCGAATCGCTGATGTGAATAGCGACCGTATCGTCGAGCTTGTGCCCCGCCTCGCCGGACGGATTCTCACCGACCACCGAGAGACGCGTGTTCGCCGCCACCGGCTCAGCCTCGGCCACCACTGCGAAGGCGCTGTCGATCCGCTCGACTTCCGCGAGCAGTGTCTGCCGCCCGGGGAGGTCGCCAAGCGTCCATACCGTGCGTGCGCGGCCATCGGCGTCAGTGAGCGCAGACGCCGGCTCCAGACTACCCTGACCGTCCGCGGGACGGAACTTCACGAGGACACCCTCGACGGGCCGCTGACGGCGACTCGTGACGCGTACGACGACGGCCTGCGCAAGCAAGCTGCCCGCGGCACCGCGCTGGGAAGCACCAGAGACGGCGGCGATCTCGGCAGCGGTGGCAACGACCATGATCGGCGCCTTGCCCGAAACGCCTTCGACGGCCGCGGTCGCGAAGGTGCGGCCGGCGATCTTGCCCGTCACGACGCCTAACGTATCGATCGTCGCGACGCTCGTGTCGTCGAGGCGCCACTGGGGCGTGAGGCCGATGACGGGATGACCGCGGGCGTCGCGTGGAATGGCGCGCATCGGCTTGCGCTCGCCTTCGGCGACGACGGGCGTCGTGTCGTTGGCGACGCCGACGAGGTCCACCGAGGCCACCGTCTGCCTAACGAATATGCGCGATCGGGCGATGAGATCGGCGACGGCGACGCTGATCGTCGTCGCGCCAGGTCCCTGCGCGATGACGGATCCGTCGTTGAGCACCGTCGCGACCTTGGGGTTCTCGCTCACCCACGTCGGCCTGGCACCGACGAGAATCGCGCCGTTCTTGTCGGTGATTGTCGCCGCGAGGTGAATCGTGTCGCCGATGGCGTAGGCGGTGTCGGACTGCGGACGCAGTCCCACCCACGAGGCGCCGAGATTCCCGATGGTCTGATGACTCTCGGATTTCCCGATGACGCCGTACGAGTACAGAAAGGAAATGATCGAGACGAGTGCCGCGCCCGTAGACGCGACCATCGCGATCAACTTCCCAGCATTGTGGATGAGCGGCTTTTGCGCGTCGCTCACGCGGGTGGGGGCAGCCATACACTACTTGGACGGAATCCGCGGCAGCGGAGTCACGCTCTTGAGCGCGTTGGGCGTTGAGCGTTGCGCGTTGCGCGTGCAAACGGCGAGAGAGGGCATTCCGCCCTAGTCGCTTTATCGCCCTACGCCCAACGCTCAACGCTCAACGCGTTCGAGCTCCGCTCGATTCCACCCGCCGAGCGTTGCCGCGGCTTCGTAGGTGCTCTGGAAGAATTCCATGAGCATCGCGTCCGGGTCCGCCGCGGTGCGAACTCGATCGTAAGGCAGGATCCACTCACGCATCGCCACGTTGTACGAAGCGCCTTCGGGACGAATCGGCGCGGTGGGGCACCCGGCCGGCTCCGGGTACGCATACGCGTAGAACGCCGGCTCGGCGACGGCGGATCCCGGCGTTCCTGGCCACCAGCCAGCGCTGATGCACTCGTGGGAATACGCCTCACGAGTCACCCAATCCGGGCAGTTGGGAACACCGCCAGGATGCGGCGGTGCGCGCCTGCCCGAGAAGCGTGTGCAGGCGAGATCGAAGGAGCCCCAGAAGAAGTGCGATGGACTCGACTTGCCGATGAAGCGGCCGCGAAACTCCTTCAACGCGCGATCGCCGGCGAGCAGCGCGCGCCAGCATCGCTGCGCCGCGTCGCCGTCGTACGCGTCGTGCACGCGATCGTCGGGAAAGGGCAGCACGTCCGCCATCTCGACGGGGATCGGTCTGATGCGCGCCACCACGCCGAGGCTGCGCAACATCGCCACGTACTCGTCGTAGAAATCGGCGACGGTGCGTGGCGCGAGAGCCATGCTTCGGGCCTGCCCGTCGCTCGTGCGCGCGACGAGCTGATGATCCATGAAGTCGAGCTCGATCTCGAGCGCCCTGTCGCCCGCCGGCATCGCCGAGGTACCGAGCCCTCGACTCGTTAGGTAGAGCACGACCTGCCACCAGTGGTTCTGCATCGGCGCCAGCGCGAGGCGCGTCTTGCCCACGATCTGCAGCCAGCGGTGGAGCGTCGCGTACGTCTCCCGCCACTCCTCGAGCGGCAGCGCCGGCCACGCCTGATGGCTGGTGACTGGTGGCTGGTGGATGGCGGTCACGGAATGGCGTCCCGCTGACCTCGCGCATGGCCGTGTTCCTCCGAAGCTTTGCGCGCGTGCGGCGCGGGCTCGAGGAACAGCTCGTCCACGTAGCACCAACCCCAGTCCTCGTTGGGCTCGAAGCTGCGAATGATGGGGTGGTGTGTCTCGTGATAGTGCTTCGTGGCGTGCTTGTTGGGCGAGTTGTCACAGCAGCCGACGTGCCCGCACGTTAGGCAGAGTCGCAGATGAACCCAGCGACTGTGCGTCTTGAGGCACTCCTCACAACCCTGCGGCGTTCGCGGCTGGACATCGCGAATCTGGTCGAGATGCGTGCACGTCGTTGCCATCGCCTCCTCCCATACCGGTCGTTTCCTGAACCATAGCGTGGCACCCAAGTGGACCGCGCGCTAGTTGGCCAACGGCCCCCTACAGGGTGTCCTTATTTTTGTTGAATGGGCGGACTCGAGCTTGTGCTGTTGCTCCTCGCCGTTTCGGCGGGACTGCGAATTGTCGCGACTCGGCTGGCGCTGCCGTACGCGGCAATCCTCGTCGTCGGCGGACTGCTACTGGCGTTGATTCCAGATCTGCCGCGCGTAGAGCTCGCCCCGGATGTGCTCTTCCTGATCTTCGTCCCGCCGCTGCTCTACTGGGGCGCCGTTTCATTTCCCCTTCGCGACTTGCGACGCGAGCTCGGGCCCATCCTCCGCCTCGCCGTGTTGATGGTTCTCGTATCCACCGCGGCGGTGGCGGCGCTTGCGCACCACATGGACCCGGCGTTCACCTGGGCGGCTGCATTCGCCCTCGGCGCCATCGTCTCGCCGCCCGACCCCGTCGCCGTGATTTCGCTCATGCGCACGCCCTCGCTCCGTGCGCCGCGGCCGGTCGAGAGCATTCTCGAGGGGGAGGGACTGTTCAACGACGCGACCGCGCTCGTCGCCTATCGCATCGCCGTCGGTGCCGCCGTCACTGGCACCTTCTCACCGCTGCGCGCCAGTTGGCAGTTTCTCCTTGCCGCCGCCGGCGGCCTCGCGATCGGTCTGGTGGTGGCGTTCGTGACGGCGCGGCTCCATCGCCTAACGAAATCGGTGCCCGTCGCCGAGAATACGGTGTCGCTGCTGACGCCATTCGCCGCGTTCCTGCCCGCCGATCTCGTCGGCGCGTCGGGCGTCATCGCGGTCGTCGCCTGCGGCATGTACCTGTCCCGCGAGCTGTCCGACGTCGGCAGCCCGGAGGCGCGCCTCCAGAATCAGGAGATGTGGCTGGTCGTGACGTTCGTGCTCGAGAGTCTCGTCTTCATCCTCGTGGGGCTCGAGCTGCCATATGTACTGCGATCACTCGAAGGACGTTCGCTGGCGTCGCTGCTCGAGCAAGCGGCGTGGGTGTGCCTGTGCGTCGTGGCCGTGCGCCTGATCTGGGTCGTGCCGAGCACCTACATCGGACGCACGGTCGGCGCGTGGCTGCGCGGTGAGGAGAGGGTTTATCCAAATTGGCGATGGATAATGTTCATCGGCTGGTCGGGCATCCGCGGCGGCGACTCGTTGGTCATCGCGCTCGCGCTGCCGTTGACGACGATGACGGGAGCGCCATTCCCGGCCCGCGGACAGATCATCTTCATCACCTTCTGCGTCATCTTCGTGACGCTCGTCGCGCAGGGCCCGACTCTCGCGCCGATCGCGCGCTGGCTCGGTTTTCAGCGGGACCGGAGCGGCGAGAGCGAGGAAGCCCACGCGCGACTCTCGGCGGCGGAAGCCGGCCTCCATGTACTCTCCGCTCCGCAGTTCGCGAACTCACCGTATCCCGAGATCCCGCGTTATCTACGGCAGCGCCATCGCCAGCGCGCGCGCCGATGGGCGACGGTGGAGTCGCGGCGGATGCATCATTCGCCTAACGACCAGAATCCGCACGACCATCAGGTCGCGGCGCCATCGCACGCCACGGGTGAGCTCGACGACCGCCGGGCGACCGAGTATCGTCGCATCCGCTCGGCGATGATTGCCGCCGAACGGGAAGCGCTCCTCGACCTGCGCGACCGCGACGTCATCGGCGACGACGTCATGCGTCGGGTGCTGCGCGATCTCGATCTCGAGACGGTGCTCCTGGAAAGCCGCGAGCCCGTTGTCGAGCCGTCGAGCGAGGCGCCCTGGACGGGATCGTAGTCACGTTCGTCTCCTCGATCTTACCGCGGAGGGCGCGGAGTGCACGGAGGTCGCGGAGGACTACAGAGAGGAGGGGGATGCGTCACGCGATGCGCTGCATGCGCGGAGCGTGACGCGTACGTGTCATCCCGAGGAGCGCAGCGAGGAGGGATCTGCTTTCGCACAAGCGCTGAGCGCCGACAACGTGAGTCACGCGGTAACCAATCCTGAGGCCGTCTCGTTCACGGGTTTCGAGGTCGACGTCATCTGACAGCCAGCCGCGTTACTTGCATTGAGGCGCCGCTTGGACACCCACCGACTAAAGATCACGCCTGTCGAGGTTTCGGTCACGCCTCTCGAAGTACTGGCCGGAGCTTGCGTGCTCTGGTCAGATTCTTCGGGGCGCAGATCTCTGCTGAGCGAGCTCGGGACAGATGACAGCGAGTTGCGGCAAGATGACTGCGAGTCGAGGTCAGATGACTTGAGGTCGCGGCAAGGTGACGTAAGTGCGCGGCAAGGTCACGTGAGTGTATGGTCAGGCGACGTGAGGGCGCGGCAAGGCGACGTGAGCACGTGGCAAGGTCACGTGAGGTCGTGGTCAGGAGACCTCAGCGCGCGGCAAGGTGACATGAGTGCGCGGCAAGGTCACGTGAGTGTATGGTCAGGCGACGTGAGGGCGCGGCAAGGTGACGTGAGTGCGAGGCAAGGCGACGTGAGCAAAAAATCGCCGAAGAGAAGCCAAAGAAAGCCGACAAAAGCAACAGCAGATTCCTCGCTTCGCTCGGAATGACATTAAGAGTCCGCGCTCCTAGCAGTTCTCCGCGCCCTCCGTGCACTCCGCGGCCTCCGCGTTAATCACTCCGCGCCCTCGGCGGTCAATTGACAGGGCTTCCCCCGGCGGGGGGGCCCGGACGGGGATCGACCCGTGCTCTACGAAAGCCCCTGACATTCATGTACCCCCGCAACAAGAACACCGCCGCGAAGGCCATGTCGAGCCAGATCGACGTCGTGACGGGCCGACCGCGCGACCACAGGGGGTGGATCGCCACGTACGCGCCTAACGCGATCATGACCCATCCGAGGACGAGGCGCATCATTCTCATTTCGCGGCGAGCCTCCGTCGGTCGACGACGACTGTGCCGCCTTTCATGACCCATCGCACACTGTCGGTGACGCTACGGATGTTCCGCAACGGATCACCGGCAACCGCGACGATGTCGGCGTAATAACCCGGCGCGATGGCGCCGAGGCTCTGCTTCATGCCTAACAAATCCGCGGCGTTGGTCGTGGCCGTCGCCAGCGCCTCGGCGGGCGTCATCCCGATTTCGGTGAACCAGCCCAGCTCGCGCGTATTCTGCCCGAACATCGTGAACACCGCGTCCGAGCCCATCGCGAAGCGCACATGCGCCTTGTAGGCACGACGCGCCGTCTCGATGTTGCGCAAACGGAAGGAATCGAGCGCGGCGACCTGCGCGGGGGTGTAGCCGAACTGCTCGTGATATTGCGCGTAGTAGCGATTATGGTCGATCGTGGGGACATAGTACGTGCCGCGCGCGGCCATCACGATGAGCGTCGAGTCGTCGAGGTCGATGGCGTGCTCCACCGACTCCGCGCCGGCGCGCACTGCGTCTCGTCCACCCTGGGGGCCGTAGGAGTGGATGGCCATACGCTTGCCCGCGGCATGCGCCGCGTCTACGGCCGCTTTCATCTCGTCGAAGCTGAACGTCTCGTCGCCGGTGACGTCGGCGCCGCTGCCGGTGGATCCGTACATCTTGATCCAGTCCGCGCCGGCGTCGACCTGCGCCTTCACCGCGACGGGAATGTCCGCGATGTCGGCGATGCGTCCACGTGGCGCACCCGGCGGCGCGCCCGGTCGCGGCGCCGTACGCTGGCGCGACAGTCCAAACCCTGCGACGAACATTCGCGGTCCCACCATCGCCCCGCGATTGATCAGATCACGCATCACGATGTCGCCATACTCCGACGCGCCGAGGTCCCGTACCGTCGTCACGCCCGCCTCGAGCGTCTTGCGCGCGTTCTCCTGGGCGAGAAAGACCGTCTCCGCACTGCGGCGACGGCCCTGTTGTGACCAAGGCTGCGTCCCCGCCTGCTGGTCCCAATAGTACGTCATGTGGGTGTGGACGTCGATCAGCCCGGGAATACCGATCAGCGGCCGGAGGTCGATGATCTCGGCGCCGTTAGGCACCGCCGTCCCACCCGTGCCGACGTTCGCTATCCGATCGCCCTGCACGACGACCACCGCGTCGTTCACCACGCGCCCCGTTCCGTCGACGAGCTGCGCGAAGCGAATTGCCTTCGTTTGGGCACTCGCCGTGCTGAGCGCGAGAGACAGACAGAATGTGACAGCGGTGGCCACAACTCTAGTGCGGTGTGATCGAATCATTGCTCGCCAATTCGGGCATCTCTCGCCAATGATGAGCGGTCACAGAGTGCACAGAAGACACGGATTGCACGGAAGGCGAAACGGCAGAACGGTAAAAACGCCCATCGCCCATCGCCCATCGCCCATCGCCCTTAGAAAGTCGTGCACGACGGAATGTAGATGATCGCGTCGCTCAAGCGGCCGTTGTCGTTCGCGATGTAGCTCGCCAGGTCGTTGGCCTTGAACTCCGCTTTGAGCGACGTGGCGTTCCCCGCGGTGGCGACATTGGTGCCGCCGTACGCGGCGATCGTGTTCCGGTCCGGCTGCGTGACGGCGGTCTGGAAGAGCAGCGCCACGTCGAGCACGCTGTCCGGCGGCGCGACGGCGGTCTGCTTGGGAATGCGCAGCTTGAAGTCGCTGACGCCAACGCCTGCGCTGATCACCGCGGAGCTCGGACACCCCCCGGTCGAGGTCGTGCCCGAGACGTCGAGCAGATGACAGCCGTCGAGCAATAAAATCGAGGCGACTACTCCAACGGCGATAAAAAGGGCGCGCATGAGGTGTACACAAAGGGACGGCCCGGCGCGCAGGACTGCGCACCGGGCCGCAACACAATACTACGAAAACTGCCGACTGTGAACTTCTCTTACGTGCCCGTCGTGCTCGGAACGAAGCCCGCGCCGAGGCTCGGGTTGTTGAATTTCTCGATGTCCGGCAGTGGCAGGCAGGTCGTGTTGCCGTACTGACCGCCGCCCGTCGGGAAGTCCGTGCCCTCTGGCGGATTGAATGGAAGCTTGAAGCGTTCGATGTCGTAGTTGCGCTGACCCTCGAGAAAGAGCACGCGTTGCCGCTCGCTGATTACCAGGTTCTTGATCGACGCGGCATCTATCGGTCCCGTGTACGGATTTACGCCGTGAGCGGCGCGCATCGCGTTGATGATCGTGACTGCCTGAGCACCGCCCTGAATCTCGGCGATGATGAGCTGCGCCTCCTCGTAACGAGCGATCGGAGTCGGCGCGGCGTCACCCGCGGCGTACTTGCTCGGCACGTAGATCGGCGTGTCCTTGTTGTCGGCCGAACGCGTCGCGGCGGCCAACGTCACCGCGGAGCGCGGATCGATCTGCCCCGTTTCAGTGGTCATGTTCTGCGACCACGTCGGGATGGAGTAGAAGCCGTACTGCGCCGTGATGGTGTAGACGCGATTGTAGTTGCGGAGCGCCGTGGCATCGTTGCTCGAGTTCAGCACAAATCCCGCCGGAACTTGTTGAGCATCCGCTAACGCACCGGCCGTGTTGCCCTGGTACAACCGGACGCGCGCCCGGCCCACCAACGCCGCGTTCTTGATGCTGTCGGCACCAGCAGGAGCTGCCGCGAGTGCCGCGGTGAACCGCGCCTCGGCAAGTGCGAACATCCCCGCCTGCTTTACCGCCGGCCCGTTGTCGAACGCGGCTTCGCACATCGACATGCCGAGCCAAGCGTAGCTGAATCCAGCGTACAGATCCGAGATCGCGAGCAATGTCGCGCGATTCGACACCTGCGCGTCGGTCCACTTCGTCAGGTTTGCGATGGCGTGATCGGCGTCATACCGTGCCGTGGAGAGCGGCAGATAGACGCCGAAGCCCTGCGTTCCAGCGCAGCCCGACGTACCGTAGATCCCGTTGGTGAGCGTGTTAGCCGTGCGTCGCGCGTAATCCCACTGCGCCGCGCCGAGCTGAGTGTCGCTCAGCTCGCCCGAGATCAGTCCCTCGACGCCGATCGCTGAGCCCAGCGCGCATTGGAAGTCGCCAACCGCGCTCGCGACCATGAGGGCAGCGTTGGTCGGGTTGTCGAGGAGACTCACTGGCACCGCGTTAGGCGTCGTGACGTCGAGCAGCCGGTTCGTATCGCACGCGGTGATGAAGCCGGCCGCGATCACCACGCCAACGAACGAGGCGGCAATCCTGCGCCCCATTCGCGGTATCACCTGTCTTGCTTCGGTTATGTATTTCATCATTGAAATCCGTCGATTGTTAGGCGGGGTGCACATTGCGCCCCGACAGGCTCAGTAGCTCAGGCGAACGGTGAAGGCCCAGGTGAGGAGCTGCGGCAGTTCCGCCTGGTCCGTGGATGCCGGGGAGCTGTTCGAGATGAACTGGCTCTCGGGATCGAGTCCGGTATACGACGTCCACATGCCGAGGTTGCGCACCGAGGCAGACAACGTCGCGCCATGGGCGCCGAACCGCGCCGTGTACTTCGAGGCCACGTCGTACGACAGCGACAGCTCGCGGAACTTGATGTACGAGGCGTCGCGAATGGTGAAGTCGCGCAGCGGACCACCGCTGAAGTACTGAGCGAGCAGCTTCGGATCGGTGCTCTGTGGGTTGACGTACTCGAGGCAGGTGTGGAACAGCTGGCAGCGGATACGAATGTTGTTGTCGAGCCGCTTGTAGTCCGACGCGGCATCGAGCATCGCCGACAGACGCCAGTTGTTGAAGAAGGTGAACGTGTTGGAGAAGGAGCTCGTGAAGGTCGGGGTCGAGTGGCCAAGGAATACCTTTGGCGCCACGACCAGACCGCCAGAGTTGTAGCAGTTCGTCGCCCCGCCGTGGCCGTTGTCACACATGACATCCGCCTTCGCGATCGTCACCTTGTTCGTCGTCGGGTCATACGTGGCGTTGTTGACACCGACCACGCGCTGCGAGTACCAGTCGAACGGCGAGTGTCCGACGCGGTGCTGGTTGAAGCCGTTGTCGACCACTGTGTCGACCCCGTTCAGCCGCAGGATCTTCGCGTTCTGGGTGGCCATGTTGAGGTTCATGTCCCACGCGAAGTTCCGGCGATTCGCCACCTGCGCCTTGAACAGCGCTTCGACGCCGCTCTTCACGATCTCGCCGGCGTTGAAGAACTGGCTGTTGGTAGCGCCAGCCGCGGCTCCGAAGCCCGTGCCGGGCGCGACGCCGCGCGAGAGGATCGCGTCGCGGGAGTCGTCATGGAAGTACGTGAAGTCGATGCCGAACCGGTCGTGGAACATCCCCGTTTCGAAACCGACCTCGGTACCGAGCACGCGCTCCGGCTTCAGGTTGGGATTACCAATTTGATTCGGAGTGAGGATGCTGTGACCGAGGGGACCAGCAACAGGGGCGAGCGTCTGCAGCGCGGTGTTGTAGCCGGGCTGCTGGCCCGAGCCGCCGTATGCAGCGCGCACTCGCAGGCTGCTGACCCACGAGGGCAGGTGCTCCTGGATCCGTGGCTCGTCGCTCGCGACGTACGAAGCGCTGATCTTCGGGTACGTGACCCAGTGCACCTGGCTGCCGAAGGAGCTGTTGTTGTCGACGCGCACTGCGCCCGTGAGATAGAGCCGATCACTGAGCGCAAACTCCTGCTGGCCGTAGAAGCCGTACGTGTTGTTCTGCGTCCAGTTCTCCGTCGTCGGTTGAATCGTTCCGGCCGAGCTGATGGTCTGGAGACCCGGGGCCGGGAAGAAATCGCCTTCCGTCGAGAGATAGGTGTTGTAGTTCGTGTAATACTGCACGCCGCCCGAGGTCTTCGAGTTCAGGTACGGCCTGAGCTTGAAGTTGACCGTGCCGACGTAGTCGTAGGTGTTGTACGTCGCCTGGTGCTGGTTGTTGTAGCGATAGCCCGCGGCGTAAGCACCCCAGAAATTGGCGAGCGTGTCGTTCGTGAGATACGGCACCTGCTCGATGTTCCCTTCCTGGGTCACGTCGGTACCAATCGCCAAGCGGTTGGTAAACCAGGAGAACGGGTTGTAGTTGATCGTGGCGCTAACTGTCAGGCGATTGAGATTCTGCCAATCCTGGAGGACTTCGTCCGCCGCCGGCGGCGTGCCGTTGAAGCCCTGAGTCCAGGTGCAGGCAACCTTACCAGGGGCGCAGAACTGCGGCAGGTTCGCTGGCGTCGAGTACTCCGAGTCCCACATCAAGCCGCCGCAGCCTGCCTCGCAGGCGAGCCGCGTACGACCGTAGATGTAGCCAAAATTGGTCTGAAGATTGAACTTGTCGTTAGGCGTGACTGTCAGGTTCGTCCGGAAGCTCTTCTTGTTGTCTTCGTTGGTCGGGTCGACGCCCTGGTTGGCGTTCATCGACGCCGCAGCGAAATACTGGAAGATTCCCGAGCCGCCGCTGACGTTCGCCTCGTAGTTCTGGAGGAGACCGCGACGGAAGATCGGTGTGCCCAGCGAATCCTCTCGCGTGACGGTATTGAGACCGAGCAGAGGGCCGGTGCCGTTGGGCGTGCAGGTCGGCGCACCCGTAGAGGTCGTACCGACGTGACACCAATTGGTTGCGATGCGGCCGGCGGCATCTTGGAAGATGTTCTGGCCGCTCGAGACCTTGAAGTTGTAGGTCGTGCCGCCGCTGCTTCCCTTCTTGGTGATGATGTTGATCACGCCGCGCGCCGCTTCGGTGCCGTACAGCGTGGCCGCCGCGGGGCCCTTCAATACTTCGATGCTCTCGATCTGGTCGGGATCGAAGTCGTTGAGGCGGGAGACGACGCCCGAGCCGAACGCCTGAATGCTGATACCCGTGCCCGTCTGGTTATCGACGCGGACACCGTCCACGTAGACCAGCGGGTCGGCGGAGAGGGAGAAGCTGCCGATGCCGCGAATACGCACGCGCGCGCCAGCGCCCACCATGCCCGTTCCGGGCAGGATCGCGACGCCCGCCGCGCGGCCATTGAGCAGCGCGTCGACCGAAGGCACCACCTGCTTGGCCGTCACGTCCGCGACGTTCACCTGAGCGACCGACGTACCGAGCTCGCGCTTCTGCTCGCCACCCGCGGTGCCGGTCACGACCACCTGATTGAGCTCGAGGGCCCGCTCCGACATCGCGAATTGGAGGTTGACGCTACCGACGCGCACGGTCTGACTGATCGCCTGGTAGCCGATCATGCGCACGTTCAGAACGACGTCAGTACCGCTGACGCCAACGATGCGGAATCGACCCGAGGCATCGGTAACGGCGCCTTTTCCGGCTTGGTCCGCCACCGCGACCTGCGCGCCGACTATGGGACGCGAGCCAGTTTGGGTGATGACGCGACCGGCGAGGACGCCTCCCTCTTGTTGGGCGCTAGCGGCGGCCCCCGGAGTGACGGCGAGCGCTGCCGCGAGCATGACGGCGCCCGCACGGGCGAGCGCTGCGCGCCAGCCGACACGTGGGCTGGAACGAATTGGTCCTACACTGGACATGGCTGTGTGCCTCTGCATGAGCGGAGTCTACTGGTTAGGCAGGAGGGCAAGGGACGCGCGACACAGACAGCTCCCGTCGAGGGGAGCTGGAGGAAGGCGTGTTTGCGCCGGCAAGACTGTAGTGCGAACCGCCGCGCCGCAAGATGGGAATTCTCTCAGAATTGTACGGTCAATTCTGGGGCGGATTTGAGCAAGAGAGGATAACTCGCCTAGTCCTGCCGTGCGTCACATCGACAATCTCGATCGATTTTCATTGGACAGCGAAGCGAATCGCACACGCAGTATCTTCCGAGACCACCCTCTACCCTCTGCCCGCTACCCTCTACCCATTGCGTCACACCGGCATCGCTTCACTACCGCTCCACACCGGTAAGGCACCGCCCTGGCTCTTCTCGCGCATGACCAGACTCTCACGCGAGATCGTCATCTATCTCGCGCGAGAGTTCGGGACCGCCGAGGTCCTCCGTCGTTTGTCCGATCCATTCTGGTTCCAGGCCTTCGGCTGCGTGCTGGGCTTCGATTGGCACTCGAGCGGCGTCACGACGACGGTTTGCGGCGCGGTGAAGGAAGGACTCCGCGGGGTGGATCGTGAGCTCGGCCTCTTCGCCGCCGGCGGCAAAGGCGGCACGTCGCGCAAGACGCCGATGCAGATCGCCGAGATCTGCGATCGGACGGGCGGCGACGGCGACCGTCTCGTCTACGCCAGCAAGATG
>DASXPH010000086.1:0-8815 GCA_036493735.1 Gemmatimonadaceae bacterium
GAGATCGACCGGCCGTTAGGCGTCATCGACAGTCGAGTCGCCGGGTATTTGCGCGTACCCCATCCGACGTGGCGGGGGATGTACGAGTCGAGTAGCACGGCGAGTGGTGCGCCGGCGGATTGCAGCCTAACGACCAACACGTGCACGTTGGTGGCGTGGAACGCGACGAACTCGCTGTATAAGCTCGATGCGCCCGGCGATACCCATGTCACTTACACCTATACTTGGGTCGGTGGTCTGCTCATGAATCAGCAGGATGCCAGCGGGCTCCTGTATCGTCGGAATCGATACTACGACCCCATGAGCGGGCGATTCTCGCAGGAAGATCCGATCGGACTGGGAGGAGGTCTAAACACCTATGGCTTTGCCGGTGGCGATCCTGTCAACTACCAGGACCCGCTCGGACTATGTCCCCCGTGCCCCGAGACAGCAGGTGCAGGCGGCGCGGCCGGTGCCGCGGGACTGCTCACTGGTCTCACGACATGGGCATCGTCCACCGCGAAGGATGTCGCCGCCGCTATCGACCAGGCAGCGGAATCGGTTAGAGAGAAGCTGCGCCCTCCGGAAGTTCAGAATCACCACATTGCGACCGATAAGAATGGGTATTGGACGCCGATATTCCAGAAGATGTTCGATAAGGCCGGCATGTCACTCCAGGATCCGGCGAACATTGTGCCCGTTGAGGGCCATATTGGACCTCACAGCGACGTATATCACATGACCGTTCAGGGCGCATTACTCCAGGCCACGCAGGGAAAATCTGGAGCCGCCTATAGAACTGCATTGCAGGGAGCACTATTCCTACTGAGCGTACAGGCATCCACGCCTGGCACTCCACTCAACACTATGATCACCAAGCGCGGCGATCCGTGACAACGCGGCAGCGATATGAATTACTATCGGCTACACGATAAGAACTCAGCGTACCCCGATCGGTGGTATCTCGGGTCGCCAGTCACTGCTGAGGGCGACGAGCTTGACGCTCAAATGTTCTTAGCGGGGAAGCCGGCTCGAAATCTTGGCCCGTTACATTTGCCAATCAGGCGCCCCGGGGCGCACCAGGAGTTCACGATGGCTGACTTCGATATGCCAGTTCTGGCAATGTCGTTCGTCGATGAAGTCCAGGGTGTCGCACCGGGGGATTTCCAGGCAATTCCGGTAACTATCGACGGAGAGACGCGAGAATACGGAATCATCAACGTGCTCCGCGTGATTCGGTGCTTGGATGAATCGCGGTCTACGATTGTACGATGGCCCTTCACTCCGGCTGCCCCAGACTTGGCCGGCACCTACCTGACCGTCAGCGACATTCACATCGACCCAGCGAAAGTCGGCTCGGCGCAGATCTTCCGGATCGAAGGCTGGATCGCTGCCCTCATTGTGAGCGAACCCGTTGGTGCAGTGCTTGCCGACGCATCTGGTGTCGTGCTTGAACGGGTTTAGCCGTTCGGCATACGGGGCCTAACCCGGTTTGGTGGACAAGCAGTGATGGCCAAACGGGGAATGAGGAAAGTTGAACGTTGCGGCTCAGGTCGAGAGGGCTCCAGGTGTGGGTTTGATGGCGATCGGCCGTCTGCGGCGATTTTAGGATGTGATCTGGCACCGGCTTGCTACGCCGTTCGGAGTCACGCTTCGTACGCGGCCGGACTGACTTAATCGAGCGTCGAGTGGCGCCGCTCGCGACGTACCAGATCTCGATATAGCGAAAGATCGCCCGGCGGGCCTCAGCGCGCATCGCCCAGCGGTGGTTCAGAATCAACTCCAATTCCAACGTCGCGAAGAAGCTCTCCGCGACCGCATTGTCCCATTGGCGAATCGCGAAGGGAATTGCCGATGAGCAGACCGCCGATGATCGCCACCAACCCGACGAACAGAACTTCGGGTAGTCCTCACCGGCGCGTCAGGCCGGCAATTCTCAATAGAGTGAACGCGGCGACGATGGTCGCGGGTTCCACCTATAACTGCGTGCCCACTGAACCGGGTTAAGCCCAAACAGGCGAGGGTTGCTCGGCGGAGTACAAGCGGCTGCTTGGCATCGATAAGCCGTTGGAGGATCCTGGAGCAGCTGACCCTGTCTTCCCGGCCGCCGGCGGACTCGTTGGTGCCCCTGAGGAAGCTGCTGGCGAAGGCGCGATCAAGCTCATTTCCCGGATAGGAGAAAGCCGGGGACTGACGAGAATTGCATCAGCCCTGGAGGGCGAGCTACAGACCTCTGTTGATCGACTCACTGCCAAGCTTGCACAGGGCAACATGAATCCTGGAATCGGGACACGGCACCTCTTCAACGGAATCTTCGAAGCGCGTGCTCGCGACGGGGCTCGCGTATACTTTCGAAACGCCAGTAACAACGTGATTGAGATTTTGGCGAAGAGTACTAAAGCAACGCAGGACCAGGCGATTAAGCTGCTTCAAGGGCTCTACAAATAATGCGACTTGACGAAACTGACTACTCTATTGAGTGGATCGAAGACTTATTTGGGATCGACCCCCTCGATGATAACGTGGATGTAATAGTGAAGTTTGCTACGGGTGAGCGATACAATGCGACTTTTTTCGCCTTGAGAAACCTCGTGTCCTTGATGGAGAACTATCGCCAGACTGGGGAATGTGCACGGGGACTCTATGTATGGTCAAAGAACATGATTGTGGTCGAACGTTTGACCAAGGAGGCGGTAGAGAAGGCGGTGGCGGACCTCATTCAGACAGGCGAATTCGCGGCAGCTTTTGAGCGATCTTCGTAATTCCAAGAGTCTTGCCACGGATTAGACCGAAGCTGCGGACCCATTCGAATGGTCACGCACCGCACACCACAAGACGAATGCGCAACTCGAGCGGCGCCGGCTGACCGCGCCCCTCGAGTTGTCTGGATGGCTTAATGGTTAGCGACGGGTTGATGCGCTCACAGCTTATGATTCAGACGGAGTTCGGAGTCGCCACAGTGTACGGTGACTCCGTTCTTTGTGGACGGGTTTTCTTCTCAGGCCTAGTGCTGCCCGATCAGTGCCTCTCGCACGCGTCCGTGACAAAGCTGCCGGCGGTCCCCTCGAAACAGGGCGCACTCGGTCGACGGCCACTAGCACCTTTCGACGAGAGTTTCTGTTTCGACGCGGAAGGAAGGCCGAGCAAGGCCGGACACTCAACCATGGCGAACGGGCAAGAGAAGGCCCCCGTTAGGCATCCGTGCTGACGCAGCTCGAGATCCGTGCCTTGACGGAAGAGGACGCCAGGGCGTTCTGGGATCTCCGCCTCGAAGCGCTCGAGCGCGACCCCACCGCCTTCGGCGCCTCCACCGACGAGCACCGCGCCACCACGATCGAAGCCGCGGCTCAACGCGTCACACCTAACGACGACAGCTTCGTCCTCGGTGCCTTCGTCGACGGCCAGCTCCGTGGCATGATGGGCTGTGCGCGCGAGAAGGGCGCCAAGCGCCGTCACCGCGCCATCGTCTGGGGCGTCTACGTCGCGCCGGAGCTGCGTGGCCAGGGAATCGGCAAGAAGCTGTTGGAGGCGGTCATCGAGCGCGCACGTCAGCTGCCCGCTATCGAGCGTCTAGCTCTCACTGCCAACGTCGCCGACCCAAAGGCGATGGCCCTCTATCACAGCGTCGGCTTTCTGCCATTCGGCCTCGAACCCGGCGCGCTCAAGATTGGCGACCAGTACGTCGACGACGTCCACATGGCGCTGGACCTAAGCGCAAGAGGGCGAACAGCAGATCCCTCGTCGCTTCGCTCCTCGGGATGACAAGGCTCCCCTGCGGCCTCTGTGCACTCCGCGACCTCCGCGTTCTTCTAGCGTGGAAGCCAGAACCTGAACCGGCTCCCTTTGCCGATCTCGCTATCCACGGTGAGATCGCCGCCTAACGCGCGGGCAAGGCGCCTCGAGACGCTCAGGCCCAGTCCGGCGCCGCCCGTCTTGCGCGTCGCGCTCTGATCGACCTGCCAGAAGGTCTCGAACACGCGCTCCTGATGCTCATGCGCGATGCCAATGCCGGTGTCCTCGACCTCGAACACGACACACGCCGGCTCGAAGCTCGACGCCAGGCGGATCGTGCCCTCGTCCGTGAACTTGATCGCGTTCGACAGGAGGTTCACCAGGATCTGCCGCAGCTTCGCCGGATCCGAGGTGAACGTCACGCTGTCGTTAGGTGCGACCACGGTGAAGGTCAAGCCCTTGGACCGTGCTACCGGCTCGACGAGCGCGCCGGCCTCGCGCGTGATCGTCGCCAGGTCCACCGCCGCATTACGAATGTTGTCCTGACCAGACTCGAGGCGGCTGAACGACAGAATGTCGTCCACGAGCTCCACGAGGTGGCGCGCCGAGAGCTGCACGCGCTCGAGCTGCTCCCGCTGCTCGTGGTTCACCGGGCCCGCGACGCCATCGTGCAATAGCTCGGCATACCCGACGATCGCGTTCAGTGGAGTGCGCAGCTCGTGGGACATCACGGCCAGGAAATCGTTCTTGGCGCGGTCCGCCACTTCCGCCGCGTCGCGCGCTTCCTCGGCCTGCGTCGTCGACTCGTGGAGCTGTTCGAGCGTCTGCTCCATCTCCACCGCCTGCTCCTCGAGCTGTTGCGCCTGGTGCTCGAGCTGCTCCTGGGCCTTCTGCTGGGCGATGACGTCGGTCCGGATCGAGCGGTTCGTGGTCAGTGCGAGAAGGAAAGCGGCGAAGGTGCCGCCCACGATCACGACGAGTGCGAGATCGCGAATCCGCAGCCGCGCCGCGTCTCGCTCGGCGAGGCGCCGGCGCTCGGTCTGCGACATGTGCGTCGAGAGAAGCCGTACGCTATCCATGAGCGCCTTGCCGATGCCGGAGCGAAAGTGTGTCATCGCCGCCGCCGGGTCGGTGGCGCGGAGGATGACCGTTCGATCGAGCTCGGCAATCCTTGCCTGCTCCAGCGTCTCCAGGCTGTCGAGCCGAGCGCGTTGATCGCGATCGGCGATGAGTTGCCGCAGGTTGACGACGTACGAGTCCGCGGCGACTCGGCCATCATGATACGGGTCGAGGTAGCTGCTGTCGCCGGTGATGATGTAGCCGCGTTGGCCGGTCTCGGCGTCGACGATCGAGCCGAGCAGGCCATCGAGGTTCCGCAGGACGCTGTTGGTGTGATCGACGGCGTCGATTGCCCCACGAAGCCGCAGCACCACGACCAGCGCCGCCAGCCCCACGAGGAGCGTGAGCACGGCGGTCGCGAGCGCGATGGCGATCTTCTGGCGGACGGTCATGAGGGCGGAGTGTACATAGACGCCCCCACGATCTGGAAGCTTTCGCGAGAATGGCGACGAAAAGCAGATCCCTCGTCGCTACGCTCCTCGGGATGACATTAGCGTTGGCCCTTCCCTGAATGCCGTTCCGTCAATTATTTCGACGGTTCACCCCCTCATGACGCCTGGAGGCGTGCTGTGATTTCCGACCGCTCGCTCCTCATGTCGCGCGCCGCCATCGTCGCGCTGACGCTTAGCACTCTTTCCCTCACCGATCCCGTCGGCGCACAACGGCCCCGGCCGCCAACCGGCCCGCTGCATCCGTACACGACCTTCAATGGGCCAGTTATGCCCCCCGCGGGCTTCGACACAGTAGCGTTTGGCGCGCTGCACTGGCGCGAGCTGGGTCCCTTCCGCGGCGGCCGCTCGGTGGCCGTCGCCGGCAATCCGTCGCGGCCTAACGAGTTCTGGATGGGCACGACGGGCGGCGGTGTTTACAAGTCGATCAACGCCGGCGAGTCGTGGGCGTCCGTGACGGACAGGTACTTCGGCGGAACCATCGGCGCCATCGCGGTAGCGCCCTCGTCGCCGGACGTGGTTTATGTCGGGGGCGGTGAGTACCCGCTGCGCGGGAATGTTTCCCACGGCGACGGTGTGTGGAAGACGACGGATGGCGGAAAGAGCTGGACATCTGTGGGCCTGAGAGAGACGCGTCAGATCGGCAACATCGTCGTCCATCCCACGAACGCCGATCTGGTTTACGTGGCGGCGCTCGGCCATGTATGGGCGCCTAACGCGGAGCGCGGCGTCTTCCGTTCCAAAGATGGCGGCAAGAGCTGGGACAAGATTTTGTTCCGCGACGATTCCACTGGTGCCGTCAATCTGGTGATGGACCCGAACAATCCGAACGTCCTGTACGCCGGCTTCTGGCAGGCGGGACGCACGCCATGGCTGCTCTCGTCAGGCGGCAAGGGCAGCGGCTTGTTCAAGACGACCGATGGTGGCGATCACTGGACGGAGCTGACGCGCAATCCCGGACTCCCCGAAGGCATCTGGGGGAATGTCGGAGTCACGGTGTCAGCTGCGAACTCGAACCGGCTCTGGGCGAACGTCGAGGCGGATTCGGGCGGCGTCTTCCGCTCCAACGATGGCGGCGCGACGTGGACGAAGGTGAATAGCGAGCGTGCGCTGCGCCAGCGCGCATGGTACTACACACGCATCACCGCGGACTCGAAGGACACGAACGTCGTCTACGCGAACAACGTGTCGTTCATGAAGTCGACCGATGGCGGGCGCACCTTCAAGCCGGTGCAGGGCGTACACCATGGCGATTCGCACACGCTGTGGATCGATCCCAAGGATCCGCGTCGTTTGATCGAGGGTGACGATGGCGGCGCCGAAGTGAGCGTCGACGGTGGGAAGACGTGGTCGGACGAGGATTTTGCAACTGCTCAATTTTATCATGTCATTGCGACGAACCACTTTCCGTACCATTTGTGTGGCGCGCAGCAGGACAACTCGACGCTGTGTGGACCGAGCCGGTCGCCGGAAGGCGTTGTCGACATCAGCCAGTGGAAGGAAGCCGGCGGGGGCGAGTCGGGCTGGATCGCGGCGCGCACCGACGATCCGGACATCGTCTACGCGGGCAGCTACGGCAACCTGATCACGCGGAAGGACATGCGCACCGAGATCTCGCGCAACGTGAATCCCTGGCCGGACAACCCGATGGGACATCCGGCGAGAGATCTCAAATATCGTTTTCAGTGGACGTTCCCGATTGTCACTTCGGTTCATGACCCCAATGTGCTCTACGTAGGGTCGAACGTCGTTCACAAGTCCACGAACGGCGGTCAGAGCTGGACGGTGATCTCGCCTGATCTCACCTACGCCGATCCGGCCACGTTAGGCAACTCGGGCGGCCCGATCACGAAGGACCAGACGTCGGTGGAGTATTACGCGGTCGTATTCGTGATCGAGGAGTCGCCGCTGGACGGGAACATTCTCTGGACCGGTTCCGACGATGGCAAAGTCTACGTGACGCGTGATGGCGGAAAGAGCTGGCAGAACGTCACGCCGCCGGACATGCAGAAGTTCACGCGCGTCTCGAGCATCGACGCGTCGAAATTCGGCGCCGGCATCGCCTACGTCGCGGCGAATCGTTACCAGCTCGACGACGACAAACCCTACCTCTGGAAGACGACCGACTTTGGCAAGAGCTGGACGCGTATCGACAGGGGCATCGACGCGTCGCAGTTCACGCGCGTCGTGCGCGAGGATCCGGAGCGGCGCGGGCTGCTCGTCGCCGGTACGGAGCGCGGCGTGTGGTTCTCGGGCGACGACGGCGCCAACTGGCAGAAGCTCCAGCTCAATCTGCCGATCGTGCCGATCCACGACCTCACTTTCAAGGAAGGGGATCTCATCGTCGCGACGCACGGGCGGTCGTTCTGGATCATGGACAACGTCTCGTCGCTGGAGCAGCTCAGCCCCGAGGTGTTGGCGAGCGACGCGCATCTCTTCAAGCCGCGCGATCAGTACCGGGCCAGCTTCGGCGGCGGCTTCGGCCGGCGCGGCGGCCGTGGTGAGCAAGTTGTAACGCCGGAGAACGCGCCCGTTCATCCAGTTGGCGTGAACCCGCCCGGCGGCGTCTTTGTTCAGTATTATCTTAAGAATGCGAATGATGAGGTTTCTCTCGACTTGCTCGACGGCCAGGGGAAGCTGATTCGTCGCTTCACGAGCAGGCTCGATTCGGCGGCGTACGCTGATTCGGTGCGGCGTTTCGAGCGGACGAAGTCGAAGACCGACAGTCTGCACGCCGCGGGAATCGCCGAGGACAGCATCAAGAAGCTCGTGCAAGTCGCGCCGGATGCTGCGGGCGGCATCGAGCCATCCGAGGACGAAGGCTACCGTCCGCCGCCGACGCCACGCGCGCCGAATCGGCGCGGCGTGAACAGCTTTACCTGGAACATGCGCTATCCGGATGCCAGTGGTTTCCGCGGCATGATTCTCTGGGCGGCCGGCACGACGGGGCCGATGGCGCCCCCAGGTGCGTACAATGTACGACTGGTGGTGAACGGGAAGCCGGTCGCGACTGAGTCGTTCAAGCTCATTCCCGATCCACGCTCGAAGGGCATCACCACCGCGGATTACGCCGAGCAGTTCGCCTTGTTGATGAAGATTCGCGATCGCTTCTCCGAGGCGAACGACGCCGTGAAGACGATTCGTTACGTGAAGAGCGAGCTGGAGAACCGTCGTCCGCGGATCCCGTCGGCGCAGCAGGCGAGCTTCGGCACCGCGGCGACGGCGCTGGAGCAAGCCTTGTCGCAGGTGGAAGACTCGATCTATCAGACGAAGAACCACGCCAGTGAGGATCCGCTCAACTATCCGATTCGGCTGAACAACAAGATCGGGGCGCTGATGGGCGTCGTCGGCAGCGCCGACGGCCGTCCGACGCAGCAGTCGTACTCGGTGTTTACAGAGCTTTCAACAGAGCTCGATCGCCAGCTGGCGCTGTTGAAGCGGACGTTGGACGCGGGCCTGCCGCGGATGAATTCGATGCTGCGCGGGGCGGGCTTGCCCGCGGTCGAAGCGAAGCCGGTGGACGCGCGGGAGCCGAG
>DASXPH010000087.1:0-33456 GCA_036493735.1 Gemmatimonadaceae bacterium
AACCCCGGCTCGAACAGTGTACCGTCGAGATAGTGCACGCCGCGGCCCGGCGCGTAACCATGAAGCTCGCAGGCGCGAAGGAGCAGCTCGCGGGCGAGTGGCGGGTCGGCGAGCTGCACGGCGGGGATCGTCCACGCCAGCGCCTCCCAATCGCGTACGGTCACACCTCGACCATTCCATGGCGCGCGGCTGCGCACGATGTAGTAATGCGCGTCGTCGAGCGCACGGCCCACGGAATAGAAGTACGCGAACAGCAGGTTGCGGTTGATGAGGCGGTCCATCACGTCGTTCGTCGCCGTCTGCTGCAACGACTGCAGCGCGTCACGCGTGGATGTGAGGAGGTCGCGCCAGCCGCGACGACGCAGTACACGCACCGCGGCCTCCGCGCCGTCCCGCTCGGGGCCCGCGGCGATGTAGAACGCGACGTGCTCGCGCTCGCCCGGCTTGACCCTAACGACTCGGCGGAGGGAGAACTCGTTCGTCGCGGTCGCGCCGACGGTCACCGTCACCGGTCCGTCGCCGCCGACGGCGACGGCCACGTCGCCGGGGGGCGCGCTCGCCTCGAGAAGGACGACGTCTTCCGCCGCATGCGAGGCAACATTGTGATCGACGAATGGACGTGGCGTGCGCACACGCATCTGCCGATGCCCGAACCGACCTTCCATTCCGATGACGATGTCCGCTGCCGCGCTGGCACGATTCTCCACCGACAGCGCATAGACGGCACCAGCGACGTCGGCATCGCGGCCGTATGGGGCGAAGATCGTTCCGCGAACGACGGCGTCACCGATCGTACACGAAAACGTCGGGATCCAGCCGAGTGCTCGCTCCCATGCCATCTGCGCGCCGGCGAAATCGCGCGTCGTATCGCCAATGCCGATCGTTGGCTTCAGCAGCGGCGGCGCCGTGCCCTGAAGGAAATCGGCGCTCCCCGCGAGCTCGATCGCGGAGCGCGAGCCTCGATGGAGCACGCCGAGCGCGTGCAAGGAGCCGTCGATTGGATGGATGCATGGCAATGCGATCCAGTGATTCCCCGTGATTTGCCAGGGAACACGAGGCGGCGGAAGCAGGCTCACGATCGTGAATGCATTTTGGGCGGTGACCGGGTAGAATGATAACCTCATCCGCTGACGTCAACGCATGCTCGAGGCAGTACCGGACGCACACTACCCACGCGATGCACGCCAGAGGTCGAGCGAATGGAGATTCGCGCGAACGCTCTGGTGTGCATCTCTCATCGTTGGCTGCCTATCCGGAGCACGTGCCGGCGCACAGCTGCCGCCCACGCCGCCACCACTCCCGAACACGGAGGATGCGCGCACGTTGCCGAAGGGCGGCGTGCAACTGCGGGTCAGGAACGTGTGGACGCTGTTCGACCAGGTGTTCGACAGGACGGCCGACAGCGCGAACCCGCGCCATCCGCTGGGCCAGGCGTTCAGCGCCGAGTCCCTCGGCGTGCGCCAGTTTCCGGCACTCGCCGCGACTCAGAGCGCGCTGCGCACCCTGACCGGCAATCCGAACTTGCTGCTCAACCTGGGCCAGCAATTCTCGACCGTGAACACGCGCGTCGTGACGACGCCCCTCTCGCTCTCGTACGGCGTGACCGATCGCCTAACGATTGGCGCGATGCTGCCGATCGTGCAGACGCACAGTACCGTGTTCGTGGAGCTCAATCCCCGCCGGTTGAATGGCGCGACCGGAGCGAACGTCGGCCCGAATCCGACGAGCGCAGCGTCGACCAACCAGGCGTTGCTCCAGGCGCTGACCGACGCCAGTAACGCGCTGAATGACTACATAACGAACTGCGGCCAGTCCGGCAGCTGCTCGCCAGCCTCCGTTTCCAATGCGCAGACGTTGAAGGCAACGGCCGATTCCTATCAGGCCGCCGCACAGCTCCTGTACGGTCCGAACAGCGCCTTCGCGCCTCGCGGCGCCGCGCAGGCGCAGATCGCCACCCAGCTGACGACGCTGGCGGACAACATCAATGCATTGTTAGGCACCACCGTCACGTTCGTATCGGCTGGAGCCAAGGCGGACGCCGCGCTCGCGCAGCTGCAACGGCTCGCGACCGCGAATCCTGGGGTCGCCCTGGATTCGCTGGGCTCTCCGGATCAGATAGGCACTGGCAACGTCGAGCTCTCGGCGCTGTTCAAGCTCGTCGATGGTTTCGCCGACACGACGAGCAGCTTCCGGCTGCGCGGGACGGTCAGCGGTGTGGTGCGACTTCCGACTGGCTTCGGACCGTCCGGCGGGCTCGCGTACGAAGTCGGAACAGGAACGGGGCAGACGAGCGTCGACGCTGGCGGCATTCTCGATATCGGGATCGGCAGCCGGCTGGTCGCCACGGTCGGCGCGGAGTACACAGCCTACCTGACGAGCTCCAGCGTCCCCCGAATGCCGAACAGCGATTACGCACTCTTCCCCCTCGATGCGCCGGTTGCCGGCACATGGCGAGAAGGCAACGCGCTGCAGCTGCAAGCGGCGCCGCGCATTCGTTTCACGGATTACTTCACGTTCAATGGCATCTACATGATGCGCCATCAGAACGCGAGCCAGTACACCTCGCCGGATGTGACCGCGCCGCCAGTCATTCTCGCGACGACCGAACAGAACGTCGGACTCGGCTTCAGCTATTCCGCGGTTGCTCGTTATGCGAGCGGGCGCAGCCCGCTACCCATCGAGATGACCTACACCCACCTCGAGACCATCGCGGCATCGGGCGGCCTCGTTCCCAAGTACAATCGCGACATGGTCGAGGTGCGCATCTACTATCGCTTGTTTCGGCGCGGCCGCTGAGATGCGGGCGCGGTGTTGCTCCCGCCGGCCGTAGCGCCCGCAAGCTCGGGCGACGCGGCAGACTCGAGTAGCTCGTGCGCGTGGGCGCGACTGACGTCGCTCTCGGGGTCTCCACCCAGCATGCGCGCGATCTCCGCCACGCGTGCGCCGCCGGTGAGCACGTTGACGTCGGCGGTGGTGACGCCCCCGCGCGCGCCTTTGGCGACGAGAATGTGATGGTGCGCGCGCGCCGCGATCTGCGGGAGATGCGTGATGGCAAATACCTGATGGTGCGCCGCGACGCGTCGCATGGTCTCGCCAACCATCAGCCCGACGCGTCCGCCAATTCCGGCATCCACCTCGTCGAAGACGAGTGTCGGCACACGATCCAGTCGAGCGAGAATGGTCTTGAGCGCGAGCATCACGCGCGACAGCTCGCCGCCAGACGCGACGCGCGACAGCGCCCGCTCCTCGTGGCCGACATTGAGCGACACCCGAAACTCGATATCCTCGGCGCCGTGTGCGCCGATCTCCGGCAGCGGCTGGAGCCTCACGCCGACGTGACCGTCGGGCATGCCGAGATCGGGGAGGATTTCATCCACGTTGGCCGCCAGCCGGCGAGCAGCCGTCTGACGCAATTCGGTGAGCGCGGCGGCGCGTTCCTCGAGCCGCGCGCGGGCCTCCCGCTCCCGCGCCTCGAGTTGACGAAGATCGAGCCCGGCTGAGTCTACCAGATCGAGCTCTTCGCGCGTGCGAATGCCAGTCTCGATGACCTCGGCGAGCGTGCCGCCGTACTTCTTCGTCAGGCGAAAAAGCAGGTCGCGCCGCGCCCGCACTTCGTCGAGGCGCGCTGGATCGAGGTCGATCGACGTCTCGTACTCCTCGAGCTCGCGCGCGAGCGCCTCGAGATTGTAGTACGCGCTGTCGTATAACTCCTGCAAGCGCGCGAGCGTCGGATCGATGCGCTGGATGGACGCGAGATGCCGTTCCACGCCGCCGAGAATTGTGAGTATCGCCTCTTCTTCGCCGTCGATGGCCGACGCGATGCCCGACGCGAGCGCGCGTAATTCCTCCGAGTTCTCGAGTCGTCGCGCTTCGTCCTCGAGGCGGACGTCTTCGCCCTCGATGAGCTTCGCATCCTCGATTTCCCTCGCCACATGTCGCAGATAGTCCGCTCGGCGCTCGGCGTCGGCCTTGCGTCTCTGCAGATCCGCGATGTCACGCCGTGCCCCCGCAAGCTCTTCGTGCGCCGAACGCGTCTCCGCGGCGACGTCCGCTGCGCCGGCGAAGATGTCGAGGATTCGACGCTGCGCATCGGGGTCGAGCAGCGTCTGCGCCTCGTGCTGGCCGTGCAGATTCACGAGATGCCGTCCGATCTCGGCGAGCAGCGTCGCACTCACTGACGTGCCGTTCACCCACGCGCGCGTGCGGCCCGAGCCGGCGATCTCCCGGCGGAGCACGACGAGCGGCTCGTCGGCGTCGATCCCATGTTCGTCCAGGAGCTCGGCGATCTCCGCGCGCTCGCTGATGTCGAACACGCCTTCGACGGTTGCGCGATCGGCGCCGGTGCGGATGGAGTCCGTGTTGGCGCGCTCACCGAGAAGAAGTCCGAGCGCACCGACGATGATCGACTTCCCAGCGCCCGTCTCACCAGACAACACATTGAACCCCCGCGCCAACGGCAGCGACAGCGATTCGATGATCGCGAAGTTTTTGATGCGCAATTCAGCGAGCATGCTTCAAGCCACTCGCGACGCCGACGTTGGGGCCACTGAAACCGCTGACACAGCCCTGAAACCACTGGCGTGCTCCGCGCGCATCAAGAGCTCCTCACAGCGGGGTGATTTGTTCTTGTGAATGCTGCGCAAGGTATTTATCACCGGCGGAAAGGAGAGGTACTTCAAACCAAGAGAAACTTGCCTCACGTATCAAACTTCTCATCCCTATCCTTGAGACCGCCCCAGCCGAGCTTTTGCCGGAGCGTCTTGAAGAAGCTGCCGCCCGGGAAGCGTACGATGAGGATTCCTCCCTCGCTACGGCGAATGCTCAGCGTCTCGCCACTCGCGAATGTCGAGCCGACCTGGCCGTCGATCGTCACCAATAATTCGTCGGGGAAACCCTCCGCTTGCACGGCGACCTCCGTGCCCGGCGGAAGCACCAGCGGACGAATCGCCAGGGCATGCGCAGAAACGGGTGTGACGACGAGGGCTTCGAGTGTTGGAAATACAACTGGTCCGCCAGCCGAGAGGCTATACGCTGTCGATCCCGTCGGGGTGGAGATCACGACACCGTCGGCGCCATACGTGGCGATCGTCTCGCCATCCGCCGTGACGCGTAGCTCGACCACCCGCGCGAAGCCGCCCTTGTGCAGCACGACGTCGTTGAGCGCCACCCAGCTGTGACGCTCGCGGCCGTACGCGTCGAGGACTCGCGCGCGAATCGCCATCCGCGACTCGACCAGATAGTCGCGACGAGCGAAACGCATCAGCGCCGACGCGAGCTGGTCGGCCGGACAACACGTCAGAAATCCAAGCCGCCCGAGATTGACGCCGAGGATCGGCACCTGATGCGGATCGAGCAGACGTGCCCCGCGCAACAGAGTGCCGTCTCCGCCTAACGTGAGCATCACGTCGAGCACCGACGGGTCGGTCATCTCCTTGCCGTACCCCGCCGCCTCGTGAATCTCCTTCTCGAAATGCAACTCGAGACCGAGCCCCGGCGTGAGCTCCTCCAGTGTCTGGAGAACGTCTGGCAGTCCCGCGTAGCCCCGGTGTCCGACGACGCCGACGCGGATCACCCGGCGACTGCCTCGCTCTCTTGCTCGCGGAGCGCACGGATGCGGGCCGCGATGCCACTCGCATCCAGGCCGGTGAGCGCGAGCTGCCGCGCGCGCGGGGCCGCCGGGATGATGCGATCCGGCACGCCGTGCACTGCCACTCGAATGGTCGGATCCTGCCGCGCGATCACGGTCGACATGTATGCGCCGAAGCCATTGATGACCGTTCCCTCCTCGACGACGAGCACGCGCTCGTGATTCGCCAGGACGGCGGCGAGCGTGACCTCATCGTACGGCTTCAGAAAGCGACAGTTCACGACCGTGATGTGCAAGCCCTCCGAGGCCAGAACATCCGCCGCTTGCAGCGCGGGGGCTACCATCGTGCCCATCGCGAGGAGCGCGACATCCGAGCCGCGACGCAACACCTCCCACGTGCCATACGGCACGGGCTCGATCTCCGTGATCGCTGGCACCGCGTCCGGCGCCGCGTCGCGCGGATAGCGAATCGAGAATGGGCCTGCTTCGTGGCCTACGGCCGTTCGGAGCAGTCCGAGCATCTCCCGGCCATCCTTCGGCGCGGTGACTGTCACGTTAGGCACGGCGAGCAGATACGCGATGTCATAGAGACCCATGTGGGTCTCACCGTCCTCGCCGACCAGGCCGGCGCGGTCCATACAGAACACCACCGGCAGCGACTGGATTGCCACGTCGTGAATGATGCTGTCGTAGGCACGCTGCAGGAACGTCGAGTAGATCGCGACGACTGGACGAATGCCGCGCGTCGCGAGGCCGGCGGCGAACGTCACCGCATGTCCCTCGGCGATGCCAACATCAAAAAAGCGCGACGGATACGCCTTCGCGAACAGATCGGTGCTCGTGCCGCTCGGCATGGCCGCCGTGATCGCGACGACGCGGTCGTTCACCGCGCCCAGCTCCATAAGCCCCTTGCCGAAGACCTTCTGATAGGTCGTCACCGAGGAGGCATTGCGCAGCTTTCCCGTGGACGGATCGTGATCCGGCGGCAGCGCATGCCACTTCTCCAGGCTCTCGCCGGCCGGGAAGCCCTTTCCCTTCTCCGTGCGAACGTGCACGAGGCGTGGTCCGCCAAGCTCGCGCACGGCGTTGAAGGTCTCGATCATCGCGTCGATGTCGTGACCATCGATTGGACCGAAATAGCGAAAGCCCAGCTCCTCGAACAACACCCCGGGCGTCAACAGTGCTTTCACACTCTCTTCCCACCGGCGTACCCAGGTGCCGACGCCCATTGAAGAGAACAGTCCACCCGGGCCCTTGTCGGCAATGTCGCCGATCGCCGAGCGCACGCGATTGTAGAGCGAATTGCGCTGGACGGATGTGAGATACTTGGAGATGGCGCCGACGTTGGGCGCGATCGACATCTCGTTGTCGTTGAGGACGACGATGACGTCACGATCGGAGTGACCGGCGTTGTTGAGGCCCTCGTACGCCAGTCCACAGGTGAGCGCGCCGTCGCCGACGATCGCCACCACCTTGTAGCTCTCCTTGCGAAGATCGCGGCCCGCGGCGACGCCGAGCGCCGCCGAGATCGACGTGGCGGCGTGCCCCGCGCCGAACACGTCATACTCGCTCTCGCTCCGCTTCAGGAATCCGGAGATGCCGTTTTCCTTGCGCAGCGTCTCGAAGCCCTCGTTCCGGCCGGTGAGGAGCTTGTGCGGGTACCCCTGATGCCCGACGTCCCAGATCAGCTGATCACGAGGGGTATCGAATGCGGCGTGCAGAGCGACCGTCAGCTCCACGACGCCGAGCCCGGCGCCGATGTGACCGCCGGTGCGCGAGCAAACGTCGATGAGCCGCGCACGAACCTCGTCGGCGAGCGTCTTGAGCTCGTCGCGACTCAGGCGTCGGACGTCGTACGGAGATTGAATGCGTTCGAGGATCGACATACGGCGATTGATCTGCCTGTGACACCCTGTTTGAAAGCTAGCGAACCGCGCTGTGCCGCGTTACTTGCGCCACGCGCCCCGCGCCCCGCGAGTCACGCGCTTCGCCTGACGACGAAATGGGCCATACTCTCCAGCGTCGGAGTGAGCAGCCCACGCGCGGAAAGCGCCGCGCAGGCGCCTCGAATGAGTGCTTCCGCGCGCTCTGTCGCGCCGTCGACGCCGAGCAGTGCGGGATAGGTACTCTTGCTCAGCGCCACATCGCGACCCGCTGTTTTGCCGAGTGTTTCGGTGGTTTGAGTCAAATCGAGGATGTCGTCCATGATCTGAAAGGCGAGTCCGAGCGCTGCGCCGTAGCGGGCCAGCGCCTCGGTGGACGCGGCAGGTGCACCCGCGGCGATGCCACCCAACATTGCGGCGGCAGACACCAGCGCCCCCGTCTTGCCACGATGAATCTGCTCCAGCTCTGATAGCGTGAGTGCCTTGCCCTCGCCCTCGAGATCGAGGAGCTGGCCGCCAATCATACCCCCAGCTCCAGCCGCTGCCATCAGCGAAGCCACAACGCGCGATGCGTCAGCGGTGGGAATCGACTTCGCTGCTCGCGCTGCCGTCCGCGCCGCTAGCGGCACCATCGCGAGCCCGGCGACGGTCGCGACGCGAGGCCCGAACTTGCGGTGGACCGTTGGTCGGCCGCGGCGGACATCATCGTTGTCCATGCATGGCAGGTCATCGTGCACCAAGGAGTATGCGTGCACGATCTCGATCGCCGCCGCGAGCCGCGTCGCGTCCAGTTTCCCACCGGCAGCTTCATATGCGGCCAGCAGGAGAATGCCGCGAAAGCGCTTTCCGCCACCGAGCAAACTGTATCGAATGGCTTCGGCCACCATCGGCGCCTGTTCCGTAAGCGGGGAGAGCTCCCCCACGCACAGATCGGCGAGCGCAGCATCGATGCGCTGCCGGTGCTCCTCGACTTCGCTCGCGACGGCGGCATCGAAGCCGCCCGTGCGTACGCCGTCAGCCACGAAAATCGGTCAGTGTGAAGCTGCCGTCGTCGTGCTCGACCAGCCGCTGGACTTTCGCTCTCGCCTCGGCCAGCTCCTTCGACGCGGCGCGAAGACATTCCACCCCCTCCTCGAACAGAGCGAGCGCGCCAGCCAGATCGACCTGGTCGCCCTCGAGCTCGTGCACGATCGCCTCCAGCCGGTCGAGGCGTGCCTCGAATAAAATGCGCTCGTTATGCTTCGCCATCTGTCTCCTTGTCATCCCGAGGAGCAAAGCGACGAGGGATCTGCTGTTCAGGCCCCGCGGGTATCACTGAGTTGATCGTCGATTGAATGGTGCCGTCGCGCACGCGAAGATCGAACGACTCGCCGGGCACGAAGTCGGCGACGGCGCCCAGCGTCTTACCACCCTCGCCCTGGGCAATCGCGTAGCCACGCGCGAGCGTCGCGAGTGGGCTCAACGCATGGAGCCGCCCCGCCGTCGCGGCGATGCGGCTCGCCCGCCGTTCGATCGACTCGCGGCTCACCGTCGTTAGGTTCCCGGCGGCACGATGCAGCTGCACGCCCGCTTCGTCGAGGCGAGACGCAATCGCGCCAAGCAGATGCCTGCCGCGCGACTCCAGCTCGCCGACCAGCTCCTCGGTGGCCCGAACGGCCGCTTCCGCGGCGGCAGAAGGCGTAGGTGCTCTATGATCGGCGACGAGATCGCAGATACTGACGTCGATCTCGTGTCCGACTGCGCATATAGTAGGGACAGGACAGCGCGCGAGCGCTCGCGCAACTCGCTCGTCGTTGAAGGCGCGCAGATCCTCGCGGGCACCGCCGCCGCGGCCAACGATCACCGTGTCGGCGCCGTTCCAGCGCGCCACCTGATCGAGGGCGAAACACAGCTCCTCCGGTGCGGCGTCTCCCTGCACCGTCGCCGGAACGACGACCACTCGAACGTGCGGCGCGCGCCGCCTGACGACGGCCACGATATCGTGCAGCGCCGCCCCGTCGGGACTCGTCACCACCGCAATCGTGCGCGGATAGCGAGGAAGTGCGCGTTTCCGCTCACGCGCGAGGAGGCCGTCCGCCTCGAGCTTCGCGCGCGTCCGCTCGAGCGCCTTGCGCCACAGCCCGTCGCCTTCCGCCTCGATGCGCCTGACGGCGAACTGCATGTCGCCGCGCGTTGCATACACCGTGAGCTGGCCGAGGACGGTGACCTGCATCCCGTCATCCGGCGGCGCCGGGATGGAGCGTCGATCGCGAGACCAGACCACGCAGCGCAGCTGCGTGGTCTGGTCTCTCAGACAAAAGTACCAGTGCCCATTCCGATGCGCCTTGAAGTCGATGACTTCGCCGCGCACCCAGAGCGGCATGAATGCTCCCTCGAGGATGTCCTTCGCGGTCTGCGTGACGGTGCTGACGCTGACGGCGGAGGTCGGTGACGCGCCGGGGAAAACGTCCCCCAACTCCTCGTACATCGCCGCGGGGCCGCCGCCGTACATCGGCTGGGGCGCCAGCTCCGGCTGCGGCGGCGGACCGAAGAGATCGAGATCCGCGTCCCGCCGCGGCGCTTCGCGGGCGATGGGAACGTCGCGTCGCTTTCGCATTTGCTCAACCCGCCGCACGGGCGGCCGCGCGGACCGTGTTCCGCATCAGCATCGCGATGGTCATCTTGCCGACGCCGCCCGGCACGGGTGTAATGAGCGACGCGACTTCACGCACCCGATCGAAGTCCACGTCGCCGACCAGTCGCGTTCCACTCTTCTTCGTCGCGTCGGGAATGCGATTCACGCCGACATCGATGACGACCGCGCCTGGCTTCACCATGTCGGCCGTGATCATCTGCGGTCGACCCGCCGCGACGATGAGGATATCAGCACGGCGCGTGTGCAGGGCGAGATCACGCGTCCTACTGTGACAGATCGTGACAGTCGCATCAGCCGCCGGCCCCTGCTGCACCATCAAGGCCGCCATCGGCTTTCCGACGATGTTACTTCTACCAACTATGACGCACTCCGCGCCCCGCGTTTGGATACCACAGATCTCGAACATGTATTGTATCCCGGCAGGAGTGCAGGGCACGAACCCATCCCTTTCACCGATGAGCAACTTTCCAACATTCACCGGGTGAAAGCCGTCCACGTCCTTCTCGGGGCGGATGCGGCGCAGTGCGACATCGGCGTCGATCTGCTTGGGCAGGGGCATCTGGACGAGGATGCCATGCACGCTCTCGTTGTCGTTCAGCTGATCGACGAGCTCGATGAGATCTGTCTGGCTCGTCGTGGCTGGAAGACGCAGCGTTTCACCTGCCATGCCCAGCTCGCGCGACGTCGCTTCCTTGCTGCGGACATACACCGCGCTCGCCGGGTCTTCGCCGACGAGAACGACGCTCAGTCCTGGCGTTATCCCGCGCGCCGCGAGCTTGTGGACCTCGTCACGCACCTCCCGCAGCACGCGATCGGCGATGGCGGCGCCATCGATGATGTTGCCACGCACCGGCTCGGCCATGTTCGGTGCCACATCAGCGCGCAAAGTCGACTGCCCTCGTCTCGCGAATGAGCACCACCTTGATCTGTCCCGGATACTGCAGCTCGGTCTCGATGCGCCGCGCGATCTCCTCGGACATCGTCGTCATCCGCACGTCGTCGACGTCGTCGGGCATGACGATGACGCGCACCTCACGGCCGGCCTGGATCGCATAGACCTTGTCCACGCCCTTATAGCTGGAGGCAATTCGCTCCAAGCCCTCGAGACGCTTGACATAAGTCTCGAATGCTTCGCGGCGCGCGCCGGGTCGAGAGCCGGATATCGCATCCGCGGCTTGCACGAGAACGGATACTTCGCTCTCGTGAGGCACATCGTCGTGATGCGCGGCGATGCAATTCACCACCAGCGGGTTCTCGCCATACTTCGTCGCGACTTCGACACCGAGCTGGACGTGGGTGCCTTCGTGCTCGTGGGTGAGTACCTTGCCGACGTCGTGCAGCAACGCACCGCGTTTCGCGAGAATCACGTCGAGTCCGAGCTCGCCCGCCATGATGCCCGCGAGCCAGGACACTTCCTTCGAGTGCTGGAGAATGTTCTGCCCGTAGCTCGTCCGCCAATGCATTCGACCGATGAGCTTGACCAACTCGGGGTGCAGCCCGTGGATGCCCGTCTCATAGGCCGCCTGCTCACCGATTTCGAGGATCTGTGCATCCACCTCTTTGCGAGACTTGTTGACGACCTCCTCGATGCGCCCCGGATGAATACGCCCGTCCGAGACCAGCTTCTCGAGCGCAAGCCGCGCGATCTCACGCCGGATCGGATCGAAGCACGAGACCACGACCGTGTCCGGCGTGTCGTCGATGATGACGTCCACACCGGTCGCGAGCTCGAACGCGCGGATGTTGCGCCCCTCGCGACCGATGATTCGTCCCTTCATCTCATCATTCGGGAGCGATACCGCTGAGACGGTGCTCTCCGCGGTGTGCTCGGCGGCGATGCGCTGAATGGCGAGCGCGACGATCTTCTTCCCCTCACGCTCGGCGTTGCGACGCGCGCTCTCCCGAATCTCGCGGACGCGGTTGGCCGCGTCGGCGTGTGCCTCCTCCTCGATTCGTCGGACGAGCTCGGCCTTCGCGTCCTGTGCGGACATCCCCGCCATCTGCTCGAGACGGCGACGTTCCTCGGCGATGAGGTTGTTCAGCTCCTCCTCGCGCTGGAGGACGGTCTTCTCGCGACGGCCGAATTCGCTGGCACGCCGGCCAAGATCTCGATCGCGTTGCTCGAGCAGGTCGGACTTTCGATCGAGTACCGTTTCACGCTCGGCGATCCGTCGCTCCTCGCGCTCGACTTCTTCGCGCCGCCCGCGAACCTCCGACTCGAACTTCTCACGCAGCCTGATGAGCTCTTCTTTTCCGGAGACGATCGCGCTCTTGCGGAGATTCTCCGCTTCGCGCTCGCCGTCGCTGATGATTCGCTTCGAGGTTTCCTCTGCCGTCGACTTCGTCGCGACGAGTCGCTTCACCTCGGATGAAACGCCAATGCGACGTCCGAGAAAGAAGAAAGCCGCCGAGGCGATTATCACGACGCCAAGCGCGGCAGCGAGCATTTCATTCATATGGATCTATGCTCCACCGCGGAGTGGGCCGCGGAGTAGGAGTAAACCGCGTCGTCCGCAGGGCGCATCTCGAGCGCTCTACCGAGCCCATACCGACGAAGGGCACGAGCTGGGTTGAGCTAACTATAAAGCGCGCATGTACCTACGGGCGGCTTGTTACAGCGGCAAAGGTATGACGGGCACGTGCAAAAGGCAACGGTGGTGACTGGTGACTGGTGGCTGGTGACTGGTCAACAACGATTGCGGCGAGCTTCGCTCGCCGCTCATCCGAATCCCACCAACCACCAGCCACCAACCACCAGCCACCATCAGTGTTCATTCAGCAGTTCGCGCGTCTCCTCGCTCAACGACCGTATCGAGCTCGTGAGCTCTCCCGCATGATCCCGCGCTTCGAACAACTGTCCCGCGATCTGGAGTGCGGCGAGAATCGCGGCCTTGTTCGCCTCCACGACCACACCCGTGCTCATCACTTGGCGGATCGCGCGGTCTACATACTCGGCAACGGCGCGCGTGTGCTCCGCCGAGGTATCGCTACGGATGTTGTAATCCTCATTGAGGATCGTGACGCGTACCGACGTGCGCTTCGAGATCATCGGCCCTCGTGCTGCGACTGTTGACGTAGGAAATGCACGCGCTCGAGCACCGATCTCGTGCGTAAGGTCGCAGCCTCGAGCCGGCCACGAAGCGCAGCGTTCTCCCGCTCGAGCGTGCGGATTCGCTCGCGCACGTGCGGCGGATCCGGATGGTCGGCGGCGCTGTCGATGTCGCGCAACCGCTCCTCGGCGGCGAGCGCTCGACCACGGTAGCTCGCCAGCTGCTCGCCGAGCGAGCGCACGAGGCTCTCGAGCTCCCGGAATGCCGCGACGTCAGTTCGTGCGTGGTCGGACATTCAGCGTCTTCTCCAGGTGGCGAAGGACATTGGTGCGGCGACCCTCGATCTCTTTCGCACTGAGTGTGCGCTCCGGATGCCTGAAGGTCAAACGCCACGCCAGACTCCGGTGGCCAGCCTCGATGTTCTTGCCGGCGTACTCGTCGACGAGAAGCAGCGACTCCAACAAGTCACCCGAGACCTGTCGAATCGCACTCTCGATGTCCGCAGCACGCACGGAATCGGGGACGAGCAGCGCGATGTCGAATGGCGCGGCCGGCTGTGACGGAATGGGACGATACGGGCCCACCCGCACAGGCACGTACTCGGAGGCGCGATGCGCGTTCCTCCCCGCCGGGGCTACGGCGGTGGAATCAACGACGCCGAGGGATAGCTCGACACCGAATGCGGGCTTCGCCCACACCGGCGCGTCGAGCGTGAGCGTGCGTACGCGGCCAACGCGCTCGCCAGCGAGATGGATGGTCCACAGCTCACCGTCCGCGCCCTGCTCGATAGTGGCGGCACCGGTTCCGTAGGCTTCGCGCGCGATCAGCTCGGCGAGCGCCTTCGCGTCCCAGACGTCGAAGGCCATTGCGCGCTCGAACTCGTCGGACTTGGGATCGCTGAAATGCGGGGGACGTCTTCGGCCCATGATCAGAGCGCCGACGTGAAGCTCCTCGCGCGGCATCGCGCCGTGGGGAAGGAAGACCGCGCCGATCTCGAAGAGACGCAAGTCACCCTGCATACGCGCGAGGTTGTACTCGGCGCGGCGGCTCAAGGTGTCGAGAATGTCGCGCCTGAGATACGACTCGTTCTCGGCGAGCGGATTGGCGACGCGCACGAATCCGTCCGCGGCGCCACTCACGAACGGCATCGGCCTCGTCTCGAGCAATCCCGCGCCAACGAGCGCGTCCCGCACGCGTCGCGCAAGCAGCCACTGGGGATCGTCGGGGACGTTTCCGGCGCGGAATGGCCGGATCTCATCCGGGAAGCTGTCGTAGCCGCGCAGCCGTGCCACTTCCTCGATGAGATCGATCTCGCGCGCAATGTCCGTGCGCCACGTTGGTGCCATCACGCGCACCGTCTCTGTGGACTCGACACGCGCGTCGAAGCCAACCCGCCGAAGCAGCGACGCCGCCTCGTCGGCCGGGACCGCGTCGCCGAGGACCGTCTGGACTCGTGAGGCACGCAACGCCAGCGGATTCGGCAGCGAATCGGCGACGTAGACGTCCACCGGAGCATCGTCGACTCGGCCGCCGGCGACGGCAACGATGAGCTGTGCGGTGCGCTCGAGCGCGATGGGAGCGAGCGCTGGATCCACACCGCGCTCGAAGCGATAGCTGGCGTCCGTGGACATGCCTAACGCGCGACGCGTCGCACGGGTGCTGGCGGGGTCGAAGCTCGCCACCTCGAGAAGGATGTCGCTCGTGCTCTCCGACACTTCGCTGTCGCGCCCGCCCATGAGGCCGGCGACGGCCTGCGCGCGCTTCGCATCGGCGATGACGACCATATTGGCATCGAGCGCCCGCTCCGCCCCATCGAGCGTCGTGATGCGCTCGCCGGAACGAGCACGCCTGACGATGATGCTCGGTCCAGCGATCTTTGCGAGATCAAACGCGTGCGTCGGCTGCCCGAGCTCGTGCAAGACGTAATTCGTGGTGTCGACGACGTTGTTGATCGACCGAGACTCGATTGCCGCGAGGCGCTTGACGAGCCACTCGGGACTCGGCCCCACCTTCAGACCCCGAATGACCACGGCCATGTATCGCCTGACGCGCGACTCCTCATCGACGCGCACATCGACCCCGGAGGTCCGGCCGCTGGACCGAACCCTTGCGGCGGCCGGAATACTGCTGTCGGCTCCCTCGATGTTGGGCAACCTCACCGGAGAATCGACCGCCGCACCGATCTCGCGAGCCACGCCCAGATGGGACAGAAGGTCGGGTCGGTTCGGCATCACGTCGATCACCAGCCGCGTGTCGCCGCCCGGAAGCACGCGGAGCAGCGGCGTGCCCGGAGGCGCGTCGGTCTCCAGCACGAGAATCCCCTGATGCTCCTCGCCCAACCCCAACTCGCGTGGTGAGCACAGCATGCCATTCGAGGTCTGGCCGCGGATCCGCCGCCGCTCGATCTTCAAGCCGTTAGGCATGGTGATCCCAACCGGCGCGAACGGATAGAGCTTCCCTGCCTCGACGTTTGGCGCGCCGCAGACGACGTCGAGCAACGCGCCGGTGCCGGCATCGACTTTGGTAATCCAGAGATGGTCCGAGTCTGGATGATGTTCAGCCTCGACGACGCGCGCTACGACAAAGGGAGCGAGGTCCGAGCGGAGGGGCACGAGCTCGTCCACCGTCGCAACGCGCGACGTGATCAGGTCTCGCAGCTTTGCCGGCGTCTCGTTGAAGGGAACGAACGCCCGCAGCCATTCATACGAGACGTTCATTGGCCAGCCCGCTCCAGGAAGCGCACGTCAGAGTCGTAGAGAATGCGAATGTCGGGAATGCCGTACCGACTGATCGCGATCCGACCGGGGCCCATTCCGAATGCCCACCCCGTGTACCGTTCGGAGTCGACGCCCGATGCCTCGAGCACCGCGGGATGCACCATGCCCGAGCCAAGTATCTCGACCCAGCCCGTCTGCTTGCAGACGCCACACCCGCTGCCGCCGCAGACGCCGCACTGCACGTCCATCTCCGCCGACGGTTCGGTGAATGGGAAAAAGCTCGGCCGAAAGCGGGTCGGACGCCGACCGAAGAATCGATTCGCGAATCTCGTTAGGGTCGCTTTGAGATCGACGAAGCTGATGCCTTCATCGACGCACAGACCCTCG
Source organism: Gemmatimonadaceae bacterium (assembly GCA_036493735.1). Lineage (GTDB taxonomy): Bacteria > Gemmatimonadota > Gemmatimonadetes > Gemmatimonadales > Gemmatimonadaceae > AG2. The sequence goes on from DASXPH010000087.1 coordinate 16,260, forward strand.
ATCTGCTCGAACGCCGGGGCATGCGAGGGATCGAAGAAGTCACGTCGATAAACTCTCCCCGGAATCAACACGCGAATCGGCGGCGCGTAGCGCTGCAGCGTACGCACCTGTACCGGGGACGTGTGCGTACGAAGCAGCACGTCGTCGCGCAGATAGAGCGTGTCGTGGAGATCCATCGCCGGATGGTTCGGCGGGAAATTGAGTGCGCCAAAGTTGTACCACTCCGTCTCCGCTTCCGGACCGGTCGCAATCGTGAAACCTAATTCTCGAAAAATGCCCTCGATCTCCTCGATGACAACGGTCACAGGGTGCTTCGCGCCGCGCCATTGTTGGCGCGCCGGCATCGTGAGATCGAGATCGCGGTGCGATCCATGGGCGCTCGCTTTGGCGAGCTCTCCGCGGCGCTGTTCGAAAGCTTCGGTCAGCTGGATCTTCGCGCTATTGAACGCGCGTCCCGCCATCGGCCGAGCGTCCTTCGGGAGCTTGCTGAGCGCGACCTGGAATTCGCGCAGCTTCCCCCGCTGATCACCGAGGAATTCGATGCGCGCCTGCTCCAGTGCGTCTGCATCTTTAGCGTTCGAGAATTCGAGGGTGCCGCGTGCAAGTAGGTCACGCAGGCCCTTCTCGAATTCCTCGAGCGACGGGTTTTCAGAAAGCATGACAGCGGTTGTCATGGTCAGTATGCAATAAGAAAAAAAAAGGCGGTGGTGCACGTAAGGTCGCACCGCCGCCGTCTCGCTTCAACGTGATGTCACGTCTGTCGCCGAGTCCTCCTACGCGGAGCGCGCCTTGTCAGCGAGCGCGCTAAAGGCCGCCGGATCGTGCACGGCGAGATCGGCGAGGATCTTTCGATCCAGCTCGATGCCGGCCTTCTTCAAGCCGGTGATGAACACGTTGTAATTCATGTCGTTCTGATGCGCGGCGGCATTGATACGCGTGATCCAGAGACGACGGAACTCGCGCTTCTTTGCCTTGCGATCGCGATACGCGTACTTCCAACCGCGCTCGACGTTCTCCTTCGCCGCCTTCCACAACTTGCTGCGGGCGCCGAATCCGCCGCGCGCCGCTTCCATGATCTGCTTCTTCCGCTTGAGGCGCGGAACGTTCGATCGTGCTCGAGGCATTGGTCAGTCTCCTCCGTTAAGCCTGAAGCAGCCGCTTGACGTGCTTGATCTCGCCATTGGTCTTCACGAGGGAAGCCTGGCGAAGGCGGCGTTTCCGCTTCGCATCCTTCTTGGTGAGGATGTGGCTCTTGAAGGCGCGCATGCGCTTGATCTTGCCCGAGCCCGTGATCTTGAAGCGCTTCTTCGCGCCCTTGTGTGTTTTCATCTTCATTGGAACGCCCTCATTTCGGCGCCAAAATCATAGTCATTGATTTCCCTTCCAACCGCCCCGCGCTCTCGATCTTCGAGATGTCGTTGAGCTGCTGAGCGACCCGATCGAGCACGGCCTGGCCGAGCTCGGGGTGAGCGACCTGCCGGCCGCGGAACATCATCGTGACCTTCACTTTGTTTTTCTCTTCCAGGAATCGACGGGCGTGCCGCGTCTTGGTGTCGAAATCGTGATCGTCGATGCCTGGACGGAACTTCACTTCCTTCAGCTCGATGACGTGCTGTTTTTTCTTGGCGACTCGAGCCTGCTTCGCCATTTCGAACTTGTACTTGCCGTAGTCCATGATGCGGACCACCGGCGGGCGCGCGGTTGCGGCAACTTCAACCAGATCGAGGCCCTGCTCTTCCGCCATCCGCAGTGCTGCATCCACCTCGAGAATGCCAAGCTGCGAACCGTCTGCCCCGATGACGCGAACGGGACTGATGCGGATCATGCGGTTGACCCGCACGCGTTTGGTAGTGTCCTGAATACCGAGATCCTCAGCGAGAGAAAAGAAAAACGCGGACCCCTGTTTGGAATCCGCATCAGCCGCCGCGGCACCTCGCAGTGGAGGTCGCGTCGTCGAGTATGGACTCCTGCAGCACGCCTCGCGTGCGTCCGCGAGGGCCAGAGGGTGGGACCGGCGACAGGCCGGGCCGCTTAGCGTATTGAAGCGAATGAAGTTAGAATGGACGAAGGTCAACGTCAAGCGGTGCACCACTTCTCTGAGCCCAGCCAAGAAGCTGCCAGCGCCTGGCTCATTTGCTGTCAGCGCTGGAAAGGCTCGTGGGTCCATAGGATCTCGCCTTACCGCGAGAGCCGATGCTGCAAGCCCGCAGCTCACGAAGCTGGCAGCTTCTCAGCTGGGCTCAGTGAGCGGTTGAGAAATGCTGTCGTTGGTCAGGACTAGCCGGTCTTTGGGCGGACTAGCTCCTTCAGCTTTCCCCACGCCGTCTGCGCATCGTGCTCGAACACCAGCAGCCAATCCTCCGCCTCAGCGCGGCCGAGGATTCTCCGCTTCGTCTCGAGCGTCACCAACGGCTCCACGTCGTACCCCATGATCCAGGGGAGCGGCAGATGCGCCGTCGTCGGGACCAGATCTCCGAGATATAGCGCCCGCTCGCCATCCGACTCGATGAGCAAGCTGTGATGCCACGGGGTGTGCCCGGGCGTGCGGATCGCGCTGATGCCGGGGATGATCTCGCGATCGCCCTCGAGGAAATCGAAGCGATTCATTTCGGCCAGCGGCACGAAGTTGTGCGCGAAGTAGCTCCCCGACGTGCGCTCGTTCGTGTGCGTCGCGAACTCGTACTCCCCGCGCTGCACGACGTAGCGAGCATTCGCGAACGCGGGTCGCAACCGGCCATCCGGCTCGCGCACGAGATTCCCACCCGCGTGATCGAAATGGAGATGGCTGTTGATGACCATGACGATCTCGTCGGGGCCGATGCCAGCCTCGAGCAGGCCATCCTCCAGCGCGGTGGGCCCGCGCTCGCCCCGATTCTCGACGCCGTAAATGTCGTGGAACTTCTCGTTCTCCTTGTTCCCAATCCCGGTATCGATGAGCACCGGCCCGATCTCGTGCTCGATCAACAGACAGCGCATTCCCAGCTGAATGCGATTGCGCTCGTCAGGCACGATACGGCGCTGCCAGAGCACCTTGGGGACGACGCCGAACATCGCCCCACCGTCCAGCTTCTGGCCGCCGGCCTGAATGGCGTGCACCGTCCAGCGGCCGATGCGTCGCGTCTCGACCAGCGGTCCGAGTTGTGGCGAGCGGGGTTCGGTCGTTGCGCTCATGCAGTGGTATCCTTGTCGACCGGCCGCGGCATCGCCGGCGGCCGGCGGGTACGCCGTCGCGCCGGAACCGGCGCAATGAGTAAACGCTGAAGATCGTGCCATGTGGCGCAGCCTTCCCGCCGTGCCTCGTCCATCAATCGGAGAAACACCTGGGCGGTGGCGAAGGCGTCGCCGCCGGCCCGATGGCGGCGCGTGATCTCCACCCCGTAATGCATCGCGACGTGATCGAGCGAGCGCCGGCGGAGACCGGGCACGATCTTCTTCGCCAGGCGCACGGTGCACAGCCGCCGGCCAGCCAATGTCCGGCCCGTGGCGCGCTCGATCTCCATGGCGAGAAAACGCCAGTCGAAGTTGGCGTTGTGCGCCACGAAGACCCGACCGTCCAGCACGCCGAGCAGCTGGTCGCAGACCTCGGCGAAAACGGGCGCGTCCTTCACCATGTCCCACGAGATGCTCGTCAGGCGGCTCACCCAGGGCGAGATCGCGCGCTGGGGGTTGATGAGCGTGTCGAAAACCGTCGTCGCGCGGCCATCCTTCACCTCCACGACGGCCACCTCGGTGATGCGATCACCACCGGACATGCGGCTGCCCGTGGCTTCGACGTCCACCACGGCGTACGACAGTCCGAAGAGTGCATCGCGCGTTGGAAACTCGACCTCGCCAGCGAGTCCCCACCGGCCATCCGGCTCGCGAACGAAGTGGCGGTGCCCGGCTAGCAGCGCGATCGCCATGTGCTCGGCGACCGCGGGGGGCATCGATGGGAGCTGACAGACGTGTGCGATGAGCGTTCGTGCATCAGCCGGCCCGGCGGCGAGATAATCGACTGCCCGTCGCGTCAGGAGCGTCTCGCGCGCTTCGACGGTGACGCCTTCGTTCAATCCCACGGGTCCTCGCGCTGCACGGGGCAGGTCATGCAGCGCGGACCGCCGCCGCCCCGCACGAGCTCGGCGCCCTCGAAGGAGATCACGGCGCGATCCCCGTCGGCGATGCGCTCCTCGCCGGTGAGAAAGGAGACGCCCGACACGATGCGGAACCCGACCTTCTCCATCTCGTGCAGTGTTTGCTCATTGCGGTGGTAGGAGAGCACGACACCCGGACGCAACGCCACGAAGTTGCACCCGGACGCCCACTGCTCGCGCTCCTGCGTCGTTCGATGCCGGCCGCCGCAGAAGATCGGCTCCATCGGCATCCCGCACGTCTTCAGCGCGGCGAAGATGTTCGCGGGCTCGCGCAGCGTGGACTCTCCCTTGTGCCAGTGCAGCACCGCGACGCGCTCCGGCCCAATGAAGTGCGGCGGGAAAACGGTGCACAGCTCCCTGTCGACTTGAGTGAACACCATATCGAGGTGAATGGCGGTCGTGACCTTTGGCATCACCACGACAATGATGTCCTTCACATCGGTCTTCTCGAAGAAGAGGCTCGCGAGCTGGTCGATGCCGGCCGGGCTTGAGCGTTCGCTAAACCCGATGATGACGAGGTCCTCGCGGAGCGAGTGCACGTCGCCCCCCTCGAGCGTGTAGTTCACGCGCCGCTCCGACGCGCCATCGTACAGAACACCGGCGTTGGCGAGCAGCGGGTGGTGGACAAAAAGCGTCTTCATGATGATCGCCTCTGTCCAACGGATAGCGTATCGCATCGAGCCGACGAGCACGTGCTTCCCCGTCACCGTGCAGCTGTCGCGGGTGAAGAAGAGATTCGGCAGCGGGGGCAGCACGTAGCCCCATTCGTTCAATGCTTTCGCCAGCGGGCCCGGCGGCTCTTCGCGCCCTTCGATGAGCAGCCGCACGACGCTCGACGCATCGAGCTCGCTGAGGTCGCGAGCAAGCGGCTCCGACGGCACGATGTCCATCGTCTCGCGAATGAGGAGCTCGCGGGCCTCCGCGTTCGCCAGCACGTCCGCCAGCAGGTCGCGCACCTGGTAGACCTTGGTGAAACGCTCGAGGATCGCGAGAAAGCGCCGGTGCTCCTTCTGCGCGTTATCGGCATCGATGATGTCGTCGTACAGGAATTCCGCCCGATTCGTCGGCGTCACGGCGCACAGCTCGGGACCGGGCGAATGAACGACGACTCCTCTCAGGCGCCCGATCTCGGACGTGACGTGGACCGACATGGCCCGAAGATAACCGAAGGGTCATAGCTGGTGCAGGCGGAATCGCGTCCTTAACTTGTGAATTCGTTCACAAGCGCGACCGTAAGCATCCCGTGGCGAAACGCATCGCTGATTCGACTGTTCGACGTCTCTCCGCTTATTTGCGCTTTCTCGAGGACTTCGAGAATCGCGGTCTCGAGACCATCTCGAGCGACGAATTGGCGCAGCGAGGCGGAACGACTTCGGCGCAGGTTCGAAAGGACCTCTCCTTCTTCGGCTCGTTTGGCAAGCGCGGACTCGGCTATTCCGTGCCCGAGCTCGCGGGCCGACTACGAGAGATTCTCGGTCTGGGCAAAGAGTGGAAGGTCATCATCATCGGCGCCGGTAAGATCGGAGCCGCCCTCGCCCAGTACCGCGGCTTCCGACAACGCGGCTTTCTGATTCTCGCCGCGTACGACTCCAACGAGGAGAAGATCGGACGGAAGCTCGAGGGCATTCCCGTCCGCGACATCTCGCAACTCGAGCGCGACGTGAAGCAGGATCACCCCGACATCGCCGTACTCACGGTGCCCGCCGACGAGGCTCAGCGCGTCCTCGACCGCGTGGTGAAGACGGGAATCAAGGCGATCCTCAACTTCGCCCCCACCCAACTGCAAGCCCCGGCGGACGTCACGGTGAAGACCGTGAACATGGCGATGGAGTTGGAAGGGTTGAGCTACGCGTTGACGAATCGAGAGTAGGGTTCGCGCTCCGCGGGAGAGCTGGCGATCGGGGGTGCTAGGCGGCCCCATGCCACATTTGGAATGTGCGCATCGTAGCTCACTTTCGGGCATCGTTACCGGCATTCCAAATGTGGCATGAAGCCGCCGTGCACCCCCGATCGCCAGCTCTTGGCGCAACGGAGCTTGCCTAACGAGCCCTTAGCCTCAACACCCGCGCGAACTGCTCCGGCGCCAGCGTCTCCGGCCGAACCGCGGGATCGATGCCGGCGTCTACTAAAATGGCTTCTGCCTGCGCGGCATCGAGCGACCATAACTCCCTCAACACGCGACGCATTTGCTTGCGCCTCATCCCGAACGCCGCCTGGACGAACAGGCGATATGGCTCCTCCTCGTCTTCCCTGATCGCAGCCTCGGCGCGAGGCGTGAGCCTCACCACCGCGCTCTCCACCTTCGGCGGGGGCCGGAACGCTCCGGCCGGCACCCGAAACAACAGCTCGGCCCTCGCCACTGCCTGGATGTTCGCGGACAGCGCCCCGTACGCGCGATCGCCCGCCGGCGCGACGATCCGTTCCGCCACTTCGCGCTGCACCAGGTACACCGCGCGCTCGGCGCGCGGCCTCGTTAGGCCGTGAAAGAGAATCGGCGTCGTGATGTAATACGGGACATTCCCCGCGATGACGTACCGGCCTCCGGCGAGCTCCGCGAAGTCGACCGCCAGGACATCCTGCTCGACGATCGTGACGCGGGCATCCCCGGCATAGCGGTCGCGGAGGAGCTGCGCGAGCGCGCGATCGTACTCGACGGCAACGAGCCTCCGAGCGCGCGCCGCGAGCAGCGCCGTGAGCGAGCCTCGCCCCGGTCCGATCTCGATCACTGTCTCGTCGCCCCTCAACTCGAGCGCGTCGGCGATCCGCGTCAGGATGCGATTGTCGTTTAGAAAATGCTGACCGAGGCTCTTGCGGACGGGCGGATGGCGACCCTCGCCGGTCATCAGCTGTGCAGCAGCACGATGGTCTGGTCGTCGCGCCGTGGCGTGTCGCCGCTGTGCTCTTCCACGAGGTCGATGAGGCGATTCAGGATCGCCGACGGCGCCTCGTTTCGATAGCGGCGGATCACCTCGAGCAGCGGCTCTTCGCCCAACCGCAGGCCGCTGCGGCTTCGCGCATCGCTCAGCCCATCCGTGAACAGGACGAGCAGATCGTGCTCGGGATCCCAGTCCCTACGCGTGGTCGCCGGCTTCTCAATCGCCATACCGAGCGGGGGATCCTTCGCCGTCAGTCGCTCGCAGACGCCGTCCGAACCGACCACGAACGCATGCGGATGTCCGGTGTTCGCGTACAGCAGCTCGCGTCGATTGCGGTCGATGACGCCGTAGAAGGCGGAGATGAACATCTCCGTCGTCGCGAGCTCGTCGCGCACGGTGGAGAAGAGTGCGTGCAACGTCTCGCCAGGATCAGCCGTGGTCTGCGCGTGGATCGCCGATGCGCTCATCGTGAGCGCCATGATCAACGCCGCCTGATAGCCATGGCCAGAGACGTCGCCGATCATGGTCCCGACGCGCCGCTCGCCGAGACGAAACAGGTTGTAGAAGTCGCCGCCGACGCTCTCGGCGGGCATGACGCGCGCCGCCACGACCGCGTCGGGCGCGACGATCGCCGCCGCCGGCAGGAGCTTCATCTGCAGGTCGTGCGCGAGCTCCATCTCGTAAAGCAGCCGCTCCTGAGTCAGCGAGGCGCGCACCAATCGCGCGTTCTGAATCGCGGTCCCGATCTGTGTCGCGATCGCCGCGATCAGCTTCTGGTCGCCAGCCGTGAATGGATGGCCCAGACGGCGGTCGGAAAGGTTGACGACGCCTAACGGGTCGCCGCCGCGCGGAGTGGTCCACATGATCGGCACCGACAGCATCGCACCACGACGGTACGCCGCTTCGGCCTCGCACTTCATCTGATCGGCCTCCACGAGCAGCGGATGTTGCGTGCGAAAAACCCGTGCGCTCACGCTGCACGGGTCCTGGACGCCGATCGACGCCACCAGCGTTGGGTCGGCGCCGAGCGCCGCGACGACGCGCAGGCTATCCGTCGAGGGGTCGTGGACCAGAATCGAGGCGCGGCGGGCCCCGACCGTTTCGGAGATCTCCGTGAGAATCGTCCGTGCTGCTTCTTCCAGCGAGACGGTACGACCGAGAATCTCGCTGATCGTGTAGAGAAGGTTGATCTCCTCGTATCGCTCGGCGAGCTCGTTCGCGGCGTGCTCGACCTCGAGCGCCGACTGCAGGTACTGGCTGACGACCGGCAGCATGAAGCGCATGTAGCTCTGCAGGTCGGCTTCCGTCGTCGTGCAGGGCCCCAGCGTGAGCCAGGCGCGCCGAGGACCAGGTACCGCCGCGACGAGCACGCGACCAGCCTCGGTGTCGACCGGACGAATCCCGTCCGCGACCACCGGAAACTCCGTGAGCTTCGGCGTTGCGCCAGTCGTGGCCTCGACCTCCACCTTTCCATCGGCGGAGCCCTGGGTCCAGATCGCGGCCTCGCACTGCGTCGCCGCGCGAAACGCCGACAGAACCGACGTCAGATCGGTCATCGTCGGTTCAGCGTGAGGCGCACCACGTTGCCGCGATCGTCGTCGAAGCGTTCGACGCGGTCCATCAGCTGGCGCATCAGGAAGAGCCCGCGACCGTCTTCCCGATCGACGTTGTCCGGCGTCGTGGGATCGAGTGTGCACTCATCGAGGTCGAACCCCCCACCTTCGTCGAGCACCTCGACAATGAGCCGCACCCGGTCGACACGCGCCGTGACATGGACGTGCTTCGCCGGATTGTCGCCATTGCCGCGGAGGATGGCGTTCGAGAGCGCTTCGGTGAGCGCCACGGCCAGGTTTAGCATCAGCTGACGCGCCCCGAATTCCATCAGTGCGCACTCGCGCTGAACGAGCTCGACGACCTTCTCGATGTACTGGACGTCGCTCGGTATGTCGACTTCTATCACGCGCGCCTCGCCGTGTTCCTCACGGCGGGCGCGCTGCTGTCCTTGCTCACTGCTCTCCGCCGGGTCGCGCGACCTCAGAAGCTCTCCAGCGCGCGCTCGCGCGTATCGGCGATCTGAAAGAGCGTGTCGAGTTTCGTGAGCTCGAACAATGTCTTCAGGTCGTCGTTCAGGTTCGCCAGCCGCAACTCCCCGCCCTGCTCGCGAATCTTCTTCGAGAGCGACACGAGCACGCCCAATCCGGAGCTGTCGATGTACCCGGTCTGCGAGAAATCGATGAGAAACTTCTTCTCACCCCGCTCCAGCTCGTCGAGCACCTTCTGCTTGAGTTCCTGCCGATTGCCGACGATGAGCTGGCCCTCCACATCCACCACAACGACTTCTGCCTCCTTCGTAATCGCGAAGCTCATGAGGTTCTCCTAACGGGACTTTGGGCTGCTGCCGGACGGCGCAGCGTCTGCCTGCAACGCAGTGATCGCCGCCACGTGGAAAATGTCATCGGCGGTGGCTCCGCGGGAGAGATCACTGCAAGGCCGACGCAGGCCTTGAATGATCGGACCAACCGCGGTGGCGCCGCCGAGTCGTTGGACCAGCTTGTAGGCGATGTTTCCTGCATCCAGGGATGGGAAAACTAAGACGTTCGCCCTGCCAGCGACGGCACTTCCGGGAGCCTTTCGCAGTCCGATCTCGCTGACGAGCGCGGCATCACCTTGCAATTCTCCGTCCACGGCAAGGCTCGCTGCGCGCCACCGAATCTCGGACATCGCGTCCGTCATCAACCGAACACTTGCGCCCTCCGCGCTTCCCTTCGTGCTGAAGGAAAGCAGCGCAATGTAGGGAGTATCACCGACAATCCGCACGCGGTCTTCAGCGGCGGCGATTGCGATGTCGGCAAGTTGGGCCGCGGTCGGATACGGCACCACGGCGCAATCCGTGAAGGTGATCACCTCCGGTTCCGGCCCGCGAAAGGGCTGCGTCACCATGTAGAACGCGCTCGAGACCGTCCGAACGCCGGGCGCTGGTCCTACCAGCCAGAGCGCCGCGCGCAGGATATCGGCCGTCGTGTGCGTCGCACCGGCGACACATGCGTCGACGTCACCTCGGCTCACCATGGCGTCGGCGAAGAAGAGCGGTGTCCGCGCGAGTTGCGCCGCGCGATCGTCGGTGAGGCCTTTGGAGCGGCGCGCCGCGATCAATTGCTGCGTCGTCAGTTCCGTGCGTGGATCGCAGGTGAGGTCAATCACCTCCACGCCCTCACCTTCCAGGTCACGCACCGCGCCATGCGTGTCGGGACGCTCCGGATCGAGCACGACGACAGGGCTCACGACGCGTTGCCGCGCCAGCTGGGCGACGGCCCGCAGCGTTCGATCGTCGGCGGACTCTGGAAACACGACGCGGTGACGCGTCGCCCCAGCTCGCACCCGCACCTGCTCCAGAAAGTTCACGCCTGCGGCGCCTTCGATGGGTACTTCGACCGAAACGCAGCCGCGACCGCTGGATGGACCAGGTCACCGATCTCCCCGCCGAAGCGGGCCACCTCGCGCACGAGACTCGCGCTGATGTAGGTCGTGTCGAGCGACGGCACCATGAAGACGGTTTCCAGTCCCGGTGAGAGGTGCCGATTCATGAGCGCCATCTGGTATTCGTATTCGAAATCGCTCACCGCTCGCAGACCGCGAATCAGGACATTGGCGCCGACCTCGCGCGCGAAATCCACCAGCAGTCCACTGAACTGACATACCTCGACGCGTGGGTTGCCGTTGAACGTGACGCGAATCAACTCCACGCGCTCGTCGGCGGTGAACAGCGGCTGTTTCGAGACGTTCGTCGCGACCGCGACGACAAGCTTGTCCGCGAACTCGAGGCTTCTCGAAATGAGATCCTCGTGGCCGCGTGTGATCGGATCGAAGCTGCCCGCGTAGATGGCGATGCGCACGAATGGGGTGGTTGGAGAACGCGGCGAATAAGATAGGCGAGAAGGAGGGTCTACGGACTAGGCCTTAGGCCTTAGGGGTGCCGGTAGATACTGATCGCGGTCCCCCCATAACGGCGCCGGTCCGGGTCTCCGGGGAGGACCTCGTCCGCCCGGTGCTCGATGCCAAGGACTCGCGCGAAGCGTGTCTCTAGCCAGAGGGCCGCTAGCTTTGTCGCCAGCCCGAGCCCATACGGAGGGTCGGCAAACCCGACGTCGTAGTCACCCGGCTGGAGTGCGGCCGCGTAGCGCAATGCATCGGCGCGATGGATGACGGCATCGTCGCCCGCTCCCAATGCCGTGGCGTTCGCCTTGAGCGCCGCGATGCTTCCTGGCGCGAGCTCGACGAAGTCCACGCGCACCGCTCCACGCGAGAGCGCCTCGAGCCCGAGTGCACCCGAACCGGCAAACAGGTCTACCACGCGCGAGCCCGGCAATTCGAGCATGACGATGCTCATCCATGCTTCGCGCACGCGATCCGCTGTTGGTCGCACGCGAGCATCCTTCGGCGCCTTGATGGTCCGTCCCCGCCAGCGGCCGGCGACAATCCTCATGCGTTTCGCGTGGCGCGTGGTGCGTGACGCGCTGACTCCTCGTATCTCACAACTCCACGCGCCACGCGCCCCTCGTCACGCGCCACGCAGATCGGCAAGCCTCGCCTGCAACCTCTTCTCGCCATTCCACTCATCGCTCTCGAGCCGGAAAGCAACGTCGATCGTGGCGCCCTGCTCCACCTCGACGGCGCGATTGGCCATGCCCCACCCCAGCGCCTCGATGTGCGTACCGGTGGAGTCGCCGAGCCAGAGCTTGAGATGCTCCTGCTCGCGGCCGACGACGCGCGGCGGTCCGGCGACAGTGACGCCGCGCGTGATGAGAACTGGCGACGGATTGCCGACGCCGCAGGGCTCGATGTGCCGCAGCAGCGATTCCAGCTGCAGCGTGAGCTCGCCTAACGATACGGTGAGGTCTGCCCGGAGCTCCGGCACGAGATCGTCCGGCGTGAGCCGCTCGCGCGCGATGGCGTTGAATCGTGCCGCGAACGCGGGGAGCTGAGCGCGGTCGACCGTGACGCCAGCGGCCGACCGGTGCCCGCCAAAGCGAAGCAGCAGATCCCGGCACGAAGACAATCCAGCATGCAGGTCGAAAGGCGTGATGGAGCGACCGGAGCCCTTGCCGACATTGCCCTCGAGAGCGACGAGCACCGTCGGCCGGCCGAACTCCTCCACGATACGCGACGCAACGATTCCGATCACCCCCGGGTGCCACCCCTCTTCGGCGAGCACGATGCCGTAGGTCTCGTCCATGTCCACGTCGCCGAGGAGCTCCCGCGCGCGCACGAGCGTGGCGCGGTCCACTTCCTGACGTCGCTCGTTCAGCTCTTCGAGATCGCGGGCGATGGCGTTCGCCCTGTGCTCGTCGTCGCACAGCAGCAGCTCGACGCCGCGGATGGCGTGCCCAAGCCGGCCGACGGCGTTCAGCCGCGGCGCGAGAATGAAACCGACTCGGCCGGCGGTGATTGTCTTCTCGGCAAGGCCAGTGGCACGAATGAGGGCGCGGAGACCGATGTTCTGCGTCTCGTTGAGCATCTTCAAACCATACCGCGCCAGGACGCGATTCTCGCCGCGCAACGGCGCGATGTCGGCGATGGTCGCGAGCGCGACGAGATCGAGCATGCCGTACACCGCGTTCTCGTTCCCCTTCCGCTTGCGCACGAGGGCCAGCGCGAGCTTGAATGCCACGCCCACCGCCGCGAGATCACGATCGGGTGACGTGCACCCCGGCCGCTTCGGATTCAGCACCGCGAACGCGTTCGGCAGCGCGCCGGCACTCGGCAGATGGTGATCCGAAATGATCACGTCGACGCCCGCGTCCTGCAGCGCCCGCACGGGCTCGTGCGCGCTCGTACCGCAATCGCAGGTGACGACGAGTCGAGCGCCGACTCGTAAGGCAGCATCCACGCCGGCTTGGCCGAGGTCGTAGCCATCCTCGATGCGCCGCGGGATGAACGGAACGACCGTGCCACCGAGCATGCGCACCGTTCGGGTCAACAACGTCGTCGACGACATGCCGTCGACGTCGTAGTCCCCGTGAACGAGAATCGTCTCGCCCCGATCGATCGCCTGGCCGATGCGCTCGGCGGCACGATCCAGGTCGAGCATCAGGCACGGGTCATGGAGCTGATCGAGCCGCGGCCTCAGATAGACCTTCGCGCCGTCGATGTCCGCGAGCCCGCGGGTGGCGAGCAATCGGCAGAGCGGCTCCGGCAGATGCAGCTCACGCTGGAGTCGCGCGACTGCCTCCGGATCCGGAGGCTCCGGAATGGTCCAGCGATGCTTCGGGCGCACGCGCGCGACGGGTGCAGTCACGTCGCGAAAGCTACGAACGCCCCCCTTCCCCTACAAGCATCATTCGCCCGCGTAGAGGAGCACGCCGCACCCTTCGCAGATCTCCGTCGCGCCGCTGCCGACCATCCCGCTCCGTCGCTGCAGCGGAATCACCGTATCGCAGTTCGCGCAGGAGTTGCCACGCAGCGGAAAGACCGCGTGCACACGCTTGCGCGACCGGATGCGATCGTACTTGGCGAGCAGGTTTCTGGGAACATGTCGCGCGCGGTCGTCGCGCCGGGCGCGCAATTGCGCCAGCTCGCCCTCGATCGCCGCGCGATCGGTATCCAGCGACGCACGCAGCTCCTGCTGCGCCTTCTCCACGTCCCGCAGCGCATGATCGCGGTCCGTGACGTCATGCCGGAGGTCGGACAAACGATGCGAGATACCATCCAGCTCGCGCTGCGCTTCGCCGATCATCTTCCGCGCCTGATCGAGCTGGGCGGTCGCGGCGGTCGCCTCACGCGCGCTCGTCACCGCATTGAGCTGCGCCTGGTTCCGCTCCTCGAGCTGATGGAATTGGTCGAGACGCCCGCGCACGTCGCGCTGTCGCCGCTCTTCCGTATCCACTGCCTGACGAGCCTGTTCCAACGCGGAGGCAGCACGCTCCTGCTCTTTCGCCATTGCCTCCAGTCGCGGCAGCAGGGCCGCGAGTCGATCCTCCAACCCGATAATCTCGATGTCGTCGGTTTGCACCGCGAGCAACGCCGCTACGTCTTGATGCACTCCGCCTCCCACGGTTCAAGTAGTCGATGCACGAAACATTTTGAAGCGCCCGCGACCGAGCGCCCTTATCTGCCGCAAAAGTTGCTCCTTCTCCCGAATGAGATCGTCCTTCTCGTCAGTTGCCGCGAGCGGCATCTCGCGATCGATCTGCTCGAGCCGCGCGTGGAGCTCGCGCGCCGCCATCGTGTTGATGCTCCCCTCGACCGTCTCGCTCGCGCGATCCAGGCCGCCGCTCTCCGCCAACAGTTCCTCGAGCACCTCGATTGCCTCTTCGTCGAACGCACCGGCAATCTCGCCGACGGTAGCCTCAGGGCCCGAAGCAACCAGCTCGGTGAAGATCTCGCGATACGCCGCGTCCGTAAAGCTCTCCGCCCCGAGCCGCTCGGCCACGAGCTCGACGTAACGCCGGTCGTGCAACATCACGCGCAGCAGCTCCCGCTCGGCACGAGCGCCCGATGCATTCCGGTTCGTCCGGCGCTCGCTCCGCCGCACTCGTGGCGGCGAGGGACGTGCCGGTTCTGTACTACTCGACGCCTCTTGGGGATGAGGTTGTTCCAATTCTCGCTCGAGGAGCTCACGCGACACACCAGCGACTTCACTCGTTCGAGCAATATATAGATCTCGCATGATGCGGTCGTTGGCGGCGCGAATAGTCGGGAGCAACTTGTCGAGCGCCTGACGTTTGCGACGCAAGTCGGAGAACCAGCCTCCGCGCTGGAGAATCTGAATCTTCCGATCGAAGATGTCGATCGACTGCGCGATCTCTCGCTCGAGCCCTTCCTGGCCCTGACTCGCGACGAAAGAGTCGGGGTCTTCCCCATCCGGTAATGTGACGACGCGCACACTGACCCCATTTCGCAAAAGCTCATCGCCCGCGCGAAAGGTCGCCTTCTGGCCAGCGGCGTCGCTGTCGTAGAGAAGAAAGACGTTCTTCGTGTACTTCCGAAGCAATGAAGCCTGCGCCTCGGTGAGGGCGGTACCCAGTGGCGCCACGACTTCGTCGATGCCCGCGAGCACCAGGCGAATCAGATCGAAGTAGCCCTCCACGAGCAACACGCGGTCCACGCGGCGAATCCCCTGCTTGGCCCAATTCAGCCCGTAAAGCAGGCGGCGCTTGGAGAAGATCTCGGACTCCGAGGAGTTGAGATACTTCGGCTCGCCCTCGCCGAGCACGCGGCCGCCGAATCCGACCACACGCTCCCGCAGATCGTAGATGGGGAACATGAGGCGCTGGCGAAAGCGGACGCGGAGGTCGTCGCTTCCCTCTCGCCTAACGAGCATCCCCGCCGCGAGCTGACGCTCGTCGTCGAAGCCCAGCGTATTGAGATACTCGCGCAACGGCGTTCCGTCCCGCGGCGCGAAGCCGAGGGTGAAGCGCTCCGCATCTTCCTCGACGACGCCTCGTCCTGTGAGATAGGATCGAGCTGACGCGCCGCCGTTTTCTTTCCAGAGCTGCCGTCGAAAGAATTCCGCCGCGGCGGCGTTCACCTCGTACAACGGCTCGCGTGGATCGGGGCCCTCCTGCTGCCGCGAGACCTCGCGCACTTCGACGCCGATCTTGTTGCCAATCCATTTTACGGCCTCGACGAAGTCGAGGCCGAGGTGTTTTTGGACAAAACCAAAAACGTTTCCCTTCTCGCCGCACACAAAACACATGAACGTCCCGCGTGGCAACACGGAAAAGTTGTCGTGCTTTCCGTGATGAAAGGGACAGGGCCCCCGAAAGCTCGTTCCCACGCGCTTCAACTTCACGAACTCGCCGATGATCTCGACGATGTCCGCTTCATCTCGAACGCGATCGACCACTTCGTCGGGAATCATCAGAGCTCGGCAACCGTGACACCGGCGCCGCCTTCGTTCCAGGCGCCGATGCGGAAGTGTTTCACACGCGTGTCCTTCGTGAGCATTTCGCCGACGCGCTCGCGCAGCGCGCCCGTTCCCTTCCCGTGAATGATACGCAGGGAACGCAGATCGGCGCGCACCGCCGCGTCCAGGGCCTGCATTACGGCTGCTTCGGCCTCGTCCACGCGCATGCCGCGGAGATCGATCTCGCTCGCCACGCTCATCTCCGGCAGATCGGCGGTCCATGCCACGGCCACTTCGGTTGGGGGCGTCTCGGTTGGCGTGAGCGCCGCCAGGGGAACGGTCATCTTGATCGCCCCGACGGTTACGACGGCGCTGCCCTCCCGCAGCTCCACGACGCGCCCCGCCTTACCGCCGAGCGTGGCGACATCCACCCAGCTACCGGTGCTGATCTCGCGCGTTGCGCCGCGCGGAGGCGTCGGCCGCGTCGCCGTCTCGCGCCGCGCGACGTTCGTCTCCTCGCGCTCCAGCCGCTCCAGCTCCGAAGCCTGCTTTGCCGCGAGCTGCTCCGCGCGCTGCCGCGCCTCGCGACCCGCCTCCTCCAACGCTTCGCTCTCGGTCCGCTTGAGCTGCCGGATAGTCCGTTCGATCTCCTGGCGCGCGTCGAGCAGATACCGTCGCGCTTCCTGCCGCGATTCGCGTTCGGCGTGCCGTTCGCGCTCCCGCACATTGCGTTCGCGCCGCGCGACATCGGCCATTCGCCGCCGCGCATCCTCGAGCACGGCCGCGGTCTCCTGCTCTTGCGTCGTGAGTGCCTCGGCGCGCTGCTCCAATTGCTCAATCAGCGCCGCCGCATCGCGCTCCTGCTGCGGCAGTCGCTCTTCGGCGCGCGCGACGACGGCCTCAGGCAGCGCCAGCCGTCGGGCGATGGAGATGCCATACGATCGCCCGGGAATTCCCTTGATGAGCCGGTACGTCGGAGCCAGCGCCTCGGCGTCGAACTGCAGTGACGCGTTCACCACACCCGTCACTTCGGTCGCGAGCTCCTTCAGCGCGCCGAGGTGGGTCGTGGCGATGGTCATCGTGCCGCGCCTCGTTAGGTCCTCGAGCACCGCCCAGCCTAACGCCGAGCCCTCCACCGGATCAGTGCCCGACCCCAGCTCGTCGACGAGGACCAGCGACGCCGGTGACGCCAGGCGAAGGATCTCCGCGAGATTCTTCACGTGCGCGCTGAACGTCGAGAGGCTTGCCTCGATCGACTGCTCGTCGCCGATGTCGGCGAAGAAATCGTCGTAGATCGCGATCCTGCTCTCCGCCGACGTCGGCGCGGGAATGCCCGCCTGCGCCAT
>DASXPH010000088.1:0-25438 GCA_036493735.1 Gemmatimonadaceae bacterium
CAGCGCTCGTTGCCTCGTCGAGGATCAGCAGCGCGGGGTCGGCTGCGATTGCGCGGGCAAAGGAGAGAAGCTGTCGCTCGCCGACGCTGATGGATGCCCCCCGCTCGCCGAGCACATGCGCGTAGCCGTCCGGGAAGCGCCGAATGATGCGGTCGGCGCCGACGCGCGTCGCGGCGGTGGCCACCTGCTCGTCGCTCAACGGATTCGACAAGCGAATGTTGCTCGCGACGTCGCCGGCGAACAGAAAGATGTCCTGCTGGACATATCCGATGAGTGCGCGCAACTCGCTAACCGGCATCTCGCGAATGTCGACGCCGTTCACCGTGATCCGTCCACGCTGCGGATCGTAAAACCGGAGCAGCAGATTCACGATCGTCGTCTTGCCGGCGCCGGTGTGCCCAACCAGCGCGAGCGTCCGCCCGGGCTCGGCGCGAAAGCTCACTCCCTTGAGGATCCATTCCGGCCCGTACTCCCCACTCGCCACGGTGCGTGCCACGTGAGCGATGTCGTACGCGAACCAGACGTCATGGAATTCCACGGTGACTTTCGGTCTGCCATCAGCCCATGATTTCGACCCCGTCACGGCGAGCGCGGGCCGCTGCGCCGGGCGCTGCTCCTTGGCGACCAGCGACGATTCTGCATTCTCGAGTCCCACGGCTACGGGAGTGTCGAGCAGCTTGAAGATGCGCTCGGATGCCGCCATTGCCTGCTGCAGCATGTTGTACTTGTCGGAGAGATCCTGGAGTGGATCGAAGAAGCGCCTGACGAGTTGAAGAAACGCTGCTACCGTGCCGACGGTGAGCGCCCCGATCTCGACCCGGCGTGCGCCCGCGACGATCAAGCTCGCGAGCGCAACCGTCGTCAGAATCTCGATCGCCGGGAAGTAGAGCGCGTAGACGCGAATCGATTTCAGATGGGCGTCGAGATGATCGCGATTCAACCGGTCGAACTTCGTCAGCTCCTCGCGCTCCCGACCGAACAGCTGGACGACGCGCATGCCGCTGATGTGCTCCTGCAGCGACGCATTGATGCGCGCGATACGGGTGCGGATCTCTCGATAGGCAGCGCGTACAGATCGTTGAAAGATGCTCGACGTGATCCACACAAACGGGATCACGGCGAAGGACGCGATCGCGAGCCGCCAATCCGTCGCGATCATGAGCACACTGATCGCGACCAGCGTGAACAGGTCACCCATCCCGGAAACGACGCCAGCCGTGAACAGGTCGTTCAGCGATTCGACGTCCGACGTCACCCTCGTGATCAATCGCCCAACCGGATTGCGATCGAAGAACGTGACGGGCAGCTCCTGCAAATGTGCGAACAATTCGTGACGCAGATCACGCATCACCCGCTGGCCGAGGAGACTCGTCAGTAGCGTCTCGCCGTATGACGCGAAGAACGAGAGCGCGAGCGCCCCACCGAAAAACGCCGCCATGCGCCCTGCGGCCGCGACATCGTGGGCCGGCAATGCGACGTCGATCACACGCTGCGTGAGCAGTGGACCGACGAGCTGCAGTACGCCTTCGATTGCGAGCAGGCTCAGCGACGAGAGAACGAGCCAGGTATACGGTCTCGCATAACGAAGCAGGCGGCGCATGAGCCGACCGTCGTACGCTTTTCCGAGCGCATCCTCTTCGTGGTACTCCACAACGGGCGACGACATTGCCGTAAGCTAACGAGCCAGTCGAGGCGTTCTGTTCACGCCTCAGTTCGTCTGTTGTTCGGCTCGATCCGCCGCTCTTGGTACATCGGTTGCGTTTTTCACCGGCGCAGTCATACCCCCAATTTTGGAGGAGACGATATGGGTATCTTGGCGTGGATAGTACTGGGCCTCATCGCCGGCGCGATCGCCAAGGCGATCATGCCGGGGAAGGATCCGGGCGGAATCATCGTCACGATTCTCATTGGAATCGTAGGTGCGTTCCTCGGCGGGTTCCTGGGCAATCTCGTAACGGGAACCGGATTGAATGGATTCTCATTCTGGAGCATTCTGCTCGCGGTCCTCGGCGCGCTATTGCTGCTCTGGATCTATCGACTTACCACCAGAGGCCGAACAACGACCAACACCCCGCTCTGAGCTCGATTTCCATTCGAGCGGAAAGGCGGCCGGCGCGAAAGCGCCGGCCGCCTTTTTTTGTTGTTCCGAACGGCGCTAGGCGCTCTTTGGGACTTGGCGCTCTTCGGAACCTTCGCGCTCTCGATAGCTTCAGTCCGTTCCATAAAACGCACACACATGCCCCTCTGGCTCTACTGGATTCTTCTCGGCCTCATCGCCGGATCGCTGGCGAAGTGGATCATGCCCGGGCGCGACCCGACGGGCTGTCTTTTCACCATCCTGCTCGGCATCGGCGGCGCTTTGTTAGGCGGCTTGATCGGGTCTTACGTCGGATGGGGCGCGGTGTCGCAGGGGGAGCTGGATCTTCGCTCCATCGGGATCGCGACGGTGGGAGCGATCGTCGTCCTCGTCATTGGACGTCTCCTTCGCGCCCTCACCCGCCCCCGCTGACGACCAACCACCACCCACCAATCACCAGCCACCAGCCACCAGCCACCACACCGCCCTTCGGTTAACTTTCGCCCCATGAAGGACGCCATTGTCGTACGGGGTGCGCGGCAGCACAACCTGAAGGGCTTCGACCTTCGAATCCCCCGACGGACATTCACGGTCATTACGGGCCCGTCGGGCTCGGGAAAGTCGTCACTGGCCTTTGATACCATTTACGCCGAGGGCCAGCGGCGCTATGTCGAGTCGCTCTCCGCGTACGCTCGCCAGTTTCTCGAGCGAATGGAGAAGCCCGACGTCGATTCCGTGGACGGGCTCTCACCGGCAGTTGCCATCGAGCAGAAGAATCCGACAAAGACCTCACGGTCGACGGTCGGCACGGCAACGGAGATCTACGACTACCTTCGACTGCTCTGGGCGCGCATCGGCCGCACTTTCTGTCCACTCTGTGGCCGTGAGATGCGGCCGGATACCGTGCAATCGGTCGCCGATGCGGTGGCCGAATTGCCGACCGGCACTCGTTTCTCGGTCGCCTTTCCGCTCCGGATGTCGGACGAAGTCACGCACGAAGTGGTCGTCGACAATCTTCGCGCCGCCGGCTTCGTTCGCATCAGCATCGATGGCGTCGTCAGGCACCTCGATGAGCTGGCGACGCTCGCCGTCGACGTCACGTTCGCGAAGGAAGTGCTGGTCATCGTCGATCGACTGTCGGTTGCCGAGGAGTCTCGCGGCCGGCTGGCCGATGCTATCGGGACCGCCTTTCGCGAAGGCGACGGCGACTGCATCGTCCTCTTCACCGAGGCGGTCGCGTCGCCTCGTTTTCCGCAACCCGCCGCTCGCTGGCGCTTCACCGAGCGCTTCGAGTGTGCCAACGACGGAACGCGCGCACCTTCGCCAACGCCGCAGCTCTTCTCGTTCAACAGTCCGCGCGGAGCGTGCAAGCGCTGCAACGGATTCGGCGCCACCCTGGAGTACGACGAAGCGCTGATCGTTCCCTACCCCGATCGCTCGCTCCGCGATGGAGCGATCGATCCCTGGCGCATGCCACGGTATGAGAACAAGCGCCGCGCGCTCATCGAGTTCGCCAAGCGCGAGCGCATCCCCAGCGACGTACCGTGGAGCAAGCTCACCAAAGCACATCGTGAGAAGTTGCTACACGCCAGAGCGCGCGGCTACAAAGGGATCTTCCCCTTTCTCGTCGATCTCGAGGAGAAGCGCTACAAACAGTACATCCGCGTTTTTCTTCGCCAGTATCAGAGCGCGCGCACCTGCCCGGACTGCGGTGGCGCAAAGCTCCAGCCCGAATCGCGTCAGGTCCGCATCGATGGCCGGCACATTGCCGAAGTCAGCGAGCTGCCCGTCGATCGATTGCTGCAGTGGCTGTCCTCGCTCACGCTGACCGAGTTCGAGCGGCAGGTCGCCGCGCATATTCTGAAGGAAGCGCGCGACCGCGTGCAGTTCCTCTGCGACGTCGGGCTCAATTATTTGACGCTCAATCGGGCGACACGCACGCTTTCCGGTGGGGAATCGCAACGAATCGGGCTCGCCAATTCCCTCGGCTCCCAGCTCGTGGACACGCTCTACGTGCTCGACGAGCCGTCGATTGGACTGCACCCTCGCGATACCGATCGATTGTTGCGGTTGCTCCACCGGCTGCGCGACGCCGGTAATACGGTGCTCGTCGTCGAGCACGATCCGGAGACGATCCGATCGGCGGACTACATGGTGGAGCTCGGCCCGGCGAGCGGTGAGCGCGGTGGGCAGGTTGTGTTCGCGGGACCGATCTCGCGGGTTGCCGAGAGCCCGCTCACGGGTGCGTATCTCACCGGTAAGCGCGAGATCCCGCTGCCGACGCGCCGGCGTCGCGTCGGCCCTCGCTGGCTCACGCTCACCGGCGCGCGCGAGCACAATCTCAAGGGCGTCGACATCCGCATCCCGTTAGGCACCGTCACCTGCGTCACGGGCGTGTCGGGCTCGGGCAAGAGCACGCTCGTCCACGACGTCTTGATGCGCGCGCTGGAATTGCGGCTCCATGGAGAGCACAGCGCGAAGCAGCATCTCGGCGAAGCAGTCGGTGCGTTCGACGACATCACCGGCGTCGAGGCGCTCGACGATGTCGTGATGATCGATCAGAGCCCGATCGGAAAGTCGCCCCGCTCGAATCCCGTCACCTACGTGAAGGCGTTCGACGAGATCAGGCGTATCTTCGCCGATGCACCGCTCAGCCGGCAACGCGGCTACACGGCCGGAACTTTCAGCTTCAACGTCGCCGGCGGACGCTGCGAGACGTGCGAGGGGGCCGGCTATCTCGAGGTCGAGATGGTCTTCATGGCGGACGTGTACGTGCCATGCGACGACTGCGGTGGCAAGCGATTCAAACCGGAAGTCCTCGACGTGCGAGTGAATGGTCGCAGCATTTACGACGTTCTCGAGCTCACGGTGGACGAAGCGATTCGCGCCTTTCCGCGCGAGGAGAAGCTCGGCCAGGCACTCTGGCAGCTGCAGCAGGTGGGACTCGGCTATTTGCGACTCGGTCAACCGGCGACGACGCTCTCCGGCGGCGAGGCGCAGAGACTCAAGATCGCGCGCGAGCTGGCACTCGCTGGAAAGAAAAGCGGGAAGAAGCTCTACATCATGGACGAGCCCACTACGGGGTTGCACCTCGAGGACATTCGCCGTTTGGCGCAGGTGTTCGATCGGCTCGTCGACGCGGGCCACACGCTCCTGCTGATCGAGCACAACCTGGATGTCATCAAGCTTGCGGACTGGATCATCGATCTCGGTCCCGAAGCCGGAGATCGCGGCGGCGAATTGGTCGCCAGCGGCCGCCCTGAAGACGTGGCGAAGAACGAGCACTCTCATACCGGCCGCTGGCTGCGCACCGTTTTGCGTGACGCCGGAGCCTACGGGAGCGAGTCGCCCGCGACGGCAAGGGCACCGTCGCTCGCCACGCTTTGACTTGATGCATGTCGCGGCTATTTTTCGAGTCTCTCCGTCAATTCATTCCCCGATAGCTCAGTTGGTAGAGCGCTCGACTGTTAATCGAGTGGTCGTAGGTTCGAGTCCTACTCGGGGAGCTGGGCAAAGCGGCCACGGCGCGTATCGCGCCGTGGCCGCTTTCTTTTTCGGGTCTCTGCGCCCTCCGCGTTAAGACGGTTGACGACGCTACTCGAACGACTGATCCTTCGTCGCGAGCGACGACGCGACAACCGCCCGCCAAGACGCCACACGATGACGCCCACTCGAGCAGCGAAGCGTAGTGCCACCTCGGCGGCCGCCGGCTCGACGTCATGGGTTGGCGTCGTCATGGGCAGCAAGTCGGACCTCAAACACCTGCAGCCCGGCATCGATCTGCTGCGCGAGCTCGAAGTGGCTCACGAGGTGCGGGTCGTTTCCGCGCATCGCACTCCCGATTGGATGTTCGAGTACGCGTCCACCGCGGAGTCGCGAGGCATCGAGGTGATCATCGCCGCCGCGGGTGGCGCGGCACACCTGCCCGGCATGGTCGCGGCGAAAACCGTGCTTCCCGTACTCGGCGTGCCGATTCCAGCGACGCTTCTCAATGGACTCGACTCGCTGCTCTCCATCGTGCAAATGCCGAAGGGCATTCCGGTCGGCACCCTCGCCATCGGCGAGCCCGGCGCCGTGAATGCCGCAATCCTCGCGACCTCGATCGTCTCCGCGACGCGTCCCGAGCTTCGGGAGCGACTCCGGGACTGGCGCGCCCGTCGCACCGCCGACGTGATGCGCGAGACGGACCTCTCACGATTCAATGGCTAACTTGAGCGTTTCCTCAATTCTTCCTGGCGCGACGATCGGCATACTCGGTGGTGGCCAGTTGGGCCGAATGACCGCGATGGCCGCTCGCACGCTGGGCTACGACGTGCACGTTCTCGATCCCGATCCGCAGTGTGCGGCGCGTGGGGTGGTCGACCGTGTCGTCTCTGCGCGCTTCGACGACGCGGAGGCAGCCGCGGATCTCGCACGGAATTGCAACGTCGTCACGCTCGAGATCGAGCAGATCGCGACGGCAAGTCTCGATGCGGCCGCGCGCCACGCGCCGGTGAGGCCTTCGTCACGGCTGGTCGGGATCATCCAGGATCGCGCGCTGCAGAAACGCTGGCTCACGCAGCACGGCTTCCCTGTCGGACCGTACGACGACGTCGCCGACGCGTCGCAGCTGAGACGCGCCGCCGACCGCCTCGGCGCCCTCGTCGTCAAGGCGACGCGCGGCGGCTACGACGGTCGGAGCCAGGTACGCCTCGCGTTAGGTGCCGACGCCGATACCGCCTGGTCCAGCCTCACCGGCGACCGGGCCGCTACTCGACCTGCCGTCGCCGAGCAGGCGCTCGAGCTCGAGTCGGAGCTTTCGGTGATGATCGCACGTTCGCCTAACGGATCGACCGCGGTCTACCCACCGGCGCTCAACTTCCATGAACGGCAGGTGCTCGCCTGGTCGGTACTACCGGCACCGCTGCCGCAAACGCTCGTCGAGCAAGCGATCGAGCTCGCGCACGGAATCGCCGATGCCATCGAGCTGGAAGGACTTCTGGCCGTCGAGATGTTTCTCACGGCGCAGGCAGAGCTGCTCGTCAACGAGCTCGCGCCGCGTCCACACAACTCCTTTCACGAGACGGAGCTCGCCTGCCCCACCAGCCAGTTCGAGCAGCTCGTTCGCGCGGTTTGCAACCTCCCCCTCGGCGAGACGTCGGTGGTTCGGCCCGCGGCCATCGTGAACCTCTTCGGCGATCTCTGGAACGACGGCGCGGCGCCGCGCTTTGACGCCGTACTCGCCGAGCCGCTCACGCGCCTCCATCTCTACGGCAAGCGCGTCGCACGTCCCGGCCGGAAGATGGGCCACATCTCTGCGTATGGCGACACGGCACAGGACGCGCTCGATCGTGCGCGCACGGCCTTCGCGCGTCTTTCGAACGGTGCCTGATGAACGTCCTCGTGCTGAACGCGGGCTCGTCGACGCTCAAATTTCAGCTCGTCCGTACCGATGCGGATCGGATGACGAAGGGCACCGACGAGCGGTTGGCGCGCGGGCAGTACGAGCGCATCGGCGGCGAGACCATCTTCTCCGTGTCATCGGCAACCGGACCGAGCGTGCGCGGCACGGCACCCTTACGCGACCACCGCGCCGCCATTGAGCATCTTCTAAGCTGGATCGCCAGCGACGCGTCGACGGTTCCGATCTCCAGCATCGCGGAGATCGAAGCCGTGGGACATCGCGTGACCCATGGCGGCGAGCGCTTCTGGCGCTCCGTGCGCATCGACGACGAAGTCTTGCGGGGCATCGAGGACACCATCGAGCTCGCCCCGCTTCACAATCCGAACAATCTCAAAGGCATTCAGGCGGCGCGCGCCGCCCTCGGCCCCGGCATTCCGCAGGTCGCCGTCTTCGACACCTCCTTCCATCATACGCTCCCCGACCACGCTTACCTCTACGCGCTGCCGTATCAGTGGTACCGACGTCATCGCGTACGTCGCTACGGCTTTCACGGTACCTCGTATCGCTACATCGCCTATCGCTATCGCACCCACACCGGCCGCACCCGCGAGCAGACGAAGATCATCGCGCTGCACCTCGGCAACGGATGTTCGGCGTGCGCGATCGACGCCGGTTCCTCGGTCGACACGTCGATGGGATTCACGCCGCTCGAGGGGCTCGTAATGGGCACGCGCTCCGGCGACCTCGATCCGGCGATCCTCGATCACGTCGCGTCGAAGGAGGGGTATTCATCACCCGAGGTTGAGGGAATTCTCAACAAGCAATCGGGCCTCCTCGGGGTATCCGGCCTCACCAACGACATGCGTGAGCTGCTCGCCGAGGAAGCGGAGCATGGGGATCGGCGCGCGCGGCTCGCGATCGATCTGTTCGCCTACCGCGCCCGCAAGTACATCGGCGCGTACCTCGCCGCGATGAACGGCGCCGACGCGCTCATCTTCGCCGGTGGCATCGGCGAGAACGCCAGCGCCGTGCGGGCGCGCATCTGCAACGGTCTGCAGTGGATGGGCATCGAGATCGACGAGGCGCGGAACGCGGAGATGGTGAACGGCAAGGAAGGACGGATCGACCGTCAGGGCTCGCGCATCGAGGTGTGGGTAATCCCCACCGATGAGGAGTTGCTCATCGCTCGCGACACCGTTCGCGTCGTCCTCGGCATCGAGCATCCGGCCTGAGACCATGCAGATCGCCGATTTCACTCTCGAGCGCTACTTCGCGCGCTGGGAGTTTCACGTTCGACACCTGCTCTGCGCGTCCGACGTCGAGCCGATGCCCCTTGGCGAGCTGTTGGCGCTCGCCGACGACGAGACCCAGGCGCTCTGGGCCAACCTGCGCCTCGGCTACACCGAGTCGTTAGGTCACCCGCTGCTCCGCCGCGAGATCGCCAGCCTGTATACGTCTGCCCAGGCGGACGACATCGTGACCTTCGTGGGTGCCGAGGAGGCCATCTTCCTCACGATGCACGCCACGCTCTCCGCCGGCGATCACGCCGTGGTGCTGTGGCCGGCGTATCAATCGCTGTACGAGGTAGCGCGCTCCATTGGCGCATCCGTGACACTCGTGCCGCTCGATCCACGCACCTGGAGCGTCGATCCCGAAGCGCTCGTCGCCGCAATTAAGCCCAACACCCGCCTCGTCGTCGTCAATTTCCCCCACAGCCCAACTGGCGCCCTTGCCTCCGTCGAGGACTTCACGCGCCTCGCGAGTGAGTGCGAGAAACGCGGGATCACCTTTTTCTCAGACGAGGTCTACCGCTATCTCGAGCTCGACGCCGCCCAGCGTCTGCCGGCGGGGGTGGACGAGGGCCAGCGCACCGTCAGCCTCGGCGTGATGTCCAAGTCGTTTGCGCTCGCCGGCCTTCGTGTAGGATGGATCGCGACGCACGACGACGACCTCCGCCTGCGCGTTGCTCGACTCAAGGACTACACGACGATCTGCGGCAGCGCGCCGAGTGAAGTTCTCGCCCTCATTGCGTTGCGTGCGCGAGATCCCGTTATCCAGCGAAGCCAAGCGATCATCGCTGGGAATCTGCTTCTGTTGAAGGATTTCTTTCGCAGCTACGACGAGCGGTTCGAGTGGGTTCCCCCGCGCGGGGGCAGCGTTGCCTTCCCCCGCCTCCGCAGCCACGAACCCAACGCGATCGATCGTTTTTGCGCCGAGCTCGTGGAGACGGAGGGTGTGCTCCTTCTGCCCGGTTCCTATTTCGAGCACGGAAACAATCATTTTCGGATCGGTTACGGGCGCCTCAACATGCCGCAGGCGCTGGACGGCCTCGAGCGATTCCTGATGCGTCACAACGACTGATTTCTCTGGCGCCGTAGTGGCGCGCTCGGCCGTTCGGGCACTCGGCTTGCGCTTAAGGGGTAAGTGGCTGCACAAAGGGTGAACGACAGAATCGTGGGCACGACCATGAAGAAAGGAACGCTCGGTAGCGAGCAGGTTGTCGAGGCGACGCTCGCTGGGATGCTGCTCGGTTACGGTGGAGGCAGTCGGGCGCAGCGCGTAGCAACGCGGCTGCTCGGCACCGCGTTTCTCAGCGCCGCATTTGTGCCGGCGCTCACGCGACGACTCTTACGCCTCGGTGCCGCACGGCGGCGCGTCCACCTCCGCAAGACAATCGAAGTCGATCGCCCCGTACACGATGTGTTCGAGTTCTGCCGCGACTTCGAGAACTTTCCACGCGTCGTGCAGTCGCTCCATAGCGTCACCGACTATCAGGATGGCCGGTCGCGTTGGGAAGTGACGACGCCAGGAGGCGACGTGCTGGCGTGGGACGCCGAAGTCACGAAGTACGTGCCTAACGTGGTGCTCGCCTGGCGCGCCGTACCCGGCTCCGTCGTGGACTGCAAGGGTGTGATCCGCTTCGCGCCAACGGCCACCGGCGGCACCAAGCTGCAGATCCAGATCGACTACGATCCCCGCCACACGGATCTCGGCGACGCCATTCGTGCCCTGCTGAACACCCCGCGGACGGAACAGCTGGAAGCCGACCTGGCGCGCGCGAACTTCTATCTCTCGGCGCTGCCGAAAGAACAACTCGACACCGGCGACAGCGACGCTGCCTAACGGGGCTTGGTCCCTCAGACCGCCGCTGACTCCACGCGGCGGCATGTATCAATTGCTTGAAACGCGGAAACTGCCGGACACTGCGCGGAAACTTCGCGGATCTGTTCCGTGTGCTGCTTCATCTCCGCTCGCCACGAGCCGGGATTCTTTGTTGACGGCACACGCTTCGCGGTCGCTGGGCCAGCCAGCTGAATCGAGAGTGAAAGTTTAAAATGAACTAAACCACAGAGGACAGGGGGCGCTGACGCCGACGTGAGTGCTTCTGTCAAAGAGATCAGGGCTCGTGGCACAAGGAGTCGTGCCGATCACGGAGCAGACCCGCGAAGTGTCCGCGCCATGTCCGGCCGTTTCCGCGCCTCAAGCAATTCATGCCTGCTGCCACCTGGAGTCATCGGCGGTCTGAGGGCCCGTTTTCGGAGCGCCAATAACTCATCAGCTCGGCGACGGATTCTCCCCGACCGCCTGAGCGCTGGCCGCGCGATCACTGCTGCGCCGGCCATGCTGACGCCGATCCGAAATCGGCATCACGCCGTCGTCGCCCACAGGCGCCGTTCGCACCTCGAATAGGCGGAAGGGTGGCCGGTCCGGATAGCACGCCTTCAGTACCGGATGCGCGACGTTGAATACGGGAATGCCTTTCGATGTCGTGCCCTCCGGTTTGCCCTTGTGCGCATGACCGTGGAACACTGCTTTCACATCGAAGCGGGTCAGCGGCTCCTCCAACCGGCTCGAGCCGAGAAATGGATAGATGTCCATCGGCTCTCCTTCGACTGTGTCACGGATTGGTGCATAGTGCAGCACGGCGATGCGGTTCTCGGTGTGGAGTCGCGCCAGTGCTGCCTCCAGCTTCAACGCTTCGTTCACCGCCTCATGGACGAATTGCTTGATGATCGGCTCGCCCCACGCCCCCAA
Organism: Gemmatimonadaceae bacterium; assembly: GCA_036493735.1. Taxonomy (GTDB): domain Bacteria; phylum Gemmatimonadota; class Gemmatimonadetes; order Gemmatimonadales; family Gemmatimonadaceae; genus AG2. Next base: position 11,496 of record DASXPH010000088.1, read on the forward strand.
TGCGCCGCGCCCGAATCCACCGCAGAACCCGCGTACCCCGGCGAAGCCGACACCGTGCGTCTCGAACGTGTCGCCGTCGAGCATTTTCACGCCGGCATCGGCGAGGATCTTCACCAACTCGACTTCCTGGCCTGATTCATAGTCGTGGTTCCCGAGCACGGCGACCACGGGAATCTTGACTGTCGTTGTGAGATCGCGCGCGAGCACCTTCGCCTCGTCGGCGAGGCCATAGTCCGTGAGATCCCCGGCAATGACGAGGACGTCCGCGCTCTCGGTGATCTGCGCGAACAACGGCTGCAGCACACCGTGCGAATCCTTTGAATAATGGATGTCGCTCACTGCCGCGATGCGCACGACGTCCGCTCCCATTGCCATGTCGTTCTCCTCCTCTCCGCCTGATACGATCACCTACCGACAGATTCGGGCCAGCGCATCGGCGAGCCGCGCCTAGCCTCGGAATTGCACTCCTGTCGAGTATGGCCTATCAGCTCACCTTCGACGATCCGGGACGCGATACCAACACCTTCTACCGCCGCACGCTGCACGTTCTGAGCGATGCGCGCGTGCCATTTCTGGTTGGCGGTTCGCACGCCATCCTGCATTACACTGGGATCATTCGTGAGACGAAGGACTTCGATCTCTTCGTCAAACGTTCGGATATCGACAAAGCGCTCGAGGCGCTCGCGCTCGCCGGGTACTGGACGCAGATCACCTTTCCGCACTGGCTTGCCAAGGCACGGCAGGGCGGAGATCACGTGGATCTCGTCTTCAGCTCTGGAAACGGCGTCTGCCGCGTCGACGACCTCTGGTTCGAGAACGCAGTCGAGGCCGAAGTGCTCGGGATGCCGGTGAAGATCGCGCCAGTCGAGGAGCTCGTCTGGCAGAAGTCGTTCGTCATGGAGCGTGAACGCTACGATGGCGCCGACGTCATGCACATCTTCCGCACCTGCGCCGAGAGCATCGACTGGGCGAGGTTGATGCAGCGCTTCGATAAGCAATGGCAGCTGCTGCTCCTCAACCTTGTCCTGTTCGCATTCGTGTACCCCTCGGAGCGGCACCGCATTCCCCCTCATGTTGCCGGCGAATTGCTGACGCGCCTTCAAGGGGAGTTGGACGGTCCACCAAGCGATGACCGCGTCTGTCGCGGCACCCTCACGTCGCGCGCCCAGTATCTCCTCGATATCGGCCAGTACGGCTACCAGGATGCGCGGATCACACCACGCGGCAACATGAGTCCCGAAGACGTCGTGTACTGGACCTGGGCTATCGAGAACGTGGACTGAACCCACCTTCCAACCGTTATCGCGATTCCGCTGTCTGACTCGACGTTGGTGGTGATTGCCGTTATGCCCCTTCGTCCAGTGCCAATGCGCATTCGTCGCACAACCGCCCTCGTCGTGTCGTCTGCAACCGTGTGTCTGGCGCTCTTCGCGCCGCGCGCGAAAGCGCAAACGGAGCGGCACGTTCTCTCGGCCGACCGCGTCGCCATCTATAATCTCGCCGGTAAGCTGCGGGTCGAATCGGGCAGCGGCTCCGACGTCGTCGTCGAAGTCACCCGCGGAGGCCGTGACGGCGATCGGCTCCGCGTCGAGCAGGGGAACGTCGCTGGCTACGATGCGCTTCGCATCGTCTATCCATCCGACCACATCGTCTATCCTGAGCTCGAACGCGGCTCACGGACGAATATCGACGTGCGCGATGACGGCACCTGGGGCAATCTGCCGTCCCGCGACGAACATCGGTCGCACAACGATTCGGATCGCGAGCGCAATCGCGTCGAGATCAGCAGCTCGGGATCGGGGCTGGAAGCCTACGCCGATATCCGCGTCCTGGTTCCACGAGGCCAGCGAATCGTCCTCCGCAACGCCGTCGGCGACGCGCGCATAACGATGGTCGACGCCGACCTCGCCGTGGAAGTCGCGGCCTCGTCGATCACCGCCGAGCGCACGCGTGGTCATCTGTCGCTCGATACGGGCTCCGGCAGTGTCTCCGTCACCGACGTCGAAGGCACCGTCGATCTCGACACGGGCTCCGGCTCGGTCACGATCTCCGGCGTGCATGGTGAGAGTTTGCGAATGGATACCGGTTCGGGCTCCATCAGCGGCGGCGACATCGACGTCGGCGAACTGAAAGCGGATGTGGGCTCGGGTGGCGTCCGTCTCGGTCGCGTCCGCGCCCCGCGCGTCAGCGTCGACGCCGGCAGCGGCGGAACAGAGTTGGAGCTTCTCTCGGCGATCGAGAATCTCAAAGTCGAAGCCGGCTCCGGCGGCGTCACGGTGCGTCTCCCGTCATCGACGAATGCCGAGGTGGATGTCGAAACCGGCAGCGGCGGAATCGACACCGACTTCGCCGTGCAGGTCACCCGCTACGAACAGCGTCACATGATAGGCCGCATCGGCACCGGCCACGGCCAGATCCGCATCGAAAGCGGCTCGGGACATGTGAGACTGCTGAAAGGGTGAGGGCGACGGGCGACGGGCGATGGGGCGCAGATGAGTATCGCGCGAGACAGGTAGCAAGGGCGACGAACAACAAACGGAGAAAGAGTCAGGAGCGCGGGCAAAGCCCGCGCGACACCAGGTAAGCTTTGGCGAGCGACAGCGAGCCAGCCCGCAGCACGGCAGCGTGTTGCGAGCTTCGCTCGAAACACGCTGCCGTGCTGTGGGGGTGCGGTAGCGCTACGGTGCGTGAGAGGAGCGATGTCCTGCTTCTCTCACGTATCGTTTAATAGCCCCGCCTCGCGCGCGAAATCCGCGAGCTCGCCCCGCGATGCCACGCCGAGTTTAGCAAACACATTCGAGAGATGCGTGCTCACCGTGCGCGCCGAGATGTCGAGCGCCGCGCCAATTTCCTTGTTCGACCGGCGGTTCGCAACGAGGCGCACGATCTCCACTTCTCGGCCCGTTAGGCCCGCGGCACCTGCCGAAAGCGATCGCACGGGAGGCCGCGCGCCCAACTCCCGCAACTGATCCCGTGTCGCGCGGAGCTCTGGCTCGGCGCCGAGACGAGCGAAGACGGCATGCGCACTCCGGAGCTCGCGCATCGCGCCCTCGCGATCGCCCGTCTCCGAGAGGGCCCGCGCCAATTGACGGCGCACGCGTGCGGCATCCGGCACATAGGGAATGGCCTCGAGTCGCTCGGCCACCCCCCGCAACATCTCGACCGATTTCCCCTTGTTGCCCTGCAACAGCTCGACGAGTGCATCCGAGGCATCTGCCCACGCCAGGCCCAGACGATTCTCGAGGCGAAGCGAGTCCCGCCGGAGTCTCTTGCTCACCCGTTGCGCGCGTTCATGGTCGCTCTTCCAGAGCGCCGCTTCCGCGATCACCGGCATCAGTCGATGGACGGCCCACACGACATACCCCGACGCGTCGGCGACCTCCAGGCCACGTTCACCCACCCGGATCGCCTCCTCATAATCCTGCATCGTGAGGTGGTACGCCGCGCGACCGGTGTGCGCCGGCACGATCGAATGCACGTCGTTGGCCGAGCCGGCCGCCGGCGCCGGGCCAGCACCGGAAAGCTCCCACGCTTCGTCGACGCACTCCTTGCCACGCTCGACGTTTCCCCGTCCGAAGTAGAGGAGGCCCAGCCATACGAGGAGTCGCGGAATGAGCGTATTCTGGCCTAACGAGCGCGCCACCTCGAGCGTGCGCTCCGCCAGCGTCACGGCCTGTTCCCATTCCCCGATCCCGGCGTAGTACTCGATTGCCACTTCGGCCGTCCAGGCGCGCAACAGCGGCGATCGGAGCTCCTCCGCCAATCGCTGCGCCTCCGCGAGGTGATGCGTGATCTCCGGGACGCTCGCCGTCAGGCCGCCGAGCATCGCAAGCGCCCAGTGCGATGACCACGCCACACCGCGCTCGCCCGATTGCTCCGCGAGTGTGATCGCCTGCGCGCCATGTCGGCGAGCCAGTTGCGGCGGCCCCGTCCAGACGTAGAGGAGCAGCAGCGCCCGATGCACCCGCGCCAGCAACGCCGCATCGCCGAGGCGCTCGGCGATCTCGAGTGCGCACTGAACTGCACGCTCCGCCTCTTCCCGCTTGCCGAGACCTTGCAGGCACATGCCCTTGGCGACGAGCGTTCGCGCTTCCAGCGACGGCTCGCGCGCCGCGGTCGCCGCGCCGATGGCGAGATCATACTGTCGCAGCGCCTCGTCGTGATCCCCGCTCCAGAAGGAGGCCATCCCCATGTTGCGGCGGATATGGGCGAGCCTCGAATGCAAGCCGCGACGCTCCGCGTCATCCGCGGCCCGCTGCCAGAGCGCCAACGACTGCTTGTATTCGCCCAGCCGCTGACGCGCGCGCGCCAGATCGTGGGCGATCTCGATCGCCCGCTCCTCGTTAGGCTTGTCGATCCGGCCGAGTTGCTCGAGCGCCGCCGCGAGGTAGTCCGCCGCTTCGCGATTGGCGTGCTTCGCCATGGCGTCCCGCCCCGCAGTCTGGAGATACTGCACGGCCTTCTCCGCGAGGCGGCGCGCATCCGCGCGGAGATAATGAAACGCCAGCTCGTCGGCGTGCGCTTTCGCCGCTGGGCCGTAATACGCCTCCATCGATTCGGCGATGCTCGCGTGGAGCGCCCGAGCACGGGCCAATCCCAGCTCGGCGTACAGCGCCTCTTGCAGGAGGGGATGCGTGAAGTCGTACAGAATCTCACCCCCCTCGCTCCGCTCATCGACGACTCTCGCCTGACGCAGCTCGTCGAGCGCAGCCAGCAGCGTCTCTTCCGGCAATCCGCTCACGAACGCGAGTGCGTCGTGCGACGATCGCGTTCCGATAACGGCCGCGAGATCGGCGAGGCGACGCGCGTCGGCAGACAATTGCCCGAGTCGCGCCACGACGACATCGCGGATCGTCTGCGGCATGCGTAGGGCGACCAGGTCCTGCGCCGTGGGCGCGCGACCCTTGGTGGCGGTCGCGTCAGCGAGCGCCTTGAGCGTCTCCTCGACGAAGAACGGATTCCCACGGGTGCGCTGTTGGATCGACTCGGCGAGCTCGCGTGCCGCCGCGTCGCCCAGAGCGTGGCCGACGAGCTCCTTCGTCGCCGCGAGATCCAGCGACGGCAGGTGCAGATTCTGAGCGACGCCGAGCCTGACGAGCGATGTCTCGAGGCTGCGCAGCGTCGACTGCGGTTCGGCGCTCGGATCGGCGTCGTTGTACGTGCCGAGGATGAGAATGCGATCGCCCACCACCTGTCGCGCCGTGAAATGCAACAGCTCCAGCGATGAGCTGTCGGCCCACTGCAGATTCTCGAGCACGAGCAGCAGCGGCCGCTTCGCGGCGAACCGCGAGAGAAACTGTGTGAAATTCCATAGCAGCCGAGCGCGCAGCTCCGACGGCTCGCCCCGCACGCCGCCCGCGTTAGGCGGCCGTTCGCCGCTCGCCAGCGCCGGAAAGAGCTGCACCAGCTCGGCGTTGCCGCCGCGCGTCAGAAGCGACAGCGCGGAGGAATCGATCGCCCGCAGCAGCGGGAGCAGCGCATCGGAGACGACGGCGTATGGTACGCCGCGCTCGACCGGGTAGGCGCGGCCGACAGCGACGACGAAGTTCCGCTTCGTCGCGATGTCCACGAGCGCCGTGGCGAGACGCGTCTTGCCGATACCACTCTCGCCGGCGACGATGACCGTGCCGCCATGCCCCGACTCGGCGTTCTGCAACGCGGCCGTCAACCTCGACAGCTCGACGTTGCGACCTGTGAGCGGAACGCTGAGTGGATTTCGATGATCGACGGGCGACATCGCCCGGCTTGGCGTCGCAGGTACCTGGCTCATGCCCCCGAATCTTCACCAGGATGCCCGGCCATGCCAGAGCGATCGACAGCAGACGAGCGAGTGCGGACCTGAGGTCCGCGTCGTTCAACTCGCTGCTTGTGCGGGCACCCCACCAAATCGACGCTCGCGGCCCTCGAATGTGCGCAATGCCTCACGAAGCTCCTCCTCGCCGAATTGCGGCCACATCGCTTGCGTGAAGTAGAGCTCCGCGTACGCGCACTCCCACAGCATGAAGTCACTCAACCGCTGTTCACCGCCAGTGCGGATGAGGAGGTCGACGTCACGCACCGGACGCGGATCGTGATGCACCTCGGCGAGTAGTTCGCCGAAGTCCTCGCGCGTCAGCGGCTCCCCCGCGGCACCGCGAACGAGCTGCTGTGCATAACGCTCCGCGGCGCGAAGAATACCGTCGCGCGACGAGTAGTCGATCGCGACCCGCAGGTGGAGATTACGACAACGAGCGGTGAGCGCTTCGGCATCGGCGATGGCTGCCCGCAGTGTCGTCGGCAAACGGTCGCGGCGGCCGACAATCGTGAGGCGCACGCCGTTCTCCAGACACCGCTTCGACTCGTTGTGCAACGACCGGCGCAGCAGCCGCATGAGCGCCGTCACTTCGGGCGTTGGCCGGCTCCAGTTGTCGGAGGAGAACGCGTACAGTGTCAGCGTGCCGATATTCGCGCGAACCGCTGCCTCGACGATGGCGCGCGCGGTCCGCACTCCAGCGTGGTGGCCCGCCGTCCGGGGCAGCCCTCTGGCCGCGGCCCATCGGCCGTTGCCGTCCATGATGATGCCGACGTGGATGCCCGACGTAGGAGAGAGCGTCACCGCTGTATTCCGCGACATGTTCGTTCCGATAGTAGACGCTCAGCGCTCACGCGCGGCACGAATGAGCGCTTCCATGTGATCGAGATACCGCTCGAACGCACGACGTCCGGCGGGTGTTATCGAGTATTCGGTTTTCGGCACCCGGTTCTCGAAGGATTTCGTGCAGGCGATGTAATTCGCCTCCTCCAGCTTTCGCGCGTGCACGCTCAGATTACCGTCCGTGGTGTCGAGCAGTTTCTTGAGATCGTTGAAGCTGAGCGAGTCGGTCGCCGCTAGTGCGCTGAGAATTCCGAGCCGAATACGCTCGTGGATCAGCCTGTCCAAGGCAAGCGGTCCCTCCGTCTTCGCCTTCCCGCGCACGCTGCGAAGCGGCGCGGGCGAGCGAGAACGTGACTCGCCCCGGCGGTGCTCATTACCGCCAGAGCCGGCCCCTGTTCCCCCTTCGCCCCGCTCGTCCGGAACCGCGCCGTGTTTAGCCACCGTACCTCCGTGCGATCAGAGTACCAAAAACAATGTGAAGTCCGCCGAACCCAGCCATCATTAGTGCCGTCGCCCACACCGGCGGCGCGAAGAGCGTGCACGCTCCCAGCGCCATGAAGGCGGCACCCATCACCGGTACGATGCGCACCGAGTACGTCCCCGCCGTGACCACGCCCGTGCCGTAAAGCAGCATCCATGTTCCCGGCAGGAAGGCCTGGAGCTCACGTTCCACGAAGAGCACCGTCAACAGCATTCCAACGAGCATCGGGGGCGAGAAGCTCAGGACGAGCTTCCGCACCGGGCCAGTGAGGAGCGGCATCCCCGCCCGTCGTGCTTTCACGGTCATGAAAAGCGTGGCAATGCCCGCCGCGAGGATCGCCTCGATGAGCCAGACCGCTACCCACCCAGCGAGTGACAGCCGCGACGCGACCAGCGCCGCGACGATAGCCGTTCCACCGATGACGACCTCTCCCCAGCCCGACACGGCCGTAAAGGTGCCGGCGCGCTCCATCGTCTCGCGGATGAAACGCAGGTTGTCCATCGCCCGCTCCTGCATCTCGGGCGGCGTAGAGCGAGCTGGACGGAGTGGAAGCACGGGTGCCATGGGGATGAATGGTAGGGTCAGTTTGTGGCAGAAGCAAGTACTTTGCCTAGCAAAGCAAGAGGCCAAGCAGAAGGGCGGAATGTCTCCCGCCCTCCTCGTTTCTCCCTCTAGCCTTCTTCTTCCGGTTGCGGCTTCGCGTGTTTCTTGGCGCGCAATTCTCTCAACGCCGGGTTCACCCCGGAGCTCGGAATCATCGGCTGGTCGTGAGGATTCGACTGCTGCAGCTCCTCCTTGTCGCGAGCGTGCAGCTTCGCATCCTCGTGTCCTTCTCCCCACTTGTAATCGGTCGCGCCGGCTTCAGCAGGATCGATGTTGTATTGATCGGGACGCTTCCCGCCCATTTGCTCCTCGCTGCTCGAGATAGCAACCACTCACTCAGGAAACATGCCGTTCAACTTGGCTGCTGCCGCTCTGGACAAGAGAGGCCGCTGAGATCATGCAAACGCCTCCCTGTTTGGATTGCGACACCCAGGCACGGCGCGTACCGTGAAAAGCCCAGGGTTCTAGGACGGGCGCCGACGAGATTCCCCGCGCACCCAGCGTCAGTGGTTTCAGCGCCGTGTCAGTGGTCTCAGCGGCCCTCCGGCCAGCCTAACGATCGGCGACATGGTACTTGGCCAGCACCTGTCGCACTCTGTCCAGCGGAATCGCCTCGGCTGTATGGCCACTCCCCGTCACCGTCGTCGCCGCGAACAGCGAGTTGTAGATCGCCTCCTCCGTCGCTTCCACCGCGCCCTCGAACAACCCCGACATCTCTTCGTTGGCGATCTCCTCTGTCGTTAGGCGTTGCGCGTTGAACGGTCGTCTTACCTTCGCATTCGTCGAAAAGGCTATCACGTAATCGCCCGACCCATTCGCCGCGAATGAGCCCGTGCGACTCAGTCCCATGATCGCGCGTGCCGCGAGGCGTCGTAGGTTGCGGTCGGACAGTGGGGCGTCGGTCGCTACGATCATCACAATCGAACCGTCACCGCGCTCCGCCGGCGTCTGGCTCTCGCGTTTGAACGCGTACTGTCCCAGCTCGCGTCCAACGGGGGCGCCCATCACTTGAAGAATTCCACCGAAGTTGCTCTGCACGAGCACGCCGATCGTCCATCCGCCTAACGCGGCTGGCAGCACCCGAGACGACGTTCCGATTCCCCCCTTCCACCCGAATGCGATCGTGCCCGCGCCCGCGCCGACGCTACCTTCGGCAACGGGACCGGTGGCTGCGGCCGCAAGCGCCGAACGCACATCAGCCGGGGTGATGGGACGAGAGCGAATGGCGTTCAGGCTCCCGTCGTTGGTCTCCGCCACCACCGGGTTGATGGAACGGACATTCTCCATTCCCGGCTGCTCCAGCATCCATCCAACGAGCGCATCCGCGGCGTTCCACACGCACAACGTGCAGGTAAGCAGTATGGGCGTTTCGAGCTCGCCAAGCTCGTTGAGCTGGGTCGCGCCGAGGAGCTTACCAAAGCCATTCCCGACATGCAGCGCCGCTGGTACGCGATCCAGGAAGAGATTGCCTTCGTGGGGAAGAATCGCTGTAACGCCAGTGCGCACCGAGTCTCCCCGATTCACCGTCGCATGACCGACGCGGACCCCGGCGACATCGGTGATTGCATTGTTTCGTCCGGGCGGAAAGACGCCGGGCTTCACACCGAGATCTCGCGCTCGTGCACGCTGTCCCTGCGCCGTCACAGCCATCGCCGACATCAACGCAAGGGAAATGGGAAGGAAGTGGTGCATTCTCTACCTGTTCCTGGGTTGTTCCTGAAATCTGCAGCTCGCCAACTCGAGTTCACTTCGAGACCTAACGGCAGGCCACTGATACCACAGCCGCCCGGCGGGCGGACCCTGAAACCGCTGACGATCTCCTCACATCAAGCCCTCTCTGCCCCTGGCGTGTCAGTGGTTTCAGCGGCCATCAGGGTTTCCCTCTAACAGAGAGTTGCAAGGAGAGCAAAGAAGGTAGAGGCCCTCCCGCCGGCCTGCGTGGTGGCCAGCATGCTCGTGGCGGTCTAATCTTCGTTCGCACACCGAACGAAATAACCTCACCCATGCCTCTCGTCCAACTCTACGGCCATCAGCGGCTACGTGAGCGATTCCTGGCCGCAGTGGATCGCGGGACACTTCCCGCCAGCCTGCTCCTCAATGGCCCTCGCGGTGTTGGCAAGCAGCGCCTCGCGTTGTGGCTGGGCCAGGCGTTGCTCTGCACCGGTCCGGCGCCGCGACCTTGTGGGAAGTGCTCCCAATGTCGCTTCTCTCTGGAGTTGAGGCACCCGGATCTCCAGTGGATCTTCCCGCGACCTCGGCTGAAGGACAGCGATCCATCACTCGAGGATGTACGCGACGATTACGCGGACGCCATCGCCGAGCGAGTGGGGAGCGCAGGGCTCTATGCGCCGCCTTCCGGCAGTGAGGGCATCTACGTCGCCACGGTGCGCGCGCTCGTCCGCACCGCCTCGATGTCTCCCGCGCTGGCGCAGCGCAAAATCTTCGTCGTTGGGGATGCCGAGCGCATGGTACCGCAGGAGGGTTCGGAGGCGGCGGCCAATGCCTTTCTCAAATTGCTCGAGGAGCCGCCCGCGAATACGACGCTGATTCTCACTTCCTCGGAATCTGGGGGGCTTCTGCCCACGATTCGTTCTCGGGTGGTCGCCGTCCGCGTATCACCCGTACCTGACGCATCGGTGCGGGAGTTCCTGGCCGATCCGGCCGTCCAGCGCTATCTGCGGCCTGAGAGTTCGAAGGTCTCGGTGGAAGAATCGGTAACTCAGGCGAGCGGCGCCCCTGGGCGCCTGCTCGCCGGTTCCGCTTTACGCGAAGCGCGACTCCAGGCCCAACGTCTCCTCGATGCGGCCACATCGCGGGACCGCGCCGCCGGATATCGTGCGTCACTCACGCAGGGCGCCGCCCGAGCCCGTGGAAGCTTCAGCGACACGCTCGACGCGCTCGAGGTGCTGTTGCATCATCGCGTAGAGGAGAGTGTGCGCGCCGGTGATGGTTCCTTCGCGAGCGGAGCGGCCAAGGCACTCGAAGTTGTCGAGCGTACGAAGGAACAGGCCGCGGGAAATGTGAACCCACAGCTCCTCACCGCGGCTCTCCTGCGCGACATGTCAGCCCTACTCAGATGAGAAAGAAAGGAAGCGGGGCCGAGCTCTCTCACGTGGACGTTGCCGGTCAGGCGAGTATGGTGGACGTCGGTCCAAAGGCTGTCACCGACCGCGTCGCCCGGGCGCGTGGCTCGATACGTATGAAGGCCCAGACGCTCGCCGCTATCCGGTCGAACTCATTGAAGAAGGGTGACGTGCTCGCCGTGGCGCGCGTGGCGGGCATCATGGCAGCCAAGCGAACGCCGGAGCTCATTCCATTATGTCACCCGATTCCCCTCACCGATGTGCAGGTCGACCTGCGCTCCGACGACGAGCTCCCGGGCATAATCGCCGAGGCAACAGCTAGGGCAACCTGGAAAACGGGTGTCGAAATGGAGGCACTCATGGCGGTAACAGTCAGCCTCCTCACCATTTACGACATGGCGAAGAGTTTAGACCGTGAAATGGAACTGTACGATATATCGCTTGTAGAAAAAGCAGGTGGCAAGCTGGGCAATTGGTCAAGGGGTTGATGGCATCGACGTTGCGCCTTATCCTGGTTGCGTAGCGGGCAGTAGTGTTGTATTCAACCTGTTGCCAGTAATCAACTTATGCGCAATCTCCGTGGTACGTACGTGCACCGTGGCGATGCTGCCCGGCGCCGTAAGCGCCTCAAGCGACTGCTCTCCGTGGCGGCCGCCGCCGCCGTTGTCGCGGTTATTCTCGCGACGCGGCATCCCGGTACGGCCAACGCTGAAGTAACCCGGCAATCCTCGGGTTTCTCGCTTGGTTTCGGCGGTGGAACGCACGCGTTGCAGGAGGAGCTCGACTCGACTAAGGGCGAGATGGACCTCCTGCGAGCGCAGTACGAGCGCGCGGACCGCATCATTCATTACTCGAGTCGCTTCGCGATCCCGGCGAACCTGGCGACGCGTATCCTCGACGCTTCCATGGCCGAGGGTATCGATCCGGAGCTCGCCTTCCGCCTGGTGAAGCTCGAGAGTGACTTCAATCCACGCGCGACCAGCCACGTTGGCGCCCTTGGGCTCACGCAGATGATGCTGCCCACCGCGAGATTCTACGAGCGGGACATCACACGGGAGAAGCTCTACGATCCGTCCACGAACCTTCGGATCGGCTTCCGGTATCTGCGAGGCTTGATTGGTCAGTATCACGGTGACGCGAAGCTCGCGCTTCTCGTGTACAATCGCGGCGAAGTGGCCGTGAACAATGCGCTCCACGCCGGACTCGATCCGTCGAATGGTTACGACCGGATTCTGACCAAGGGTTACAAGGGCAAAGGAATCGTGGAGTAGTCGGTGGTCAGTTGACGGTGAACGGTGGTCAGTGAATTCGGAAGGCCGGCGCAAAGCGCCGGCCTTCCTTTTTCCACCGTGCACCGCGTTCACCGACCAGCAACGCGTCCCTTCGCGCGCGCCTTCCCAGAGGCGCGCTGGCTGCTTTTTCCACTGCTTCGCCGAGGCCGCCCGGCGACCACCAGTGACTGACCAGGGAAGATGATCGAGCGCTTCATCCCATTGAGCGCCATGATCGACTTCACGCTGGTGTGGTAGTGCTTGGCGATGAGGCCGAGGCTCTCGCCCCGCCGCACGACGTGCGTGCGAGTGCTCCTCGCATAGCGCTCGATGGTGGGATCGGGAGCGTCGGTCGCCGCCGCGGCGACAGCCGGGGTCGGAATCAACAGCATTTGGCCAGCCGCGAGACGCCCCGTTTTCTTCGACCGTTCCGCCTTGGGATTGAACAACAGCACCTGCTTCGTCCGAACGCCATAGCGCTCGGCAACTGTCTCGGGATAGTCACCCTTCTTCGAGACCACCCGTCGAACTCCGACCCGGTCCTCCTGCGGGAGCACTTTGAACAGGCTGTCGAAATCACCCCTCGAGCCCGGAGGAATGCGAACGCGCACGGAATCACGCGGCGGAGTCATTCCGCGGAGAATCTGCGGGTTGAGCTTGAGAATCTTTTCGACGCTCGTACCGCTCGCTTTGGCAATCGCCGCGAGTGGCACGGCTGGCCCGACCTTTACGGAGTCATAGGTGAATGGAGGCAGCGTGCGAATCTCCATCCCGTAGCGCTTCGGTTCTTTCGCGATGAGCGCCGTGGCGATGAGCTGCGGTACGTACTCGCGCGTCTCCCGCGGCAAAAAGTTCTTGTCGGCTAGAGCGAAGAATTGATCGTCACCGGTAGTGCCCTCGAGATCGTCGGCGTACTTCGTGAGACCGCGTGCAATCCGTCCCGGTCCGCCGTTGTATGCTGCCGCGGCGAGATACAGCGAGCCGAGTTGCTCCTTGAGGTCGCGGATGAATCCCACCGCTGCTGCCGTGGACTTCACTGGATCGCGACGCTCATCGACCCACCAATCCACCCGAAGGCCCATGTCCCGCCCGGTTGATGCCATGAACTGCCACATGCCAACCGCTGCGGCGCGCGAATAGGCGTTGGGATCGAAGCCACTCTCGATCAGCGCCAGGTAATACATGTCCTCCGGCAGGCCACCGGCGCGCATCTTCGCGCGTATCATCGGCTCGTAGCGCGTGCCCTCCTCGAGCTGCGCGATGATGTGCTCGCGCGCCGATCCGCTGAACACCCGCAGATAGTGCTCGACGCGCTCTGTCGTCTCGTACGAGCGCACGTCGATGTCCCACGTCGGCCCGTCCACGGTGTTGCTCGAATCACTCGTCGATGGGCTCGACGACCGCACCGGTGCATTGTCGCCAAACACTTCGGCCGCGCGCTTGCTCACTTCCGACGCGCTCACGTGAGCACTGTCGTTACCCGGCTCCGTCGATTTTGACGGCAGCGAGTCCCTAAGCACGATGCTGTCGCGCGTGACGGCGCTCGCCGAGACCGCCGAGCCGGTCGGCGCGCCCGCTGGAGTAGGTGCGGAGATGGGCGTGGGCGACGTTCGCGCAGCCGGAGCATGCGCGCAGGCAGCCACTGCCGCCACCATCGAGATGAGCAGGGATCTATTCACGAGGCTTCCTCAACCAACGAAAACGCCGCCCAAGGTGTTTCGGGCGGCCACGCTGTACCGCAATTCAAGAAGACACTAGCTGACGAACCCATCGAGGTCTAGCGAGTCGAGAGGTAATTCCCGAGCAAGCGATTGGTCGCATTCAGAACGGCTAGAGCGGCCCCGCGCGGCATATCTTCGTCGGCGAGATAG
>DASXPH010000089.1:0-14491 GCA_036493735.1 Gemmatimonadaceae bacterium
GTCGATCCGGCCAGGAGCTCGACGCCCTTCTCGCGATAGACATCGTTCAAGAACGCTGCCAGGTCGGGCGGGTACATCCGGCCGCCAATTCCCTCACCGGGAAAGATCATTACAACTTGTACATTATTGCTGGACAGCGACGCAGCGAGCTCAGAGCCGATGAATCCGGCGCCGATGATCGCGATGCGCTTGCAATCTCTGGCCATGGCGTGCACTCGCTGCCAATCGTCGACGGTGCGGAAGTAGATGATCTGGCTGTCGCCAAATGGCAGTCGGCGGGCCGTGCATCCGGTGGCCAACAACAGCTTGCCATAGGTGTACGACGTGCCCTGGTCATCGACGACCCGTCTCTCAATCGGGTCGAGGCTTCGCGCGGTGCGTCCCAAATGGGAGCTGATGCCCTGGCCGTCGACGTTCCGCCAGATGCTGTCGAGCGGTGCCCCCTTCCACAGCGCCTTGGAAAGAGACGGGCGATCATAAGGCGGGTGCGGTTCGGTGCCGACGAGGCCGATCGTGCCTGTTCGATCGATCTCACGAATGCCCGCGACAGCCGCGGCGGCGGTCATACCTCCGCCAACAATCAGATAGTTGTACTGGAGCATCATGAGCTCGCCTAACCATATGGGCGTGGGGTCACGAGATACTGATCAGCATCACCGAGACCATCGTCTACTCCGATGACTAGCTCTTCGGGCTCACGACAGTGCTAAACGGACTTGTCCCTGCCGGTTTGGTGGCCGCGAAGAACGTTCCGTCCCACGATCTCAGCAGAGCGCTACCATTGGGCAGCCAACGGGAGGCGATAAGGAACGTCTTCGATGTGTGGGCGACACACTGACAGAGGCCCTATACAATGGAGTCTGAGGCCTGTGGCCGGTAATCCCATCCTCTATTATGGATCGATCCTCGTTGTGGCGGCCGTGTGCGCGTGGCTCGCGATCACGGGGGTTAGGACCGGAGAGACTCGATTTGGCCTTCAAAGGGTGAAACGGGTCGACGGCGCGGTCTTCTTTTGGTTCGGTATTCTGTTTTTGGTCGTGTGCGCCATCGCCTTTCTCGTCGTGCTGATTGTGGTTCCTCCCAGTTGATGACGATTGACGGAGCGTTTCACGCCTACGTCAGGACGCTAGTCGTTACTATACGCTCATGCCCCGCTGGAAGAAGCTGCGAAACTGGCCCGAGTCATTACAGCGAATGACCATCGAGGAGTTGCGCGCCGAGATCCAATTCTGGAGATGGCGCGAACGGCATCTGGGCCATCGTGATGCAAAGAAGGAGTGTGCCAGCCGGATTCGTGCGGTACAAACAGTCTTGGCGATGCGGCTGTCCGAGCACTCGTGAGTTAGGCGTTAGGCGTCCATTGGCATCGACGATGCGACTCCGTAGGCTGGAATGGGGCTGGCG
The DNA here is from genome assembly GCA_036493735.1 of Gemmatimonadaceae bacterium. GTDB lineage: Bacteria > Gemmatimonadota > Gemmatimonadetes > Gemmatimonadales > Gemmatimonadaceae > AG2. The sequence goes on from DASXPH010000089.1 coordinate 1,405, forward strand.
TGCGCTCGCCATTCTAGATATCGCGCTCGATGGCTTCATTCTGGAATTCGAGGCCCGGGGCTAGGCGCTCGGTACCGCGATAGGCTGTTCCGGCGAGATCTGGCCAGCTACCAGAGCGTGGTGGAACAGTTCCGGTCGGGCGCCGTCCCGCCGGGGGACCGCTCGCCCGACTCGCTGCCAGCCGGCATGCGACTGTGTTGCTATCGGGTCGTCGGTGGGAGGGATGAGAAGGGTCGGCTGTTCGTCGAGTTCTGGACCGAGCGCGCATTCCCGTTGAAGCACTCGGGGTGGATGTACTACGCCGGCGACTCCGCCCGCGGGGTGGCACGCGAACGCGAATGGTACCACGCGCACCGCGTCGCGCCGCACTGGTACCGCGTTGCCGATTGAGCGCGCGTGTCCGTCCGACTCCTCATAACAGGCGCCAGCTTCGGAGTTCGTTAGGCCATCATCTCGCCGCTTCCGACCTCTATCGCGACGCCGGCCCGGGTGCGACCTTGTCGCGACGCACAACCGCACCCGCCATGACCCGACTCCACGCTCCAGATCCCGCGGCCGTCGAGGGCACGCGCATCCCTGTACGGATCAAGCTCGTGCACCGCGCGAGCTTCGTGTACCAGCTCCTGAATCATCTGCCGGCGGTTTACACGGTGGTCGTGACGGGAGCCAGTGCGCTCCAGGTCGAGCGTGAGGGAGGCGGACGCGTGCTCGCCGCGGCGGAGCTGCTCGTGGGCGCGTGGATGCTGCTCGTCATCGGTCGGGAAGCGTGGCATCTGTTCGGACGCCGCGCCGCGCACGCGCACGCCGCTTCACACGAGAGCACCAGAATTGATGTGCCGAATCTCGCCTCGGCGGCCCTCGGCTATGTCGAAGCGTGGCATCACGCACATGTTGTGGGCCACTTCAAGCTTCTAAGTCCCTATATCGTGGGTGGCACCATGTCGCTCCTGCTGGCAATCGGCGGGCGGCGCGCGTTAGAAAAGCGTAGGCAACGCCGCCTGTCTTACATCGCGGTCACGCCCGCCGGCATGGCGTATAAGGCAGGACCGCGTACTTCGTGGCGCGCGGCATGGACCGACGTTGCCGCCGTGGAATACACCCGGGACGAGATTGCCGTTCGCCTGCACACCGTACGTCGGCGCGTGTTGCGCGCCGCCTTCTTCTTCGACGGCGAGGCGCTCCTCGCCGAGACGCGCGCGGCGATCGCGGCGTATGCGCCGCCGCATCTCGCTGGTTCAATCGGCAGTGCGACTTCTCCGGCGCCAACGCCGCACAAGCAGGATACCGAAGGCATCACCGTTCAATAAGGCGACAGCCGAGCATCGACCTATTGGTGGAGACATGCGCGCACGAGTGAAGGCGGCAGCTTCCGTTGCAGGGGTCGTTTTCCTGTTCGGTTGCCATCATGCTGACAAGCGTGTCGCCCAATCTCCACCGACCACAGATCCCCTTAAGCAGCATTACGGTTTCATGGTCATGGGTCCGGGTGCTCGCGCTTATGGCTTCAAGAAAGACACACTCTTTGAACTGCGACCCGAGCATGCTCCTCTGTCATTACGGGAGGCCGTACGACGCGAGTGGAAGTCATCGGACGCAGATGCCTTCAATTGCACGCGATACTTCGGCGATGAGGCACCGTACGTAGTCCTGGTCGTCTTTACGTGTGCGCCCGCAACAGACAACACGATGATCGTCGCCTTTGACACCGACGCCGTTCACGGTTTCCGGAGTCGCGACTATGACCCCAAGCTTCCGTTCGATGACATCGAGCCGCCATTTCGGGATCGGCAACGAAGGGGATACGACATCTATGGCAGAGTAGTGGGAAGGTAGTCTTGCTCGCCCGTGATGAGATTCGTAACACATCGCATGATGGGAGCGACTCGTCCCTGACCCGTCCCTGTGAACGGCGTGCGACGAAGCGTATGGAAACTCTAATGACGACGTTCGCAGGTTTCCCCCCGCTTGGTCTTATGACCGCTCCAGCAGTATTCTGGCCAACGTTGTTGGGGCTTTCGTTTCTTGCCGCTGGGATCATCACCTACCGGTCTGAGCTCCATGCGGCGACCTCACTCAAAACATTCGGACTCGTCGCACTCGGCCCAACGCTTGTCGCGGCGTCGTTGGCGGCATTCGCGGGCGAGCATTTTACGGCGGCGGCGAGCCTCGCCGGACTGGTTCCCAAATGGCTGCCGGCGCGACTGTTCATCGCTTACTTCGTCGGCGTTGCGCATCTGGCGGCCGCAACGAGCTTCGTCGCCAGACGGTACATCCGCTGGTCAGCATTCTTTCTCGCCGTCATGTTTGCACTCTTTGTTCTGCTCATGGATCTGCCGGCTGCGGTTGCGCATCCGACGAATCGGATTTTTTGGATTCTTGCGGCGCGCGAGACCACGTTTGCGATTGGGGCTTTGGCGCTGTTTGGTAGTGCGACGAGGGACCGCTGGCCACAGGCCGCGACGAGGCTGGCGGCAATGGCGAGAATCTGGATCGCAAGCGTGCTCGTTTTTTATGGCATTGAGCACGTGCTCCATCCGGAGTACACGCCCGGGGTGCCCAGTTCTGCGCTCACCGCGGCATGGGTCCCGCTGCCCCTGGGAGTCGTCTATGCGACGGGAATCCTTCTCATCGGATGTGGCATTGCGATGCTCGTGGGGAGATACGCCAGCTCCGCGGCCGCGGTATGCGGATCGCTGATGGTAGCGCTCACTCTCGCTCTCTACGTTCCTCAGTTTTTTCTTGCACGGAACACTTCACAGCAGGTTACGGCGATCAACTTTGTGTTCGATACGTTGCTCTTCGCCGGGATGATGTTCGCGACTAGCGGGGCGATCGCAAATACAGAGTCACAAGTGATCGCCAGGTCTCGAGAAGCCTCGGTGTTCGCCACTTAGTTCGCTCGCTTTTCGCTTCTTTCATCTCATGCCATTGTGCCGATACATAATGACGCCCACACTCGCGCGGCTGTTGCCAAAGTGGGGCGTCCGGCATGGTCTCGTGATCGCTCGGGACGCCTCCCCCCGCGGACGATCGTTAGGCACAAACCCGGCGCTGGCTCATTAACCTCCAGTGCATCAGCGGGACACAGTCCGAGGTCACCGTGCCGCCGTCAGCGCTTGATCGCTTCCTCCGCCTCGCGAACACCCGCAAGAAGACGAGCCGCGCCATCGCCGATCGCCTGGGCAGCGTTCAAGTCCTGCGTCAGGCCTTCGACCGAACCCGCGCCGGCCTGCAATCGTAGCAAGTTCAGACGGACGTTCTCCATCGCCGAAACGACCTCGGCGCGTCGAGTTTCCGCGGCTGCCCGCCTAGCCCGAAGATCAGCCACGAGAGCTTCCTGTCGCTCGGCGGATGCGCCTGGCGCCGGTGAATGCCTCGCTTGCTCGATCATTGCGTCCAGTTCGTCGATTTGCGCGCGCGCTACTTTCGCGTGGGCCTCGAGCGCGCGCAGGGCGGCCGGCACGTCGCCGAGCGACTCGCGCATCTCCTTTGGGAAATTGGCGAACAGCGCCTCGGCCGACAGGGAGATGGCAAGCTCGGTGGGACGATTGGCTGGAATTGCGCGCACTCCGAGATTGTAGCCGGAGATTGCGGCGAGCTTCTGGCCAATGCGGCCCTCCCAGAACCGTGCGAGTCGCGAGCCGGTTCCGTCTCGCAGCCGCTTCCACCTGAGCGTCAGGGCCGTGCCGATGATGCCGGCGTCCAGGGCAACTATGGCGATCGGAACGGCCGGGAAGAACAGCACACGAGTCGAGACGACCACACCGACCGCGGCCGCGCCGACGAATCCAGTGACCGCCGCGACCTTGGACAGCCGCTCGCGCAGGCTACGAGTCGTGCCGAACTCGTACTGGAATTCCTCGCGCCGCCGCTCGTACGACACCCGCAAGGCCCTGGCGATGTCGTCCGTGCCGTAGCCAAGGCGCAGCACGGTGCGCAGGCGACGCAGGAGGATGACGAGCGGCAGCGCGATCGACGCGGCCGACACGACGGCGGCAGCAGCGATTTTGTACGCCGGTGGCGTTCCGTGATTGATCAACTCGATCATCACGTTGATCATCAACGAATTGATGACGATGGGCGCCATGATCGTCGCCAAGGCGCGGCGGCGGTCGATGAACAGGCGTACCGGAACCGGAATGTCCTCGCGCTTCGCGAGCGTGGGTGAGAGCGCGTCGGCGAGCGCTTCGCCCGTGGAGGGGCGCTCCGAGGGATCCTTCTGCAAACACTGATCGATCGTCCGCGCCAGCCATGTGGGCACGCCGCGCGCAACGCTGGATACGGCGGGAGCCTGCTTGGTGACATGCTGCGCCAACAATGACTGCGCCGAGGCGCCGGTGAACGGCAGTCGCCCGGTGAGCGCCAAGAAGCCAACCACGCCGAGTGAATAGAGGTCGCTGCGACCATCGAGCGAGTCGCCGCTGGCTTGCTCCGGCGACATGTATTCTGGCGTGCCGAGCACCACGCCGTCGACGTCTCCGCTGGCGTGCGCAAGACGGGCAATACCGAAATCAGTCACCATGGCGCGCGCGGTGCCGCGCTCGAGCAGAACGTTGGCGGGCTTGATGTCGCGATGGATGACGCCCTGTGCGTGGGCGTAGGCGAGCGCCCATGCCACTTCTCTCAAGATGCGCGCTGCCTCGCTTGGTGGGATCGGTCCGCGAGCGACAATCCGTTGCGCGAGCGTTTCGCCGTCGACGTACGCCATGACGTAGAAGACGAAGCCGCCGATCTCGTCGACCGAATGGATCGGGACGATGTACGGGTGCGATAGACGCGCGGCTGTGCGCGCTTCTCGGAGGAACTGCGCGCGGAGTGCGTCGCTTGCCGCGAGGTCGGGCGGCAGCAGCTTGATCGCGACGAGTCGGTCGAGCCGCACCTCGCGAGCGAGGTAGACGACGCCCATGCCTCCTCGGCCCAGCTCACGCTCGAGTGAGTAGCGTCCAGCCAGAGCGGCTTGAAACGAGAGGTACAGCTGATCGACTGTATCAGACATGCGTGCCTAACCTACGCCATCTCGTCACCGAACGTTCCAAGCAAGACCAGCCGACATCGACCCTATTCGGTGCGCAGCGCGATCATCGGGTCGACCCGGGTGGCTCTTCGCGCAGGCACGAGACACGCCAACAGCGCGGTAACACCAAGTACTGCTCCGACGAGGGCCGTCAACACGGGATCGTTGGGGTGAACCTGGAACAGCGCCGCGCGCGCGATTCGCACGAGTCCTGACCCCGCGAGCAATCCGATCGCCATGCCGATGACTATTTGCCAGACACCCTGCCGAACCACCATACGGGTCACGGCACCAGCGGTCGCGCCAAGCGCGAGCCGAATGCCCATCTCGCGCACGCGGCGGCTCACCGAGAAGGTCATCACCGCATACAGACCAATCGACGACAGTACGAGCGCGGTGATGCCGAACACGATGAACAACGTCGCGAATATCTCGAAGAAGCGCATCGGCTGCCGCATGACGTCCGCCATCGATTCCGTCGCGTACACGGGGACCTCCGGATCGATCGAGGCGACCGCAGTCCGCAAGATGGAAGCGGCCGAGACGTCGCCGTTGGCGGTCACAGCGAGAGCACCCGTATCGAATCGGCGCTGCTGCCAGAACGACGTGAGCACCTCGGGCGGCCAGGGATCGGCGAAGCTCGCCGAGACCAGCGTCGGCATCACGCCGATGATCGTGAGCCACGGCGCGGCCGGCTCGGAACCGATTCGGATTCGCTTGCCGATTGGATCTGCGTTTCGGAAATGCCTTTGTACGAACGACTGGCTCACGACAGCGACTCGCTCGGCGTCGCTCCGGTCGCCGCTCGCCATCGCGCGACCGCGTAGCACCTGCACCCGGAACGTCGAGAAGAAGCCGGGCGTGACCGCGAGGGTGCGCACGAGGGGATGGTCGTTCTCGCGCGGGTAGACGCGTCCTTCGATCGTTAGGTGGTGATCCACCCAGCCGCTGCCCGGCAAGGCATTACCGAGGTAGACGTCGCTCCGCCCCGGTCGCGCGGCGAGATCGCGTTCGAGCCTCTCGAAAAAGGCGCGCTGCCTAACGGTGTCGCTCGTGGTCAGCGTCACGCGCGCCGTGAGAACGCCGTTGGTCGCGAATCCGGGATCGACGTTGCGCAGATTGATGATGCTGCGCGTGATGAAGCCGGAGGCGAGCAGAATCGCCGACGACACGGCGATTTCGACGATGACGATCGTGCGGCTCAGCCGACTGGCCCGAAGCGACGACGCGGCGTGCGATTCATCCTTGAGGATTGTGTTGATGTCGAGCCGAGCCGATTGAATCGCGGGGGCAATTCCTGACACCAGACTCGCCACGACCGCGACGGCAATCACGAACAGGACCACTGCCGGATGGAGACGGATGTCCATCCAGAACAGAGGCGTCGGCGAACCGCCGACGAGTGCTCGATTGAACAGCACGGTCCCGAGCTGGGCGAGCGCGACACCGGCGATCGCGGCGATGGCAGCGAGGATGCTCGATTCCACGAGCGAGTGACGCACGATGGCGAGCCGTGATGCCCCGAGCGCCGTACGGATGCCGATCTCGCGGGTCCGATTCGCCGCGCGGTCGAGCAGCAGATTCGCGACGTTCGCGCAGGCGACGAGCAATACAAGAAACACGGCGCCGAGCATACCGTACAAGAGCGTGTAGACACGGGGGTTGATAGATGCACGCACAAAGGGCAGCACCGCGATGTGCAAGTTCGAATCAGCGGCTGGCCGGAAGGCTGCCAGCCGCTGGGTGAGACCCGTGAACTCCGCGTTCGCATTGTCGTAGCTCGCGTCCGGACGCAGTCGGCCCACGAGAAGTACGTTATCCCCCTGGCCTGGGGCGACGACGGCGATATTCTTCTGAATTGGCAACCACAGCCGCGTATTGTAAGGAAACTCGTAATGCGGCGGCATGACGCCGACAATGGTGTGGGGACGGCCATCGACGCGGATCATCCTGCCGATGACGTTGGGGCTCGACGCAAATCGATCGCGCCAGAGCGCGTCACCGAGGATCGCCGCCGGCGGGGCAGCGGGATCGACGTCACCTTCGCCGAAGATACGGCCGAGCGCGGGGCGAACGCGCGGCGTCTCGAGCACGCCGGAGGTTACGCGCGCCGCCTCGACACGCTCGGCGCGGTCGCCGCCGCTCACGTTGACCGTTGCCGTCGCGTAGGCCGCGAGCGTTTCGAACGATCGCTGCTGCGCGCGGTAGTGCGCGAAGTCGCCCAGTGAAACTGGCGCGTCCATGCCTGGTTGCCGCGGATCGATGAGCTTGACGATCGCGATGCGCGACGGCTCGTCGAATGGCAGCCCTTTGATGAGCAAACCATAAATGATACTGAACATCGTCGCGGTGAGGCCGATCCCGAGCGCCAGCGCGGCACTCCCGGCGACGACGGTCGCGGGGCTGCGGCGCAGCGAGCGTATCCCGTGGCGCACGTCCCGCAGAAGCGACGACGAGCTCCAGACCCGCGCCCTGCTCGGCTTTGCCCGGCGCCGCTTGCGAGCGATAGCTCCCTCGAGCTCGTCGTCTCGAAGGTGAGCCAGCAACTGCTCGCGCGCCGCCGCGGCGCCGATCCGTGGCGCCAGCTCGGTGAATTGCTGCTCGAGATGCTGACCAATCTCTTCGACCATGTCCGCCTTGTCGTCGGCGGCTAGCTTCGCGCGTTCGAGTCTCGCGCGGACAGCGGCGCGCCAATCGTACGTCGACTCAGGCATAGCGCACCCCCGTAACGCGGTTGATCGCGGTGACGAACTCCTGCCAGCTGCGGCGCTGCGTTTCGAGCGCCGCACGGCCGGCGGTTGTTACGCGGTAGAAGCGCCGCCGCCGCTCGCCGGCCTTCTCGACCCAGCGGCCCGCGATCCACCCGCGTTCCTCCAGGCGGTAAAGCAGGGGATAGAGCGAGGCGACATGAAAGCTGAGCACACCCCTCGAGCGCGACTCGATCAGCTTCTGCAGCTCGTACCCATGCCGTGGCTCGGCGGCGAGGAGTGCGAGGATGAGAAACTCCGCGCTTCCCTTCTTGAGTTCATCGGTGAGCATAGGAGCCATATATGTGTGACTCACACATATAGAACCGAAACGCCACCGTCAATGGGCGTGGGTTATGGAACGCGAGGGGATCGATTAAGACTCGATTAAGACGAACCTATCCCCTGGCCTCAGGGCGCCGCCCTGGCGAGCATTGCCTGAACGGCCCGGCCCATCGTAAGCGTGGAAGATCGCGGCGGCGCCGCTGAGAAACGTCGAGTCTACCACGCTTGAGAATTGGTTAATGCCACCCGTCAAAGTCGACCCATCGAAGGTGAGAGAATTCAAGACCGCCGCCGCCTTCTACGACTGGCTCAGCACGCACCACGACAGGGAAAACGAGATCTGGATCAGGATCCACAAAGTGGGCTCGGGACTGAAGTCTATTGCACCGAAGGAGGCGATTGATGTCTGTCTCTGCTGGGGTTGGATCGACGCCATACGAAAGAGCCTGGACGATACGAGTTATTTGCAGCGCTACACGAGACGGGGTAAGAAGAGCATCTGGAGCAAGATCAATGTCGACAATGTCGCCCGATTGATCGCGGAAGGGCGGATGACGGCGCACGGGATGAGGGAGGTCGAGGCGGCCAGGGCCGACGGGCGCTGGGATCGCGCCTACGGAAGTGGCAAGACCATGACAATCCCGGATGATCTCCAAGCCGCGATAGATGCGGAGCCCAAGGCAAAGGCGATGCTGGCAAAGCTCAGCGCGCAGAACCGCTTCGCGCTGGCTTTTCGCGTGCACAATATGAAGACCGCTGCTGGTCGGCAGAAGAAGATCGCCGCCTATGTGGAGATGCTCAGGCGCGGCGAGACGATCTATCCGCAGCGAAAGAAATAGTCAAAGGTCGCGCCCGTCCCAAATCGATCGCGTTAGGCTCCGCGCTCCCAGCGCCAAACGAGTCCATCCTCGGGGTCCATGACCTCGCCGAGGCACTCGAACCCGCAGCCTTCGAGGACCCGCGCCGACGCCTCGTTTTCGGGGCGGGTGTGAGCGCAGACTAAACGCACGCCAGCTCTGGCCGCGTACATCACGAGAGCGGCGGCGGCTTCCTTGGCATAGCCGCGTCTACGGAAGGCCGGCTCGATGCCGTAGGCGATTTCCACGACCCCGTTCTCGTCGGGCGGTCCTTTGTATGCGCAACCGCCAATGGTCTCCCCTGATTCGCGTTCTACGATTGCGAAACCATGGGTCCAGGGACTGGGCGCCGAGTTGCGCATGCGGTCGATCCAGTTTGCCGAGACCTCGGCGCGGTCGGCGGGGCTGAGAGCCTCGATACGCGCGAGCACCGACTCCGTGGACTCGAGGACAAGGTCGAGCCGCGGGGATTCGATCACGAGTGTACGATCTGAGGTCATCGGACGGAAAGGCTCTATTTACTAGCGGCGTCGAGCTTCCGGAGCATGACCGATATCTCGGGATTGGACATGAACGTTCGCCAGATCAATCCGGTGCGATAGTTCTCGACCATCGCCACGATCGGCGCCTGGTTGAGCCCCATGTAGATCGGCGACACCCAATCCGCTCCAGGGTTGAAGGCATCCCGAGGGCCATAGATGTCCCACAGCTCGGCGCCGAGGTCGCGGTAGTAGTGCTTGAACGCGGCCATCGATTCCTCGGGCGTGTACGGGAACGACGCAAGCGCTCCCGTCGGCGTGAGCGTTCCCATATCGTGCGTCTCGTCCGGCGCGTGCGGCACATACTCCGACGGGCCGTCGCTGGCAGTGAGTCCCCACGCGTCCGCGCCGTAGCCGAGCTGGTGCTTCGGGTTGGCCATACAGTAGGCGCGATTGATCAGCGCCATGTTTCTGAAGTTCTCAAAGTAAGAAGATGTGTACTTATCTTTTAGCTGGTGCGGGTCCATGCCGATGTACGAGTAGTGCGCGAAGAAGAGCGGCCCGCCCGTCCCGACGCCAACGTCGAGCCGAATGCCGTAATAGGTCCGCCCGTTAGCGTAGAGATTTCCGTCCTTGCTCCCCGACCAGCCTTCGCGATACGACTGCGCCATCGGCGCCTGGCTCGCCCAACCCGAGTAGTATGTGCTCGCGGGCACGCCATGCGTCGGCGACGCGATGGCCAGCAGGTAGACGACATGCACTTCGTTGAAGCCGATGAGCGGATGATGAATCTGGAATCCCCACTTCGGCGACCAGTGCCAGTAGATGAAGTCCTTCTGCTGCGTCACGTCGCGGTACCAGTCCCACTCGACCGATTCCCAGAGGCGCGTGATGCGTTGATGGAGCGAGCGCTCGCCCCGGCTCGCGCCGTTGAAATACTGCCGCGCCGTGAGCAGCCCCTGCATCAGAAATGCGGTCTCCACGAGATCGCCGCCGTCGTCGAGCATGCCGAAGACGGCCATCGTATGACCGGTCGCGCCGTTCATGTAATGCGACCACGCGCCGTGGTACCGGTCAGCGTGCTCGAGAAAAGTCACGATCTGCGTTAGGCGCTCGAGCCCCTGCTCGCGGGTGATGAAGCCGCGGTCCGTGCCCGCGAGCAGCGCCATGATCCCGAATCCGCTCGCGCCGGTGGCGACGATGCGGTCGTCGCCCGGCATGTTCTCGTGCGTCATGCCGGAGTGGAAATCGGCGCCCTCCCAGTAATAGTGGAAGGCGGCTTCCTGGAGCATCGTGAGCAATTCCTCATCGCTCATCGCGCGCGTCGAAGCGGTCGCGGTCGCGGACGGTGCCGATGTGCGGTTGCTCCAGTCGGCGGCGGCGACGCGATAGCTGGCGGTCACTCCCGTGCGTCCCAGCCAATCGACGAAGCGATGCACGCCCGGCACCTGGATGCCAGTGGGAACAAACGCGCCGCCGTCCTGCGAACGATAGATGACGTAGTGTGCCGAGGGCTCGGCGCCTCCGGCGGGGGCGGCCCATTCCACGACCACATGCCGCTCATAGCCCTTTGCGGTAACGCGCAGTGGCGTCGCGAGCGCGGGCGATGGCGACTCCTCGCCCACGTGCACCTGGTCGACGAGCAGCGTGTGCTCGGCGCCATCGGCGCGACCCTGAAGGAAGATGACGCTCTGCAGCTGCTCCGGGATGAATGGATAGATTGAAGCGCTGCGCAGCGATGCCATAGGGACGCGCACCTCGACCCACTTGTTCGCCGGCAGATCGCCGGCGATGAAGCGTCCGAGTGGCTCGGGGGCGGTGAAGCTGCCCGGGAACGTCGCGACCTGGAGTCCCTCGCGCGCCTGCGACAGCATGACGTTAGGCAGGGTTGCCGCGGAGATCGCCGTTGGCGAATAGACCCAGAAGTAGAGCGTGCGTCCCGACAGTCCGGGGGAGCGGTTGCGGAAATTGTCGAGGTGCAGCTCGGCGTCCCAGCCGCCACTGGGCATCGACCGCCAGTGGATGCGCAGCGCGTTCGGCGGCGAGAGGAAGTGGGCGCTGTCCACCGGCAGCCGCGAGCGGGGTCCCTCGAGTGTGCTCGGCGCGGTGGCCTGCGCGAAGCTGTAGTAGTAAGCGTCGCGCTGCAGGCTGTTGTCGAAGACCGAGTGACGGTAGTACTCGGTCTGTGCGCCGACGCTCGTCGCCAGTAGCAGGGTGAGCGCAGGGAACGCGAGTGTGCGATGTCGCATGATGGGCGGCAATGTACGCCTCTCGGAGCCACCATCAAACGTGTCGTCCTCGCCTGTGCCTCGGGTCATCGAGCGCAAGTTGGCACGACCACTGCAGCAGTGCCAAGGCTGCATCACCGCCGCGGACACTTCGGTCCGCGCGCGAGACGTCCCTTGCATAGGTGAGGTATCCGCATGGCGGACAAGAACAGCTCCGATCAGGATCAGGGCATGGGCGGGAGTCCCGGCGGTGGCGGTCAGGGAGGCGGAGGAGGCGGCAAGGGAGGCGGAGGTGGCTCCGGCGGCGGAGGAACGGGGGGCGGAGGCCAAGGTGGCGGGGGCGGACGTCCAGGTGGTGGTGGCGGTGGCGGAATGGGTGGTGGTGGCCAGGGTGGCGGAGGTAATCGTCCCGGTGGCGGTCAGGGAGGCGGAGGAGGCGGAACGGGCGGAGGAGGCGGAGCGGGCGGAGGTGGACAGGGCGGTGGCGGAGGTGGGCAACGTCCGGGTGGGGGTGGTGGCGGAGGCGGGCAGCCGGGAGGGGGAAAGGGGCGTTAGTAAATACTCAACAATGACTCACAACAGGGGCGCTCGCGAGGGCGCCCTTTTTGCCAATCGAATGACGGAGTGGTTCAACTGCGTGTGACCGCCGGTCCCGATTGACACGCCACGGCGAGCCAGCCAGTATCTCGGTTACACTCCACTAACGCCGGCGAAGTAACCCTCTCGGAGCCACCATGAAACGTCTCGTCCTCGCCTGTGTGGTATTCCTCGCACCGGCCCTCGCCGCGCAACAGCCTTCGACCGACGCTCCATACAAAGTCTTGAAAGCCGATCGGGTCGGCGGCGAAGGTGGGTGGGACTATTTGTTCGCCGATCCCGTGGGACGCCGGTTGTACATCCCGCGCGGCGGCACGCCGGGCGCCCGCGCGACCGACAGCACGCCGGCGCGGCCCGCCGGGCCGGGACGGATCATGGTCTACAACCTCGACAATCTCGATTCCCTTGGCGTGGTGATGGAATCGGGCGGCAACGGCGCCGTCGTCGATCCCAAGTCAGGCCACGGGTTCTCGAGCAGCCGGCCAGAGATCACGATGTTCGATACGAAAACGCTCACGGTGCTGAAGCGTATTCCGATCGACAGCGGCTTCGGTCCCGACGGCATTCTCTTCGACAGCTTCAACGATCGCGTCTACATCTTCAGCCATCCCACCAAGGACGCGATGGTGATCGATTCACGCGATGGTACGGTGTTGGGCCGCGTGGACCTCGGCGGGCCACCGGAGCAGGCCGTCTCCGACGGGCATGGCAAGTTGTACGTCATCATTCAGGACACGGCCAGCGTGACCGTCGTCGACACGAAGACAATGAAGGCGATCGAGCACTTCCCCTTCCGCGACAAGGGTGGCTGCAACGGTCTGGCGCTCGACGACAAGAACCATGTGCTGTTCGCCGCGTGCTCCGGGGGCCCGCGCACTCC
>DASXPH010000090.1:0-213143 GCA_036493735.1 Gemmatimonadaceae bacterium
CAGTCCTGCGGCGACACCAAAGGCGGTGTCTGCATGGCGGTCTGTCCGTTAGTCCCTGCATTGTCTGCTGACGTCATCATGCTTCTCCAAATCTCTCGCTCGCCGCACGCTGTCGGCCGTCAACGATTTCTGGCACCAAGCAGTTGCGCAGTGGGAGTAACAAGTGTGGCGGGATTTTCATGGAGTCGCTGATCACGGCGGCGGCACGCGCGTTAGAGGCCGGCGATCCGCTCGGCGCCCTGAACCGCGTGGCGTTGCGCAACGATGCACCCTCGCTCGCGCTGCGCGGCATCGCGATGGCGCAGCTCGGAGATCTCGAACGAGCACGCATGCTGCTTCGCCGTGCCGCGAAGGCCTTCGGACCACGAGAGGCCGTGGCGCGCGCGCGGTGCGTCGTTGCGGAGGCGGAGATCGCGCTCGTGACACGCGACCTCGGCTTTCCGAGCAAAGCGCTGGAAGCGGCGCAGGCCACGCTGGCGCGTCATGGCGACATCGTGAATGCCGCGCATGCGCGACATCTCGCGGCACGCCGGTTTCTTCTCACGGGACGGCTGGACGACGCCGAGCGCGCCATCGGCGACCTCGATGTGGCGATGTTTCCTTCTGCCTCGAGAGCCGCGTTCGAGCTCGTCGTCGCCGGCATCGCGCTCCGGCGCCTGCGCACGCAGCCCGCCCGCGCCGCGCTGGGACGCGCCGCGATCGCCGCGAAGACCGCTGGAATCCCGTCGCTCCTCGCCGAGGTGGAGCGGGCATCGCTCGCCCTGGAGACGCCGGCGGCACGACTCGTTGGGGGCGGCGCAGAGCGACCGCTACTGCTCGAGGATGTCGAAGCCGTACTGGCATCGGATGCCCTGATCGTCGACGCGTGCCGCAATGCCGTTAGGCATTCCGGCGCGTCGACATCGTTGGCGACCCGTCCCGTGCTCTTCGCGCTCGTGCGTGCCCTCGGCGAAGCATGGCCTCACGACAGTTCACGCGATGTGCTCCTCACGCGCGCGTTCGGCGCGAGGTACGTCGATGACTCACATCGGGCGAGGTTGCGCGTCGAAATCGGGCGACTTCGCGCTGCGCTGCGCGATATGGCGGACATCCGTGCGACGAAGGGAGGGTTCGCGCTTGTACCGCGGGGCGCGAGCGACGTCGTGGTACTCGCGCGGCCCATCGATGAGGAGCATGCTTCCTTGCTTGCGCTCCTCGACGACGGCGAAGCCTGGTCGACGTCGGCGCTCGCGCTCGCCCTCGGCGCTAGTCAGCGCACGCTGCAGCGCGCACTGGAGGAGCTCGCGCGGGAAGGGAAGGTGCAGGCGTTTGGTCGCGGTCGGGCACGACGCTGGATCATGCCACCCGTCTCGGGATTCACGACAGCTTTGTTACTCCCAGCGGGTGGTCAGTGGACTGTGATCGGTGGTCGGTAGCCGTCAGCTTACAAGCTCAAACCTACCGATCACCGATCACCGTTCACCGTTCACCGTTCACCGACATGCGCCCATCCAAGGCCGAGATCATTCGCGAGTACGGTCCATTTCCGAAGGCGAACGTGGCCGGCGTCACCTACGACGGAGAGTCAGTCTGGTTCGCCACCGGCGATGCGGTGCGCGCATTCGATCCCGCGACGGGTGAAGAGCTTCGCGCGATCGATGTGCCGGCACACGCCGGTACGGCGTTCGACGGCGAGTACCTCTACCAGATCGCCGATGCGCGAATTCAGAAGATCGATCCGAAGACGCGACGCGTCGTGTCTACTATCCCAGCGCCGGCTGGCGGTGGCGATTCAGGCCTCGCCTGGGCCGAAGGGACACTCTGGGTGGGAGAGTACCGCGCGCGAAAGATCCATCAGATCGATCCCGTGACTGGCGCTATTCTTCGCACCATCGAGTCGAACCGCTTCGTCACGGGTGTCACGTGGGTGGACGGAGAGCTGTGGCACGCGACCTGGGAGGGCGAGGAGAGCGAGCTACGGCGCGTCGATCCGCGCAGCGGCGCAGTCCTCGAGTGCGTGGAGATGCCCGCTGGCGTCAAAATCTCCGGACTCGAGTCTGACGGGCAGGACCGATTCTACTGCGGCGGTGGAAATAGAGGTACGGTGCGAGCCGTGCGCAGGCCGCGAAAGCTTGCGCGGTAGCTGACAGGGCGGTCCGCGAATGGGGCGAGGCATCACGTCCCTCGGCTACTGCGTCACGGTGACGGTGGCGCGCATCCAGGGGTGAATACAGCACTGATAGAGCTCCGTGCCGACGTCGGTCGCCGCATCGGTGCGGAACGTGCCGCCGGCCGAAATCATCGCGGTCGCGGACAGCGCCGCGCACTCCGGCGCTTCCTGCGGATTGCCGGACGCCGTGTTGAGCGACGGAACGATTCCGCCGCCGAATGCTTTGACTTCCGTGAAGGTGTGCTTCTCGCCGCCGTCGTTCGTAGCCGTGATGGATTGTCCCATGCGAATCGTGAACGCGTTCGGCACGAAGCGCCATGCGGCAACCTGGTGGGTCGCATTGAGCTCGCTGTTGAACTGGGCGAACGTCATTGTTCCTTGCTTCACGCAGGCGCCGCTGCCTAACGCGGCATTGAACGACGCTGGATCGCACTGATCCTGGACGCTCACCTTGGCATCCGCCATGGGACTGGTCGTATCCTTTCCGCAGGCCAGCAGCACGCTGGCGATGGCAATCATTGAGACGCGACCTAACGATGATCTCATAACTGACCTCCCTCACACCCGAATCCGGGCGGCAAACCCCACCCGGCCCGCGGCCCATCCGCGAGCGTCGCGTCGCTGGCGCAACTTGCATGCGCCCGTCCAACGATCTCGGCCAGCTCCGGCGTTAAACGATCTGAGTGCGAATGCGGGGAACTCTCGACTCGTAATGCGGATTCGTAAGTAGTTTCAACGCTGGCGCTCTCACCGGGTGAGCGATAGTCTTGCCTCCGCTCGACTGCCTCACAACAACACGGAGAGACGCCGCATGTCGTATCGATCGAAAGA
Source organism: Gemmatimonadaceae bacterium (assembly GCA_036493735.1). Taxonomy (GTDB): domain Bacteria; phylum Gemmatimonadota; class Gemmatimonadetes; order Gemmatimonadales; family Gemmatimonadaceae; genus AG2. Next base: position 2,981 of record DASXPH010000090.1, read on the forward strand.
GCTAGTTGTCACATTCACCATCGCTTCCATTCTGAGTGCACTGCACGTTACGAGCGCCAACGCTCAGGCCGCCGCGCGGAAGACAGCGGGGCGGGTGAACAGCGAGATCACTCTCGACGTTTCCAGTGGGCCGAATGCGGGACACTATGTCGCGAAGGTTACCCAGGGCGGCTGCAGCGACATGAGCAACAAGTGGGGGAACCAGTACAGCATCGACACCAAGGACGCGAAGCAGTTCAGCAGTCTGCAGCTCATCGTGCCGAACGCGAAGGACGCCGCCAATGGCACGTCGGCGTTCACGATGACGGTCGGGTTTGGTCCACTCTTTTTCGGTAACGGCAAGCAATACAACGTCGACGCAAACACCAAGTCGGGTGAGGGAACGGTCAAGATCGACGACCGAGGCTCGAGCGCGACCGTGACATTCGACGCGAAGACCGCCGAGGGCGTCGGCCTGAAGGGCACGATCGAGTGCCACAGCTTGATGCGCATGTAGCGTGTAGAGCGAAGAGAGTAAAGGGTTGGAACTAGGAAGGCCGACGGCAAACCGTCGGCCTTCATTCGTTCTTGCTCTCTACGCACTGCCTACTACCCTCTACCGCTGCCCTCTACGGTCGCTTGAAGATGGATCGAATGCCGGTGTTGATCTTGTCCTTGGCCTTGTCCTTCGCCTTGTCGGCCGCGCGCCGCTTCATCTCGTTATAGGTGAGCTGAACGACCAAGGAGTTAGGCGCGTCGCGCATGACCGGCTGCATCTTCTCCATGGCGCCGGCGTAATCGCCCGCGTCGAAGCGCGAGAGCGCTTGTGAATAGGAGTTCATCGTCGACAGCCGATCGATGCGATCGCGATCCTGCTGCGCACGGAGCTGCTCTCGCTGCTCTGGGGACAGGGCAATGGAGAGCCCGTCGACGAGCGAATCGGCGAGGCGCTGCTGCAGCGCGAAGAGGCTGTCCTGGTTACCGGTGACCTTCGCCGTTTTGACGATGGCGCCATTGTCGACGCGAATGACACGGGTATCGATGCGCATCGACGGCTGCATCGTGATGAACGCGCCGGTGACGATGTACTGAGCGCCGAGCAGCTTGCCCGTCTGCACGGCCGTGGCCGGGTCGAAATACTTCGTGTGCTGTGTGTCCTGCTCCTTGAGAACGTCCTGCATGTGCTCGCGCTCGACGAGCTGGACGTCCTTCACCGCCGAGAGGTCGCTGATCATCATCGATGCCATGCCGCGACCGAGATTATCGTAGTCGAGGCTGCCGGTGTTGTTATCGAAGTACAGAACGGCGACGGTCTTCGGCGGGACAGCGCCCGCGCTGTCGATGTGGATGGTGACGGCGAGGGCGACGGCGCCCGATGCAACGAGAAACGCGACGGCAAACGACCTCATGACGGCTCCGGATTCAATGAAGCCTTACGATGGCGCGGTGCGTCATCCGTGGCAACGGGTCAGAAAAAATGAAAACTGCCGGGGGTACGGATCGAACCGATTGCACGGATCTTCACCGCTCGCTCCGCACAGATTCCGGCGTCAGTCATTGACGATTACCGAGCAGGCCGAGATCGTCATGCGCGTACACTTCTCTCTCGGGGGCGACAGTCTGCGTTTGATGTGGTAGAAGAATGCGGAACATGATGCCATGCGTGATGAGGAGCATCGGTACGACGAGAGTAGGGATGAAGTAGGTCGCTCCCAACTGCCCCGGCAGAAGCCCGGTGCTGTTCGCCCGGTAGAACGCGTTCAAGAGGTCAGCTGCGCCCCACAGATTGAAGATCCACGCAAGGACAACGCCGACCCCGCCTCCGCCGCGTGACAGGGCGGTCAGCGCAAGCACCGCGAGCGTCGCCGCAATGATGTCCCCGTAAGCGGCGGAATGCGCGAAGCCGGTCGGCAGCTCGTTCGATACGACGCCCGGGACCAGAAACGCAAGGCCCTCGAAGCGGAAGCTGTGCAGGATCAGCAGTGGGCGTAGCGCGTCAGCATGTTGCTGCATCCGAAGCTTCGGCCAGATGTATCGCGACGCGACGAACCCCCAGGCGACGAAGCTGAAGGCAATACTGAGGAAGAAGGCCAATTGCGAGGACATGGTGCTCTCCGTTGCTGAGATCTGTAGGACCGACGCCGTCCGGTCGTGTGGTACGGAGCGGTACCACGCTTGCCATAAGGTGGTACTGTGTGGTACCATAAGTCAAGAGACGACACGATGACTACGACTTCAATGCCAGAGGAATCTCAGGACGGACGTAACGCAGCGGCGATGCGCGAGCGCATCCTCGATGCCGCCTTCGAGGCGTTCATGGAGCGCGGGTACGGCGCGACGAGCACGCTGGAAATCGCAACGCGTGCCCGCGTGTCGAAACGCGAACTGTACGCGCGTGTCGGCAACAAGCAGGAAATGCTCATCGCGTGCATCAGCGCGCGTGCCGGCCGAATGCGGGTACCGGCGGAGCTGCCGGTGGCGCACGATCGAGAAGCCCTCGCTCAAGTGCTCACCTCGTTCGGGACGCAGATCCTGCGTGAGATAACCGATCCGTCAGTCGTTGCGGTATTCCGTCTGGCGATAGCCGAAGCAGTGCAAGCACCGGAGGTGGCGCAGACGCTCGACTCTATCGGGCGCGAGACAATTCGTGCTGCCTTGCGTCAGGTCATGGCTCAGGCTCAGAAGGCCGGACTCCTCGATGGTCGTCCCGCCGAACTCGCCGAACTCTTCGGCACACTGCTGTGGGGCAATGTGATGGTCAGCTTGCTGCTCGGCGTCACCGAGCGACCGAACGCTCGCGAAATTGCGGAACGCGCTCGGGCAGCGACGGCGGCATTTCTGCAACTTCGTTCAGCCGGGACTAGCCATAAGGCGCGTCCGCCTCGGTAGGCGCCGTCGACCCTGAACCCTCGCGAGTACCATTGTGCACATGACGCACGATTCTCACCATGCGCACGCCGGACACGATCGCCACGCCGGTCACAGCGTCGCGATGTTTCGCGATCGCTTCTGGATCTCGCTCGCCCTGACGATTCCGACGCTCGTCTGGGGCCACATGCTCCAGCGCACATTCGGGTATCACGCGCCGGTGTTTCCCGGTGCAGCGTGGATCCCGCCAATCTTTGGGACTGCTGTGTTCCTCTACGGCGGCCGCGTGTTCATACGGGGCGCCGTCAGCGAGTTGAAGAATCGCATTCCGGGAATGATGACGCTCATCGCACTCGCGATCTGCGTCGCGTTCGGGTTCAGCGCGGTGGTCACGTTCGGCTATCCTGGCATGCCGCTGTGGGAGGAGCTGTCGACACTCGTCACGATCATGCTCCTCGGTCACTGGATCGAGATGCGCTCGATCAATCAGGCGCAGGGCGCGCTGAAGGAGCTCGCCAAGCTGCTGCCGAATACGGCCACCCGTGTCGTCGGCGATTCCATGGAAGAGGTGCCGATAGGCGCACTTCGTAACGGCCAGATCGTGCTCGTTAGGCCCGGCTCGAGCATTCCCGCCGATGGCGTCGTGCGACAGGGCACCAGCGCCGTCAACGAGTCGATGATCACGGGTGAGTCACGCCCCGTGGATAAGAACGAAGGCAGTACCGTCATCGCGGGCACGGTCAACGGCGCTGGCTCGCTCCGCGTCGAAGTGACGGGAACGGGCGATCGCACCGCGCTCGCCGGCATCATGCGCCTCGTTGAGCAAGCGCAAAACTCGCGATCGCGAGCGCAGGCGCTCGCCGACCGCGCGGCTTTTGCATTGACGCTCGTCGCGCTCGGGGCGGGCGCGCTGACCCTCATCGTCTGGCTCGCCATCCGCCCCGGCGATCCAGCGTTTGCCATCGAGCGCGTCGTGACCGTGCTCGTCATCGCCTGTCCGCACGCGCTCGGCCTCGCCATTCCGCTCGTCATCGCGATCTCGACGACACTCGGCGCGAGTAGTGGCTTGCTCGTTCGTGACCGTCGTGGGCTCGAGGAAGCGCGAAACATCGATGTCGTCGTCTTCGACAAGACGGGGACGCTCACGAAGGGAGAATTCGGCATCGTAGACATCGGAACCACGAATGCGCTCGCCGCTGACGACGCGCTACGCCTTGCCGCCGCAGTCGAAAGGGACTCGGAGCACACGATTGCCCAGGGGATCTTGAAAGAGGCGCACGATCGGACACTCGAGATCCCGACGGCGGAGCGGTTCGAGGCCATACCAGGCGAGGGCGCGAAGGCACGCGTCAACGGCCGACAGCTGTACATGGGTGGCCCGGCGCTGCTTCGATCGCTGAACCTTTCCGCGCCGGCCGACCTGCTGGACATCGTCAAGCGGGCTGCCGACCGTGGCCAAGCGTCGGTATATCTCGCCGACGACAGCGCGGTGCTGGCGGCGTTCGTGCTGGCCGACGTCATTCGCCCCGAATCGCGCGAGGCTGTGCAGGCGCTCCACGACGAGCATGTCGAGGTGGTGATGATGACTGGTGACGCTCGCCCCGTGGCCGAGAGTGTCGCCGCGGAGTTGCGGGTTGACGAGCTGTTCGCGGAAGTGCGTCCCGAGCAGAAGGCGTCCAGGATCGAAGAGCTCAAGCGCTCCGGGAAGCGCGTCGCGATGGTCGGGGATGGCGTGAACGACGCGCCAGCGCTGGTGACGGCGGACGTCGGGATTGCGATTGGAGCGGGGACCGACGTCGCCGTCGAAGCTGGAGACATTGTCCTGGTGCGAAGCGATCCGCGCGACGTGCCGCGCATCATCGCGCTCAGCCGAGCGACTTATCGAAAGATGCTCCAGAATCTCTGGTGGGCTGCTGGCTACAACATCGTGGCGATCCCGCTCGCGGCCGGAGTATTCGCTTCGAAGGGTTTCGTGCTGTCGCCCGCGATCGGAGCGGTGCTGATGTCGGCGAGCACGGTGATCGTCGCCCTGAACGCGCAACTGCTTCGTCGGGTCGAGTTGTAGCGGGTCGCTCTCAGGAGAAAGGAACTCTTGACGAAACAAAAAACGTTGATATGTTAGGACCATGGCTTCCGCGACGACACTCGATCTTGCCCGCGCTGCACAGCTGTTCCACGCGCTTTCCGACGAGACCCGTCTGGAGATCATCGAGAAGCTGCGGAGCGGAGAACAGTGCGTGTGCGATCTGCAGGATGATCTCGAGGCGGCACAATCGCGCCTCTCATTCCATCTTCGCGTTCTCAAGGAAGCAGGCCTCGTAGCCGATCGGAAAGAGGGGCGCTGGTCGTACTACAGCATCGTCCCCGACGCGCTCGCAGAGGTGCATGACCTCGCGGTCGCCATGCAACCGACCAAGCTGAGAGTGCTGGCGCGGGCGAGCGGCCGCTGCTGCGGCTAAGACGTTCGATCGATATCCAATCGCTTCTCATATCTGACTGATCAACATTTCTTGATTACCGAGGATGACCATGACGGAAAGAGACGAGCTCACCGCTTCCGTGAAAGAGAAGTACGGCGCTGCCGCGCGACGCGTCCTTTCGGGCGAGGGAGCTCCAGCAGAATGTTGTGGGTCGAGTGGTTGCTGCGGAGGCGCGGCGACCGCATCGTGCGATCCCATCTCGTCGAACCTCTATGTCGCGGGTGAGACGGACGAGCTCCCCGAAGCCGCCGTCCTCGCCTCGTTAGGTTGCGGCAATCCAACCGCGCTCGCCGAGCTTCGTCAGGGCGAGGTCGTGCTCGACCTCGGCTCGGGCGGGGGCATCGACGTGCTCCTGTCGGCGCGACGCGTCGGACCATCGGGAAAGGCCTACGGGCTCGACATGACGGACGACATGCTCGCGCTCGCGCGGAAGAACGCCCAGGAGGCTGGGGTCACCAACGTGGAGTTCCTCCGCGGCCGCATAGAAGAGATTCCGCTCCCTTCGAGCTCCGTGGACGTGATCATCTCGAACTGCGTCGTTAATCTGTCCGGCGACAAGCGACGCGTCATCGAAGAAGCCTTCCGCGTTCTCAAACCGGGCGGCCGATTCGCGGTCTCGGACGTTGTCGTTCAGGGGGAGCTGCCGGCGGACGTGAAGCGCAGCATGGAGCTCTGGGTTGGTTGTGTTGCCGGTGCGCTGTCCGACGCGGAGTTCGTCCAACTGCTGAGCGATGCGGGCTTCGAGAAGCCGAGCGTCGAGCTCACCCGCACCTACGAGCTGGAGGACGCGCGAGCTTTTCTCGTGAATACCGGTGTCGACGTCGATCGCATCGCCGCTGAGGTCGTGGGGCGCGTGGGCGCGGCGTTCGTCCGCGCGACCAAGCCGGTGGTCCTGGCAGCAAAGCCAACGTCCAGTCGCAGCTGCGGCTGCGCTGACGACTGCTGCACCTAACGAAGTGAGTTCTTTTCAGCAGGGAGATCACATGATCGCCATCGATACTCATACAGCCGAGGCCAATCTGCGTCCCGCGCGATCCACCGATTTGCCGGGGATCGAGCGGCTGCTCACGGCATCCGAGCTTCCCCTGGCCGGGGTCGCCGAGACGTTGCCGGGATTTGTCGTCGCCGAAGCTGACGGCACCATCGTCGGCACGGCGGCGCTCGAGGTGTGCTGCGATAACGCACTCCTCCGGTCGGTCGCCGTTGCGCCCGGCTGGCGCTCGCGAGGGCTCGGACGTGCCCTGGTGAATCGTGTCATCGCCGAAGCCGAGGCTCGCGGAATTCGCGCGCTCTATCTGCTCACGATGACGGCCGAACAGTACTTCCCGAGCTTCGGATTCCAGCCGGTCACACGGGACCGCGTGCCGACTGATGTGCAGGCGACCGAGGAATTCCGGAGCGCGTGCCCTGCTTCGGCCGTCGTGATGTGCCGGACCTGCCTGCCCTCGCCGGAGCGCCGATGATGCGCTATGCGCTCATCTCGGACATTCACGCAAATCTACCGGCGCTCGCGGCGGTGCTCGCGGACATTGCCGCGCGCTCCGACGTCGACGCTACGTATCACCTTGGCGATCTCGTTGGCTACGCACCGTGGCCTAACGAGGCGGTCGCCCTGTTGCGGAGCGCGGGTATTCCGGGAGTCGCCGGTAACTACGATTCCACCGTTGCCACGGATTACAAGCACTGCGGCTGCAAGTACGAGGATGCGCGCCAGGAGGAACTGTCACACCTCTCGTACGAATGGACGCGGAGGCACGTCTCGGGCGAGACGAAAGCAGTTCTCGGTGGGCTGCCGTTTCGCATCGACCTGCGCCCGCTCGGCGGACATACCGCGGGTCCGACCGTGACGTTGCTCCACGGCAATCAGGTGCTCAACACCGTGTACGTGTACGAGGAGCGGTCGGACTCTTTCATCGAGAAGATGGGCAGTGCGGTTGGCGCGAGCGTCGGGGACATCATCTGCTTCGGGCACACCCACAAGCCGTGGCATCGCGTCGTGAACGGCGTTCACTTCGTGAACACTGGGAGCGTCGGCCGACCCAAGGACGGCGATTGGCGCGCCGGCTACGTGCGACTCGACGCCGGCGCCGGCGAGCCGCGCGTGGAGCTCGTGCGCGTCGAATACGATGTCGAGCGCGCCGCGCGCGCAATCACAGAAAGCGATCTGCCTAACGATTTCGCCGAATATCTACTGAGCGGCGGGAAGACGACGACGGCCGTGAATGGTTGAGCGACGCGTATACGACTGGCGGCGATACGCCGCTGAAGCGCTGGGCACCTTCGCTCTCGTTGCGGTGGGACCAGCGACAGTGATGGTCGCCGCGAGCACGCACGCCTTTGGCGGCTCGGGCGTGGCGCTCGCGTTTGGGCTTGTCGTCACCATTGTTGCTGCGGCGACCGGCGATGCGAGTCTATGAAATGCTCCGTGGCGCTGGAGCGTCAGCAGGCCCAACGACCGTTCTTGGCGTCGAAGGGCCAATCGCTACGGCGGGTGAGCGCGAGCCCGTTGTCACTGCGCGTTGATAGACGAAGCCGAAAGGACCACCAACTGGCCCCACATCATCGGCAGATGCGCCTGAACGGCACAGACGAATGGGAAGATCCCCGCGTGCTTCGCCAGGTAGGTTGCCGTCGTCGTCTTCTGGCCAGGCAGCGAAACAGCAAGATCAGGTAGGACGAACGAGTGCACGTCGTCTTCGGGATTGATGAGCACGAAGTGGATCGTGTCGCCCTCGACCACGGTCACGGTCGACGGTGAGAACGCATAGACTTCCTTCCCATCCAGTACACCGCCCTTCGCGAAATCCTCTTTGAGGAAGGGAAGTACACGCCGCTCTTCCTTCACGAGCAATGGTACCGTAGTGATGGTGATCTCTCGAGTCCGGGGCTTGTATTGCGGTGCTTCGCGTCGAGCGAAGGATTGGTCACGCGTGCACGAGGCGCTCGAGATCATGGCAACGGCGACCAGTGCGATAAGCAAAGACTCGCGTCGGAATGTGGAACGAATCCGCACAGCGGCGTTCCTCATCGTGAAACTCGCGAAGCTTGGCCTGCCGTAGACTCCTTATGTCGCGCAAACAGGAACATTGGAATCGCGCCGAGTTGGACTGCCATCGAGAATGCGATAACGGCAGAGACCGAGACATGATACAGCAAGCCGGTCGCGACGCTTCCGACGAGCCATCCTCCGCCATAGCCCGTGTAGAAGATGCCAAACGCGAAGTTGCGCCTTCCCTCCGGTAGTCGGTCCGCGACGAGCGCCTTGAACAGCGTGTCCTGGGTCGCATAGCCAACTCCCCACAACAGCATCCCGAAGAGCGCGATGCCAAACCCACCGAGGAAGACGAATGGGGAAAAGAGCGCGCTCACGAACACCGCGCCCACGATCGTAGGGATCGCGGCGCGATCGTAGAGCCGGCCGAGGGCGAGATTCGCCAGCACACCGAAGCCGGTCGAGATGCCGAGGAAGGCGGGAATCCAATGTTCACTCACGGTGCGGTGACTCGCGAGATGGACCGAGATGAATTCAAAGCTCATTAAACCCGCGCCGAAGCACGCGGCGGCAATCATATACAGCCAAAAGGCCGGCGTGAATCGCTCGGCCGTTGCTGTTCGTTCGCCCTGGTCGAGCCTTGCGGGAACGGGAAAAAGAATCCGGGCAACGATGAGGGCGACAAACGCCAGGCACGCCGAGATCAGCAGCAGCGAGTAGCCGGCGCGATAGCTGGTGTGGCGATACAGAGCGAATGCCATGAGCAGCGGTCCGATCGTCGCCCCGGTTTCATCGAGCGCCGTATTGAGCGCGTACACCCACCCTGTGCCGAGCTGACCAGTCGAGTACGACAACATGGCCTCGACGGTCGGCTTTCGAATCGCGCGGCCGGTGCGCTCCGCGAGAATGAGCAGGCCGGCGACCTGCCAGTTGCCGGCGAGCGCCATTGCGGGAACGGCGAACAGGTTGATCGCGAATCCGAGGAAGGTGATGGGCCAGTATCTTCCCGTTCTGTCGGCCGTCCAACCGGCGACCGAACGCAGGCTGTAGCCGAGAAACTCGCCCGCGCCAGCGATGATGCTGATCGTGGCCGCGCTCGCGCCGAGGCTCCCGAGGAATTGACCATTGATGCTCGCGCCGCCCTCATAGGTCGTGTCACCGAAGAGGTTCACGATGCCCATCGTGAACACAAACGCGAATGCGGCGGACGCGCCGGCTCGCGCTACAGTCAGTTTCGCACGAGAATCGGGCGGATTCCCAGGTACGTTCGTCGATGTCACGATGTCGGAGGCGTTTATCGGAGTGCAATATACGTGTTTCGGTTAGCGCTCACGCTCTTCTGCTATGTCGGGACGCTCCCGCGCTGAGCTGCGCAGCATTCCCAATCTCCTGTCGCTGTCCCGACTGGCGTTGGCGGCGCTCTTCGTGCCAGCGGGACATCGAGCTCGCATCGTGCTGATCTGTCTCGCGGGCGCAACAGACTTCCTCGACGGATGGCTCGCGCGCCGAACGAACACCACCACGCGTTGGGGCGCGCTGGTGGATCCAATTGCGGATCGTCTCTTCGTTCTCGTCGCGATCGTTACGTATCTGGTGAACGGCCAGCTGTCGGTCGTGCAGATGCTCTTGTTGCTGCTGCGCGATATGGCGACAGCGCTCGCCTTTCTGATTGCGCGGTCCGTACCGTCGCTGCGAGGCGTGGAGTTCAAAGCGCGGTTGTCCGGAAAGTTCGTTACCGTGTTTCAACTGGTGACGCTGCTTGCACTCGTCATCGGTGTGCGACCGCTGACCCCATTCGTCGCGGTGGTCGCCCTCACATCGATATTCGCAATCGTTGACTATGCCCGTGCGGCCTGGCGCGCGAGAGCGCATGCGCGATGAATCGGAGTGGCCGACGGTTGGATTGGTCTTCATCCACGGTGCTTACAAAAACCACCACTCCAATAACGCCGATCGCACTGGCGACATAGAACGGTAGCTGCGGCGAGATGCGCCAGAGTAGTCCGCCGACGAGGGCCGCCGGTGCGATCGCGAGGCTGCGGACGAGATAGTACAGCCCCACCACTCGAGCACGTAACGACGGTGCAGCAAGGTCGACGATGAACGCCTTGCGCGCGGGCTCTCCAACTTCGCGCAGCCCGCCAATCATGAACGCCACGACGAGCCACCCAAAGCTCGACGACCACACGACCGCGAGCGGCATCAACGCGAAGCAGCAGAACGTCGTGATGACGAAGGGCTTCTTTCCAGTGAATTCAGCAATCCGCGCCGCAGGAATGTAAATAAGCATCGCCGTTGCCGCCTGAACGGCGATGAGAATGCCGAACTGCGCCGCGTTGACGCCCACGACGTCGATCGCGTAGAGGACAAGGAAGATGTCGACCATCCCCTCGCAGGTGCGAATGAAGATGTCGGACGTGAGGAGCCAGCGCAGCGGATCGGGAAAGGATGCCCACACATGGCTCACGTTGACAGTCTTCTCATCACGGATCACTGGAACGCGCACCCGCGAGGCGACAAGCAGTGTCGCGAGAGCGAGCGCGACCGAGATCGCGATGCCGAGTCGAACGCCATCGCGGAGGCCGAGCGTCGCAATGGCGACACCGCCAAGCGTTGGCGCAATGACGATCGGCACTCGCCGCAATATCGCCTGCACCGTGAAGCCCATCGTTCGCTTCTCGCGGGGCAGTGCGTCACCCACCACGGCGAAGAGGGTCGGACTCGCCATCGCGTCCCAGGCCATGATGAACGCGAGTGCGACGAACGCGAATCGCCAGTTTGGAAGCACGGCGAAGAGCGCGTAGCCGACGATGGTGAGTGATACGAGGAGGAGCAGGGCGGCGCGACGGCCGTATCGATCAGCGATCCAGCCGCCCGGGTACTGATAGACACCGTCGAGGAAGTCTTCGGCTGTTCCGAAGAGACCAATTGCCGTAACCGGCGCGCCGAGGCTTTGCAGATACTTCGGCAGAAATCGACGCCAGAGGTTCTCACCGAGATTCATGAACAGCGTCGCCGTCGAGACGGCGATGATCTCCGGCGTCAGGCCAAAGAAGGCCCGCGCTCGGCGAGCTGCGGTGAGCTGTATCATGATTCAGTTGCTATACCACGCTGCGGGCATGTTTGAGATAGTGGCAAGAACTACTCACTGTCGCCTGGCAAAAAAGCTGGGCCGGCGAAAAATGCTTGCAATGATTCAGCTGTGATAATAGAGTATCGGCATGCAGGCAAGGCAATCCCTTCTTTCCTATGTCGATCCCCCCGCGACGGTGATCCTCGGGAGGAATGACGTCGCTCGGCTCCTGAGCATGGAGGACTGCATTGCGGCGGTGGAAGATTCCTTCGCACGTCACGCGCGCGGCGAGACGATCGGGCCCGGCGTGCTTGGTACCCACGTCGAACGAGGCGGCTTTCACGTGAAGGCGGCGGGATTCCGACGAGTCGACGCAGCGCGGGACGTCTATGCCGCGAAGATCAACGCGAACTTTCCGTGTAACCCTCGTGAACGAGGTCTGCCGACGATCCAGGGCGTGATTGCATTGTTCGACGGTGCGGACGGGCGCGTGCTCGCGCTGATGGATTCGGTCGCGATCACGAGCCTGCGCACCGCCGCGGCGACCGCCGTTGCGGCGAAGTATCTCGCGCCGTCACCGGTCAGGGTGACTCTCTGCGGCTGCGGCGAGCAAGCTCGCCATCAATTGCGTGCGCTCGCCTGCGTGCGGCCGCTGGATCGCGTGTGGGTGTACGACATTGTCGAGGAGCGCGCGCGACAGCTCGCGCTGGGGATCTCCGCTGCCCTCGGCACCGACGTCGCCGTTGTTGAGCATCTATCGGACGTTGCAGCCGATACCTCAGTCTGGATTACCTGCACGCCGTCCGAGCGTTGGTTCCTGGGACGGGCGCACGTTGCGCCGGGTGCCTTCGTCGCGGCGGTCGGCGCCGACAATCCCCAGAAGCAGGAGCTCGAGCCGGAGTTGCTCGCCGCAAACGCGGTCGTCGCCGATGTGATCGAGCAATGTGCGAGCATCGGCGATCTGCATCATGCCATCGATGCGGGCCTCATGCAGCGAGCGGACGTGCGCTGCGATCTGGCGGATCTCGTTTCCAGGCGGAAGGACGTGCGACGCTCCCCTGACGAGATTGTGATTTTCGACAGCACCGGGACGGCGCTCGAGGATGTTGCCGCCGCGTTGGTGGTATACGACCGCGCCATGGAGTCGGGAGTCGGTGCTCTCGTCGACCTTAGCGGCTCGGTTGTCGCGTGAATGGCATTCCACGCGCAGAGGTCGTGCGTTGGCTGCTGCTCATTCATCAGATCCCACCCAAGCCCGACTATCTACGTGTCAAGATCGGCCGAAGGTTGCAGCGAATCGGCGCGGTTGCCATCAAGAACTCCGTCTATGTCTTGCCAGCGCGGCCACAATCGCTCGAAGACTTTCAGTGGGTCCGCACCGAGATCGTCGAAGGTGGGGGCGATGCGTCCATCTGCGAGGCGGCCTTCGTCGACGGGCTCACCGATGGAGAGCTGGAGGCCTTGCTTCGTGACGCGCGCGCTCGCGACTATGACGAGGTCGCCCAGAGAGCTCGTGCGCTCCTTCGGAAAATTCCTTCGCGTCGCGTGCCAAACGACGAGCGTCGCGCTCGCATCGAGGTAGAGCTGAGCCGACTTCGGGAGCGCATGGAGGCCATCGAGCGCATCGACTTCTTTGGCGGCGCAGCGTCGAGTGCCGCACAGGCGCTCGTGAAAACGATCGAGGAGCGGCTCGAAGCCTCGTCGAAATCCACCATGGCGTCGCCGACGGTGAAAGCGCGGTCGGAGGTGCAGAGGCGCGTGTGGGTGACGCGCGAGGGGATCTTTGTCGACCGCATCGCGAGCGCGTGGCTCATCCGGCGGTTCATCGATCCGGAAGCACGCTTCAAGTTCGTCGCTCCGAACGGCTACCGCCCGCAACATGGTGAACTGCGATTCGATATGTTCGAGGCGGAATACACCCACGAGGGCGATCGCAGCACCTTCGAAACACTGCTTCGCCTCTTCGGGCTCGACGATCCGGCATTGTCGGACATCGCCGAGGTCGTTCATGAGATCGACTTGCATGACGACAAGTTCGACCGCCATGATGCGAGAGGCATCGAGCGCGTTCTCGCCGGCATTGTCGCGGCGCACGCCGACGACGCAACACGTCTCGAGCGGGGCGCGGCACTGTTCGACGACCTCTACGCGCTGGCGACCGCGGAATCGTCGGCGTGATCGTCACGTCGCTTGCTCGATGAAGGAGACACCATGAAAACGCGACGGCGAGTTTGTTCTCTGGTGGTGCCGATGCTGGTGGGAATCCGCAATGCGCCGCTCATGGCGCAAGCAACCAGCTGCGTCGCGACCGCGAGCTCACTGACGCCTTCGGGCTGGTCGGCGAAAGCTGATGCGGTTTCGGGCGCGGTGCGCGGACCGCTGCGCGTCGTCCGAGACGTGCCGCTCCCGGGCCCCGCGAATCGATTCGACTACCAGAGCATCGATCCGGCGCGAGGGCGGCTCTACATGAGCCATATGAATGCCGGCCGAGTGGTGGTCTTCGACCTGGATTCGTCTCGTGTCGTCGCCGAAGTGAGCGGGACGCCGCGCGTGACGGGAATCTGGGTGGTTCCCGAGCACCATATGGTCTATGCGTCGGCGGCAGGTAGCCACGATGTCGCCGCCATCGATGAGCAAACGCTCAAGATCGTCGCTCGCATCGGGGGCATTCGATTTCCCGACGGCATTGCGTACGCGCCGCTGGAACACAAGCTCTTCGTCTCGGACGAATCTGGCGGCGCCGATGCCGTCATCGACGCGCGGACCAACAAGAAGATCGGTATGATCGAGCTTGGCGGCGAGGCAGGAAACACCCATTACGACTCCCCGTCGCACTGCATTCTCGTTGCCGTGCAGACGCGCAACCAGCTCGTTGCGATCGATCCCGCGAGCGACAAGATCGTCGCTCGGTATGATCTGCCGGGCTCCGACCACCCCCACGGCTTCACGCTCGACGAGCCCGGGCGGCTCGCCTTCATCTCCGGGGAGGGGAATGGCAAGCTCCTCGTTCTGGACCTGCGCACGATGAAGGTGCTCTCGACCCATACCGTAGGCGATGATCCGGATGTGCTGGCGTGGGATCCTGCCTGGCGGCGATTATATGTCGCAGCGGAGTCCGGCGTCCTCAGCTCGTTTGTCGCGGATGGTCCGGTCCTCCATCCCGTCGGAGAGATCAGAGCGCAGCATGCGCATACCGTGTCCGTGGATCCGCGCACCCATCGCGTCTATCTCCCGCTCGAGAACATCGATGGTCATCCCGTACTGCGGATTCTGTCGCCATGAGTCGGACCACGCTAGACGGCTCACCAACTGACCCCGTAGAGAACTTTCAGGTCGAGTTGCATCCCGGCAGCACTGCTGGCTCGAATGTGCACTGCGGAAGGAGCTTGCCGAGCAGTTGGCGCCCTTCGTCAGTTGGCGCCCTTTCCTGACTCGTTAGGCCACTTCGTCGGCTGCTGCCTTCCTGCCGATGGCAGAATTTCGTCGATGTTTGGCTTTTTTTCTGCTCGACGGTATACGACAGCCGATCAACCTTACCGCCGTCTTCCCTTCGCGGAGCCCGTGGTATATGCGAATGCGCAATCTGCGCGGCGTCTGGATAGCTGCGATCATTCTTGCCTTGATAGCGCCCCGAGTCCCGGCGCAGACGGCGGCCGATAGCGCGGCCATTCGCGCGACCGCCATGGACTACATTGAGGGCTGGTACGCCGGCGACGCTGCACGCATGGAGCGCGCGATCCATCCAGAGTTGGCGAAACGGATAGTCACGACGGATCCCACGATGGGGCACAGCCAGCTCGAGTCGATCGGTGCGATGACGCTCATTCTTCGCACGCGTGCGGGCGGTGGGAAACGCACGCCGCCGGAGCGGCAGGAAAAGGACTATCGCATCCTCGACATCTTCGCCGACGCCGCCGTCGCGAAGATCGTGGCGTCGGATTGGGTCGACTTCCTGGAGTTGGCGAAATGGAACGGCCGCTGGGTGATCGTCAACGTGCTGTGGGAGTACAAGCCGAGAACACCGTGACGCAGCTGGGCGAGCGCCTGCGCTTCGGCCTGCTGCCGCTCATCGCGCGGCTGCTCCTCAGCCTCGAGTTCCTCGTTGCCGTGAACGGAAAGATCTCGGGGTGGAGCGGGCAGGCGGCGTACATGGCGTCGCACGGCATGCGATTCATTCCGCCGCTGCTGGGGGCCGCGCTCGCGATCGAGCTGCTCGGATCGATTTGCGTCATCACGGGATTCTATGCTCGAGCAGCCGCCGCAACGATGTTCGTGTATCTCGGAATCGTGAGCATCGAGCTCCACGACTTCTGGAACAGAAGCGGCGGCTCAGCCGGGATGAATCAGACGGAGTTCTTCAAAAACATGGGCATGATGGGCGGTCTCCTCCTACTCGCGGTGCATGGGCCGGGAAGCTGGACGCTCGGTGCACTCATGGACTCCGCCCGCGCCGCCCGCGCCATGCGCCTCGAGTAGTCGGAGAGCATGATGCGGCGGCATCGCGTCGTCGCCCTCGTCCTCGAGACGGTCGTGCCGTTCGATCTGGCGGTTCCCTGCCAGGTGTTCGGTTGGGGTCGGCCCGATGTCGGCGAGATCAGATACGACTTCGCGATGTGCGCCGTGTCGCCAGGGCCGGTGCACGCCGCGCAGGGGTTTTCGATCGATGTGCCTAACGGGTTGGCGGTGCTGCGCCGTGCCGACACGATCGTCGTCCCAGGCACGAGTGATCTCGATCTTCCAATTCCACCCACCGCCTGCGTCGCGTTGCGGCGCGCGTATAGACGCGGGGCGCGTGTGATGTCGATCTGCTCTGGCGCGTTCGTGCTCGCCGAAGCTGGTCTCCTGGACGGGCGACGAGCGACAACCCACTGGCAGGACGCAGCTCTTCTATCCGATCGTTATCCAGCGGTCACCGTAGACCCGACCGTCCTCTTCGTGGATACCGGGCGTGTCCTCACCTCGGCGGGCATCGCGGCGGGAATCGATTTGTGCCTTCACGTCGTGATGGCGGACCATGGCGCGGTGGTGGCGAATGCGATTGCACGCCGCCTCGTCGTCCCGCAGTATCGGGCTGGCGGACAAGCGCAGTACATCGAAACTCCGATTCCCGAACCCGAGGGCTCGACCCTGGAGCGCACCCGCGAGTGGATGCGTCGAAATCTCCGTGCACCGGTCAGCATCGCGGAAATGGCACGGCACGCCCACATGAGCGAGCGCAATTTCGCGAGGCGCTTCGTCGAGGAGTGTGGCATCACGCCGGCGCGCTGGTTGGTGCGCCAACGCCTGCTCGCTGCGCGCGAGCTGCTCGAACGCTCCCACCTGTCCGTAAAACAAATTGCGGCGCGCACCGGCTGGAGCTCGACTCAATCGCTGCGCGAGCATTTTAGACGCCACGTCGGCACCACGCCGTCGGCGTACCGACTAGCGTTCTACCCGCCTGCGGCCAGCGAACGAATCGTTCGCTGACGATGACTGGCACCGACGGTCAACTCACCCGTCGATCAACAGCGCGAGAATGACCGAAGGCGCTGGCGCGATAGATCGGCCAGCGCCTCGGGTCAATTCGCGACTTAGTAATCCCGACCGCGACCGCCGCCGCCGCCGCGGCCACCGCGTCCACCACCGCCACCGCCGCCGCCGCCGTAGCTGTCTCGGCGACCGGCCGAAGGATTCCCGCCGCCAAGCCGCGTCACATTCTCCGCCGCTGGCCCCTTCTGCCCTTGCACCACGTCGAACTCGACACTCTCGCCCTCGTCCAGCGACTTGAAACCGCCGCCCTGAATGGCGGAGTGGTGCACAAACAGATCCTTGCTGCCGTCCTCAGGGGTGATGAAGCCGAATCCTTTGTCGCTGTTGAACCACTTCACCGTGCCTTTCGTGCGCATGTTCGCCCTTCTCCTGTTCTCACTTTTCTCGTTGAATTCGGACATCGCCATGGAGCCCGATAGCCGGACCGCTCGTGCAGTGTCATCACGACGCAGTTTTCGCTCCAAGGTGGCCGCAATGACAATTGAGGATCATAGTGATGGACGCAAGGGACCTTGTCTTCTGGATCCATAGGGATCCGGCAAGCGAGGCTCTCGGTTCCCGGCTTCCCGGGCTCCGGCGAGCACTGCCGTGAAAGGTCAGGGAGCGCTGGGCCGAAGGGCCAATGGCGTGATTTGTCCCCTCGATGGAGTCTTCGCGCCGACTCGAACAAGGATTTGGAATGCCGACCATCACGACGCGCGACGGTGCCCAGATTTTTTACAAGGATTGGGGATCTGGTCAACCGGTCGTTTTCAGTCACGGCTGGCCACTGAACGCCGACGCGTGGGACGAGCAGCTCTTTCATTTCGCGTCGAATGGTTATCGCGCGATCGCGCACGACCGTCGGGGCCACGGCCGCTCGACGCAGACGTGGCAGGGCAACGACATGGACACGTACGCCGACGACTTGGCCAGCCTCGTCGAGACCCTCGCCCTAACGAACGTCATTCACGTCGGTCATTCGACGGGAGGAGGGGAAGTCACCCGATACATTGGCCGCCACGGGACCTCACGCGTCGCCAAGGCGGTGTTGGTAGACGCCGTGACTCCCGGGCTGCTCAGGACGCCGAAGAATCCCGATGGCATGCCGTTGCAGATATTCGACGAGATCCGCAAAGGCGTCCTGACCAATCTGTCGCAGTACTGGGAGGACCTCGCCGTGGCGTTCTACGGCGCCAATCGCCCGGATTCAAAGGTGCCCAGGGGCGTACTCGACCGTTTCTGGCTCCTCTCGATGCAGTGCGGCATCGCCGCGGCCTACCAGTGCATCAAGGCCTTCTCCGAGTCCGACTTCACGGAAGACTGCAAGAAGTTCGACATACCGACGCTGATCATACATGGCGACGATGATCAGATCGTGCCGATCAGCGTCGGTGGCGATCGGTCGTCGAAGCTGATCAAGGACGCGACGTACAAAGTGTACAAAGGTGGGCCACACGGGCTGATGTCGACGCATCTCGAGCAATTCAATGCCGACCTGCTCGACTTCGCTCGCCAGAAGGCCAGCTCCGCCCCTGGCCGGCGTGGAACCGCCGAGCCGGCATCGCGCGCCGCGAGCTCGACCTGACGCGGCCCCTGGTCATCGGTCGGCCGTGGAGAAAACACGGCCGACCTCGACGCCCGCACCATTTCACCGCACGCGCTCACCGGATCGGAATCTCCAGGCTCACGTTCGAGATCGTCGTCACCGACGGCACCCGGCTCGGTGCGATGTACGGCGAGTCGAGATTCGTGAGCTCGACGCGCAACGTATGACTGCTTGGCAGCGGCCAGAGATTGCCGTACGTCGGTATCGTGAGGTCCTGCTCGCCGATCGGAAGCGCACCATTCGCGGCGGTGTACGTGCCGCGTGTGATGAGCTGCCGCGTTCCATCGGGCGCGACGTCGTACATCCGAACGTCCAGCTGGACGTGCGGCGCCAGCGACGACGCGTGGAGCATAACGAGTGGCGCGCCGGCAACGAGCACATCCGAACCGGCGTTCAGGCTTGCGGCGGGCAGAGTGTACACCGCCATCGAGTTCGGCACCGTCGGCGGCTCAGGTGGTGTGCCGGTGTAGGGCTGAAGCTCCTCGGCCCCAATCATCACGAATGGACCCCAGAAGAAGCCGCCGAGCGGATCGCTCGCTGGATTGACGAGCACCGCTATTCCGTCGAACGCGCGGTCCACGCGCGAGGTCGCGAGCTCGTCGATCGTCGGGGCGGTGATGACGTCCGCGCTGTTGAATGCCTGCGCATGCGGACGCGTGATTGCGGCGTACACTATATGAGCCGGCTCACTGCCCTGACCATTCAAATAGAAGGCAAACCACCGCCGAATGAGATTCTCGACGTAGCTCACCTCGCCCACCTTGTTCACTGCGCGCGGATGTCCGATATCACCGAGATAGAGTGTAAACGGATACGACGGATCGATGGTACGAAGCGCGCTCACCATCCGCGCCGCTTCCGGCAGCGGAAAGAGGTCGTCGGTGAAGCCTTGCACCTGGAAGACGGGAAGGCGATTCGCTGCCGCGCTGTTCCAGAATGACTGCTGCCACCAGATGGATCGCCCCCCAGCGAGTCCATTCACGATCTGCCGGTACAGGGGGTCGAACGCGTTAGGCTCCACGGCATTGATCCATCCCGCCCACGTCGCCAGATAGAGCGGATAGTTGAAGTACGGCCGATCCGGCTGACGCCGAATGCCTGAGGCCAATAGTCCGTTCATGTAGCTCAACTTCGCGCCACCAAGCCCATCGATCGCGTCGCGTGGTCGCCCGTTAGGCAGGAGCGAGTACAGCAGATCAGTCCAGGGCACGATTGGCACGACCGTCCGAATGCGCACCGCGGCACCCGCCGGGCTGGTGAATGTTGGCTCGAGGGCCGCAAGCCACGAATGTCCGCCGCCGTAGGAAGCGCCAGTCACCGCGACGGCGTCGGCATTCAGCGAGAAGCGGCCGTCGTCGACAAGCTGCCCAACGAGACTGCGAAGATCAGCGATCTCGACATGCTGATCGGCGAGGTTTGCCAATCCCCAAGACTCGCCGAAGCCACGTGCCGAGTAACGGAGCACCGCCAGCCCGTCATGAACGAGCGAGTCGCTGAAGTCACCCCAACCGGTTTTGCTGCCGGCCCAGCCATGCATCAAGACGACGAGTGGGAAGGGACCTGTACCCGCGGGAATTTGCAGCGTGAGATCGAGCCGCGTCCCGTCGACGCCGCTCGCGAGAAACCCGTCGCAGACGCGCGATTGATCACCAGACGTGGTGCAATTGACGTGGGCTGGCGTGACGGCCGCGCCCGTGAAGACTCCCGTACGGTAAGTGTCGGGACCGAACGCTCGCGGTGGCGGCGGACCGCCCTCCGATGGATCGGTCGCGAAGCTGGGTTTCGGGGAAAGAGCTTTCGGCTCGGTGATGGAGGGCTTTTCACGACACGCGGCGAGAACGACAACCGCCAGGATGCCAACGAGCGCGCGCGACATGTGCAACCTCTCACAACTGCGACATGGCTCGCGCGTGCAAAAAGAATGCGTAACGAGGCGACGCGGCGCGGCAACAACTAGCCCGCGCCCCTCACCGCTTCACCGTAGTGATGTGCGTCACTTGAGCCGCGGATCCGTCGATCGCGGTGCCTTGGCGCACGTGGGCCAGGTGGTGGAGAAGCCGCGCCCGCCACGACCAGCACCGCGGCCCGCGTTAGGCGCGTTGGGTTGCGCCTGGGCTTGCGCCTGCGCTTGCTGCGCGAGAGCCACGAGATCGACGCGTTCGCGCGTGATCAGCGTCGGGTCTTCGGACGCGAGATACGCGAGCATCGCCGTCAGCGTCGCATTCGATTTGAGATCATCGAACACGACTTTGTCATACGTGTCGCGGTTCGTGTGCCATGTATACACACTATAGTCCCAGGGCAGTGTGCCAAGGCCGAACGCCGGGAGCCCGTAGCAGGCGAAGGAGAAGTCGTCGCTGCCGCCGCCCGCAGGACGACCGGCGCCGGCGAAGTTGATCTGCGCCTTCCACTCGGTCGGCAGCTTATCGAGCCACTGCTGGATGTGCTGTGCCGCGTTAGGCAGTCCGCCGCCGCCCATTCGCACGATACGGCCGGTGCCGTTGTCCTGATTGAAGAGCGCCTGGAGGCCCTTCAGCACTTCGGGGTGATCCTCGGTGAATGCCTTCGAGCCGACCTCGCCCTCCTCTTCACCGCTCCAGTGGCCGACGAGAATCGTCCGTTTCGGGTTCGGGTACACCTTCTTCAGAATGCGCATCGCCTCGAGCATCGTCAGCGTGCCGGTGCCGTTGTCCGTCGCGCCGGAGGAGCCATCCCAGGAGTCGAAGTGCGCCGACAACATGACGTACTCGTTAGGCCTCTCCGTGCCCTTGATGGTGGCGATCGTGTTGAACACCGGGCGCTCGCCGAGGAGCTCGGCGTCGAGGTTGAGGCGGAGCTGCGGGCCCTCGTTGTTCTCGGTGAGTCGATAGACGAGCCCGTAGTCCTCACAGCTGAGCGCAATCGTCGGCGCGTGGGTGTTGTACGTCTCGAACACTTCGATCGTGCCCCAGCCACCGCTGCCGCGCTGGAAGTCGAGCTTGGGCCGCGACGTGATGACGCCCGCGACACCGCCTTCCTCGAGCCGCTTCCCCAGGTCGCCGCCGCCTAACGCAAGGCTGTAGCCGGTGCCGCGCACGTTGCGTCCGCCCCACTCGCGCTGGATGCTCGCGGCCAGGGTATCCATACGCTCCTTGGACTCCGGCGTCGCGTTCTGCGCCCAGTCCTCCGGCGGCCGGCAGGTGGGCATGGGCGCGGAGACGAGGACGAGCTTGCCCCGCGCCGTCGGGAGCCAGCGGACGAAGTCTGCGCTATCCGCGAAGCGCGGCAGGATGATCGGCGAGGCAACGAGATCGCGTCCGCCCGTGCCCGGGCTGTACCCGACCATCGTGCCCTCGAGCGAACGCACGCGAGGGCTGATGAGATCGATGTGCGAGTAGCCTCGGCGCCAGCCGCGCCAGGTGCCGTACTGCTCGTTGCGGGCCTCGATCCCAAATGATTTGTAGGTCTGCACGAGCCAATCGTTGCCGCGCTTCTGATCGGGCGTTCCCGTTAGGCGCGGACCGATCGAGTCGAACAGCAACTGCGCGAGGCGCATCGTCTGCGAGCTGTCCATGCCCACCGCCCACATTCTCTTGATGATAGGGTCGTCCGCGGGAAAGGTCTGAGCGTGAGCGCGGCTGGCCGACGTACCACACACCGTGAGCAGCAGGAAAGCGATGACGGATTTACGCATGAGATGATGAAGGTTGCGGAGGGGACGCTAATTGGGGCGGACGCGCAGGCGTTTGAGCACCTGGCCGAGCTGGTCGATCTCACGGCCATACGCTGCCCAGTCGCCGGCGCGCTGCGCCGTTATTGCACGGTCGTAATGCTGTTGCGCTTCCAGCAACAGTGCCGTCGGCGCGGTGACCGCAGCGTTAGGCGTTCGCGCGGCGGCTGAATCCGCGGCGAGCGTCGCGGGGGCAGGCGCCCGCGCGCCGAACAGCGCCGCGAGGCCCGCCTCCAAGGTCTCGGCCATGACAACACGATTTTCGTGCGCGACGACGACGCGCTTCAGCTCGGGAATCGTGCCGCCTTCGGCGCGAAGATACAACGGCTGCACGTAGATCAGCGATTCGTTGATCGGAATTACCAGGAGCTCGCCGCGAATGACACTCGAGCCTTTCTGATCCCAGAGCGTGAGCTGCTGGGAGATGTCCGTCTCCTGGTTGATGCGGTTCACGATCTGCTTCGGACCATAGACGAGGCTCTGTTTCGGGAAGCGATACGCGACGAGCTTCCCGTAATTCGGTCCGTCCATGCGCGCCGCCATCCACGCGGCGAGATTGTCCTTGCCGCGCGGCGTGAAGGGGGTCATGTAGATGAACTCCGGATTCGTCTCGCCCGGCAGTCGCAGAATGATGTGGCGCATGAAGGGATTCACGTTGGGCGTGCTCTTGTCGACGCCGGGATACTGCCACTGGTCCTCGCGATGGTAGAACGCGTCCGGGTCCACCATGTGGTAGGTCGCGTAGAGTGCGGTCTGCTGTCGGAACAGGTCTCCGGGATAACGGAGATGTCTGCGGATGTCCGCGGGCATTGCCGTGCTGGGTTTGAAGATCGACCCGAAGATCGCGGCATAGGTCTGGGCGATCGGATCATCGCGATCGACGAGATATGCGTCCACTGTTCCATCGTACGCATCGATCACGACCTTGACGCTATTGCGCATGTAGTTCGTGCCATCTTCCGTCGGCTGGGCGTAAGGCCAGTTCGAGCTCGATGTGTAGCCATCGAGAATCCATTTGAGCGTGCCCGAATCGGTCACGACCGGATATGGCTCGGAGTCGAAGTCGAGAAAGGGCAAGGCTGCCTGCGCGCGCTGCAGGATATTGCGGCGATAGAGAATGCGCGCGTTCTGTGAGAGATACGACGAGAGGAGAATGTCCGTCGAGCCAAGCTGCCAGGCGTAGAGCGCACGCCGCAGAAACGTGCCCATGGGTACGCCGCCGCGACCGGTGTAATTCGTGTACACGTTCCGGTCGCCTTCCGGATAGTCGAACTCTTTCTGTCCGGTGCCGACGAACACGTAACTGTTCGTGAGCTGCCCATAGTAGATCTGCGGACGAGTGACTTTCACGGAGATCGTCGACACGGGCGGCAGATCCTTGATGAATAGCACCGGCAGCCCCTCGGCCGTGACTTCGTTCACGGGCGCCATCGCGACGCCCATACCATGCGTGAACGTCAACCGCTCATTGATGAAGTTGCGCGTCGGCAGCGACGCCGAATTGAGCTCGCGCGCCGAAAGGTGAACTTGCCGATAGCGGCCATCGATCACGTATCGATCATCGTTCACCGACGCAAAATCATAGTATGTCCTGATCTCCTGGAGCTGCCCGAACGTCTGCTTGAGAAGGTCGCGCTCCCAGAGGCGCACGTTGTCTATCGTCGGCGCATTCGCTCGAATGTCGGCCATGGAAAGCTGGACGTCACCCTCGAGATCGCGCGTCGCGACGGAGTCGAGCCGCCACGCGCGGCGGGTCGCCGCAATGTGCCGTTGGATATACGGCCGTTCCCGCGCCAGCTCGTTAGGCGCGACGACGAACTTCTGCTCGGCTCCCGGCACCAGAGCACGGAAGACGATGCCGACGGCCGCGTAGCCGACGACCGCGAGAAATGCGAACCAGACGAGCTTCTGTCGCATCACACCGTAGACGACGAGCGCCGCCGCGAGCAGCCCGGCGAACGCCGAGAGGCGAATACCAGTGAGCAACACGTGCGCGTCGGCGTAGCTCGCGCCGACCAGCGGACCGGTCGTCGAGTACAGCAGCGCCGCCGAATCGACGAACCACAGCTGGATACTGAACAGCACGAACAGCAGCGCCAGCAGCGCGCCAAGATGCCGCGACGGCCGCGGGCCGATCATGATGCGTCGCGGGAGGAAGGCGATGGTGCCTCGCGTCGCGTAGAGCAGCGTCGACCCAACCAGCGCCACGATGGTCAGCGTGACGAGGGCGGCGAGCGCAATCGAGATCGCGGGGAGTTTAAAGAGGTAAAAGCCAATGTCTCGCCCGAACACCGGCTCGGCCTCTCGGACCGGCACACCATGCAAGAACATCAGTGCGGTCATCCACTGCGCCGACAGGGCCAGCGCGGCGACGAAGGCGACAACTGCCGAGACAACGAGAACAAGGGTTGGTATAAAGCGCGAAACGTCCAGGCGCGGACCGTTTCCGGTATCCATGATCAGCGTCGGTAGGTCGATTCCCTGGCGCGCCGAACGCAAGTTGCCGTAGACGAAAGCGAAGGCGAACAACCCCGTGAGAACGAACAACAGCGACCGCGCCACGAGCGACGTTAGAAAGACCGACTCGAAGTGAATCTCGTTGAACCAGAGCCAGTCGGTCGCGAAGCTCGCGAGCCATGGAAACACAACGAAGACGAGGAACAGCGCCGCGAGGATGGCGAGCAGGATCCGTCGGGGCCGCACGCCGCGCACGGGCGTGACATTGCGTCGAAATGGGCGTGGTGAGGAGGTCATCGACCACCGCCCATTGACCACTGTCCATCACTCACTGTCCGAGATTCCGCACCGCCGCCGCGAGCAGTTGCAACCTTCGGGCGTCGCGTGAGCCCTGAGCGTCATTGTCAACCTGACTCGCCAGCTGCGACAAGGCGCTGCTCCGCGCCGAGCCCGACGCGCTCTCCGCGCTCGTCAGCGCCTGACGAATCGCGGAGATCCGGGCATCGCTCAGCCCCTTCGATCGATCGAGCTGGTCCACGTATGCGCGTGCCAGCGCAAAGCTCGCCGGCCACGTGTACTTCGGTTGGCCCTGCACGTCGAGGTAGTCGAGGTGCGCGGTCTTGGCGGCATCGAGCTCGTTCTGCGTCAGCAACGGGTTCGGCGTCAGCTCCAGCACGTCCAAGCCGCGCGCGATCTCCGAGCTCACGATCACACCGTTGTACCAGTACGAGGACCACGCACCGCCCTCCACCATCCGGTTCGGATCGATTGGTCCACGATCGAAGAAGGCGATCTCGGCAGCGTGCGCGGGATCAGTAAAGTCGAACACCGAGATACCGCCCTGATACCACGCCTGCACCATGATGTCGCGCCCCGGCACCGGTAGGAGCGAGCCGTTGTGGGCCACACAGTTCTCCTGCGCACTCTGCGGAGCGGGAAGTTTGTAATATCCCTGAAAAACGAGCTTGTTGTTTACAATATTGAAAATGGCGTCAGCGCCCCAATCGCGCGGATCCGAGGCGCGGCACTTCGGCGCGCTGCCGCCGCCCCACTCGTCGGAGAACAACAGCTTGGTGCCGTCGTTGTTGAATGTCGCCGAATGCCAGTACGAGAAGTTCGAGTCGGACGCGGCATCCAGGCGCACGGGATGCGCGGGGTCGTGGATGTCGAGCAGCATGCCATAACCCTCGCACGCACCACCCGCGTAGCCGATCGAGGGATAGACGGTGATGTCGTGACACTGCGTCGGGCCGCGGTCGGCGCCCGCACTCATGCCGAACATCTTGAGCACGAGAGCAGGGAGGGCGGCACGCAACGCCGCGGAGTCGGCGCCCGTCGCCGGACCGCCGCCGTGGTTGGCTTTGGCGGTGCTGTCGAGGAGCGGCTGCACCATCTGCCGCGGCACGATGAAGTTCATGCCGATCACGTTGATCGGGAACTGGCCCGCGGCAATCGAATCCTTCTCTTCTTCGACGTCGCCCGGCGCCAGCCCGTGATGTGCGACCGCCGCGAGGTTGTTGAAGATCCTCGGGCTGCTCACGACCGCCGCCTGCTCCGGATGCGCCAGCGGTACCTTGATGACTTCGATTCGGAAGAACGCTGAATTCGGATCGCTCTCGGGCAACTTGTTGCTGCAGCCCGGCAGCTCGGCCGCGGGACGGATGGCCGACGATCCAGAGATGTAGACGTACACGTTGTCCGGATCTTTCGGATCGACGACAAGCGTGTGCGTGTGTGATCCCCGGCACGTCTGGACGTTCGTGATGTACTTGGGGTTGTCCAGGTCGCTGATGTCGAAGATTCGGAGTCCGCGAATTCGCTCCGAGCTCACCGGATCCTTGATGCCACCTTCCTTGCAATCGAGGCGAGAGGACTCCGACTCGGCGGACATGAAGAGCAAGTTCTTATAAATGGAGATGTCATTCTGCGAGGCTGGGCAGAAGTAACCTTTGCGCACCGTTGGATGTGTGGGATTGGAGATGTCCCAGATGAGCCAACCGTTGAACGTGCCCTGAATCGCGTACTTGCCAAAGAAGCCCAGATCGGAGTTGACGCTCTTGAACTGCTCGGGCGTAGGCGTGTTCGACAGCAGCCGCATATTCCACGTCGCTTCGCCGGGGTCGGTCATGCCCGCCTTGAGGCCGACGCGCGGATCTGGAGTCGGCGCGAGCCTCTTCGCCAGCGGTTCGATATTGAAGGCCGCGTCGGGTGCGGGACCACCCGCGAGCGAGACGTTGCCGCGATGGGCGCAGGCGCTCAGCAGCGCCGCGACAGCGATGAGAGAGAAACGACGAAGCCTTGGCATGCTTGAGCCGTCCTACGGTTTAGAGTTTGTTGTCTGAGCTTGCAGCTCCACTGCCAACAGCATCTGCTGCATACGGTGGATCTCGGTATTCTGATCGACGTTGACGTTGTTGGCGAACTTGAAGACGGCTTCGTCCTGCGCGGCACCAGGCGTGCCGAGGAGCCGCTGGACCATGGCGATCGCGCCCTGGTGATGCTGGATCATGCCGCGAAGGAACAACTTATCGAAGTCCCTGCCGCGTGCCGCGTCTAACTGCTTCATCTGATCGTCGGTGAGCATGCCCGGCATGAGCATTTTCATTACCTGGCCATTCATCACCATCTTCATCGGAAGCGGCTTCGCCTCTGGCACCAGCTGGTTGCGATCGCGCAGCCAGTTCTGCATCAGGGCGATCTCGTCGTTCTGCGCGTTGATGATCCGCCCGCAGAGCGTCTGGACGGCCGGACTCGCACCATGCGTCGGCGCCATCTTCGCCATGACGACTGCCTGCGCATGATGCGAGATCATGTGCGTCATGAAGTCGATGTCGGCCGCCGTGTAGGGAAGGCGAGCGCTATCGGCACGGGCGCGGTCTCGGGCCGCTGCATCGGAAGCGGCGGGGGGCTTGTCAGCCTGGGCCAGTCCGAGAGTCGCCCAGACGGTCAGCATCACGATCGCGTATCGGAGGGAGGCTAGACGCATCGTCGAGAAGTGTGGTCCTCGGACCATACGCGCTGTCCTTCGATATTGCCACTCCGAGGCTGGACAGATTGAAGCGGCGACGTCGATGATGCCGTTACATGGGCGCGTCACGGCAAGTCAACTACGCGACTCCCACTCGCGTCAATCTGTGCTACCCCCGTCAGAATCGGAAAGCTCACACGAGGCTTACCGCCGCCTTGCCCGCGATTGCGCTCAGGTGGTCGCCAACGTGTTCGATGAGTACCACGAGCGATTCCGTCTTGCCGCGCGGCGCTCCGCGAGAGACTTCCGCGCGCGCGACTGGGTCTCGGTCCGCAATGGATCGACGGATCGATTGCGGTTGTATGCGCACAGCGTCGATCACGCGATCGCCCAAGTCGCCAAGCGGGCGCGCGACGTGAGTGGAGCGCGGTGGCTGTGGACGCAGATGCGCGAGGAATACGGCGCCCTCACCCTCGGACGCATGGATCGTGAGATCGCGGAAACGTTTTTCAGCTCCGTGACGCGGCGGCGATTCGCCACGATCGGCGTCGATCGGGAAATCGAGTTTTTACATCCGTGGTCTTCCGCCGCGTGCGCCGCCGAGGCGGCGCGGCGTTGGTGCTCCGGTGCGGGCGGGACGCGGCCGCTTGCGGAGCGCATACTCGCGGATCTGGGTCATGGGCTGGCTGACCCCAGCGGCGACGCGCAGCGAGTAGGCGACGCGATCGCGCGCGGCGTCCGCGAAGCGTTCGGCGACACGCAGGTCGAGGGTGCGGAGCTCTTGACGAGTCTCTTCTACCGGAACAAGGGCGCTTATCTCGTCGGGCGACTGGCCTGCGAAGGACACCGTTGGCTGCCACTCGCGCTTGCGCTGACCACGAACGACGAGGGCATCGTCGTCGACGCAGTGCTCACGACCGCCGACGAGCTCGCGATCGTCTTCGGTTTCGCCTGGTCGTATTTCCACGTCGACGTGTCATCTCCGTCGGCCACGGTTGCCTTTCTCGCCGAGATCATGCCGCTCAAACGCATCGACGAGCTCTATACGTCGATAGGGTACAACAAGCACGGCAAGACAGAGCTTTATCGGACGCTCGTGCATCACCTCTCACAGTCCGAGGCGCGCTTCGAGGAGGCTCCCGGCGTCAAAGGCCTCGTCATGTCGGTGTTCACGCTTCCATCGCTCAACATCGTGTTCAAGATCATCAAGGATCGCATCAGAGCGCCGAAGCGAACGACACGGAAGCAAGTGACGGATCAATATCGCCGCGTCTTTCTTCGCGACCGCGTCGGCCGGCTCGCCGACGCGCAGCTTTTTCAGGGGCTCGCCTTTCGCCGCGAGTGTTTCTCCGACGCACTTCTCGCCGAGCTCCTTCACGACGCGCCGAGCGTCGTCCGCGTCGAGCAGGGCCGTGTCATCCTCGACCATGTATACACGGAGCGGCGCGTTAGGCCACTGAATTTATATATCCAGGAGGCAGACGCCCTTCGCGCCGAGGCGGCAATCCTCGACTACGGCCAGTGTATCAAGGACCTCGCGGCGGCGAACATCTTCGCCGGCGATCTCCTGCTCAAGAACTTCGGCGTGACGCGTCATGGGCGCGTGGTCTTCTACGACTATGACGAGCTCGCGCCGCTCACCGATTGTCGCTTTCGCACGTTTCCCGAGCCGCGATCGCCCGACGACGAACTGGCCGCGGAACCATGGTTCTCGGTCGCCGAGCAGGATGTATTTCCGGAGGAATTCGCCCCCTTCATGGTGCCTAACGGTCCGCTCCGCGATATCTTCGTCGCCGCGCACGGTGAGCTGTTAGAGCGTGAGTGGTGGTGCGGGGTGCAGGAGCGGGTCAGGAACGGGGAGCTCGTTGATACGTTCCCGTATTCGGGGGCGAGGCGTCTGCGCCCGCGGTCATCCTGAGCGCAGAGAATGATCTGCTTTCGGAGACCGCCGATAGCGCCGTGGTCGGGCAACCAATAATTGGTGGAAACGCGGAAACGGCCGACCGTTTCCGCGTTTGAAGCAGTTGATGCTTGTTATTACGAGGAGCTTTCGATGGTCTGAGGCCCTCCGCGGCCGGTCAGAACTGCTGCCTCTCGGTTGATTCTTTCAGAGCCTGAGTGGAGCTCGCCCCGCCCGAAACAATCTCCGAGACGACATCAAAATACCCGGTACCGACTTCGCGCTGGTGACGGGTGGCGGTGTAACCGTCAGCTTCCGCCGCGAGCTCCGCGGTCTGCAGCTCAGCGTACGCGGCCATGCCGCGAGCACGGTAACCGCGCGCCAGCTCGAACATGCTGTAATTCACCGCGTGGAATCCAGCGAGGGTCACGAACTGGAACTTGTAGCCCATGGCGCCGAGCTCGCGCTGGAACTTGGCGATGGTCGAGGCATCGAGGTGCTTGCGCCAGTTGAACGATGGGGAGCAGTTGTAGGCGAGCATCTTGCCCGGCGCGGCGTCGTGAACTGCTTCGGCAAATCGTCGCGCCTCGGCGAGGTTCGGCGTCGACGTCTCGCACCAGAGGAGATCGGCGTACGGCGCGTACGCAACCGCGCGCGCGATGGCGCACTCGATACCGGCGCGCAGCCGGAAGAATCCTTCCGCTGTGCGCTCGCCGGCGCAGAACTCGCGGTCGCGTGGATCGATGTCGCTCGTGAGTAGCTTCGCGCTGTCGGCGTCGGTGCGCGCGATGAGCACAGTTGGAACATCGAGGACATCGGCCGCGAGGCGTGCCGCGATCAAGGTGCGAATGAATTGGCCAGTCGGCACGAGGACCTTGCCGCCGAGGTGGCCGCACTTCTTCTCCGACGCGAGCTGGTCCTCGAAGTGAACACCGGCGGCGCCAGCTTCGATCATCGCCTTCATGAGCTCGAAGGCATTGAGCGGGCCGCCAAACCCCGCCTCGGCGTCGGCGACGAGCGGAGCGAGCCAGTGGCGGCGCCCTGCCGCGGTCTCACCCCCTTTCATTTCACTGCGCTCGATCTGGTCGGCACGGAGCAGCGCCTGGTTCAGTCGCCTAACGACCGCGGGGACCGAGTTCGCTGGATAGAGACTCTGATCGGGGTACGTCTGGCCGGCGAGATTGGCGTCGGCCGCCACCTGCCAGCCGCTCACATAGATCGCCTCGAGGCCGGCGCGCACCATCTGCACGGCCTGGCTTCCACTGAGCGCGCCCAGGGCCGGCAGGTACTCGCGCGACGTCAGCAAAGTCCAGAGTCGGCGGGCGCCGACATCGGCGAGCGTGTGCGCGATCCGAACGGACGGACGAAGCCGTTCGACATCGGCGGCGGAATAGGGGCGGGTCACGCCCTGCCAGCGTGCGTCGTCAGGCTGGGCCGCAGGGTCGACGTCTGCGGTCTCGATGTCCTCGTCGATGAATTGCGTAGAAACTGCCATGTTCTCTCCCTTCAGGCGATGACGATGGGTAAGCTGTCGTCGAGCGCGCGGTACGCCGCCGACGTGAGAAAGTCGGCGAGCGTGTCGGCGGTGGTGAGCTCTAGGAAGAGCGAGCGCGCTTCCGTGAAACGCCCCGCGCGAATGCGCTCGGCGCCGAGCTCGGTCGTTAGGCGCACCAACTCCTCGTCGATGATGCCCTCGAGAAGCCGAGGAGTGACGGTATCGCCTGTGTCGTCGAGGCGCGCGCGGTGGTGCATCCATTGCCACACCTGCGCGCGCGAGATCTCCGCCGTCGCGGCGTCTTCCATGAGGTGGTAAAGGGGGACACAGCCCAGGCCGCGAAGCCACGATTCGATGTATTGCACGCCGACACGCACGTTCTGGCGAAGTCCTTCCTCCGTCCGGGTGCCCGTTGGAACGCGCAGCAGATCGTCCGCGGTGACGTGTACGTCGTCGCGCCGGCGGTCGAGCTGGTTCGTCGACGACATGTGCGCGTCGAAAACCTCGCGTGCGACCGACACCAACCCCGGGTGGGCGACCCACGTGCCGTCGTGGCCGTCGCGCACCTCGCGCAGTTTATCGGCTCGGACCTTCGCGAGCGCACGCTCGTTCGCGTCCGTGTCGTTCTTGATCGGTATCTGCGCCGCCATGCCGCCGATCGCGTACGCGCCGCGACGGTGACAGGTCTTGACGGCGAGCTGGGTGTACGCGCGCATGCACGGCTGCTCCATCGTGACCTGCGAACGGTCGGGGAGCACGGCGCCGGGATCCGTCGCATGGTACTTGATGAAGCTGAAGATGTAATCCCAGCGGCCGCAGTTGAGCCCAGCGATGCGGTCGCGCAGCTCGAACAGGATCTCCTCCATCTCGAATGCCGCGGCGATCGTCTCGATCAAGACGGTGACTTTGATGGACGCGTTAGGCAACCCGAGCGCTTGCTCGGCGTGTACGAGCACGTCGTCCCAGAGCCGGGCCTCGCGGTGACTCTCGAGCTTCGGCAAGTAGAGGTATGGGCCGCTCCCCTGCTCGATGAGCGCCGCGGCGTTGTGATGGAGAAACAACCCCGTGTCGACGAGTGAGGCGGCGATCGGTTTGCCATCGATCACGAGATGACGCTCGACGAGATGCAGGCCGCGTGGTCGCACGATGAGCGTCGCGATTCGCTCGTTGAGCCGATACGCTTTCCCGCTCTCAGGATCGTTCCATTCGATCGTGCGCCGCACGGCGTCTCGCAGATTCACCTGCCCGACGAGCATGTTCGACCATGTCGGTGCGGAGGAGTCCTCGAGGTCCGCCATGAAGACGTCGGCTCCCGAGTTGAGAGCGTTGATCATCATCTTGCGATCCGTCGGTCCCGTGATCTCGACGACGCGTCGCTCGAGGTCACGTGGCGCCGGCGCAACGGTCCAGTTGCGTTCGCGAATCGCTGCGGTGGCAGGGAGAAAACCCAGCCGCTCCTCGCCGCGGGCGATACGTGCGCGACGCTGGCTTCGAGAATTCAGTAAAGTCTCGATCGACGGACCGAACTGCCGAGCCAGATCGCCGACGAACATCAACGCCTCGGGCGTGAGGACGTTCGATTGCGCTCGAGACCCGTTGGAACGGGTATCGACGCCGTGGCTCGGTGACGCGACCGATGACATGTTGTTTGACTCGATGGATGCGCGGGTGACCGTAATGCCATAGTTATGCCAACCGAGCTGAGCGACTTAACCCGGCGAATTTGTCCGAGGCATCTAGCCTCCACGGGGCGGTAAGCCTGCTGTAAGGTGCGGTGGCTACTGTGCAGTGTGTTCACCCGCCGCCATAGCTCGCGACGCCCAGTCCGCTCGATGCACCATCACGCGATTCGCTTCCTCGCCAATCTTTTCCTTTCTCTCGTCGCATTCGCTGCCATCCGTGCGCAATCGTCCAGCGCCCGTGGCATCCATGGCCGAGTTGTAAGCGCGGGCTCCGGTGCGGCGATTGCTTCGGCCACGATCGACATCGCGAACGGTGCCACGGGAGCACCCGCGGGCCGTGTCAGTAGCACCGCCGACGGCACGTTTCACGTTGGTGGTCTCCCCGCCGGTCAGTACCGCGTCACCGTTCGCGCGCTGGGATTTGGACTCAAGACCCTGCCGCTGGTGGTGCTCAGCGCAATGAGTTCGGACGTCGACGTCGGTGTCGTAAGGCTCACCGAGATTGCGCTTCAACTCGAAACGCAAGCGGTGACCGCGCAACGCGAGGCAGTCCAGATGCAGCCGGACCGCACGACCTATGTCGTCCGCGACATGCCCACGACGAAAGGGGGCACAGCGCTCGACGTCCTGCGCAACGTTCCCTCGGTGGACGTGGACATCGACAACAACATCAACCTGCGCGGTAACAGTGGCGTCGTGATCCAGATCAACGGCCGTCCAAGTGCCCTCACGGGTTCGCAGCTTGGGAACTTCCTCGATCAGCTGCCAGCCGACGCCATCGATCACGTCGAGATCATTCCGAATCCATCGGCGCGAGAGGACGCAGCGGGCGTCGCCGGAATCGTCAACATCGTGCTGCGGCAGAAGCCGGACGCGGGGACGAGCGGCAGCCTGACGTTAGGCGGCGGTACGACGGGTCACATCGATGCGGGGGTCAACGGCGGTTGGCAGCGCGGGCCATTGTCGGCCTTCGGCAGCTACTCGCTGTGGCGTGACAGCCGGCCGCGGTACGACGCGATCTTCCGAGAGAACAACTTCGAGACACCGCTCACATATCTGCAAGAGAACGGAACGCGCACGCAGATCCCGCTCGTCCATACCGTCACGGGCAGCGTCGCGTACCAGCCGAGCGACAACAACGAGCTCTCGGCCGATGGGTTGTATAGCCAGCGTCGCGAATGGGAGACGCAAGGCATCATGTACCAATCGCTCGACTCGGCGCTCGCAGTCGACGACCTGACGGACCGGCACTCTCGCGACGTCAACCACGAGGGCAGCGCTGACGCGGCGTTGAACTACAAGCACCGCTTCGCGACCAAGGGCCACACGCTGTCGAGCCAGCTCCGGTTCGAGGAGCATTTCGAGGGCGGCCCCACGGATATCCTGGATCGTGCGCTCTGGCCGATGAGCGCGCCCGCGACGACGACATTGAACCAGACGCGAACGGTCTGGACGCACTCGAGCAGTACCTCCCTGAGGGTGGATTACGTGCATCCGCTGGGGCACGATCTGCGTCTCGAGACAGGCTACAGGGGATACCTGGAGCGCATTCGCACGACACAGGACATTACCCAGTTCGACGCCACGCAATCGGCCATGCTCGACGATCCATCACAGGCGAGCGATTTCGCCTACGACGAACTGGTGCACGACGTCTACGGCATGCTCGTCGAACGGATCGGCCGCCTCCAATTCCAGGGGGGCGTCCGCGCCGAGCATGCCGCGCCGACGTTCGAGCTGCGCACACGTGATCAACGATATGAGAATCCGTATAACAGCCTGTTCCCGAGTGGCCTCGTCTCGTTTGCCGTCGACGACGCGAACCAGATCAAGCTGTCGTACTCGACGCGGATTCGTCGGCCCGACGATCCGGATCTGCTCGATCCCACGCCGCACGCGCTCGATGCGCTGAACATTTCCGTCGGCAATCCGTATCTCCGTCCGGAATACATTCGCGCGCTCGAGCTGGGCTTCCAGCGCACCGGCGACCGCGTGACCGTGCAGATCACGCCGTTCTATCGTCATTCGTTCGACGCCGTTCGCGGCATTCGCACCCTCGACACGACGGGCGTGACGACGCTGAGCTACGCCAACATCGCCACCACTGACTCGTACGGGACCGACGCGACCGTGGCGCTAGGCAGCGGAGGACGTGTCAGCGGCTTCATCGGGGGTAGCGCGTATCACCAGCGGAACAATGCCAGTAATCTCGATCCGAGCCTTTCGGCGAGCACGTTCGGCTGGAGCGTGCGCACGAACACGTCATTTCGCGTGTCGCGCAAGGTCGATGCGCAGGCGCTCGTGGCCTATGTCGGAAGGACGACGGTCGACCAGGGCTGGAACGCGCCGCGCACGCGCGTCAGCTTCGGCATTCGCGACAAGCTGCTCGCTGACCGGCTGAGCCTAACGGTGCGCCTCCTCGATCCCTTCAACACCGCGCGCGAACGCTCGGCGACGCTCGATCCGGCGTTCACGCAGATCAACGACCGTACGCGCGCGATTCGAGGCCTGCAGCTCAGCGCCGCGTGGATGTTTGGCCGGCCAAACAAGAAGGACACCGACCAGATCGATCTCAATACCGCGGGGCAATAGGGACGACAGCGCCGTTAGGGTGGCGATGGATTGGCCATCGTACACCATGCTCTGAGTTGATCCGGGGTGGCCTTGGCCCAGCCGCCCGCCATCTCAGGAATTGGTACGAGGCGGCGGCATTCGCCATCTGCCGACTCGAAGGTCAGGCTACCCTTCGTCGCCTTCGACCGGAGCTGCGCTCGACGCTCTCGGAACCCGCGTCGGTCGGCCCTCCCTAGCGGTGGCCCGGCGTTCTTTTGACGACGCTCGGCAAGCGATGGGTAAATGTCCCAGACCACCCAGTATCGTCCGGCGTCGTCGGTGAAATCGCGGCAAGCCATCGTCGGCTATTCGGAGTGAGGAATAGCCGTTTATATAACGCTCAAGCTCTGGGTAGGCCAGCACTTTCGTCCGTCAGCTCCTTTCAGGGAAGGTCCAGTTCCCCACTTGGCGCTCCGTCTCGGCGTTGTACCGGCCGATGATGTCGTCCAACGACTCGAGCAGGAACGCCAGCTCAAAAATTGCCATCACTGCGTGGTCGGCAGCGCGGCGAGCATTCTGCACCGCGACCTGTGTCGCCGCCACAAGCGAGCCATTTACCATCTTATCAATCTCATGGCTGAGCGATTTGGAGTCCCGCTCCTCTATTGACATGACTTGATCACGGTGCGGTTTCCTGGAAGGCGACATATCGCGCGCTCAGGCAGGCAGGTGGCATGCCGCCGGCTGCCGGGCCGGCCATATGACGCGCCCGAGCTCGCTACCTCGTGACACGACTGAGACGTTCTCGACGTCGGGATCCTTCACTCGTGAAGAAGGCGGATGAGCTGTCAACCCGAACCAAGCATGGCAACTTCCAAGCGTAAGTCCCGATCCAAGCGGCCGCGCGTGATCTGTCATATGATGGCCTCAATCGACGGGCGGATTCTGACTGACGGCTGGCCGCTCACGAAGGAGGGTCGTCGTCAATATGAGCTGCTGCACGAGACATACGATGCACAAGGCTGGCTATGTGGGCGCGTCACGATGGAGCAGCATTTCGCCCAGCGCGTTCGATCCGACGCCGAAATCGCTCAGGAATATCATGGTGCGCGACGTGACGACTTTGTTGCGGCCGGCGATCACGACTCGTTCGCTTTTGCCGTCGACTCCCATGGTCGTCTCGCCTGGGACTCGAACGACATCGATGGCGATCACATCGTCGCGATACTCTCGGAGCGTGTGTCGGACGAGTATCTCGGACAGCTGCGCGAGCGGGGCGTGTCGTACTTGCTCGCCGGCGCGCAGGAGGTCGACCTTCCCGTCGCGCTCGAGAAGATTGCCGCACGCTTCCCGATTCGGACGTTGATGCTCGAGGGCGGCGGCCGGATCAACGGTTCGATGCTGCGAGAGGGACTGATCGACGAGGTGAGCGTGCTGATCGCGCCGGTGATCGATGGGCGCACAGGAACCCCGGCGGTTTTCGACATCGATAACGACGCGTCCGCACACAAGTTGGTGCTCGAGTCCGTGGAGCAGCGCGCGGGCAATGTGCTGTGGGTACGATACCGTTGCTACTCGTAGCGCAATGCCTGAATGGGATCCACGCGCGATGCCTTACGGGCCGGCAAATAGCCAGCACTGAACGCCACTCCCACGAGCACGACAGCGGCGCCCGCGGTGACGATCGGATCGAAGCCGCTCAGCTCGAAGAGGAGCGAGCTGGCGGAGCGGCCGATACCAACTGCCGTCGCGATGCCGGCGACGCACCCGATCAGCGTCATCCCACCGACCTGTCGCAGCACGAGCGCACGTACGCGGCTAGCATCCGCGCCGAGCGCCATGCGCACGCCGATCTCGCGTGTGCGTTGCGCGACCGAATACGCCAGCACGCCGTACAATCCAATCGCCGCGAGCAGCGTCGCCAGCGCGGCGAAGGCCGCCGAAAGCGTGCTCACGAGTCGGTCGAGAAAGATGTTCTCGTGCAGCTGCTGGGTGACCGTCTTGAGCTGCTCGATGGGAAGCTGAGCATCGGTGCGCGCCACCAGCGACGGGATAGCCCGAAGGAGCGGCGCCGGCTGCGAAGCCGTGCGCGCGTAGAACGTCAGGTCACCGACAACGGTGTCCTGCCGATACGGGAGCACGTAGATCGGGCGCGGACGATTGCGTACCCCGCTGTACTTCGTGTTCTTCACGAGTCCTACGATCTGCAGGTCCAGCGTGTCGCCGCGGTGCTGGCCCATATACTTCCCAACCACGTTGTGTCCGAGGCCGAACTTCTTCGCGAACTCCTCGTTTACGATTGCCACCGGCGGCGCGCCGGCGACGTCCGACGCGGTGAATTCGCGGCCGGCGACGAGGGGAATGCCCATGGCGTGGAAATACCCCGGCCCGACCTCGTTGAAGTAGGCATCGTCGTCGGTGTCCGGACCCTTCCGGAATCCTTCGACGCTGACGCTATTGTCCCAATTCCATCCACCTAACGATGGCACCAGCGAGGCTGTCGCTGCGGTGACTCCGGGCAGGGCCCGGAGCTCGTCCTCGACGCGAGCGAACAGCGCCCTCGAGCTCGCGTGCGGATAGCCGTTGAGCGACGGTGACAGCTCGAACATCACGAGATTAGAGATATCGAACCCAAGATCGACGTGGCCGAGGTTGCGGAGGCTGCGCACGAAGAGGCCCGCAGAGCTGAGGAGCGCCATCGAGAGCGCGATCTGTGCCGTCACCAGACCGGAGCGAAAGCGCGACGCGCCACGTGTGCCGGAGTGTTTGCCAACCCCGGAGCGGAGCGTCGAGACGAGATCGGGCCGCGTTGCGTGGAGAGCGGGGAAGAGGCCAAACGCGATGCCGGTACCTAACGAGAGAGCAGCGGTAAAAGCGAGCGCCGCGCCGTCGAGTTGAAAATGGAGACCGCTCGATTGATCACCCGGGAGCAGGCGCATGAGCAGCACGAGCGTTGCGCGCGCCGCCGCGAGGCTCGCGATACCGCCGAGCAGGGCCAGCACGCACGACTCGGCGAGCAGCTGTCGCACCAGCTGTCGACGCGTGGCGCCGAGCGACAACCGGACCGCCATCTCGGAGGCGCGATTGGCGCCGCGCGCCAGCAGCAGGTTGGCGATGTTCGCGCAGGCGATGAGGAGCACGACACCGGTCACGCCGAAGAGGAGCACCAGCGACCCGCGACGCGAGTCACGCAGCGTGCTCTGGCCGCGTCGTCCGTCGGAGAGCACGAGCGTCCGTGCCCGGAAGCGCGACATCGTCTGCGCGCTCATGCCCGTCAGCATCGGCGCCTCGACGTCGGTGATGATCGGGTGGAAGATCCCATTCATCTCGCGCGATGCGCGCTCGATCGTGACGCCGGGCTGGAGTCGGCCGAAGAGGTAGATCCAGTAGGTCTGTCGCTGGGTGAAGCCTTTGCCGAACAACGGATCGAGCACGCCGCGCATCGAGATCGGCACGTATATGGTGGGCACAGCGCCGATCGCCGTTCCCTCAAATCCCTCGGGCGCGATGCCGACGACGGTCATCGGTTGACCGTTGACGAGGATGCGGTCACCGACGACATGTGGGTCGCCCCCGAGGTGGTTCTGCCAGAACGCGTAGTCGAGGACCGCCACCGACGCGCCGCCGATGCTCTGGTCGTCGGCCGGTCCGAGGAGTCGACCCAGCGCCGGCGCAATTTGTAGAGCGGGAAAGTACGCGCCGGAGACGTAGGAGCCCTGGCCGTTCACCGGCATCCCGTGGTAGGCGACGTTCGCGCCAAAGAGCCGATGCGCGGCGAGCGCCCTGAAGGACGTCTGGCGTCGCGCGAGGTCGCGGAACATGGGGTAGCTGAAGATCGACTCGCCGCTTCCCTCGATGTCGTCCGAATGGTTGCCAGGGGTCGGTCCAGGGGCGGCGATGTTCACCAACTGCTCCGCGTGCGGCACGGAGAGAGGTCGCAGCAGGATCTCGTTGAAGAGCGAAAAGATGGCCGCGTTGGCGCCGATGCCCAGAGCGAGCGACAGCACGGCCACGGTCGTCACGAAAGGGCTTCGATATAGCGCGCGGATCGCGAGCTTGATGTTCGGCATCGATGGGCTATCGCCGCGTGAGAGACGCCCGGTTCGACATGTGCTACGGTTAAGAGGTTGGAACTCTTTCGGAGGAACAGCACCGTGGCAACGTCCAAACAAAAAGCAGCAGCCCGCAAGAATGTGAAAAAGGCCGCGCGCGCCGCGAAGCGAAAGAAGACGATCTCCAAATTACCAAAGAAGACTCGCACGGCGCTCGGGAAGCAGGGTGCCAAGATGGCGAAGCGAAAGCGTAGCCGATGACGATCGAATGATCGCGCGGCGCATGTCGGCCATCGTCGTGCTCGCGGTCGCAAGCGTGCTGCTCGCGTCGGTGTGTGAAGCACAGCCGCATCCCGCATCCGGAACAACAAGCTTTGTCCTCGAGGGCAATCGGGTTTATGCGCTGCTCGAGTTTCTGACGCCGGATGGTTCCACGCATCCTGCTTACGCCTACGTCGACATGGGCTCGTCCGATATGGCGATCGCGAGCTCTCTGTACGACTCCCTCGGCGTTAACAACGGAGCGGCCGCGCGATTCAAGATCGGCGACTACGCCGTCGAAGTGCCCTCGTCGAAGATTCGGCGCGGCGGCAAGCCATTCGCGCGTGGCACTGGTCCGCAACTCGAGGCGTCGCTGCCGGGCTGGGTGCTCCAGCACCACATGCTCATTCTCGACTACGCGCGGAAGACGCTGACGCTTGCCGATTCAGCTTCCGCTCCCACGAGCGGAACACCCGTGCCATTCCGACTCGATACGGCGACGGGCCTCATCGCCATCGACGCCACAATCGACGGAGAGAGCTATGCGGTGACGATCGACAATGGCTCCGCGTACACCTGGTTTCGGCAGAATGCCGTCGCCCAATGGCTACGCAGGCATCCCGATTGGAAGCGTGGCGTCGGTGCGGTGGGCACCGCGAACATGATGCTGCGAGGGGAGGAGCCGGAGGTTGAGGGAATTCTCATTCGCATACCGGAGCTCTCGATCGGCTCCATCCGGCTGACCGACGTCGGCGCGTTGGGCGTTGCCGGTGGAAGAGGCATGGACACAACGCTCACGCTGATGGACTGGTATTCCAAGAAGAACGCAGTGCCTGTGCTCGGCTGGCTCGGCGGGAGTGTCTTCAGGGATTTTCAGATCACAGTGGACTATCAAAGACGGACGATGTACTGGCTGCGCCAAGCGGCGGCCGAGACGGGCGACATGCATCAGATCGGGCTGACACTGCGAACGGCGCCGGGCGCCGTGTACGTCGCTGGTGTCGCGAGGAAGAACGGAAAGCCGACGGTCGAAGGGGTGCAGCCAGGAGACAAGTTGACCAGCGTCGGCGGCCACGTGCTCGCGTCAGGCACTATCGGTGAAATCTTCGAATCGATGCACGGTGTGCCGGGCGACACACGCGAGTTGGTCCTGGAACGGAATGGCACACGCTTCACCGTGAGGGCGACCATCACGGCGTTCTAGCAAGCCGAGGTCACTGATTCGACCGAGCAAGAATCACGACGTCGCTGGACTGGCAATCGACCTCGCGATCCTTCACGGGTACAACGTCGTAGAAATCAGGAGAAGCGGTGCGTTCCTACTCGGCTCGCAGCGCTCGCACCGGATCGATTTTCGTTGCCCGGCGTGCAGGCAGATAGGCCGCGAACAGCGCGATTGCGAGCAGTAGCAGCGTCACGCCGAGCAGTGTCATCGGATCAAAGGGACTCACCTCGAACAACAGAGATTCAAGGAGCCGCGATCCTGCGACGGCACCTCCCAGGCCAATCGCAACGCCGAAACTGGACACGGCCAGCGCCCGCCCGAGCACCATCCAGCGCACCGTTCCGGCGGTTGCGCCGAGTGCCATGCGAACACCGATCTCGCGCGTCTGCTGATTCACCGCCGCCGACACCACGCCGTAGAGACCGATCGCCGCAAGAAGGACCGCGGCAGCGCCGAAGAGCGAGAGCAGCAGCGCGTCGAATCGCGCGGGGATGAGCTGCGGGGCGATGAGGTCATTCATCGGCTCGGCGCTGACGAACACCGTGCCCGCGTCATGCACCGCGCGGCGCATTGCGGCGAGCCCGCTGGCAGACCAGCCGCGTGTTCTGACGAGGAAATAGCCTTGCGCGTAGACTTGCCGGAAGGGTTTGAACACCGTCGACGTCGCGTTGCGATACTCGCGGAAATGAATGTCGGGAACGACGCCAACGATAGTCACGAGCGAATCAGGAGAATCCTGATTGGGATCGTGGAATCGCTTGCCGATGGCGCTCTCGTTAGGCCAGAGCCGGTGCGCGACGCCGGATGTCACGATGGCAACGCGCGGCGCCTCCTCTCGGTCGGCGTCGGTGAAGCCTCTCCCCTCGAGAATCGGAACATTCAACATCCGGAAGTATTCCGGTCCCACGAGGTCGAGGCCGAACCACGGATTCGTCTTGGCGTCCGATTCCGTTTGATACTCGGCGACGATCTTTCCCATCCACACGCTCGATCCAAGGAAGGGCGGTGCCGTCACCGGCGAGGCGGCCACGACGCTCGGTATCGTCCTGAGCAGCGTCATGATCCGGTCGTGGGTGTCAAAGTTTCGCGAGTTGAAACAGCGTCCCCAACGCATACTGTCGGCGGTGGTGAGCGATGTGCCACGCGGGCGGCACTCGTCCGTCATGCTTCGCCAGGGGAGCGACACGGACAGCAACGTCACCTCGTTAGGCGAGTAACCCATGTTCAGATCGGTGAGCCGAACGAGGCTCCGGACGAGCAGGCCGGCGCCAGCCAGCACAATGACGGCAAGAGCGAGCTGGCAGGCGACGAGCGTCTGCCGCACCCGGCGCACCATCCTGCCCTCCGTGCCGGAGCGCGTGTCGGAGCGGAGCGGGGACGCCCGGTTGACGTGAAGCGCGACGAGCGAGGGAAGGACGCCAAACATCAGCACCGTTAGGCCGGTCACGAGCGCGCCGATTCGAAGCGAGCTGCCGGCGAGCACGATCAGGTCGGACCGCGGGAGTCCAGTCGGAGCCAGGTGAACGACGGTCGCAAGCAGCACCCTGGCAAGCACGACGCCTATGAGGCCGCCGGCGCAGGCGATGATGACGCTCTCCGCGAGGAGCTGTCGAAAGAGGTCGACCGACCTTGCGCCGATGGCGCGGCGGATGGCCATCTCGCGCGCGCGCCCTGCGGCGCGGAGCAGCAGCAGATTGCCAACATTTGTGCAGGTGAGAAGGAGCAACAGTGCGACGGCCCCGGTGAGCACGAGCACGGCGGGTTTGGCGTCCCCAATCACCATCTGCCGAAGTGAATGCACCTGGGCACCAATCGTGTGCGCGCCAAAAGCGCGAGCTATCTCGGGGTCGTTGTCGAGAAAGGCGCGAAATTCGCCGCGGGCAGAGGCATCCGTCGCGCCTGCCGTTAGGCGTCCGACGACATCGACACTGCCATACGAGGAAGCGACCCAGTATTCCACTCCTCGCGGATAGTCCAACCCGGGAGGAGCGATGCCGACGATCGTCGTGCGCCAGCCCATCGCTGGTTCCTGGAGATGGCGCCCGATGACACTCGAGTCGCCACCGAAGAGTCGCTGCCA
Source organism: Gemmatimonadaceae bacterium (assembly GCA_036493735.1). Taxonomy (GTDB): domain Bacteria; phylum Gemmatimonadota; class Gemmatimonadetes; order Gemmatimonadales; family Gemmatimonadaceae; genus AG2. The sequence continues at coordinate 45,872 of DASXPH010000090.1, forward strand.
GGCGCCGTAGCTGAGGACGGCCTGCGCGTCCTGAAAGTTGTCCGCTCCCCACGGTCGCTCGTCACCTCGCTTGAAGAGACGTCCGAGCACCGGCGCCGCGCTCAGCACCTGGAAAAAATTCTCGGTGACGACAGCTTCGCGCAGGACTACGGGGCGGTTGTTGTCCTCGAAGGTGCTCGCGAGGACGCGCCAGTGCGCCATTGCGGCGGCGGACTGCAGCGTCTTCGTGTTGTCGCGGAAGCGCCGGAACTGCGTCATGCCGAGCGGGAATTCGGACGCGGCGCCGGCGGCAACTCCGGAGAGCTCGACGATACGGTCTTCGTCCCGCACCGGCATCCGTTCGAGGAGTACCGACTGAAAGACCGTGAAGATCGCGCTCGTCATGCCAATGCCGAGGGCGAGAATCAGCACCGCGGTGATGCTGAACGCGGGCGCGCGGCGCAGTGAACGCGTCGCGTAAGTCACCTCTCGTCGGAACGTCGGCATCGTCTCTGGCGCGCGTGGCGGATTGGGGAGATGTCCATAAGACAAGCGAAGGGCGCGCCGCCCCTACGCTTTGGCTGTCGGGGGCGGCCGAGGCTGGATCGGGCGCGTTCCCGGCCTTAGCTTCGGGGCGCCTTCGCAGAACGAGAGGAGAGGGAATGACCTGGATCAAGACGATCGGACCGGACCAAGCCGAGGGACCGCTGAAGGAAGCGTTGGCTGCTCAACGCGCGTTGTACCCGAAGGAATACGCAGGTCCCCCGTCGCAGCCCGCATCGGCGGGCGCGAATAGCATCATCGCGTCACACTCGCTCATCCCCGGAGCGCTCGAGCACGCATTCTCGACGTTCGGCGCCTTGATGAGTCCCGATCTTCCGCTGGAGCGAAGGCACCACGAGATGATCGCGACGGTTGTCTCTGTCACGAATCGCTGTCGGTATTGAATGACCTCGCACGCAGAGTTTCTGCGTCGGGTCACGTTGGACGAAGAGATGGTCGCTGCGTTGTGCGCGGACTATCGCATGGCGCCGATCACGCCTGCCGAGCGAGCGATGCTCGACTATGCGGTGGACATTTCCGAGGACGCCACACGCGTCACGCGTGAGACGTTGGATGGTCTCCGTGCGCACGGCTTCGAGGATCGTGGGATCTTGCAGATCGCGTTGATCGCAAGCTGGTTCAACTACATCAACCGCGTGGCCGACGCGCTCGGCGTCGGGCGCGACGATGCGGCGACGAGTTGCACGCTGCCGACGCCGGCGCCGGCAGCGTGGTCGACGGAGGTTGGCGCGACCGCTGGGCCTAACGACTAATATTCTGGTTTCGGCGAAAGCGATTGGCCGGGTCGTATTTTGCCTTGACCTGAACGAGCCTGTCGTAGTTGTCGCCGTATGCCTGGCGCACGCGAGCGCCGTCATCCTCCGCGAGCGCGTTGACGTAGACGAGGGGCGCCGACCAGTCGCGCATCGCCAGATCAAACTCACGCGTCCAGGCAATGTTGCGGTCATCGTCCTTCTCCTCGTCCCAGAGACTGAGGACGACGAGGTTGAAGGCGTGGCCGCGCGCCGCAAACGCCGTTTCATGTGGCGCGACGCGCGTCACGGCACCATGTGAGTGCTCGAGCTTCACGACAGTACGTGACGAGGTGCGTGCCGCGGCGCACTCCACGAAGGTCTCGATTGCTTCGTCCGGAAGTGATTGCAGGAAGGTCGACTTCCAGTAGGTGCGAAGTCCGAATGGGGCTCCCGCATCGAGCATCTGTTGCATCTTCACATAGGGCATGCACGTTACGAGATCCGCCAGTGGCGGCCCGAATGCGCGGAGTGGCGCGAGCGTCCGCTGCCCCTCGTCGAGGTCCGGCCCGCTGTACGCCGGGATCAGCGCAACGAGCGGAACGCCATCCGGGCTTGTGATCGCCGTTGCAAAAACTCTCAACTCATCGGGCACGCCAGCCGCCACGAAGTCGCGGAAGTGGCGCAGGACATCCTTCGCTCGCGAGAACGGGTGAAGAATCATTCCGGACAGCACGGTGCTCACGGCGTGCAAGCGATAGCTAATCGACGTCACGACGCCAAAGTTGCCGCCGCCACCCTTGAGTGCCCAGAACAGATCTGGGTGTTCGTCGGTGCTCGCGATGACACACTCGCCGTCCGCGGTGATGAGCGAGTATGCAATCGTGTTATCGCACGTGAGGCCGAAATGACCCATCAGCCAACCCAGACCACCGCCAAGGGTGAGGCCGGCGATGCCGGTCGTGGAGTTGACTCCGCCTGTAGTCGCCAGGCCGTATGCTTGGGTGGCGGCATCGAATTCGGCCCAGGTGAGGCCCGTCTGAGTCGTGGCGGTCCTCGCGATGGGATCTACCGTGATCCGCTTCATTTGCGAGACGTCGATGACAAGCCCCTCATCGACGGATGCAAGGCCAGCCACGTTGTGGCCTCCGGCACGGATCGCTGGATAGAGGTCCTCGCTGGCCGCGAACCGCACGGCGGCCGCGACATCGTTAGGGCCCGTACATCGGAGAATCGCCGCTGGCCTTCGGTCGATCATCGCGTTCCAGAGCCGTCGGGCGCCGTCGTAGCCGGCGCAACCCGGCACCAGGATCTGGCCGCGAAGCTGTGACCGCAGAGCCGCAAGGTTCATATAGAAGCCGGGATGGAAAGTGGTTCACAAATAGGACTTGTCAGAGGTGGACGGCAAGCCCACCTTCGCGGCATGGCTGATTACGGGCAGTTCTGTCCCGTGGCGCTCGGTGCCGAGATCTTTGCGGAGCGGTGGACGCCGCTCATCCTCCGCGAGTTGCTGATGGGCGGTCGCCGGTTCAGCGACATTCAGCGGGGCGTCCCGAGAATGTCCAGAAATCTGCTGACGCAGCGCCTGCGCTCACTGCGGCTGAGCGGCATCATCGAGCAGCTTCCCGCGGAGGGCGGTCACGGGCACGAATATCGTCTCACCATTTCGGGTCGCGAGCTGAGCGCGGTGATCGACGCGCTTGGTACCTGGGGCTATCGGTGGGCAAGTAAGGACCTCACCGACAAAAATCTCGACCCCGACTTCCTCATGTGGTCGCTGCGAAGGTTGATACGAACGGACGCGCTCCCCGACGAGCGGGTCGTTCTGCTCTTTCGCTTCCGGCGACACAAGGACCGCCTGTACTGGCTCGTATTGCATCGCCCCGAGGTCGATCTCTGCCTGTTCGATCCCGGATATGAGGTGGGTCTGGAGATCGAAGCCGCAGTGGAGCCACTCGCGCGCGTGTGCCTCGGGCACATTCCATTGCTGGAGGCGATTCGCGACGGAGGTGTCGAGGTACACGGCGCCCCGCACCATCGTCATGCGTTACCGAACTGGCTCGGCGTGACGCGTTTCGCCGGCATGGCCGCCAGCAGCGTCGCGCGATGAGCATCTGCTGACAGGCTCCTGGTTCACTTTTGGGGCTGTTCACAGTCGCTCATCTGGCTCTACTCTCGTCTCCGCTCGGTCACTGCCAACGGGAGGCATACCATGTGGAAACGACTCAATGTTCTAAGCGCCGCTGTACTAACCCTGCTGATCGCCGCGTGCTCAGAAAACCGCGCCCCGACGATCGGCGCACCGCAGAACTCGGCACCGCGGGAGGCCGCTAACGATGCGAGCGTCGTCAGGTCCACGGCTGACTTCGACGCTGCGGCGCCGGTTGCGTACTATCAACTCTCGCTCGGTTTCAGCAGACGAACGGCCGGGGTTACGCCGCCCGTGCAGGCGCGCGCGTACGGGTACATGGGTCTCGCGCTGTACGAAGCCGTGGTTGGCGGCATGCCTGAGTACCGCTCGATCGCGAGTCAGTTGAACGGTATTGGCACACTGCCCCAGGCTGCCGGCATACCCTACAACTGGGCGCTCGTCGCCAACGCGGCGCTGGCCGAGGTAATGCGCGGTCTCTGGGGCGACAAGACAAATGTTGCGACCCAGAACGTTGCCGATCTCAACGCGCTCGAGGCGAGCTTCGCATCGCAATACTCCGCTGGTGTACCTCCGGGCATCGCGATGCTATCGATTGACTTCGGGCACCGGGTCGGCGCGGCGGTGTTCGCGACATCACGCGACGACGGTGGGGATGAGGGCTATCTCACGAACTTTCCTACGACCTACGTGCCGCCAAGCGGGCCCGGATTCTGGGTGCCGACTGCGCCGGGACAGATTGCGATGCAGCCCTTCTGGGCAGCCACGGTCGGGACATTGGCGCTTTCCAGCGCGAACCAGTGCGACCCCGGCCCGCCGCCCGCATACTCCGAGGACCCAGCCTCCGCGTTCTACGGCGAGGCAAATCTGGATTACCAGATTTCAAAGACGCTCACGCCCGAGCAGTTGACGATCGCCAAGTACTGGGCCGACGGTCCAGCGACGATCGGGGGGCCCGGCCATTCAATGGCGATTGTCACCGAGATCGTCACGCAGCAGCACGCGAATCTAGCCATGGCAGCGGAGACGTACGCGCGCGCCGGCCTCGCCGACGCCGATGCCCTGACAGTCATCTGGGGAGTGAAGTATCGCTACAATCTCATTCGCCCCCTGACCTACATCCGGCGGGTGATCGATCCGACGTGGAACACGGTGCTTCCGACACCGCCGTTTCCTGAATATGTCTCCGCTCATTCCGGTCAGTCGTCGGCCGTGATGGCGACGCTCGAAGCGCTGTACGGAGCCAATGTGCCGTTCGTCGATCACGCGCACGACGCAGACGGTTTCGCACCGCGCTCCTTCGCCCGCATCTTCGACGCGGCGGTTGAAGCAGGGATGTCGCGACTCTACGCCGGCATTCACTTCCAGTCGGGCAATCTCAATGGCCGAGCGTTGGGGTTGTGCGTGGCAGGCGTGGTGAATTCGCTGGAGTGGCAACGGTGAAAAGGCGGTAGCGGTTGTGGGTAGAGGTAGAGGTTGAATGGAAGAAGGCCGACGGCGAAGCCGTCGGCCTTCCCTGTTCCCACCGTCTGCTGGCTGCGCTCGCAACCCTATTTGGAGTCGCTCGCGCTACGCGCTCGCTCCTGTTCCATTCGCGGCTTCACCCTCTACCGACAACCCTCTACCCGCTTCGGTGACTTCGTCGAGGACATTTTCCGGAAGGTCCATCGAGAAGGAGCCGTCGTGTGTCATGAACGCCTGGATGTCGCGAAAGACGCGGACATTGCCCTTGAAAGGCGTGGGGAGAACGAATCCGGGATACGATGCGCCTGGGTCGAACCACGCCGCGCGTCCGCAATCGGTCGGCGTCGGCTTGGCGCGCCACCACCTCACGTTCGGTACCATGGGCGAGCTGTGAGTGTTTGCTAATGGGCCTGGGTCGGCGAACGGTGCGTCTCGGTCCCTGGACGTCAACGCAAGAACCGGACCCGTGTGTGATTTGGATCACATTGGATTCAGCTGGTCTCGGCGGAGCTGCTATCGTCGCGATCCCCCGCGCGGCCCGGCGACCAGGAGCGATGTTGCCGTTACGCTTCTGCGGTATAGCGACTAGCGACAGCGCATCGCACGTCAACACGGACCGTATGTCGACGACGAATAACAAGCGGTTAACCGACCTGGTATGGGAAGAGGTCTGGCATCGCGGCGATCTCGCCCGGATCGACGAACTGTTCGCGCCGGACTTCGTGAGGCACGATCCGGGAAGGGAGCTCCACGGACCAGAGCAGAATCGACAGTTCATCGAGGCCCAGCGCGCCGCGTTTCCGGACCTGCATTTCCATGTCGAGGATCAGATTGCCGAAGGAGACAAGGTCTGCGTGCGGTACCGCTTCGACGGCACACATAAGGGGCCCTTCAACGGAATACCGCCGACGAATAAGCGGTCAGTTATTCGGGAATACTAATTTATCGAATACTGAACGATAGAATCGTCGAGCAGTGGACTGAATTCGATTTACTCGGCTTTCTCAGGCAGCTCGGGGCGATCCGGTGAGTAGGCGTGAACGGTGATCGGTGAACGGTGATCTGACGACCACCGACCACCACTCCTATTGACATCCGATACGAGACCGCCCGATATTCATATCGAGCGTCGATAGGGACGACAGCAGTTCCTTCGTCGCTGGCTAACACTCGCTTCTCAGGATGACAATGGGTCGTCACACGCCGCTGTTGCAGGGGACGTTGGACTTGCTCATTCTCAAAGCGCTGAGTCTCCAGCCGCTGCATGGACTCGGCGTCTCGCGCCGCATCGAGCAGATGACCAAGGGCGCGTACATCGTGAGGCCCGGGTCACTCTTTCCGGCGCTGCACAGACTCGAGGAGCAGGGTTGGCTCGATGCGTCGTGGGGCGATTCGGAGAACAACCGCCGCGCGAAGTTCTATCGTCTCACCGCCACCGGCCGGCGGCAGCTGAGCACGGAGACGGAAGAGTGGAAGCGCGTCGCCGGCGCGATGCGCGCCGCGCTCGAGTCCACCTGACGATGCGGTTCCTCCACTGGGTCCGGAGTCTGTGGGCGAATCTCGTCCACCGCGACCGCGTCGAGGAATCGCTCGACGACGAGCTACGGGCGTATCTCGACCTGCTCACCGCCGACTACCAACGGCGCGGATTATCGCCTGACGAGGCGAGGCGCGCGGCGCTCGTGAACATTGGCGGACTCGCGCAGGTGAAGGAGCGCACGCGCGATGTGTGGGCGGGTGATGCGCTCGCGATTGGTCGTCGCGAGCTCCGATATACGTGGCGAAGCCTTCGCCGCTCACCGGGGTTCCTCGTCACCGTCGTGCTGATTATCTCGCTCGGCATCGGCGCGAACGCGACGATTTTCGGCGTCATCGACGACCTGCTCTTTCGGCCGCCGGCAAACGTGAAAAATCCCGACCGGGTCGTGCTGCTGACGATGGCGGTGCCCAAAGAGCGTGTTGGTCAGCAAACGCTGAACTTTCCGGTCTATCGCACGCTCCACGCGGAATGGCGCTCCGCCGAAGTCGTCGCCATCGCCGCGTCTGGACCGGTGCAGGTACCGCTCGGCCGCGGGACCGATGCCGAGGACGTGCTCGCGTTCCCGGTCAGCGCGAGCTACTTCCGGATGCTTGGCGTCGAGCCGGAGCGCGGCCGTTTTTTCGTGGATGACGAGGACGCCGAGCCGAACGGCGTGCCGGTCGCCGTCATCAGCGACGGTTTCTGGACACGGCACTTCGCGCGAGACCCCGAAGTGCTCGGCAAGGCGCTCGAAATCGGCAACCGGCGCTTCACGGTGATGGGCGTCTCCCCGCGCGGCTTCACCGGCACGGAGCTAGGGAGAGTGGATCTCTGGTTGCCCATCACCGCCGCTATGCGGCCGTTCGTCTCCGACAACCCGAACTGGCAGCGTGAGGCCTTCGGGACATACGCGCACCTGTTCGCGCGGGTGCGGCCGGAAGTTCCCTTTGCCGACGCTGCGCGAGAAGCAGGGCGCATTCTCGCGAATGCGTACCCGGATGCATGGTGGGATCGTAACGACCGTAGCCCACGGCTCATCCCCTTGCGGGTGGCGCGCTCGATGAATCTCGGCACGGAGAATTCGTTGCTGACGCTGCTCGCGGCGATGGCGCTCGTCGTTCTTTTGATCGTGATCGCCAACGTCGCGAGCCTGCTCCTGGCCCGTGCGCTACGCCGTCGCCGCGAGATTGCCGTGCGGCTCGCGCTCGGTGCATCGCGGGTGCAGCTCGTCAGGCTGCTGTTGACCGAGTGCCTGGTCCTGTCGGTGATGAGCGGCGTCGTGGCCGTGTTTGTCACCTATTGGTGTAGTGAAGCGATTCGCGGACTGCTCTTCGCTGACGTGGCATGGAGCTCCTCGATCGTCAACGGTCGATTACTCGCCTTCTCGGCGCTCGCGGTCATGGTCGTCGCGCTTTTCGCGGGACTGCTGCCGGCGCTCGAATCGACGCGAGCCGAGCTCACGACAGCGCTCAAGGCTGGCGCGCGGGAGGGCGGGGGGCAGCGCACCGGCTCACGACGAATGCTCATCATCGCACAAGTGGCGCTCACGACGATGCTGCTCGCCGGTGCCGGTCTCTTTCTCCGTTCGCTGCGGAACGTCTATGCGCTGCGGTTAGGCGTCGACACCGACCGCGTGCTGTATGGCCAAATGTATCTCAGCGCGCTCGACAAACAGCCAGACGAGGTAGAGCTCCTCACACGCGCGCAGCTCGCGCGTGTTCGCGCGCTCCCCGGGATATCGCACGCAGCCGTCGCGCTGACGGTTCCATTCGGTCCCTCCTGGGGAGCTGACGTGCGCCTTCCCGGTGGCGACTCGCTGCCACGCGGCGATGGCCCATACCTCAATCTCGTCGGCGGAGGGTATTTCGCCACGCTCGGAGCGCGCGTCCTCGAAGGGCGCGAGTTCACCGACGTCGATGATCGTCCCGCGAGCCCGCGCGTCGTCGTCGTGAGCGCAGCGATGGCGCGGCGAGTGTCACGCGGCGCGTCCGCGTTAGGCAGGTGCATCATCGTTGGCGAACAGGCGGCGCCGTGCGCGTCCATCGTCGGTGTGGTCGAGGACATCCGCCGCCAGCAGATGTTCGACGAGGAGCCACCGATGGTCTATCTTCCGCTCGCGCAAGCGCAGGTCGTCCCGAGAACCTGGCGCAGCGAGTTGTATCTGATCGCCCGACCGGTGGGGGATGCGGCGCGGATGATCGAGCCGATGCGTCGCGCGATGCAGAGCGCGGCGGCGGGCATGCCCCGCGCGACGGTCCAGCGGATTGCGGACAGGCCGGAGGTCCTGATGCAGATCCGGCAATGGCGTCTCGGGACCATGCTCTTCGGCAGCTTCGGGGTGCTGGCGTTGGTGCTCGCCGCGGTCGGGCTCTTCGGACTCATCTCGTATAGCGTCGCTAGCCGCGTTCACGAGATCGGCGTCCGCATGGCGCTGGGTGCGCGCGGGACGTCGGTCGCGGGGATGATCATGACGCAAGCACTCGTGGTGGACGCGATGGGCGTAGGTGCGGGGATCATAGCAGCGATCATCGCGCAACGGCTCATCGTGTCACTGCTGTACGGCGTCTCACCCTACGACCCGATTGTCTTTGCCGCGGTCACCGGCACGATGCTGCTGGTCGGCATGGTGGCGAGCATCGTTCCGGTCGCGCAAGCGCTCTCGATCGACGCGCTGGAGGCGTTGAGAGCGGACTAGTCGAGCCTCGGTGCTCGCCGCGCCCCGAGTACTAAGAAAGACCCCCTTGCGCGAGCCGCTCGAAACGCTCATTCAGCTAGGCTGCGTCCACGAGAAGGCATGGCGCCTGCGACGTAGGGGACGCCTACCGAGGACAAATTTCGACCGCTCGTAGAATTCGCGATAATGGAAAGAGGTGCTCGCGGCGTGGCGAATGGCCGTGGCAGTCGATGGCTCGGAGCGACGGTGGCGAAGGTTCGCCTCACCGCCGTCCTCATGGCTATCCCGTTCTGGATCGGCGCTTTCGCGATCGGCCTCGACCCAGCCGGCGCCGTGCCGGCGGCGAAGTTCGTTAGGCATCGCACAAACGCCGCGTCGTCGCCAGAGCCCAGTGCCGTCGTCCGTGCGCCGGTTCTCCGATCGGCAATGGACAGCGGGGAGTTGATCTATCGCGCTACCTGTGTGGCCTGCCACGGCGCGGACGGCACGGGCGCGCCGCAGACGACGGTGGGCTTCACCGCGCCCCTACCCGATTTCACCGACTGTAACTTCGCCACACGCGAAACGGCCGCCGATTGGAGCGCCATCGTGCGTGATGGTGGGCCGGTGCGCGGGTTCAGCCGCATCATGCCGGCCTTCAGGGATCTGCTCACGCCGCAGCAGATCCGGAACGTCGTGGCGTATATCCACACCTTCTGCTCGGAGACGAAGTGGCCGCGCGGGGAATTCAACCTGCCGCTCGCCGACGTGACCGAGAAGGCATTTCCGGAGGACGAGCTCGTGCTGACGAGCAGCGTCGAGACCTACGGGCCGGGATCGTTCTCGAATCATCTCATCTATGAGAAGCGCTTCGGCGCGCGAGACCAACTGGAGCTCGATACGCCATTCGGTTTCACGAACCGTCCCGGCTCGACGTGGGCTGGCGGATTGGGTGACATCTCGGTCACCGGCAAGCACGTTCTCGTTTCGAGCCTGACGACAGGCACGATCCTGAGCGGTTTCGCCGGCATCATCCTGCCGACGGGTAGTCAGTCGCTTGGCCTCGGGAGCGGCACGACGGCGTTCGAGGGATCGCTCCTCGGTGGACAGCTCCTCCCCGGCCGGAGCTTCCTTCAGTACCAGGGCCTCTTCGAGATACCGACGCAGCTTGCGCTCGCCCCGCGCACCATGTCCTGGAGCGCAGCGTTAGGCACGAGCGTGCCCTTCACGCAGATCACCCGGCTCTGGTCGCCCATGCTCGAGGTGACGGGATCGCACGATCTCGTGAGCGGCGCGTCCGTTGACTGGGCCGTGGTCCCACAATTCCAGGTCACGCTGAGCGCGCTGCAGCACGTGCGAGCGAACCTTGGCGTCAATCTTCCACTGAATCAGCGCGAGACGCGCCACCCGCAGATTCTGGCCTACGTGCTGTGGGACACCTTCGACGGTCCGCTCTTCCAATACTGGCGTGGATGGTGCCCCGGATGCCAACACTGATGCGCGTCGCTTCGTACCTCGCCGCGTTCGTGATGCTGGCGCTCGTCGTCGCCGCCACGGGCTACGGCACCGTCACCGATAGGGGCGCGCGCGTCAGTCCAGCGCATTTCCTGACCGCCGATCGATGCATGCCCTGCCACAACAGCCTAACGACTCCGTCGGGCCAGGATGCCTCGATCGGCTTCGACTGGCGCGCGTCGATCATGGCGAACTCCTCGCGCGATCCGTACTGGCAAGCAGGAGTGCGTCGCGAAACGCTCGATCATCCCGCCCTGTCGGCCGAGATCCAGGACGAATGTTCGACGTGCCATATGCCGATGCAGCGGTTCGCGGCGCACGCCGCCGACGGACGCGGCCAGGTGTTCGCGCATCTCCCGGCCAATCGCGGCACTGACCTGCTCGACAGCCTTTCTGCCGATGGGGTCTCCTGCACCACCTGCCATCAGATCCAGCGCGACAACTTCGGCCAGCGCTCGAGCTTCAATGGAGGCTTCGCGATCGATACGAAGTCGCCGCTCGAGCGGCGGCCGATCTTCGGACCGTACGTGGTTGATCGAGGCCACACCACGGTGATGCACTCGTCGACGGGTTTTGTGCCCACAGAGTCGCCGCACGTTCGACAATCGGAGCTCTGCGCGACGTGCCACACTCTGTACACGCCGATCTACGATTCGTCGGGCACGCGCATCGGGACGCTTCCCGAGCAGATGCCGTTCCTGGAGTGGGAGCACAGCGCGTATCGGAACGAGCAGACGTGCCAATCCTGTCACATGGCGCTGGTCAACGCCGTCGGCGACAGCCAGCCGATTACGAGCATCAATGGACCGGCGCGCCCGGAGCTGCGCCGCCACTGGTTCCCCGGTGGGAATTTCTTCCTGCTCGGCGTGCTCAATCGCTATCGCGCCGAGCTGGCGGTCGAGGCCCAGCCGCAAGAGCTCGACGCGGCTGCGGCGCGGACGCGGGAGCTCCTCGGACAGGCGGCACGCCTGCGGGTGACGCCGGAGCCTAACGAGAACGGCCGTGTCGTCGTCGATGTCGACGTCACGAACCTCACCGGCCACAAGCTCCCGACGGCGTATCCGTCGCGACGGGCGTGGCTGCACGTCGTCGTACGCGACAACGCCGGAAGGTCCCTGTTCGAGTCGGGTGCGCTGCTGCCGACTGGTCGCATCGTCGGGAACGACAACGACGACGACCGATTGAAGTACGAGCCGCACTATCGCGAAATCACACGGCCGGACCAGGTGCAGATCTATGAGAGCATCATGGTGGACACGTATGGGGCGGTGACGACAGGCCTTCTCTTCGGCCGGCGGTACGCGAAAGACAATCGCATTCTGCCGCGCGGCTTCGACAAGGCGACGGCCGATTCCGATGTCGCGGTTCGCGGCGAGGCGGCGAGTGATCCCGGATTCGCGAGCGGTACGGCGCGAACGCGCTATGTGGTGGATGTCTCGCGCGCTCAGGGTCCGTTCCACGTCGAAGCGGAGCTGTGGTATCAGCCGATCGGGTTCCGGTGGGCGCAAAATCTTCGGCTGCGGCCATCGGACGAGAGCAGGCGATTCCTGGGGTACTACGAGGCAATGTCGAACGAGGCGAGCATCGTACTCGCGCGGGACGCAGTGACTCTACGTTAGCCCCTCACCGCGCTTGCCGGCGGGCCATCAGGTACGAGCCGAGCACGAACACCGCCGCGACTGCTTGAGCGACGAGCGTCTCAACGGTTGGAAAGACCGCGAACCAGAGACCGGTCCAGGCGGGAAATGCGCGGGTGAGTGGGTGGATCGTCGTCGTCGTGAGCCAGCCGGCGAGCTGCATCTCCTGCGCTTGTTCGCCAACCATCACCAGGAGTACGGCGCCGAGCATCACGCCGGTGATGATGAGCATTTTCTTATACGGCAGACGGCGGTTCGCGACGAACGTCAACACGCCCACCGCGGCGGTGAAAGCGAGTCCGAGTGCGACGCCCTGGGCGACGGCCGCCGTGCCGAGCGACAAACGATAGCTCTGCAGGAAGAGCACGACCTCGAAGCCCTCGCGATAAACCGACGTGAAGCCGAGCAGGGCAAGGCCGAGGACGACCTTCTCTGGCGAGACCGTCCGTTGCGCGGCGCCGGCGAGCAGACGCTGCTTCCGTCGCGTGTGCAGTCCGATCCAACCGGTCCAGTAAACCTTGTGGAAGAACCAGTTCATCACGACCAGCAGCACGAGAATCGCCAGGAGCCCGGTCGCCGCCTGCACGTGGAGGGCGGGAACACTGTCCGTGAGCCGATCGATGATCCGGACGACGATGAGCCAGGTCGCGAGCGTCGCGGCGCCGCCCACAAGTGTCCCCAGTCCAATCGGCTTCCGATAACGCTCGGCGGAGGCACGCATGCTCGCAGTGATCGCCGATAGTACGAGAATCGACTCGAGGCCTTCGCGGAATACGAGCACCGCGATGTCCACGACACGCGCCGAACTGCTGTGGGCGAGCGTCGGATCGGGGGAGCCACCGGCCGTGAACGCCGCCAGGATGGCGAGGAGCACGACGAGCGCGGCGGCGCTGACGAACGCGACCGTCCACGCGCCGGAGCGCGATGATGAAGGGGCCCCGCCTAAGCCGTGCGCGCCAGTCGCCATCTCCACCAGTGGAAAACCTCGAGCAGTGGAGGCCAGGATCAGCCTCGCCGTTAATCCAAATAAAAATAATCGGGATTATCAAGCCTCGGCGAGATTCAGGGAAGCCCATGCGCCTAGCCTTCAAGGCTGAGAGCTCACGCCCGAACTGGCTGTTACCTGACCGGAACGGGAGCGACGTGGGATCGTCATGCGGGGCCGGGCACCGTGAACGCGCCAACGATTGGTACGTGGCGCGTGTTCCCCCTGCCCGGCCCATGCGCCTAACAGTTCGCGATGTCGCGGAGTAGTTCGGTGCGACGAGCGATGATATTCCTACGTATCCGCTTGCGAAGTGGGGCCTGCGCCCCGCGTCAGAGCACCACGATCGGAGCTGTCCAGCGGAACGTGCCCCACTCGAGCACGAGCGTGCCGTGACGCGCGTCGAACGGGGCGATGGAGATAGTGAACTCCTCGACTGGTGCTTGAATCGTTTGGGCCTGCAGTGACGTCCGGCCCAAATCGTTTGATGGATTGTATTGGGTGCCCCACTGGCCGACTTGCTTGTTCACGATCAACTCGGCGCCGCTGTCGCGGGGGATGGTCCAGAGCGTGTACGTGCCCTTGGGCAGGCGCAAGCCTCCAAGCGTGATCGCCGTCGTCGTCGTGAACTGCGTCGCGGCATTCGCTCCGGTGCGCCAGACGTGATCGATCGGAATGACGTCGCCAAGCAGCGCGCGTCCACGCGCGAGCGGCCGGCCGTAGTCGACTGTGAACGATGCGTTGCCGATCGTTCCGCGAGCCGTATCACGAACACTCAACTGCTTCACGCCACCGGACTTCGTTTCCAGTGACGCAAAGCGGGCACCGATCGTGGCGACGTCGGGCTGGGTCGGCAAACGTGTGACATCGACTTTGTAGGTCGACCGTGCGCCGGAGTACGTGAGCATGTGGTACGCAGAGTCGAACGTCGCTTCGCCCGTTCCCGAAAGCCAATCGTGCCAGAGCTCCGCCTTGTGGCCGGGGAGGGGACGCACGAAGCCCTCGTGCAGCCCGAAGTTGTCGAACTCGCGATCGATGTAGAACTGTAGCACACGCACGCTGTCGCCGGGCGCGAGCTTCGTCGAATCGGCGCGTTTCAGCGCGCCGGCAAAGTACAGATCGATGAGACTGTACATTTGCGGCAGGTGCGCCATCGTGAGCCCGTGCGCCACCCGGAGCGCTTTGCGCTTCGTGCCGGTGCTGTCCTGCTTCGTGATGAACACGGAATCGCCGGTGTTATCGACGACGATGTGGCGCACTCGCTCACCCGGCGGCTCGCTCGGCGTGGTGATGTCCATTACGAGATGCTTGATGCTGCCGTCGGGAGCGAGCTCGATCTTCGAGTGGCGCTGGCGAACGCGCGGAAAGCGATCGACCTCGTCGCTCACGAGTGTGTTGCCGCTCCGGGTGACGCTCTCGATGGAGACCGTGTCCACGCCGAGCCGAGCGATGTAGCCGTAACGTTCGGTCCCGCGGCTGGCGGCGCAGGCTTGCACCGCGAGGAAGAGAAGGGCGAATCGTTTCATGGCTCGGCGCTGTTCGGGAAGCCACCAGCGTACGGTATTCCGCGACGGGGGCGCAACACGCCTGAGAGACTCTGACGACTTCCATACGCGTTGGGCGTTCAGCGTTGAGCGTCGGGCGCCTAATAGCGAACGAAGCGTCGATATGGTGGTGAGTGTTTGACCAGCTCACCACAAATCAACGCTTCGTTCAGTTTTCGTCACGCGCCACGCTCAACGCGAAACGCGTCCCTCGATTAGAACTCGATGCCGAGGATTACCGGGAGGTAATTCGTCTTCTGGAAGGCGAAGCCGGCAGGCGGCTGCTTCATGTCGATGTTGATGTAGCGCGACTCGACGAAGAAGGCCGTGCGGCCGAAGCGGAGATTGATGCCACCGCCGCCATACCAGCCGATGTCGGTCTTGGCATTCTGGATCGTAGCGGTGCTGTCCACGGCCGTCGCGTATCCGGTGATTCGATGTGCGCCGGCGCCGCCGATGAGATAGAAGCGGCTCGCCGTCCGGAAGAGCGGGATATTCAGCTTCAACCCGCCGCTCGCGGAGTAGATAGCGACGTTCTTCATCGGGTTGCCGAATGGATCCGTGAGGGTCGTCTTGGCAGCCAGGTTGTCCATCGCGATGTCGAAGCGGATGCCGAGCGGAATCCGACTGAAGTCGTAGCCGAATGGCACCGTGGCGTTCCAGCCCATGTCGTAGCTGCTGGTCGCGCTGGTCTTCAGGGTACCCATCGGCATCGTGCTGCCGCCGGCGATCGCCATATAGAAGCCGCTGTTGTAACGGCGCGCCGACTGGAGCGCTTCATCCGACCGCGCCCTGTTGCGCGCGTGTGCTCTGTCGATGGAGTCCTGGCGCGCCGATGCCACGGCCGCGATGGAATCCTGACGCTGGCGTTCAGCGGCTTCGATGGAGTCACGCCGCGTCTGCTCGAGCCGGGCGCGCTGATCCTGTTTTTCGCGCTCGGCAACCGCAATGGAATCCTGCCGGGCGCGCTCCGCGGCGGCGATGGAGTCCTGATTCACGCGCGTCCTGGCGACGGGCGCTTGTGCCGGCGGTGCTGGCCGGTCCTTGGTAATCCGGATGCGGCGCGTCGATGTGGTGTGCACCGAATCCTTTTGTTGCGCTTGCGCCGTCGGGGCGGCTCCGAACACCAGAGCTATGGCCAGTCCGATGGCGCAGCTGCTCGCAAAACCAACTCGCATTGTTCACCTCTCAGTCTGGCGCCCACGTGATCGAGCACCCGGGTCGATGGAACGTGATCTGACCTCGGGAAGGTCAGGCTCACCGCCGTACGGCGTGGTGAGCGAGGGTATCACCCGATTTTAGGACGCTCGAGCGCCGGGAAGGTCAAAGGGTAGGGGTTGCGGGTAAAGGATTGGACTAAGGAAGCCCGACGGCGTCGCCGTCGGGCTTCGTCCTTTTTCACCCGCTACCCGCAACCCTGTACCCTCTACAGCCTAACTACTCGTCGACCAGCAGCGCGCCGAATACGGCAGAGAAGAATGCGGGAAAGCTTCGTCACGTCAGGCCTCCAGAAGCGTCGTGGCGACTCGCGAGTGGCGATGATCGTCAGGCTCGCGCCCGCATCCCGCCACTCGCCGTGAAGAATGCGCCATTCACCGGCTGCGATCGCGCGTGGCATGTTCGCTCCCCGTGGTTTGCTCGAGCCGGCCGCCTTGCGTGAGTGCCTTGTCACTCAGTTTGGCGCATCGAGCGGTGTGCGAGGAAAGCTCTCCAGATGCTCACCAGCGTTCCGTCAGCAAAAAGCCGGAAACTCTGTCAGGCAATCCTCGACGCGCCGTGGCCGGTCTTCGGTCGGTACGCAACTGGTCGACGAGCAGACGTGTCTCGTCGAGTGGTTCCAATCCATCCGGCGCGAGCAGTCGCGAATACACGTCGTACTGACGAATCGCGTCGGCGCGCTCGCCGGCCAGGGCCAGGGTGGTGATGAGCCGATGCTGAGCCTCGTCATCCGTCGGATCGGTCGCCATCCACCGTTCGGCGACGGCGACCGCGCCAGCGAGATCACGTTCCGCGATCTTGCCGTTCAACAGTTCACGACACGCTTTCCGGAATGCTCGTGCGTACGACGCACGTCGGGCATCGACCCAGCTCTCCCACGATGGCAGGTCGGCCAGGTGCACGCCAGACAGAAATGGACCGCGATAGAGTCGTACCGCCCGCCCGACGTCTCCGCACTCGAGCGCACTGCTGAAGGTGGTTGCATCTGCCTGGATCTCGTCGCGCACGAGGAGCTCGTGGGCGCGGGAATCGATCCAGTCGCGATCGCCCAGAGCTCTACTCAGGTGATAGAGGGCCTGCCGCAGAGCGTGGCGTGCGTTCTGTGAGTCGCTGTCGGGCCAGAACATGCTCATGAGTGCGTCACGGGGCATGCGGCGCTCGATCGTTAGGCACACCAACAATGCGGCGCGCGAGCGCTGCGTGAGTAGCGGCTCGAGCGTCGTCGCGCCATCGAGCGCGTGAAGGCCACCGAAGGTGACGAGCTGGACTCGCATCTTCTCCTCTCGTGAACACGTCCGTCGATATTGCCACGATGCACCAGGGGTCCTATGTTCGCATGGGACGATCCGTCCCATACGCGGAGGTCGCAAACCGTGGGTCTCGCGTTGCGGCAGGTGGATGTCGACCGATTCGATCGCACGCTGACGACGATCCTGTCGCCGCTGGCCTACCAGCGCTGCGACGATTGGCGTCTGGCGGTCGAGACTCGCGTTGCGGAGCTGCTCGACGGCGACCACGTCGTGTTCGGGATTCCGCACGCCGGCGAACGGATGCACATCCACGCCATCAACATCGACGCCCAGCCTCAGCGGGCGATCCAGAGCATCTTCGGCCGACTGCCCGAGCTCCCGACCGATCCCTGGCTGATGGCCGCGGAGCAGGAACGCGAGCGTGGTGGTCTCGAGGTGTGGAGTCGACTGCGCGCCTTCTGGCGTGCCATGGCGGGAGAGCCGCTGGCGCGCCGACGGTCGACATTCCTTGGCGAAGTCCTCGCGCCCGGGGAGATCCGCGACAGCGAGAACATCGACTGGTCCGTCGGCGGCGGTCATGTCTCGTTGTGCGTCTCGTACACCAACGTGCTGAGCTCAGCGCAGTGCCGTCGCGCGAGCGCGCGCAATGCCGCGGACACGCTGCTCCGGCTCCTGCTTCCCGCTCTGAAGGTTGCGGTGAGCATGCGACTGGCCCGCGATCAGGAGTCCGCGGAGCCGCTCACGCTCGGCCGCTTCGGCCTGACAGCACGCGAGGCGCAGGTGGCGCGACTACTCGCGCAACGCGCGACGAACCGGGAGATCGCCGACCAGCTCGACGTGAGCCCGCACACGGTGCGTCACCATGTCGAGAACATCTTCGCGAAGCTCGGGGTGAAATCTCGCCGGTACGTCGCCGGGCATCTGGGTGACGCGTGATGCGGCGGTGACGCTCATGTAGCATGCGGTGACGCTCAGGTGCCGCTGCGGGTGACGGGTCGCAAGAAGCTTTCTCCGCGCTACCCGCTCTCCAGTCTTCCGGGAAATCGAGGCCGGCGCCTGAGAGCCACCACGCTCACCGCATGCGCCAGGAGAACCATGCTCCGCCGTCACGCTCTCGCCGCGCTCACGTTAGGCGGGCTCGCCGGGCTCGCTGCCTGCCACGACTCTCTCGCCCCGACGTCCACGGATGACTCGCACCTGGATCTCGAGAAGATGCCCGCTGGCGACGGCGGAAGCGATAATGACGTGCGCGACTACTTTATCACGGGCGGTGGGGGCTGCCGGCTACACCTCGTCGAAACGGGGAACGTCAGCGGTCAGCCGATCCTATTCCTTCACGGCTTCTCGCAGAACGCACTCACCTGGAGCGCACAGCTCGGCTCCGGACTGCGACGTCGCTATCGTCTGGTGGCGATGGACCTGCGCGGCCACGGCGCGTCGGATCGGCCCACGGCTGGTTACGATGACTCTAAACTCTGGGCGGATGACATCGACGCGGCAATCCGCGAGCTGTCACTCGACCAGCCAGTGCTCTGCGGCTGGTCCTACGGCCCACTCGTCATGCTCGACTATGTGCGGTACTATGGCGAAGCGAGGATCGGTGGCCTGCACTTCGTCGACGGTCTGACGAAGCTGGGGAGCCCGGCGGCGCTGGCGGTGCTGACGCCGGAATTGCTCGCGCTCGTCCCAGGGTTCTTCTCGACGGATGCGGAGACGAGTGTGGGCGCTCTCGAATCGCTGCTCCGGCTCTGCTTTGTTCACACGCCCGCGGCAGCGGCGCTCTACACGATGCTGGGCTACAACACGTCGGTGCCGCCATTCGTTCGTCAGGCGCTGTTCTCGCGCACCATCGACAACGACGACCTACTGCCGACCATTCGCAAGCCGATGCTGATCACCCACGGCGCGGCGGACGCGATGGTGAAACTCGACGTCGTCGAACAGATTCACCAGCTCGTCCCACTCGCCGAGATCCAGCTCATGCCCAACGCAGGGCATGCTCCGTTCGCGGACGATGCGTCATCGTTCAATCGTCGCCTGAGCGCCTTTGCGGACGAGGTGCGTCAGCGCCCCCCATTCGTTGCGTGAACGAGCCACTCGCGTGGTACTTCACGCTTCGTGACGGCGGGCGCGGACATGGAGAGCCGGAGCACGGCGCCCCCGCCCGCCTGGAAGTAGACGAGATCGACCGCGTGATAGCCAGCGCGCAGCGCGACCTGCCCCGCTTTCTCCGTCGCGTCGTGCTGACCGTCGTGATCGACGACGAGATCGCCATCGATCCGGAGCTTCCCGCCGTCGTCACAGGTGAGATAGAAGGTGTACAGGGCGTCCTCTGGCACACGCAGGTAGCCCGTGAGGTGGATGCCGTACTGCTCGGGCTTCTCGTCGCCGCGTAAGGCAATCTGCGGTACGATCGCCGTGCGATTCGATGCCACCGTCGTCACATCATCAGCGGATGCGAATTCACCTTCGGTGTAGCTGTAGCTCAGCCCCGGGTCCGTCGCCGCGATGCGTAGCGCATCGTGCCACGTCGCGCGCGAGACTCGTTCGCGAACGACGGCGCCGGTGCGCCCGTTAGGCAGGAAGACTCTGGCGCTCACGATCGTCGGTGGATTGGTTCTGACCTCGATCGGCGCGGTGTAAACCGGTGACGACGCCGTCGGCTCGCTGCCGTCAGTGGTGTACCGAATGGTGGCGCCTGGAACGAAGTTGCTCATCGCGGCGCGCGTTCGATCCTCGAGCACCTTTCTGTCGGCCATCAGCCCGAGTGGATCGGGTACGCGGTAGTTGACATCGAGCGCGTCGAGCCGCGCGAGCTGGGCCGGCACGCGCGCAAGGAACGAGCTCCAATTGCGCTTCTCCTTCGGCGACCAGAAGACTTCGGACATCGCGAGCATGCGTGGGAAGAGCATGTACTCGGCGTGGGTCGACGTCGGCACGTACTCGCTCCAGAGATTGCCCTGCGCGCCGAGTACGTGCGCGCTCTGAGCGGAGGTCAAAGCGCTCGGTACCGGCTCCCAGGCGTACGCGGAGTCGAGCGGCAGATAGCCGCCGATCGCGAGCGGCTCCGTCTCTGGATCGCCCTGATACTGATCCAGATACGCGTAATCCGTGGGCGTCATGATGACGTCGTGCCCCTGCTGCGCGGCGGCGATTCCGCCCTGAATCCCCCGCCACGACATCACCGTGGCTTCGGGCGCTATCCCGCCCTCGAGGATCTCGTCCCAGCCGATCAGCTTCCGGCCGTGCGCGTTGAGAAAACGCTCGATGCGTTTGATGAAATAGCTCTGCAGCTCCTCCTCATTCTTCAGCCCCTCGCGCCGAATCACCTCCTGGGCGACGGGGCTTGCCTTCCATCGGGTCTTGGGAACTTCGTCGCCACCGACGTGGATGTACTCGCTCGGAAAGAGCTGCATCACTTCGGTGAGCACGTCCTCGAGGAAGGTGAAGGTATGTTCGCTCGGGCAGAATATGTCTTCGTGAACGCCCCACACCGTGGAGACCTCGAAGGGTCCACCGGTGCAGGAGAGGTCGGGATATGCGGCCAGCGCTGCGCCCGCGTGGCCAGGCATCTCGATTTCGGGGACGATGGTCACGTTCCGCGCCGCCGCGTAGGCAACGAGATCGCGTATCTGATCCTGCGTATAGAAGCCGCCGTGTGGCTTCTTGTCGCCGACATACGGCACCGCGCTTTGGCCGACCATCGTCTCCCGCCGCCACGCACCAATCTCCGTGAGCCGTGGATACTTCTTTATCTCGATGCGCCAACCCTGGTCGTCCGTGAGGTGAAGTTGCAGGGCGTTGAACTTGTAGAGCGCCATCATGTCAACGAGCTTCTTCAAGAACTCGGGCGGGAAATAGTAGCGTCCGACATCGAGCAGAATGCCGCGATAGCGGAAGCGTGGCGCATCCTCGATCGCGACCGCGGGAATGGTCCATTGCACTGGCGCCGATGTCGCCGCGAGCGTGACTGATTGCGCCCCGTTCGCGCCCCAGGGACTCGTCGCCCGCACGCCCCGCTCGAGAGCTGGCGGCAGGAGTTGGCGAAGCGTCTGGATGCTGTTGATGAGACCCGCCGGCGTCGCGGCCGCGAGCAACGCCTGGCGATCGCTCACGTTCAAGCGATAGCTCTCGTCTTTCGCCTTTGCGCCAGTCGTCGTCGCATCGAGGCGCAGGATGATAGCGTTCGTCGCGGTATCGGCGTTGCTCGAGCTTTCGATTGAGAGTGGTAATCCGGTCGCTGACCGAAGAGGAACGGCGAGGAGATCCGCGATTGGGCGAATCGTCGCGCCGTCCTTACCGGAGAGAATGATTCGCGTATGCGAATCGAGTCGCAGCTCGCCCATTCCGCTCACCAGTTGGCTCGGCAGCGGAATGATGGTATAACGCTGGGCGGCGGATGGCACCGGTTCCGGAGCCGTGCGGATCGCGGAGCATCCCAGGCTGAGAGTCGCGCCGAGCAGCGCAGCGATCATCGGCGTGGCGATGCGGCCACGTACTGTGGAAGCGGACGAGGCGAGGTGCATCTCGGGAAAACAGAAGAAGGTGAGAGACGTCGAGGGAGCGCCGGAGCTGAATCTCGGGACAAACCGGGGTGAAGGGAAGGTTTAGTAACTACACAAGGGAGACGCGCCGAGCCATCTCCAGAAGTGGCAGTTGGACCAAGGCCCACTTCAACTACCCCACTGAAGAGCTTAGTGTCTGGCTCCCGTGAAAACCACGTAGCCAGGAGCGATCCACATGAAGCCGCTCGATCAGCAGTTAGCGGACATGTCCGTATGCGCAAAGCAAGCCGAGGATGCTTTAGCGCCGCCCGAAAAGAGACGCATGACCGAGTACTGGTGCGTCGGGAGGAGGCGCGCGCCAACGCAGCAGCGCTGGCGGACCGAGTCGAGAAGGACATTCAGGACATCGGCGACGCCGTCGCCGGACAGTGGAACGCGCTCCAGGCGAAGGTCTCGGCGGACATCAATCGCCTCAAAACGGCCTACGAGCAGCGGCAGCATGATCGGAGCGTGGAGCGCGTCGTACACCATGCGGACCGTCTCGAGTCCGAGGCTGGCATCGCGATCGAATTTGCCCTTGCGTCAATCGAGGATGCGAAGCGCGCGGTGTTGGACGCGGTTGTCGCCAGAATCGAAGCTGCCGACGCGCGTCGCTGATCCGTTCAGGGATGATGCTTTACGAGGGCGGTGAGCCTTTCCGGCGCCGCCCTCGCTGTCATCGCCAGAGGAGAGCTCCGTGATTCCCGGACGACTTTATCGTTGCGCGCGCGGAAACGTCCCGACGATCGATTTGACTGTTTCTTGAATGGCTCGAGCGTAGTCGTTAGGGTTGTTCGGTATCCGGGCGAGGCCAGTGCCACGCCACACCAGCGAATCAGACCGCGCGTCGACGACGTCTACGACGATCGTGCCGGCGGGGTACACGAAGGTCTGCGTGGTGATCTTCTGCCCATTCGTGCGATAGCTTTTCTGTGACGCTCGTGTGTCGACGACATGTCCGGTGCCGGCGTAGTACGCAACGTAGAAATCGGGCGTGCTCTCGACCGCTTGATAGCCACGGCTCGTAAAGGCGTTGGCCAGATCCTGGCGAATGGCGCGACCGACCAGTGATGTCGAGAGCATCGGGTCCATGTCCATCACGGCCCCACCGACGCGGTCGGTACCATTCGTCGTCGCGACGGCGACGCTGTCCGCGGGCGGCGTTGGTGTCTTGATCGAGAATGTCTGGAATTGTTGGAGAGCGAGCGTGTCGATCGCTCCACTCGCGACATTGACCGTCCGTCCCTTGCACGCAGCGGCGAACACCAGCGCACCAAGGGCGACGTAGGTCACGGCACTGCGGCGCAATGAATCGGTGTGTCGCATGATCGGTCCCTGCCAAATGGATATGACGGCATGCGCCGCAAGGAACGCGCATCTCGGACGCGATGACCTTGGCGTTGCCGAGGTGCGAAAGTCCAATTGCCGATGCCCATCGAGTGGTCTGGCGCGGACAGAATGCCCGTCCATCTACACGGGCACTTTCTATCGCAGGTATCGTGTGAGGGGGGGCACAATATCGCGATTGAGCGGTTACGAAACACCGCGTCCGCTCGCCTTTAAAGGGTGGACATGAGCGCGCTAGCTGGCGCTCCAGATCAGGAGGGCTTGTGGCAAATAGAACAGTCAAGGACGCCGACGGCCGCGTGTGGACCTGCGTGCCGATGGCGAACACGATCGAAGCGCGTGGAAGGGATGTGTTGCTCTCGTGCACGACGCCAACCGTTGCCGAACCTGTGACGATCACGGTGGGCTGGCAGTGGCACAAGATGGCGGAGAGAGGACTCGCTCGGCTGATCGCCCACGCGGCGGCGCACACGCAACGAGCCGCCTAACGCACCGCGCGGGATGGCAGCGTCGCGATCGATGACGCCGTCCGTTTGAATTCGCCAGGAAGGGCCTGTCGGAAATCCGACAGGCTCTTTTTGCGTCTCAAACTCAATGCGGTGCGGACCCGCGTCTTCCTTGCGCAGTCGGCGAGCGACAAGTTGAGGACGGAATAAAGTAGCCGCGTCCTTCACCGGAGGAGCAGCATGCTACCGACTGGCCTGGAGAGCGCTCGGCCGAGAGAAACGAACGTGGGCTCTATCGGCGCGTGGATGGTGATTGTCGCCGGAATTGGACTCATCGGGTATGGACTGATCTTCCTGCGACGGAACTTCACGGGATTTATCGAGCTGGGTCTCACGCCCGCGCACATCGGTGCCACCCCGGAACAAATCCGCGCGTTCAGCCCGCGGCTCTTCAATTACATCAGTCATCTACAGGTCGCGATCGCCGGATTCATCATGGCGCTGGGGGTTGCGGTGATTTCGTTAGGCTGGAACGGCCTGCGGGCGGGCATCGCCTGGACCGCGATCACGGTGCTGGTGGTCGTGGGCGTTGCCGTCGTGGTTGCTGTTCCGTTGCATTATGTCTACGGCCTCGCGACGATGGGCCACCTCGGCACCTTGTACATCGACGTCGCGTTGTTGGTGGTCGGCTCCGTCTTGTCGCTTCGGCGGTCCAAAGTCGACAGGTAGAGGGTAGGGGGAAAAAAAGAACGAAGGCCGACGGCAAAGCCGTCGGCCTTCCTTGTTGCAGCGCGCCGTCCTACTCGCGCCATCACTCAGAATGAAAGGACGCAGCCTCCGGCGCCGTTATTGAAGGCGTTGCTCCAGAGCGACTGCACCGGGAAGGTACCCGTGCTCAGTTTGACAGTTGCCGATGCACCCTGACCCGACGAGATCCAGGCGCACTTGTCGCCGTTTTCTTCGCCGCTGCTGTCGAGCCATCCGCCATTCGGGAACTGGTCGCTGATGGTCTCCGCCATCTCGTGGCCTTCGACAATCGTTATGCCGGCATCCGGCCCGAGGCCGTTGAAGTTCGCACCGCAGCTGGCGCCGGCGTCGGTGATGTAGGGCAGGTTGGTATACGCCACGTTGCCGTACGATGAGGACGTCGCGCTGTGATACGCGCAGTACTGGGTTCCGAATCCTGAAGCGTTGTTGCCGTGAGCGGTGGCGATGACATACTGCGAGCTTGCATTGCTCGAGGCGCTCGTGTTGCCGAAGTGACCGGCCGCCTTCACGGCTTCCGCGGCGAGCTGCGACTGACTTGGTTGCGATGCTGCCGCCGACGTGTTGTCGAACCACACGCCGACGAGGATGCCGTTCGGATTACCAGCGGCCGCGCCTGCCCCACTGCAGAAGACCGTGCCGCTCGATACGCCCTGGCAGTACTGCGTGACGCTGTTCAACCAGCTGCTGCCGCCGGCGCCGTTGAGGAAGTTCTGAACGAGGGCGGCTTCGCCAGACGGATCGTTGTTGTTCCACTGCGATCCCCAGAACACGACATAGACGCGCGGTGCGGTCTCGACACCGATACCGCCAATTCCCCCGTGATAGGAGAGCTCGTTGCTCCTGCGGGGCCGGAGCCGCGACGCACGTGCACGTTGGGCGCCTTCCACGGTTCGATGAATCACGGCGCGCGACAGAGGTTCAGCTTCGGACCGTGCTACGGAGAAGGAGGTCGCGGCAGCGGGTAATCGATCGGCGGGAGCCGTGGGCGCTCGAGACGATTCCGAGCAAGCGGCGGCAATCAACAGTGTCGCCAGGGCGCTGACGACGCGGGCGGCATTGGGGCGAGACTTCATGCGTTTGCTCTCCAGCAGAATGTGACGCGCCCCGATGGATCGGAGCGCGAGCGAGCAGGATTGGGCGCCCGATTTTATCGCAGGCCCGCTCGGCACGCCAGCTTGCCGGCGTGACACACTAAGAAATTCTTATGTGCTGACCTTCGCGCTCTGGCCTGCTCTTCAGTCTGCTCCGGCCGTGGCTCGATTCGACGCCGGTCGCCCGAGCTCCAGGCTCGGTACCGTGACGCCGTGCCCCGACTGAAGTGCGTGGAGGCGCGCGTAGACTCCGCCGGCCGCGAGGAGTGTCGCGTGTGTTCCGCGCTCACATATCCGCCCGTGATCGACGACCAGGATCTGGTCGGCCTGCTGGATCGTCGTCAAGCCGTGGGCGATCATGATCGTCGTCTTCCCGCGCATGAGCTGCCGCAGCGCGTCGAGCACCAGCGATTCGGACACGGCATCGAGACCCGTGGTGGGCTCGTCCAGGATCAGGATCGGGGCGTCGCGGACGAGCGCGCGCGCGATCGCGATGCGCTGCTGCTGGCCGCCCGAAAGGGTGACGCCGCGCTCCCCGACCATCGTGTCGTAGCCGTCCGGCAGCTCACGGATGAAACCATCGGCGTGCGCGAGCTCGGCGGCGCGGACGATCTCGCCACGGGTCGCCTCGGGTCTCGCATAGGCGATGTTCTGCCATACCGGCCCGCGGAAGAGCAGCGTGTCTTGCAGGACGAAGCTGATGCGCTCGCGCAGCGACTCTTGGTAGAACGACCGTACGTCGTCGCCATCAATCAGCACCCGCCCAGACTGGGGGTCGTAGAAGCGCGCGATGAGATTGATGAGCGTCGTCTTACCGGCGCCAGTGGGACCTACGATGGCGGCGATGGAGCCGGCCGGAATCGTGAGGCTGGCGTCGACGAGCGCGGGACGGTCGGGCGCGTACGCGAACGTCACATGATCGAACTCGATCTTGCCATGGAAGCGACGCGCGCGTCGTGCTCCGGGCGAGTCGCGCACGTCGATGTCGAGCCCGAGGAAGCTGTTGATGCGGTCGAAGGCGACGAGCGCGCGCGAGTATGTGTCCGTCATCTTCGACAGCTCGCGGATGGGCTTGTACATCTTGCTCAGGTAGAGCAGGAAGACAACGAGCGCGCCGGCGGTCAACGCGCCGCCAAGGACCTCACGGGCGCCGAACCAGAGCACGGCGGCACTGCCGATGGCAACGATGATCTCCACCGCCGGTGAGAGCTTCGACTTGACGTCTCTTGCGTGAAGCGTCGACTTCACGATCTGCTCGCTCTGGTATTCGAAGCGCTTCCGCTCATGGTCTTGTCGGCCGAACGCCTTCACCAGCCGAATCGACGAGAGCACCTCCTGCATCGTCGACATGAGGTCCGCTTCGCGGCCGCGCACGTCGCGCGACGCGCGCTTGATGCGGCGAGTGAGAGTCAAGACCACAACCCCAAGCGCGGGCAGAATCGACAGCGCGATGAGCGTGAAGCGCCAGTCGAGATAGAGCATCAAAGCACTCATGCCGACCAGCAGCAGGACGTAATACAGTGTGTCGAGAACGCCCGAAGTTACGGCGCTCTGGATTGCGTCAACGTCGGCGGTGGCGGTGCTGATGACGTCGCCCGTGCGCTTCCTGTCGTGATACGACATCGAGAGGCGCTGCGCGTGCGTGTAGACGCGACAGCGGAGCTCGTGCGTGACACGCTGGCCTAACGTCGTCACGCACTGCTTCTCGACATAGCTTGCCAGGGCGCCGACGACCGCGATGACGAGGACCATGGCAACGGCGAACTCGAGGATCGCCAAGGCATTGTCACCGAGGGTCGTCGTGATCACACGGGTGAGGGCGGCAGGCAATGGCTTGGCGTGCAACACCGTGTCGAGGACGATCTTGATCGGCCAGGGCTCCAGCAGCGTCGCGATGGTCTCAGCGCCCACGGCGGCGAGGCCGAGCATCAGCGCGCCCCAGTGTCCCGAGAGCAAAACCGCGACGGTCGCTCGGTAGGGCTTTCGAGCGGGAGAGGCCGACGCGTTGTCGGTCGTTGATTGCGTTTCTACTGATGCCATCTCATTCCCTGCGTGTCCCTCGCGCCCTGGGTCGACGGTTGGCGGCTACCACCAATGTACGCGTAGGTATACACGACACTATGCCTCACGCCGTCACCACTCCGGGCGACTCTACCGAAGGTGGCGTTCCGAGGTTTCAGGCGCCAGTCACACATCCGTGTAGCCGTGCCCATTCCCGAGCACGCACCAGTGCGCCGGCGCGTCAGCGCCTAACGGTCACGACGACACGTTGATAGCGCGTGAGCGGCGGGGTACCGTCGTCGGTGGCCTCCAGAACTAACTGGATGGTCTGGCCCGGCAATGCATCGAGCGGCACCTGCACGCTCGTAGTAAGGGAGGCCGAGCTCGAGAGGGTGATCTCGCCGGGATATGTATCCACGTCCTTCCACCGCCACCAGTTCACGGTGACGGCATTGCCGTCGGGGTCAGTGGCAATGCCCGTGAGCCGAATCGTATCGCCCGGCTGCGCGGATACCCGCGGCTGGCCCCGGATTGATACTACCGGCTCGTGGTTCGCCCCAACGTAGGTAGGTGTCACCGACCACCTCATGCGAGCGGCGAGCGCGTTCTGCGCCGCCGGAGTGAAGTTGGGATTCGGTGACGGCGGCCGCGACGCGTCTCCACGGGCCGCCGCGAGCTCCACGCTCTTGAGGAAGTCTTCGTAGCTGAAGGTGCCACCGGTCTGCACCGCGCGGCCGGTGGGTGCGCCAGACGCTGCTCTCGCCGGGTGGCCGGCCCAGCCGCCGGGCGTGTCGTCCTCGTACGCGAGCAGGCCGTTGTTGAGCAAGTTCAAATAGGTGTACGTGTCGCCTTCGGCGATGAACTCGCCCTTCGGGCGGGGAGGGGTCCATACGATATACCCCATCGACCTGAGCTCGGGCACTGAATAGCCGGAGAGGCCGAAGAAGTCGAAGATGTCGCCTTTCACCATCTGCCTTCCGTCGCCCCACACGCGATAGAACGCGCCGAGCGGTCCCTGGCTCGAGATGTTATCGCGTATCCAGGTCGCGCTGTAGTACACAGCGTTCTCGGCGCTGGAAGTGATGCTGGCGGCGTACGCGAGTGGCACTCCTCCGATGCCGCTGGGCAGCGATTTGATGTTAGGCCAGTTGGGGTGAATGAAGGTCGCGTAGGTATCATCCTGATCGCCCGACGGCGAGAGGATCGCCTTTCGGGAGACCTTCTCATAGATCGCCCGCCACTGTGGCGACGAAGAGTATTCGTCCTGAATCGATTTCAGGGCGCGCGCGATCGTGCTCTGGCCACCCCACGCGAGCAGATAGACAGGAGCTGACTCGTCGTCCAGCAGAAGCCTCTTGATGAGATCGGAGCCCGGGGTGTCCGTCGAGATGTCGCCGTCGAACGCCACGTTGCCCCAGCGAATCTTCGACTTCAACTCGCCCGGTGTCGGATAGCTCGGGTCGTGAGCCCGCAGGTTCGGGTAGACTCGCTCGTACATCTCGACCGCATTGTCGATGAATCGCTCGTCAGGCGACCAGCGCCAGGACTCGCAGGGGCAAAGGTGAAGTCCGAATCGCGTGTACTCGCGATTCGGAACGAACCATTTCTTTCCCGTACCGTCGCCCTTCCAATGGAAGCCACTGCTGGCGTAGATGATTCCCTCGGTGCGAAAGTCGGTACTGAAGAGGAGGTAGCGGACGAGCGAGTTCGAGTCATCGAGCTCGGGATCGGTCGTGACCACGACGCGTGGTTTGGCCGCGGAAGGCGCGGGCACACTACGCGTCATTGGAGGCGATTGGCTTCGACAACCGCTAACGGCCGCAGCTACAAGCGCGAGAGTGACGCGAATTTTATGTCCCAATAGCGGATCCTCGCTTCGCTCAGGATGACAGAGCAGTTCTCCGCGATCCTCCGTGCACTCCGCGTCGTCTGCGCCTCAAGCAATGGTCAACTCCGCGTGAAGCTCGGCTCTGGAGTCCTCGCCAATCCAGACATCGAACACGCTCGATTCCACCGCCCACCTCTTCGTTTGCGGGCTCCAGAACTAAAGTTCCTCCTTGCCGAGCCGAAAGTGCAATGTCTTCGTCTCGCCTGGCGCGAGTCGGATCCAGGAGCGATGCATGGATGTCGTCGTGAGGGAAGGCAGGACGATTTATGCGCTCACCACGCTACGGCTGTACCTTCGGTCGGCGCAACTTCCGATGGACCGGGGCCGGCAATCCGTGGACTAACCTGCTCAGCTTTCCCACCAAGCGAGCCAGAATCTCGCCCCTGGGCGCCGCTTCGGCTATTACTCGCGAGAATAAACGCCACAGAATGCACAACGGACGCTGCCGCGAAAACCAGCTTTGACGAGTGGGCAAGTGACCAATCGACATTCATCGGATGGCCTAACGCGAAAGATCGTGCACGCGACGCGTGTTGGTACGGTGTTTTTCCTGGTGACGAGCGCCGGCCACGCCACGCTCGCCAAGCGCACGCCTGGGACGTTGCTCGTGATGAACGCAGCGTCAATCACCAGACCGATGCGGGCGGTGCTCGACAGCTTCAGCGCGCACACCGGAGTGGCGTATCAGCTCGAGCCAGGATCGAGCCTCGAGATCGCGCGCCGATTCACCGAGCTGCATCGCACCGCCGACGCTGTGTTTCTCGCGGATCCCGAGGTCTTCCCACAGCTGCTGATGCCGGAGCACGTGCACTGGTATGCTGTGTTCGCGCGAAACAGGATTGTGCTCGGATACACTGACGGCTCGCGCGGCTCCAACGAGATCAACGGCCAGAACTGGCGAAAGGTGATCACACGGAGCGGCGTCGAGGTCGGGCGATCGGATCCGAATACCGATCCTTCCGGGTATCGCACGCTGCTCACGATGCAGCTCGCCGAGCGGTACTATCACGAGCCTGGTCTGTTCGCGCGATTGCTGGCCGCCGCACCCGAGCGCAACGTTCGGCCGCGTGAGGCAGACCAGGTGGCGTTGCTCCAGACTCACGAGCTGGACTACATCTGGACATATCAGAATCTGGCCGAGAACGACGGGCTCAGGTTCGTGAAGCTGCCCGACGAGATCGATCTCGGGAGCCCCGCCGACAGTGTGGCGTACGCCCGCGCTGCCACGCGCATCCTCGGGAAGCGCGCCGGCGACAGCGTGACGATGCGCGGCGCACCGATTCTATTCGCGTTCACGATCCCGGTGCACGCCGAGAATCGCCCGGCGGCGGAGCGATTCATCCAGTATGTGATCTCACCCGACGGAAGGCGCATCCTGCAGTCGCAGCATCTGGACGTGCTGGAGCATGCGGCGGCCTTTGGACATGACGTGCCGGCCGTGCTTCGTTAGGCAGCGCTTCATTTTCTCGCGGCTTGTTGCGGGCCGACGACCATGACGGACGTAGCCTTCAGGGTACCGTCCGACTGTTTCTTGGCCGGGATGATGACATTGGTGCCGACCGCGGGCTTCGTGGAGATCGGCGCGATCACGGTGACTGGTGTGCGGGCTGGCACCGTGATGGTCTGCGAGCCGCCGTTGTAGTTGACTGTCATTCTACCAGCTGCAGCGCCCTGGGCCGCGCCATTCGTCATGCGTGCATTCCCGTTGGTCATTCGAGAATTCGCAACGCTGCCATTCGTCATCGTGCTGCGGCTGTTGCCTCCCTCTGGAGCCATCGGCCGACTGCCTTCGCCGAGGCCACGCAATGCCTGAGGGAAGACATGGATCTCGACCGCGCGCTGGGTGCCGTCGGGTTGCGGAATGGAGGTGACGCCGACGAAGGAGTTGTCGGTCACCTTCGAGAGGTCGCCCGGCTCCCGACTGAAGATCGTCGCCGGCGAAGAGAGTGCGACATCCACCTGTCCACTCGAGGTCGAGACGGTAATGCGATCGTCGCTCATGCTGACGAGACTCCCGCGGACGATGGTATCGACGGCTGTTGTCGCGGATGGCGATGCCTTAGGAGAGGGCGAAGAGGTCGCGGACGCCGCCTGGGAGTCCTGAGCCATTGTCCCATTGGATGCTTCGTGTCTGGAGCAGCCAAGTGTCATCACGCCGGCGGCAATCGCCACGGCGGCAGTCAAAGTTGCAGCACGCACCGGAGTTGTCTCCGCTTGAGATCAGGTGCGATTACCAGCACGTCGCGGGCCTCGCGCTCAGGTGGCGACCTCCATTCGTTGAGCACGCCAAACGTCGCGGATCACGCTAGGCGTGATCTGGGGCGCTAACGATTCGATGGTCCTGCGCGTAACTATACCGTTGTTGATCACCCTCCACTCGCCGCAGGACACGCAATGAATCCGCTTCGACACCGCGGACGCGCCGGCGCGTTCATCGTCGCCGTCGCTTTCGTCGTCGCCGCGCCAAAGGCGTACGCGCAGGACCCCGCTGGGATGGATCACCATCACATGGCGGGCATGGACATGGGCTTACCGCCCGTCTCAATTCCGAATGGCGCCCTCTTCACCGAGGCCGACGTTCGCTTCATGCAGGGCATGATCGCGCATCACGCGCAGGCCATCTACATGTCGCGCCTGGCCGCTGGCCACGATGCCAGCGAGCACCTCGTCAAGTTCGCCCAGAAGATCGATCAATCGCAGCAGGCCGAGATCCGGCTAATGCAGCAATGGCTGCGCGCCAATGGCCAGTTCGCCCCGGACACCTCGGCATGGCGTCAGATGCCCATGCCCGGCATGCTCACGGCCGAACAGCTGAAGCAGCTCGAAGGCGCGAAGGGCGCGGACTTCGACCGGCTCTTCCTCACGTTCATGATTCAGCACCACGAAGGGGCGCTCAAGATGGTAAGCGACCTGTTTGCCACACCGCTCGCGGGACAGGACGTCGACGTGTCGGTGTTCGCCAATGACGTCCAGACGGTGCAGACCGCCGAGATCGGTTTGATGCGCCGCATGTTGAGCAATCTTTGAAACCGTCACTGGAGCTCTATTCGATGCACACTGCTCGCAGGATTCTCACGCTCGCCACCGCGGTCGCCGTGGGTGCCGTCTCCACGGTGCACGCACAGACGTATCCGACCGGCAACGATCCTCGCAATGGCCTGAAGCCGGGTATGTACGATGCGGGGGAGGCGGCGCAGGGGATGCGCCTTGTCTCGTTCTCGAAGAAGCCGGCGCAGTTCGACACGGCGCGCGGACTCACCTTCATCAATTCCGATCTCGCGTTCCGCGATCACTACGTCTATCAGGGCAATTTTGCAGGTTTCACGATCTGGGATGTGAAGAATCCCGCGAAGCCACGGGTGATCTCCGTCGTGTCGTGCATAACGTCGCAGGGCGATCCGTCGATCATCGGCAACCTGCTTTTCATCTCGGCTGAAGGAAACGGCAATCGTACCGATTGCGCGAAGGGCGGGGTGAAGGAAGCTCAGGAGCACATGGCGGGCGTGCGCATCTACGACGTATCCAATCCCGCGTCGCCGAAGCTCATCAAGAATGTGCAGACGTGCAAAGGTTCGCACACGCACACGGTGATCCCCGATCCGAAAGACCCGAACGTGGTCTACATCTACATCTCGGGCAGCCAGATGGCGCGTCTCGCGACGGAGCTCGCGGGATGCAACAACGGCAGCGATCCAGCCGATGTTAACAACTCGCTATATCGCCTCGACGTGATCAAGGTGCCGCTCAAGCACCCCGAACAGGCAGAAGTCGTTACGGGCGCTCGCATCTTTACTGGCCTCGAGCCAGCGGCCACGAGCGCGATGCGTCGCGAAGCGATGGCGGAGCGCGCGGCGCGCGGTGGACGTGGCGGTCGCGGTAATGGCGAGCCAGCCGCAGTCCCCGCTGGCGTACCGGCGAGTGCGGCTGCTGCTCCTGCAGCCCCAGCGCGGCCCTTCGATCCCAGTAAGAGTGGGCCGTGGAACTGCCATGACGTGACGGCCTATCCCTCGATGCATCTGCTCGCCGGCGCGTGCGCCAGCTACGGATTGCTGGTGGACATCTCGAATCCTGAGCACCCGGTGCGGCTCGATGCGAAGGCGGACACAAATTTCTCGCTCTGGCATACCGCGGTATTCAGCAACGACGGCTCGAAGGTCGTCTTCACCGACGAGTGGGGCGGTGGCACGTCCCCCATGTGTCAGGCGACGAGCATGATGGAGATGGGTGGCAACTCCATCCTCACCATTCACGACAACAAGCTGACGCAGCACGCGTATTTCAAGATTCCGTCGGCTCAAACGGCGCAGGAGAATTGCGTGTCGCATAACGGCGGTCTCGTTCCTGTGCCGGGGCGCGATCTGTTCGTCCAGGGCTGGTATCAGGGCGGTGTGGACGTCAGCGACTTCACCGATCCCGATCATCCCTTCGAAGTCGCCTTCTTCGATCGCGGCCCCGTCGATCCACCGCCGGCGCCAGGCGACACGACCACCGCGGTCAGCCGCTTCCGCGGCACGATCGGCGGGTCGTGGGGGGCCTACTACTGGAACGGCTACATCTATTCCTCCGAGCTCGCTCGCGGCTTTGATGTTCTGCAATTGGTTCCGACTGAAAAGCTGTCTGCCAATGAAATCGCAGCAGCGAAGCTCGTTCGCATGGAGCAGTACAATCCGCAGAGCCAGCCGCACTACACCTTCCCACCCGCCTTCCCTGTGGTTCGGTCGTACCTCGATCAACTCGTGCGTAACAACGGACTGGCGAGCGACAAGACGGGCTCGATCGACAAGGCACTCACG
This sequence comes from Gemmatimonadaceae bacterium, assembly GCA_036493735.1. Classification (GTDB taxonomy): domain Bacteria; phylum Gemmatimonadota; class Gemmatimonadetes; order Gemmatimonadales; family Gemmatimonadaceae; genus AG2. The sequence goes on from DASXPH010000090.1 coordinate 79,958, forward strand.
ACTGCAGAGCGTCAGTCTGGCGCGGCACGGGCGAAGACGCTGACGACTCTCGCCTCGCAGGTTGATGGCGACGTGGCGGGCGCGTCGGATCCGCAGCGCGTGAAGACGATGGCGGCGGAGATTCGCCGCCTCGCCGCGGCCTCGAAGTAAGTCGAGAATCACCAAGGAGATGGCCTGCCGCGAAGCGGCAGGCCATCTCTTTTTCCCCGCCGGGCCGGGTTGAATCATCGCGCTGCCCGTTTCCGTAGTGCTTCCTTGTTTCAGCTCTCGCACTCGGAGGAGTACAGATGAGAGTACTGTGGACGCTTTTCAAGGTCGTGATCGCCCTCGCATTGGCGATTCCGCTTTCGATACTGGTGTTGGCAACGGCTCTCGGGATTCTCGGCGCGCTGGTTGGCGTCGCCATTCTCGCGCTCAAGGTGGCGGTCTGTGCCGCGGTTGGGTTCGCCGCTTTCAGAGTTATTGCGCGACTTCTTGGTGGTCCGGCGCAGCCAAAGCGGGTGAGCGAGCTGCCACCGGTTGATCCGCACTACGAGGCGGCAATGCGAGAGCTGGATCGGGAGCTCGGGGTGCGCTGAAGGTCAACGCAATTTGCGGGTAATGGGCGAAAAATGGCCTGCCTTCGTCGGCAGGCCATTTTTGCTCTCGCCGCGCGGCTCTTTGAGGTCCTCCGCATTGGACCATGAGCCAATACTATCGGCGTCGCGCCCTCACCAGCCTCCTGCGGCGGCTGTTTATCACTCCTCCGGAGGCAGGCTCGGCTTGCAATCACAATCAGGCGGGCGGACTCACGTGGTCGCTGATCCCCGTCGTCGATGAATTCGACGGCACCGTCCGGGCAGACGGACGTCGTCAGCTCTCGATATCGCGGGGCGCCAGCCATCCCGCTGAGCGCCGCGGAGTACCGCGCGTTGGTCGATAACTCGCCGGTCATGATCTGGCGAGCTGGGGTGGAGGGAGGCTGCGACTACTTCAATGAGAGCTGGCTCGCCTTCACGGGCAGAACGCTCGACCAGGAGCTCGACCAAGGCTGGACGGAGGCAGTGCACGCCGACGACCTCGACTCGTGCGTCGCACAGTATCGCGAGCACTTTCAGAAGTGCGAGCGATTCGAGCTCGAGTACCGGCTGCGGCGTCACGACGGCGTCTACCGGTGGGTCCTCGACCGCGGCGTTCCGCTTTATGCGGAAGACGGAAGCTTCAAAGGCTTCATCGGCAGCTGCGTGGACGTGGAGGAGCGTCATCGGGCCCTCGAAGTAGAAGCCGAGCTGCATCAGCAGGTCCTTGGGTTCTACAGCGAGTTGCGCGAGCGCGAGGCGAAAATTCGGCGTCTCATCGATTCGAACATCGTCGGCGTCGTATTCTCGAATATCGAGAGCGAGATCTACGAGGCGAACGACGCGTTCCTTCGGATGGTCGGATTCACACAGGCAGATGTCGATGCCCGCCGGCTACGATGGCGGGAGCTGACTGCGCCTGAGTGGACCGCGGTGAGCGAGTCGGCCGCGCAACAGATCAGAGCGACCGGAAGCTGCGACATCTTCGAGAAGGAATATGTTCGGAAGGATGGCAGCAGAGTGCCGGTCCTGATGGGAGCGGCGTCCGTCGACGACGCTCGAAACGAAATCGTCGCATTCGTCCTCGACATCACGGAGCGAAAGCGCAACGAGGAAGAGCGCGAGCGATTGCGGGCCGAGCTGGCGTACATGAGTAGGGTCCTCACGATGGGTGAGCTGGCAGCCTCGCTGGCGCACGACATCAGGCAGCCGATCAGCGCGGCGCTGGTCTGCGCGGCGAGCTGTGAGCAGTTACTCAGCCGGGCGACGCTGGATCTCGCTGAGCTGCGTGAAGCGGCAGGACGCATGTCAGTGGAGATCACGCGCGCTAGTGAGATCATCGATCGCGTGCGCCTGCTTTATATGCGCACGCCTCCACGCAAGGATCCGGTAGACGCCAACGATCTGGTCCGCGACATGGTGGCGCTCCTGTCGGGGGAGGCGACGCAGCATCGCGTTTCGATCCGGACGGAGTTGCGGCCGGTCCTGCCGCGTGTCTCCGCGGATCGCGTTCAGCTGCAGCAGGTGCTGCTGAATCTGATGCTCAACGCGATCGAATCGATGAAGGGCGCTCCGGGTGAGATACTGATCACGTCGCGCCCGACGGCGAGGAACGATGTGCTCATCTCGGTGACCGACGCGGGGGTCGGTCTGCCCGAACAGGCCGATCGCATTTTCGATGCGTTCTTCACGACGAAGCCACAGGGCATGGGGATGGGCCTTGCGATCAGCCGCGCGATCGTCGAGTCGCACGGGGGCCGGCTCTGGGCGCATGGCAACGCGGAACGGGGCGCGACATTCCAGTTCACGCTGCCTAACGCTGGAGAGGAGCCCGTCGTCGCTTGGCCGACCTGACCGGGCCACCAACGGTTGCCGATGGCGCGAAGCCCCACGACATATCTGTGGAGCTGTCGTCGCGGCGCACGGGGATGTCATTCCAGCGCACGCGAATGAGCGCGGATCGGACGCTGATGAGCGTCATTCGGACGTCGCTCTCGCTGATCGGCTTCGGCTTCACGATCTATCAAGTCTTTTCGCACCTGCAGGAAGAGCACGTGATCCTTCGCGCGCACGCGCCGCGAAACTTCGGCGCGGCGCTGATCATTCTTGGCGTGGCGATGGTTGCCGTCGGCATCATCTTCCACGTGCAGTTCATGATCAGCCTGCGCCGCGAGCGCGAAGACATGCGTGTGAGCGGACTCATTCATGGCGAGAGTGAGTTTCCGCTGTCGTTCACGCTCGCGGTGGCCATCCTGCTGCTACTGCTCGGTATCGCGGCGATCGCGAGCGTGGTGTTCCACAACGGCCCGTTCGGCTGAATTGGTGGACCAACGGACAATGCCGCGACAATGAGCGACGTCTGATCGTGCTGGACGTAGCGGCGCCCGCCGCTTGCCAACACGCGACCTTCAGGAGAAGGGCAGATGTCGATCACACGATCGCTCGACGAAGTCATCATTGCCGACGTGCACGGATCGAGGATGCCGGCGGCCGACATGCTCTGGATTCCGGGTCGGGAGTTCACCGCCGGTTCCAATGGTCACTATCCGGACGAGCGGCCGACGCATCGCGTGCGCGTGGAGGGATTCTGGATCGACAGGTACCCGGTGACGAACGAGCGATTTGCCCGCTTCGTGGCCGAAACCGGGCACGTCACCTTCGCCGAGATCGCGCCGACCGCGGCCGACTATCCTGGTGCGCTGCCGGAGATGTTACGGCCGGGATCTTTAGTCTTCACGAAACCCTTCCACCCCGTGGACCTCGGCGACATCCGCAACTGGTGGACATTCATGTTCGGCGCGGACTGGCGACATCCGCAGGGGCCGGACAGCTCGATCGACGGTCTCGCGCAGCATCCTGTCGTTCACGTGTCCTATTCCGATGTGGCAGCCTACGCCGCCTGGTCGGGTCAGCAGATTCCGACGGAGGCGGAGTGGGAGCTCGCTGCGCGCGGCGGTCTCGAAGGGGTGGAGTATGCCTGGGGCGACGAGCTCACGCCTAACGGGCGATTCATGGCCAACACGTGGCAAGGACGCTTCCCGTACGAGAATCTCGTCGAAGACGGCTACGAGGGTACCTCACCGGTGGACGTCTTTCCGCCCAACGGCTACGGCGTGCACGACATGATCGGCAACGTCTGGGAGTGGACAAGCGACTGGTACCGCGCCAGTCGCAAGGGGGCGCCGGCGTCGTGCTGCGGCCCGCAGAGCGCACTGAGCCTGCAAATGGAGAGCTGCGATCCGTGTCAGCCGGCGATTCGAATTCCGCGCAAGGTGCTGAAGGGGGGCTCTCATCTCTGCGCGCCTAACTACTGTCGTCGGTATCGGCCGGCAGCGCGCTTTCCGCAACCCATCGATACGTCCACCTGTCACGTTGGCTTCCGGTGCATCGTCCGGCCGTCCCAGGCAGTGAAGACGCCGGAGCATGCCTGAGGGCCGGTCCTTCTGGGCTCGCCAACTCGATAGCGATTTCGCGGCGGCGCTGCTGCTCGCTGTGGCAGCGCTGGCGACGGCGTGGAGCAGCTACCAGGCTTCGATCTGGGGCGGAATTGAAGCCGCGGAATACACGTACTCATCCGTGCTTCGCGACAAGGAGGCCGCGGCCCGGAACGAGGTGGATCGCCGCCGCATGCTCGACGTGATGTTGTTCACGCAGTGGCTGGAAGCGTTCACATACCGGCGCGATACGCTGGCCAGGTTCTATGAGCTGCATTTTCGCCCCGAGTTCCGGCCATCCTTCGAGCGCTGGCGACAGAATGCCACAACGGCCAATCTCACGGCGACACCATTCGATGGACTGGACTATCGTCAGAGGACGGAGGGAAACATCGCCCACTACGATTCGGCGTCGTGGCACGCACTGAGGGTCGCGCGGCAGGCGAATGGGGTTTCCGACAACTACGTGTTCGTGACGGTGATTCTGGCGTCCGTGCTGTTCTTTGCGGGCGCCGTGCGGCCGCTGGTGGATCTCCGGCTCCGAAAAACGACGGTGGTCATCGCTGGCGTATTCCTGGTGTGGGCTGTCATTCGCCTCGTCCGGACGCCGGTGGCGGGCCGGGACCGGGGCGCTACACGCGCGCTGGCCCCTCTCTCACCGCCATGAGCGTTCGCTCATCGTCCATCTCGCGGGCGAGGAAGAAGTTGAGCAGCGTTCGGATCGCGGCGATCGCGGCGAGAATGCCGAGCTGATTCCAGCTGGGTGAGATGGCTGTCTCGAGGACATCCGCGGCGAGCTGAAACTCGAGCGCGAGCGCGAGATAGCGTGCGAAGTCGAGTCGCACCTGGGTGAAGCGTTGTTGGCCGCGCACGGCTTTCGGAAGCGATGCCACGGCCTTGATGCCGCCTAACGCGATGACGAGAATGCCCGCGCCGTCGAGACCCAGGCGAATCCAGGTCGTAGCGACGTCGATGATCCACGTGGGCGCCGAGAGATCCGGGGTGAGCATTTCTCCTGTGCGAAGGGCGCGTGAGAACACCTTAGACGCCGACGCGCTCGATTCGCATTGGACCAACAACCATTCCGCTGGCGGCCGCGACCTGGTGTGGCCCGAGCGCGGTCCACCGAACATGTTTCGAGTCCCTCCTCCGTTTGTTCATGTTCCGCATACATCTCATTGGAGCTCGGCCGAGTTACACGGCCAGCCCCTCGTGCACCTTGGGTGAGCTCGTCATCGGCCCCAACCGTCTTCGCTTCGAGCTCGATCTCACACACTGGTCCGCTACCGATTACGAGCGGCAATGGCAGTCCGGGATCATGCGTCTCGTTCACGGCGCCACGTCGTCCGCGCTGATGATGGCGTACCGCGGCAAAGGCGCGGACGCGGTGCACCGCATGTGGGCGCTGTGGCGGTTGGGCGACGATGCCTACGTGCAGCCACACGCCGTGCTGGCGCGTGAGCTGGACGCACCGTTTGATGCGCGCTCGCCTCACGAGCACGTGGGGGATCGCATCCCCGTAACGGAGCAGGCGCTACCGTTGGGGGAATGGCGCGTGCAGATCGAGCAATTGTTCGCCGCGGCGCTGCGCATTCGCTGGCCTTTCAGCCAATAGCCGACGTCGTGCCTCCGCACGAATCTGACGCACGGCGCATCATGCGTCGCACGTCGACGGAGGGAGACACATGGCGCAGGGGAACACCGGCTTAGGTCGAAAGCCGAACATCCTCATTATCTGGGGCGATGACATCGGCTGGTTCAACATCAGTGCGTACAACCATGGCATCATGGGGTATCGCACCCCGAATATCGATCGCGTCGCCAAGGAAGGCTGTCTGTTCACGGACTGGTACGGGCAGCAGAGCTGCACAGCTGGCCGCGCGGCATTCATCACGGGACAGAACCCGATCCGAACGGGCCTAACGAAGGTCGGGCTGCCGGGCGCCAAGATCGGACTGCAGCCGGAGGATCCGACGATCGCCGAGCTTCTGAAGCCGTTAGGCTATGCGACGGGGCAATTCGGGAAGAACCACCTCGGCGACCGCGACGAGTACCTGCCGACAGTGCACGGCTTCGACGAGTTCTTCGGCAATCTCTATCATCTGAATGCCGAACAGGAGCCAGAGAATCCGGACTATCCCAAGGATCCGGAGTTCAAGAAGAAATTCGGCCCTCGTGGCGTGCTGCACAGCTGGGCGAATCCGGACGGCACGCAGAAGATCGTCAACACCGGGGCACTCGATACGACGCGCATGCAGACGATCGACGACGAGTTTCTGGACGCGAGCCTGCAGTTCATCGACAAGGCGGTTCACGACGATAAGCCGTTCTTCGTCTGGTGGAACTCGACGCGCATGCACGTCTTTACGCATCTGAAGAAGGAGTCGCAGGGGAAGACCGGGCTGGGTGTCTATCCGGATGGCATGGTGGAGCATGACGGGCACGTCGGCAAGCTACTCGAAAAGCTCGACGCGTTAGGCGTGACCGACAATACGATTGTCATGTACTCCACGGACAACGGCGCCGAAGTGTGTACATGGCCGGACGGGGGCACGACACCGTTCCGTGGAGAGAAGGACACCAACTATGAAGGCGGGTGGCGGGTGCCGTGCCTCGTTCGTTGGCCCGGCCTGATTCAGGCAGGCTCCGTGTCTAACGAGATCTTCTCGCATATGGATATGCTGCCTACGCTGCTCGCTGCCGCGGGCGAGCCGGACATCGTCGAGAAGGTCAGGCATGGTCACAAGACCGGCAACAAGACATTCAGGGTGTATCTCGATGGTTACAACATGCTCCCGCTGTGGAAGGGGGAGGTGAAGGAAAATCCGCGCAAGGGCATCATGTATTGGAGCGACGACGGCGAGCTGATGGCGCTGCGCGTGGGCCACTGGAAGGCGCATTTTCTCGATCAGCGTGGAGTCGGCTTCGACGTCTGGCGGGATCCGTTCGTCACCTTACGTGTCCCTTCGCTCTACAATCTGCGGAGCGATCCATTCGAGCGTGGCGACGAGTCGATCTTCTACGGCAAATGGGTAGCCGACCGCATGTTCACGTTCGTACCCGCGCAGGCAATCGTTGGCGAGTTTCTCAAGACCTTCGCGGAGTTTCCGCCGCGTCAGAAGCCGGCGAGCTTCAGCGTGGACGAGGCGCTGGCAGACGCGAAGGAAAAGGAGAACCAACTCGCCGGCGCGACGGGAGGCGGCCCGAAGTGACGTCGGTCGCGGCAATGACCCTGCTTGACGAGGCACGTCCCGTGCTTAGCTTCGCGAACATGCATTGCGCGTCGCTCCTCCTCCTTAGCAGCGCTCTCGGCCTTCGCGGTCGGGAGCTGATGTGCTTCGGACGGGGAGGATAAGAGCGCTCCGAGTAGCGCCACGGCTTTGCGACGAGCGGCCCCTCCCATCGAGTTGGTGGGAGGGGCCGCTTCAATTTCACTGTTTCACGGTGCTGCCATGACTTCTGCATTCCATGATTCCGAATCCAACGGCTCCGCGAAGTCGAACCGATCCGCCGATGGACGCACGCGAGCTTCGGCCAATGCCAATGAGCACCACCGCGGCTCGAGTGGATCGAGCGCGTCGACCGATCCCGGAGAGAGCGGTGGTGCCGTCTCGCAGGCTGACGGACATGCCTGATGTTCCCGGCGCGAGTAGCTTGCCCGGGTACTTTTCCGGGTGTGTCAACGTATGCGTGTCGGGATTCTGGGCTCCGGTCTGATGGGCGCGAAGCTGGGCACCATCTTCGCTCGTGCCGGCCATGACGTGGTGTTCAGTTACTCGAAATCAAAACAGAAGCTCGAACAGCTCGCGCGTGACGCGGGCGGGAACGCTGTCGCTGGAGATCCGGCGGCCGCGGCGCGCAATGCGGACGCGTTGTTGCTCGCCGTGCACTGGTCTCGGGTCGACGACGTATTGAAACAATCCGGCGACGTCTCCGGGAAAGTCATCGTGAGTTGCTCATTGCCGATGAACGCCGACGATAGCGCGCTCGCGATCGCCCACACGTCATCGGGGGCCGAAGCGCTGGCGACCAGGGTGCCGATGGCGCGCGTCGTGTCCGCGTTCAACACGGTGCCGAGCGAGGTACTGTTCAGTGTCTTTGAAACACGCGACCGTGAGCCACGTCCGAGCCTGGTCTACTGCGGCGACGACAAGAAAGCAAAGGACGTGGCGGCTCGCCTGATTCGCGATGTCGGCTTCGACCCGGTGGACGCCGGCCCGCTTCGCATCGCGCGCTACACGGAGCCCTTCGCCCTACTCGTCGCTCAGCTGGCGTACGAAGGCGACCGGGGACCGGCGCTGGCCTATCGCATGGAATGGAGCGAGGAGCGGGGGTGAGGCTCTCTCCTCGCTCGCTGTCGTTCACACTGCTGCTCGGTGCGCTGGTCACGTTCGCGTCGTTCGCGACCGACATGGCGCTGCCCGTGCTGACGCAGATGGGAGCGTCGTTGGGCGTCGCGCCAGGACGAGCTGCGCTCTCTCTCAGCGTGTTCATGGCTGGATTCGCGCTCGCGCCGCTCGTTTTCGGTCCGGTATCCGACCACGTCGGCCGGCGTCCGGTGCTGCTCACGAGCTGCGCGATGTTCGCCCTGTTCGGCGGCCTTGGCGCGTTCTCGCGGAGCCTGGGGGCGTTGCTGCTGTGGCGTTTGCTGATGGGATCCGGCGCCGGTGGTTGCCAGGTGCTCGTCGTCGCCATGGTCCGCGACTTCTTCACCGGTGTCGAAGCGCGCGTGAAACAGTCGTACGTGAATCTCGCGGCGGGCGTCGCGCCGGTGATCGCGCCAACGTTGGGGGTCGCGATCGCCGCGTTAGGCGGATGGCGCGCGATCTATGGCGCGCTCGCGCTCGGCGGGACGCTGCTCTTCATCGCCGCGTCGCTCGGCTTGCAAGAGTCGCGGCAGGGGAAGCTCGAGGGCGCACTGAGCGCGCGTCGTGCCGTCGCCGGCTATGTCCGCGTGCTGACACATCGGCTGAGCGTCGGCTACATCCTGCTCGTGGCGCTCAACTTCGGATGCCTGTTCGCTTACGTCTCCGGATCCTCGCTGGTGCTGATCAACGTCCTCGGTGTTTCGCAGCGCGTCTATGGAATGTTGTTCGCCGCGACGTCTCTGGGACTGATGGTCGGCTCGCTGAGCAGCGCGCGACTGAGCCGGCGCGGTGTGTCACACCACCGGCTCATCACCTGGGGCATCTGGGCGATTGTCGGCACCGCGCTCATGCTGCTGGGTTTCACCTTTGCCGGGATCATTCGAGCCGTGTCGCTCGTGCCGGTGGTCGTGATCGGTTTCATCGGGCAGGGAATCGTCAGGCCGAATGCCGTTCAGGGTGCACTCGAGCCGGTGCCGGATATTGCCGGCGTCGCGAGCGCCGTGCTGAGCGCATTGCAGATGTTATGCGGCGCGCTGGCCAGCGCGCTGGTCGCGGCGCTCTTCGACGGACGCTCGGCCATCGCGATGACGTCGATGATGGCAATCTGCGCGGTCACAGCGGCCGGCGTCTACGCGTTCGTGGTGCGACCGGCGGAGCGTGAACGGACTGCGGGACATGGGGTGCGGGATGCGGGACGGGGGACTCGGGACGTGGGACGCGTGATGCGTGGCGCCTAAGGCTTCTTGGCGCTCGGATCACCGGTGGGTGGTGGTGCGTGATCCGTCGCCGCGGGCGGGCCGAGCAGTTCGGTGAGAATTGGCTTCAGGGCGTCGGCCCAGATCTGGTAGCCCCGCACCGTTGGGTGGAGTCCGTCGACGGTCAAGCCATCGAGAAGCCTTCCCTCCTTGTCTGCCAACAGGTCGTTGATGTTCAGATAGCGAATCCGATGGCCGTCGGCGAAGCGGGCAATGTTCTCGTTGATGCGGACGATCTCCGGCATCACGGCCACGTTGTCGCTGCGGGGGAAGATGCCTGTGAGAATGATTGTCGCGTTAGGCGCCTTACGCTGGCAGAGATCGACGAGCGCTTTGAGGCCGCGGCTGATGTCGGCGACTTTCTCTGGTCCGCCGGGCTCGCGGCCGACATTGTTGGTGCCGGCGAGGATGACGATCACCTTCGGCTTCACGCCGTCGAGCTCACCGTTCTCGACGCGCCAGAGCATGTTCTCGATGCGATCGCCGCCCCAGCCGAAGTCGGCGGCATTCCAGCCGAAGAAGTTGGCTTTCCAGTTCGCGAGGAACTGAGGATAGTCCGTCGCGCCCCAGCGGCGTGTGATCGAGTTGCCCTCGAAGTAGACGTCGATCGTACCCTGGGTGCGCTTGGCGAGCAGCTGTTGATGCGCGAGCATCGAGTTCGCGTCGGTGCGAGGCTCTGGCTTGTCCGCCGGGTGCGGCTGCTGCGGCGATGCGTTTGCGCTCAGTGTCAGAGTGCCCGCTGATGCCGTGACCGCCGGAGCAGGTGTGTATCGCCGCCCGAGATGGAAGTCGACCCACGACAGGAAGTACTTCCAGTTCGGTGCGTCGGTGTGCCCACCCTCGTGCTGACGCCAGGCCAGCTGGCCATCGAGCAAGCCGACGCCAACAAGAGGGAGTTGCGCATTCATATAATCATCGGGCACTCCGAGCCCCCGCGCTCCGAGCAGTCGAAAGACCGGCTGCGCGGCGACCGCGGCCATGAAGCTGCCCCGCTGGTCGAGCCATCTTGCGTCGCCCTTCTCGGGAACACCGTAGCTCACAAAGGCGAGCCGCGGCGCGCAGAGCGCGAGCAACTCGTGGGAGTCGACCGGCAAGTCGTTAGGCGTGCGGCTGCCGAAAGTCGCGTCGGCAGCGCCGTACTTCAGGAAGTTGCCAGCCATCCAGTGGTATTCGCCCGGGCCTGTCAGGCTCTCGACCGCTTCGCCGAAGTTTCGTCGATGCAGCTTGGCGCCCCCTTCGCCGGACGAGCCGATGAGCACCGCCGCGAAGCGCGTATCGAACGCCATCGTCACGAGGGCCGCCTTACCGTAGCGCGACACGCCTTCGACGCTGACCTGTCTCGCATTGACCGCCGGATCGCTCTCGAGATAGTCGAGCGTGCGCGATGCGCCCCAGCCCCACGCCCGGAGCGCACCCCAATCCTCGGGCTTTCGCGGCTTTCCTCTGTTCGTCAGACCGATGATGCCGTTGCGCAAACCCGCGCCATTGTCCGCCTGAACGCTGGCGGGATTCAAAAATGCGAAACCCCAACCGTCGATCACGAGCTGTTCCGTCGCCGGTGCGTCGTCTCCCGGTGACGGCGCGCGTGGCCCGAAGGGGCCGCCCGGTTGCTCGCGGCCGAGTGCCTGCGCGATGGAGCCGGGCCGGAACATGATCATCACCGGGACCTTCGAGGTCGCATCGGCGGGCAGGACAAGCGTCAACGAAATGTTCACCGAGATCGCGGGAAACGCGGCGTTGTCCACCTGGCCGATGAGCTGCCTGGCGACAACACGGCGTCCGCCGAGCGTGCCGGTGTCGCTCGCCGTAATTCGCCACGTGACCCTTGGAACGTTTTTCGGAATGCGACCGAAGACCTCGCGCTCGAAGTCCTCGACGATCTCGGCGCGACGCTTCGACCAGAGCGTTCCCGTAGTGACGCGTCGGCCATCTCTCAGCGTTAACGGATCGGGGAGGGAGGAGAAGGGACTCGCCTTCGCTTCATCGTAATTGGCGTGATTGGGATCCTGGTCGTTTCCGCTCGGTCCAGGCCGAAGGGCTCTGATGCCGAGCTGCTCCATCATATTTCGATGATCCTCGGTGGCAGTCCACGGCGAGTGCCGCGACGCGCTGTCGGCGATTGGCGACTGTTGCGGCGACGCGGGATGCACGCTCGCGGTGAGCGCTAGCAGCCCAACCACGGACGACAGTCGATGCCGGTAACTCTCGATTGATCGACGCATGCTCATTGCGAAGTCCACCGTCTCCGTGTAAAAAGACGCGCAACGATTACCGCTGCACATGACCGGACCTGGCTCGACCTCATTCGATCTTCGGGGACGCGTGGCCGCCATCACGGGCGGATATGGCGTCATTGGAAGCGCGATCGCGCACGGACTCGCCCGCGCGGGGGCGCGCGTCGCCATAATCGGCCGCCGCGCCGACGTGGCGCAGCGCGAGGCGGAAGCGATCAGCCGCGAGGGTGCCGACGCCCTGGGTCTGGCCGCGGACGTACTCGAGCGCGGCCAGATGCAACGCGCCTGCGATCAGCTGGTGAAGGAGTGGGGGCGTGTCGACATCCTGGTGAACGCGGCGGGGGGAAACGTGGCGCGGGCGCGGAGCGACACGATTAGCGTTTTTACAATTCCGATGGATGCGTTCGAGGAAGCTTTGCGCCTCAATCTCCACGGGACGGTGATTCCAACGATGGTGATCGCCGAGCAGATGGCGGCTCAGGGGAGTGGCTCGATCGTGAACATCTCGTCGATGGCCTCGCTGCAGGCCCTGAGCGGGGTGATGGGGTACTCGATCGCCAAGGCGGGGATCGACAATTTCACGCGCTGGCTCGCCACGGATCTCGGGCGGCGGCACGGCGACGGCGTCCGCGTAAACGCCATCGCGCCAGGATTCTTCGTGACGACGCAGAACCGGGCGGTGATGATGCACGATGATGGGAGCTATACCGAGCGCGCCAAGGCGGTGATCCGGAAAACGCCGATGGGCAGGTTGGGCCGTCCCGACGAGCTCGTGGGCGCGGTGCACTGGTTGTGCAGCGACGCCGCGTCGTTCGTGACGGGCGCGGTAATCCCCGTGGACGGGGGGTTCTCGGTGTTTAGCGGAGTCTAATCCGGCTGCAGCGCTCGCGGGGTGGACGCACCCGGGCGGGGTTGTCGCCGCATGCGGCGTCGCGAATGGACGAGTCTCAACGGGGGAAACGCGGAAAAGGCCTGAAACCCCGCTGAAAAGACGCGCGCGGACTGCATCACGCTTGACAGACCCACCGATGAACGCGAACATGACGGTGATAATATGACTTGATCAGGCCATCGCAACTTTGACCTGACCTCCGCTCACCCACGCGATGAAGATCATCGATATCCGCGCGATTCCCGTCGCCGTGCCCCTCGCCGCGCCCCTGCGCCACGCCAATGGATGTCACTGGGGCCGGTTTGTGCGCACGATCGTCGAGGTCGAGACCGACGACGGATTGATCGGGCTCGGTGAGATGGGCGGCGGTGGCGAGAGCGCGGTAGCGGCGTTCGAGGGGCTGAAGCCATACCTCCTCGGCCGCGATCCGGCGAGGGTCGAAGAGCTCCGCTTTCTCATTGCCAATCCAACCGCGTCGCTGTACAACAATCGCACGCAACTCCTCGCCGCGCTCGAATTTGCCTGCCTCGACCTTCTCGGGCAGAAGTGGGGCGTGCCCGTTTGTGACATCCTCGGCGGCCGCCTGCGCGATCGGATTCCCTTTGCTTCGTATCTCTTCTTTCGCTACCCGAACGCGGATGGCGAGAACGAAGTGCGAACAATCGAGCAGCTCGTGGAGGAGGCGAAGAGTCTCAAGAGCGAGCATGGTTTCACGACCCACAAGCTGAAGGGCGGCGTCTTCGGCCCGGACTACGAGCTGGCGTGCTATCGCGCACTCGCCGAGTCGCTGCCGGGGGATCGGTTCCGCTTCGATCCGAATGGCGTCTGGTCGACGGAACAGGCGATCGCTTTTGCTCACGCGATCGAGGACATCGACAACGATTACCTCGAGGATCCTGTGTTCGGGATGCACGGCATGCGAAGGACGCGCGAGAAGGTGCGCATGCCGCTGGCGACGAACACCGTGGTCGTAGGATTCGAGCAGCTCGCGTCGAACGTGCTGCACACGGCCGTGGATGTAATTCTGCTCGACACGACGTTCTGGGGGGGGATTCGGCCCTGCGTGAAAGCCGCCGCGATCTGCGAGGCGTTTCAGCTCGGCGTCGCCGTGCACTCGTCAGGCGAGCTTGGAATTCAGCTCGCGACGATGCTCCATCTCGGTGCAGTGATCCCGAATCTCACCTTCGCCGCCGACGCGCACTATCACCATCTGGTGGACGACGTGATCGACGGTGGCCGGATGTGCTACTGCGGTGGGTCGATCGCGGTGCCGACGGCGCCTGGACTGGGGGTCAAACTCGATCGCGACAAGCTCGGCGAGTATCACGAGCTGTTCAATCGCCTTGGGAACTACCCGTACGACCAGGACCCGCTGCGCCCCGGCTGGACGCCGCTCATTCCGAACCAGCGTTGGGCCGATCCCAAGGACGATCGCGCGCCGAAAATTCCGTCGTGAGGCGGCGGGTCGCGGGGGTACTCCTCTCGATGGCGTTCGCGGTCGCGCCTCTGGGTGCTTCGCGAGCGGAAACGGGATACGAGCTCTGGCTGCGATATCGTTTGCTGTCTAGCACGCAGCGTCGACGCGAGTACATCGAGTCGTTGAACAGGATCTCTGTCGACGGGCGATCACCGACGCTGGACGCCGCGCGGGAAGAGCTGGGGCGGGCGATTCCGTCTCTGCTCGGCCATAAGCTCCCCTTCATATGGGAGAAGTCGTCTCGGGCGAATCTACTCGTCGGTAACGCAACGCAATCCAAGGCGATTCGGTCACTCGTCGGCGAGAAGGAGCTCGCGGCATTGGGCGGGGAGGGATTCGTCATCCGACGGCCGGTGGTCGACGGCAAGCGTGTAACGGTCGTGGCAGCGAACACGGACATCGGTGCCCTCTATGGCACCTTCGCCCTGCTGCGGGAGCTGCAGATGGAGCGGCCTCTGGACTCGCTCGAGATGACGAGCGCGCCTCGCGTTAGGCGTCGTGTCCTCGATCACTGGGACAATCTCGACGGCACCGTTGAGCGGGGCTATGCGGGCCGTTCGCTCTGGGACTGGCCGGCGCTGCCGCGGATCTCCCAGCGGTACCGCGACTACGCGCGCACCAACGCGTCAATCGGCATCAACGGGACGGTGTTGACGAACGTGAACGCGGACGCGAAGGTGCTCACGCCCGAGTATCTCGTGAAGGTGGCGGCGCTCGCCAACGCGTTCAGGGCGTACGGCATCACGGTCTATCTGACGGCGCGATTCAGCGCACCGATGGAGATCGGTCACCTAACGACGGCGGATCCGCTCGACTCGGCGGTGCGCGCGTGGTGGCGCACCAAAGTGGACGAGATCTACAAGTACGTTCCGGACTTCGGCGGCTTTCTGGTGAAGGCGAACTCCGAAGGCCAGCCGGGGCCGCAGGACTACCATCGGACGCACGCCGACGGCGCGAACATGCTCGCGGATGCGCTTGCCCCGCACGGGGGCGTCGTCATGTGGCGTGCGTTCGTCTACAGCAATTCCGTGCCGACCGATCGGGTGAAGCAGGCGTATGAGGAGTTCACGCCCCTCGACGGGCGATTTCGCGCGAACGTGCTGCTGCAGACGAAGAACGGACCGCTCGACTTCCAGCCGCGCGAACCATTTCATCCGCTGTTCGGCGCGATGCCGAAGACGGCGCAGATGATAGAATTCCAGATCACGAAGGAGTATCTGGGCGAAGACACGCACCTCGTGTATCTCGCGCCGCTGTTCAGCGAAGTGCTGAACAGCGACACGTATGTGCAGGGCGTCGGCTCGACGGTCGCAAAGATCGTCGATGGCCGTTTGCAGGGGCAGCGGGAGACGGGAATCGCGGGAGTTGCGAACATCGGTAGCGACACCAACTGGACCGGCTCGCAGTTCAATCAGGCGAACTGGTATGCCTTCGGGCGCTTAGCGTGGGATCCCGCGCTGTCTTCCGCGTCTATCGCCGAGGAGTGGACGCGGATGACCTTCACGAACGACTCGAGCGCGGTGCGGACGATCGTGCATCTGATGCTCGTGTCACGCGAGGCGACGGTGAACTATATGACTCCGCTCGGACTGGCGCACATCATGGGGACGAATCACCATTACGGCCCCGCGCCGTGGGTGCGGCTCGCGCGCGCGGACTGGTCACCGGTGTACTATCATCGCGCCGACAGCATGGGGATTGGATTCGATCGGACCGAGAAGGGGAGCAACGCCGTCGCGCAGTACGCGCCCGCGGTGCGGGCTCGTTATGCCGAGCGCGCGACGGTGCCGGATTCGCTGTTGCTCTGGTTCCATCACGTAGGGTGGACGGAGCGGCTCGCCTCCGGGCGCACCCTCTGGGACGAGCTGGCGCTGCACTATCAAGCAGGGGTAGACAGTGTTCGTGCGATGCAGCACGCGTGGCGTTCCGTCCGAGCCGCCATTGATAACGCGCGGTTCGATGAAACCGAGCGCTTTCTATCGATCCAGGAGCGCGAGGCGCGCTGGTGGCGCGACGCGGTGCTCGCTTACTTCGGGACGTTCTCGCACTTGCCGCTGCCGGCAGGCGTGGAAGCTCCCGCGCATTCCCTGGCGTTTTACATGTCGATTCGGTGCCCGAGCGACCAGCACAAGCCCCGATGCGACGACATTCCTTGACCGACCGATGACGACCAGCGACGCGTACGTTCCTCGTCCGGAACATCACTTCACCTTCGGCCTGTGGACCGTCGGGAACGTGGGGCGGGATCCCTTTGGCGATCCCGTGCGGCCGACGTTGTCGCCGACGCGCATCGTCGAGAAGCTCGGTGAGCTGGGTGCCTACGGCGTGAACCTCCACGACAACGATCTCGTTCCGCGCGATGCGTCGCCAGCGGATCGCAAGCGCGTCGTCGCGGAGTTCAGGCGCGCCTTGAGGGACAGTGGCATGCGCGTGCCGATGGCGACAACGAATCTCTTCGGCGACCCGGTCTTCCGCGACGGCGCTTTTACCAGCAACGACGCGGCAGTTCGTCGGTATGCGCTGCAGAAGACGATGCAGGCGATCGATCTCGGCGTCGAGTTGGGGGCGGAGACCTACGTGTTCTGGGGTGGACGTGAAGGCACGGAGACGAACGCCGTGAAGGATCCGGTCGAGGCGGTCAAGTGGTTCCGTGACGCGATCAACTTCCTCTGCGAGCACGTCCGGGCGCAGGGTTACACGCTCCGATTCGCGCTCGAGCCGAAGCCTAACGAGCCGCGCGGCGATATCTATCTGCCGACCATCGGCCACATGCTCGCGTTCATCTACACGCTCGATCATCCGGAAATGGTCGGACTGAATCCCGAGGTGGCGCACGACACGATGGCCGGGTTGGACTTCGCCCACGGTGTCGCGCAGGCCTTGGAGGCCGGCAAGCTCTTTCACATCGATCTCAATGCGCAAAAGCCCGGTCGCTTCGATCAGGACCTTCGCTTCGGCAGCGAGGACGTCAAAGGGGCCTTTTTTCTCGTGAAGCTGCTCGAGGACTCAGGCTGGCCGGGCATGCGGCACTTCGACAGTCACGCCTATCGCACGGAAGACGAGCAGGGCGTGTGGGATTTTGCCGCCGGCAGCATGCGCACGTATCTCATCCTGAAGGATAGGGCCGCGCGCTTCAACGCGGATGCGGAGATACAGAGCTTGTTGGGCGAGCTCCGAACGCGAGGCGCGGCAACCGGTCAGCGCGTTCGCTACAGCGAGGCAGCGGCGAACGCCATTCGTACAGAGCGGTTCGATCTCGAGTCATTGCGGGCGCGCGGCTACGCGTACGAGCGGCTCGATCAACTGACGATGGAAGTGCTGTTGGGTGTTCGTTAGGTGACGGCGCCGGTGTTTCTCGGACTCGACGTTGGTACCAGTGGCGTCAAAGCCGTCCTCGTGGCCGCGGATGGCGATGTCATCGCCACCGCAACGACGGCGCTCGCGCTCTCGACGCCGCGACCGGGTTGGGCGGAACAGGATCCCGATACGTGGTGGGAAGCGAGCGTAGCCTCTATCCAAGGGGTGCGGCAGCGCCGTCCGGGTGCGCGCGTTGCCGGCGTCGGCATCTCGGGGCAGATGCACTCGTCGGTGTTCCTCGATGCAAGGGGCAAGGTCATTCGACCGGCCCTGCTGTGGTGCGACGGCCGCACGACGGCGGAGTGCCGCGAGATCGAAGTGCGCGTGGGCGGCGAGGAACGGCTGCGAGATCTGGCGGCCAACCCGGCACTCGAGGGGTTCACACTTCCTAAAGTCCTGTGGCTGCGCAATCACGAGCCGGCCGCGTTTGCGCGGCTGGCGACGGTGCTGCTCGCCAAGGATTACATCCGCTATCGGCTCACCGGTGAGCTGGCGACGGAGCCATCCGACGCGTCGGCGACGCTGATGTTCGACACGGCACGCCGTCGCTGGAGCGCGGAGATCCTCGACGCAGTCGGGTTGCGCGAGTCGATCGTGCCGCGGGTGGGCGAATCATCGGAGGTGCTCGGATGTGTGAACGACAGTGGGAGCCACGCGACTGGCCTGCCGACGGGAACGCCGGTCGTCGGCGGCGGCGCGGACAACGCCTGCGGTGCGGCCGGTGTGGGTGTCGTCGCGCCTGGCGAGGCGGTGGCGAGCTGGGGGACCTCCGGCACCGTGCTCGCGCCCATGGCCGCGCCACTTGTCGATCCGCAGATGCGTGCGCACACGTTCTGTCACGTCGCGCCCGATCTCTGGTACATGATGGGCGTCGTGCTGAGCGCGGGCGGCGCATTCGCATGGTATCGCGAGCAGTTCGCGCGAGAGCTCGCCGGTGACCCGGACGGCCACGAGAAGCTCGCGACCGAGGCGACGAATGTCCCGCGAGGCGCCGAAGGCGTGACGTTCCTGCCGTACCTGCAAGGTGAGCGCACGCCGCATCGCAATGCGTCGGCGCGCGCCGCATTTCTCGGGATGTCGCTAGCGCACTCGCGGGCGCATCTCACGCGCGCAGTGTTGGAAGGCGTGTCGTTTGCGCTCCGCGACTCGCTGACGATTCTCGAGTCGTTAGGTATGCGACCGGCCGAGCTGGTGCTGACTGGCGGTGGCGCGCGGAGCGCGCTCCTCAGACAGCTGCAGGCCGAGGTGTTCGGCGTGCCGGTGACGACGGTGAATCGCGAGGAGGGACCGGCGTACGGGGCCGCGTTGCTCGCAGCCGTCGGCGTCGGCGCCTTCGCGGACCTTGCGACGGCGGTGCGGGCGACGCTCGTGCGGAGTCACGCGTTCACGCCAACGTCCGATGCCCATCTCGCGTACGACGAGCCGTACGCACGATTTCAGGAGAGCTACCGGGCATGAGTCGAGCCGCAGCCATCGGACGGCGCTTCCTCGAGTCGCAGGAGATGGGACTCGTGATTGTCGTCGCGGTGCTCGTCGCCGCACTCGCGGCATTCGCCGGCAGTCATGCCGATCGAGTGACCGGCGCGACGGTCAATAACTTCCTCAACTCGAACACGCTCATTCAGGTCGCGACGGACGCGAGCTTCTTCGCGATCATGGCGATTGGCGCCACGATCGTGATCATCTCCGGCGGAATCGATCTATCGGTCGGCTCGATCTACGCTCTGGCTGGAGTGAGCCTGGGCCTGGTGTTGCGTGCGCTTGGCCCGGCGAGCACGCCGACGATCGTCATCGTCGGACTGGTGACGTGTCTCGGCGTCGGGTTGCTCTGCGGTGTCCTCAACGGCATTCTCATCGTCGGGTTGCGCGTCCACTCCTTCATCATCACGCTGGGCACGATGTGGGTGCTGCGAGGCGTCGCGTTCGTCGCGACCAAGGCAGAGAGCATCCTGGTGCCGCTGCCGCTGACCACCGTGACCAAGGCATCGTTAGGGCTGCACGGCGGCCTGTATCCGGTGCCGATGCTCGTGATGATCGCCCTCACGGTGCTGGGCTGGCTTTATCTCGAGCGTACGGTGATGGGCCGTCACGTCTTTGCGTTCGGCGGTAATATCGAGGCGAGCCGCTTCGCCGGTCTCTCGCTTGGCCGGATTCAGCTGGGTGTCTTCGCGGTGTCCGGCCTCACCGCGGGGCTGGCGGCATTTCTCGGCGCGAGCTTCTATGGCTCGGCGTCCTCGGGAGACGGACAGGGGTATGAGCTGTACGTGATTGCGTCGGCGGTGGTCGGCGGCGCGAGCTTGATCGGCGGGAAGGGGAGCGCGATTGGCGCCACGCTCGGAGCGCTGCTCATCGTGCTGATTCGCCAATCGATCCGCACGCTGCATTTCGACCAGAACTATGAATGGATCGTGATCGGCTGCGCGATCGTGGTCGCGGTGGTGGTGGATCGATGGAGTGCGGGCGTCACGACGCGGCGGCTGAGTCGGAGCGCGGCTGTGGAAACAGCGGTATAGGAACAGACTTCAAATTGGAGAAAATCAGCGATATGAAAAGCAGATCCCTCGTCGCTTCGCTCCTCGGGATGACATTGGGCGTGGTTGCCCTGGGATGCGTCAAGGGGGCAGATCGCACCGTCGACTCATCGAAATCGCGGGCGCGTTTGGCGGGTGCGAAGGCGCATGACGACACCACTCTCCGCATCGCGATGATCGCGAAGAGTTCGACGAACCCTGTGTTCCTTGCGGCGCGCACAGGGGCGGAGGCGGCGGCGAAGGAGCTCGGCGAGAAGAACCACATGCACATCGAGGTGGTGTGGCTCACGCCGCCGCAGGAAGACGCACAGGTCCAGGCGCAACGCATTCAGCAAGCGGTAAATGACGGCGCCGACGCGGTGCTCATTTCCTGTTCCGACGCGGGGAAGGTGACCGGCGTCATCAACGACGCTGTCGATCGGGGCGTGCAGGTGATGACCTTCGACAGCGACGCACCGCAGTCGAAGCGCTTCGCGTACTACGGGGTGGACGACATCAAGACTGGCCAGCAGACGATGGCGGAGCTCGCGACTCTCATGAATGGAAAGGGCAAGGTCGCAATTCTCGCCGGGAATCAGAACGCGCCCAATCTCCAGAGGCGCGTGCAGGGTGCGAAGGAAGAAGCCGCGAAGCATCCGGGCATGCAGGTCATCGGCGTCTTCAATCACGTCGAGACCGCGCAGGATGCAACTGCCGAAGTGGTGCGGGTGGACAACGCGTATCCCGACATCCAGGGCTGGGCGTTCATCGGCGGGTGGCCGCTCTTCGCGCAGTCGCTGCTCTCCGACGGGACGTTCGCGAAGCTGAAGGTCGCGTCGGTGGACGGCTTACCGGCCGAGCTGGCGTACGTCGATCGCGGCGTGGTGCCGGTGCTGCTCGCGCAATCGGTGTACAACTGGGGCTACGTCGGCGTGCAGACGATCGTAGACAAGGTGCACTTCAAGAAGGATGTCCCGCAGATCATTCCCATGGAGCTGGTGCGCGTGACGAAGTCCAATCTCGGCCAGTGGGCACGGCAGCTCCAGGCGTGGGGCTTCACCGACGTCGATCAGAAATATCTGAAGATGTGATGCATCGATGTCGCAGTTTGCGGTTCGGTTCGAGCACATCAGCAAACGGTTCGTCGGCGTTCAGGCCCTCGCCGATGTCACTCTCGACGTCGCCGAGGGCTCCTGTCACGCGCTCTGTGGCGAGAATGGCGCTGGCAAGAGCACGTTAGGCAAGATCCTCGCGGGCATCCACGCGCCGGACGGCGGGCGCCTGCTCATACATGGCCAACCCGTGCAGTTCGCGTCGCCGCGGGACGCGCTCGCGGCGGGTGTCGGCATGGTGCATCAGGAGCTCGCGTTCTGCGAGAATTTGAGCGTCGCCGAGAATCTGCTGCTTGGGGCAATACCATCGCGCCGCGGCTTCGTGCTTCGCGAGGCGATGCACGAGCGCGCGCGGGAAATGCTCGCCGAGATCGGCGCGACCGTGGACGTCCGCGCTCCGATGCGCAAGCTCACGATTGCTCAGCAACAGCTCGTGCAAATCGCGACCGCTGTCTGTGGTGGCGCGACGATCATCGTCTTCGATGAGCCGACGAGCAGCCTGAGTCAGGTCGAGGCCGATCGACTCTACGAGCTGATCGGCCAGCTCAAGGTACGCGGCGTCACGTGCATCTACGTGTCGCATCGCATGCCGGAGATCTATCGACTCTGCGATACCGTGAGCGTGCTCCGCGACGGGAAACACGTCGCGACGCAGTCTACGAACACGCTCAGCGAGTCCGAGGTGGTACGGCTGATGATCGGACGCGCGCTCGGCGATTATCTCCCGCAGTCTGACGAGCGGCCGAGCGGGAAGGAGCTGCTGCGCGTCGACGGGTTGAGCGGCGCGAAGTTTCGGGAAGTGAGCCTTGCGCTACACGAAGGGGAGATCGTCGGTATCGCCGGACTGGTGGGCGCCGGCCGTTCCGAGTTGGCGCAGGCGATTTTCGGCCTCGAGCCCGTGACGGCGGGATCGGTATTCGTAGATGGAAATCCGGTGGTCATCGGTGATGCAAACCACGCGATCCAGCTCGGCCTCGGGCTCGTGCCCGAAGATCGGAAGAAGCAGGGGCTGATTCTCAGCGAGAGCGGCCTGCACAACACGTCGTTGCCGATTCTCGACCGGTTGTCGCGGGCAACCTTCGTCGACCGTCGCGAAGAGCGGACAATCACTAAATCGTACTTCGGCAGGCTTCGCGTCCGAACGCCCAGCCTCACGGCGTCGGTCGCCGGATTATCGGGCGGCAATCAGCAGAAGATCGTACTCGCCCGGTGGCTTGCCGCCAATTCGAGAATACTCATCCTCGACGAGCCGACTCGCGGTGTGGACGTCGGCGCCAAGGCCGAGATCCACGCTCTGGTCCGCGATCTCGCCGCGCGC
The DNA here is from genome assembly GCA_036493735.1 of Gemmatimonadaceae bacterium. Classification (GTDB taxonomy): domain Bacteria; phylum Gemmatimonadota; class Gemmatimonadetes; order Gemmatimonadales; family Gemmatimonadaceae; genus AG2. The sequence goes on from DASXPH010000090.1 coordinate 102,472, forward strand.
GGCAACGCCGTGCTGCTCATCTCGAGCGAGCTGCCCGAGGTGATCTCGCTCTCGCACCGGTTGCTCGTCATGCGGCAGGGGCAGTTGGTGGCGGAGGTTCCCCGCGAGCGTGCGACCGAAGAGACACTGCTGCGGCTGATGGCCGGCATCGGCGAGGCGGCGGCGCCCGCGGACTACCAGCGATCGGAGCGGAAGGGAGCGGCAGGAAGTCCATTCGCGCCGTAGAGGCTCGCGCGGTCGGGGTTGTTCGCCCATGCGTAGCGCACCGCAACGGGTGACTTCACCCGGTCGCTCCACAGGTACACGCGATCGCCAACGATGCGCGCCGACGCCGACACGAACTGCTCATCCGCGCCGGCAATGGTGAAGCCGCCTAACGTGTCGCCGTGCACGCGCAGGCCGCCACCCAGCCGGGCAAACGATACGATCGCGGTGTCGGCGTGCATCTTCACGCCGCGGATCGTCGGCCCGCTGTCGTCGACGTGCTCGCCGTAGGCGACGCGACGCGCCACGAGCGCGAGTCGCGCTCCGACATCGTCTTTGTCCTTCGGGTGAAGCTCGTCGGCGCCACCGAGGTCGATCGTCACGGCGCGCCCCGTGGCGGGAAGCGCAAGTGCTGTCTCCATCGACTCGCGCTGCAATGCCCATGTGGGATGTAGCTGTGGGACGTCATCGGCGGCCGTGTAGTTGGGCAGTTGCACCCAGAGAAATGGGAACGCGCCGCGGCCACCACTCAGCGTCTGTCGCCAACTCTGAATCAGCGTCGCGAATTGCTCGCGATAGGCAGTGGACTGTTGGACGGTGTTCGCGTTGGATTCGCCCTGGTACCAGATGACCCCCGTGATGGCGAACGGCAGAATCGGGTGGACCATCTTGTTGTAGAGCACCGACGGAATCTTGTTGATGCGTTGTCCGTCCGTCGCGAGCACGACCCGCCCGACGCGGAACTTCCAGGTGCCCCCGAGCGAGCGACGCGGTCCGTTGCTGAGCTCGAGCGCGGCGCCGCCATTGATTCCGCCGCCGCCACCGCCGTCGACGACGCGAACGATCAACTCGTTAGGTCCGGCGTGCAGCAGGGTGCGCGGGATGCGATACCGTCGCACGACGTTGTAGCCATTCGTGCGGCCGACCTCGACGCCATTCACCCAGGTGATGTCGTCGTCATCGACGGCGGCGAGGGTGAGCGTCACGTCTTGCCGCACTTCGCTGGAGTCGAGCGCGAAGGTCGTGCGGTACCAGCCGACGCCGTCGAGCCCCGGGTAGCCCTGATCTTCCCAGTACGCCGGGACGTGGATGTCACTCCATCCGTGCTCGTCGAGCGTGGGATCTGCCCAGCGGGCGACGCCACTTACCAACCCGGAGTCCACTTCGGGAAGCGTGGGGCCGATCTTCGCATGCAGCGAGTCCTGCACCGCGAGGTCATGTTCCGCTTCGCCCTGCTGGATTGCCGACCAGGCGCTGTCGGAGAGGCGCTGTGCCGGCCGCGAAAGCCAGCTCTCGATCGCGCTCCCGCCCCAGGTGGCGTTCAGAATACCGATTGGGACCGACACACTCGGCCGGAGATGCCTAACGAAGAAGTAGGCGACGGCGCTGAAGTCGCCGACGTGTGCCGGGTCCGCGGGAAGCCAGCCGCCGCCGGCGAGATCGTCTTCCGGCTGGTTGGACCAGGAGTTCGGGACTTTGAATTCGCGGATGCTCGAGTCGCGCGCGCCGGCGATGGCCGTGGCGGCGTTCGACGCGAGCCTCACTTGGAATTCCATATTCGACTGACCGGACGCCACCCAGACATCGCCGATCAATACATCGGAGAAGAGCAGTGAATCGGCGCCGGCGCGCACCGCAAGGCGCAGCGGTCCGCCCGCGCGATGTGGTGCGAGGCGCACCGTCCACGCGCCCGATGCGTCAGCACGACCGTGGGCGGCGTCGGCGCCGAGGCGGACGATGATCTCGCTGCGCGGCGCTCCCCATCCCCACACCGTGATGGGCTGTTCGCGTTGCAACACCATGCCGTTGGCGAAAATGCGGGGCATTCGAAGGGAATGCGAGGAAATCGTCGCCGTTGACTGCGGGGCGCAAACCCTCGTGGTTGCGGCGAACGTCAGCGCCGCGACGGCGCATGTGGTATGAGCGCGCATTGCGATCCAGTTGGGGTGGGGTTCTTGACAGCCCAGTTGGTGATCATAGAATCGTGTCACCGTGTCATCTTATCAATTTTCGTCGAGTTGGCCGTTCCACGTTTACAGCATCGGAGGTACGACTGATGGGACGCCGGATTCTTCTCGCGATCCTCATTTCCTTTGCCCTCAGCGCGACGGCCGCCGCTCAGTCTCTCGGCACCGTCGTCGGGCGAGTGAGCAGTGCCGATGGACGACCTCTCTCGGGGATTCAGATCTCGATCAGCGCGCTCGCGCGTGGCGCGGTGACCGACACCGGCGGGCGCTTCAGCATCTTCAACGTGCCCACCGGAACGCATGTCGTCCAGGCGCGCAGCCTCGGCTACGGGCTCGCGACGACGAACGTCACGGTCGTCGCCGGCGAGACGGCGATGGTGACATTGACGCTGACGCCGACGCAGCTGGCACCCGTGGTCGTCGTCGGCTACGGTGAGCAGGAGCGCCGCACGGTGACGGGTGCCGTTTCAACGGTCACGGCGGAGAAGCTGCAGGACATTCCCACCGCGGACCCGATGAAGGCGATGCAGGGGCGCGTCGCGGGCGTGGAGATCGTCGCGTCGAGCAACGAGCCTGGGGCGGCGATGAATGTGCGCATTCGAGGCGTCCGTTCGCTGACGGCATCGAACGAGCCGTTGTACGTCGTGGACGGGGTGCCGTTAGGCGGCGGCATCCAGGACTTCAATCCGTCGACGATCGCGTCGATCGAGGTCCTCAAGGATGCGGCGGCGACCGCGATCTACGGCAGTCGCGGCGCGAACGGCGTCATTCTCGTGACGACGAAGAAGGGCGTGAGCGATGGCCGGATGCACTCGACCTACAGCGTCGACGGTTATGTCGGATCGCAGGAGCCGGTCCGTCTCATCCCGATGATGAACCTGCCGCAATACGTGCAGTACATGAGGGACGCCGCGGCTGCGAACGGACAGGACACGAGTCTCGCGAAGATCTTTACCGCCAAGCAGCTGAACGCGATCAACAACAATATCTCGACGGACTGGCAGCGCGCGGTGTTGCGGAGCGGTGCGCAGCGCAGCATCCAGACCGGAATCAACGGGTTGAGCGGCGACACGCGTTTCTCCGTCAACGCGAATTACTTCGACCAGGTCGGCGTCATTCCTGGCCAGGGCTATAACCGCGGGTCGGCCTTTGCCTCGATCGATCACTCGTCGAACAAGTTGCGATTCGGTCTCACGTCGAACCTGTCACGCATTCTCACGGATCAGGGTGAAGGCGGCGCGGCGTATGGCTACGCGCTGGCGATGACGCCCCTCGGTCGGCCAATCAACTACACGAATCCCGATTCGGCCGGCCTGCTCGATCCCCGACCCGATGATGATCCACTCAACATCAACCCGGTGCTCGAATCGCAGTCGGTCGTGCGGCAGCAAATTGTCAATCGAGTCTTCGGCGCCGCATTCGCGGAATACGAGATCACCGACGGGCTCACCTATCGCGTGAACTTCGGTCCCGACTACACGAATCTCAGCGACGGCTGCTTTAACGGGCCCTGGACCCACGGCACCTGCGCGAATCTCGGCGCGAACAGCAGTAATCAGGGGCAGCCGCCACAAGCGGGCCAGTTCGCTCAGGAAGACTTCACGTACACGCTGGACAACATCCTCCACCTCAACCGCCGGTGGCATTCGATCCACCAGTTCGACCTCACGGGCCTCTACAGTCTACAGCACGACCGCTTCACGAAAGACTCCCTGTACGCCACGAACCTCCCGTATCCGACGCAGCTCTGGTACGACCTCGGCTCGGGCACGGCGGGAAATGAGCGAAGTCTCATCTCCGAGTGGGCTCTCCAATCGTACATGGGCCGTCTGAACTACACGCTGTTCGATCGCTACACGCTCTCGCTCACCGAGCGTGCGGACGGATCGAGCCGACTCGCGCCGGGGCACAAGTGGGCCTACTTCCCGTCGGTGGGGCTGGCGTGGCAGGCAGGCGACGAGTCGTTCATGCGGCATGTGCCGTGGATGAGCGCACTGAAAGTGCGCGGCAGCGTTGGAAACACCGGCAACACGGCGATCAATCCCTATTCGACCGAGGGAGCGTTGTGCGGGCGCTTGTACACCTTTGCGACCACTCGGGTGCGCGGATATCAACCGTGCACGATCGCCAATCCCAATCTCGGTTGGGAGAAGACGACGGAGAAGGATATCGGCGTCGAATATGGAGTGTGGAACAATCGGATTACGGGCAGCATCGACGCGTACCAGATGGACACGCACGACCTGCTGCTCACGCGTCTTCTCCCCGGTTCGTCCGGCTTCGCGTCGGTGCTTCAGAATGTTGGCTCGACGCGGAACAAGGGATTGGAACTCGGTCTCTCGACGACGAATCTGCGGAACTGGCGCGGCGTGTCGTGGACGATGGACATCAACTGGGCCACGAACAAGAACACGATCACAGCGCTCGCCAGCGGCGCGACGTCGGACGTCAATAATGTGTGGTTCGTAGGACATCCGATCAGTCTGTGCAATCCGACAGCCAGTGCCAGTGGCACGTGTATCGACGGCGGCCGGCAGGTGTTCTACGACTACAAGTACACCGGTGTGTGGCAGTACGCGGACACGGTGTTGATGAAGAAGTTCAATGCCAACGGCAGCACGTTCAAGGTTGGCGATCCGCGCGTCGCCGATATCAACGGCGACGGCAAAATCGATGCGAACGATCGCGCCTTCATCGGCGACTCGTATCCGGGCTGGACGGCGAGCTGGTCGAACCGGTTCACATATCACGGCTTCGACCTCTCGGGGTTAGTAACCTGGAAATGGAACTACCTGTTCCGCGACGGCACGCCACGCAGCTACTTCGGCCGCTTCAACAACGTCGCGGACCTGGATTACTGGACGCCCACGAATCCGACGAACAAGAACCCCGCGCCGACGACTGGCGGCGTCGACCGTCTTTACTCGTCCACGCGGCTGTACGTGGATGGCTCGCACTGGCGCATCCGCAACATCACGGGTGGCTACACGGTGAGCCCGCGTCTCGCTGGCCGCGTCGGGCTCCAGAGTCTCCGCATCTACGCGACGGCGCAGGATCCGTACATCCACTCCGATTACATCGGGATCGATCCGGAGATCGCGGGCGCGGTGCCCACGCTCCGAACGCTGCTGCTCGGTACCAACGTCGTGTTCTGATCCGCCATTCACTGAGCCAAGAGACTGACACATGAAGCGCATCCTGCTTTCCACTGTGACGTTGGGGCTCGTGGTCGCGGCAATCGGCTGCACCAACCTCGACGAGAAACTGATCACCGGCGTGAGCAGCCAGTACTACTCCACGCCCGACGGTCTCAATTCCGCGATCGTCGCCTCGTACTCTCAGCTGCGCGGCTATTACGGCCGCGAACAACTGCTCTCATTGCAGCAAGTCGGGACCGACACGTGGATGGCCGCTGACCAATCAGGTTCGAACAACAAGGATTTCGATTCGTACGGCGGCGGTCTCAATTCCACAGTTGCCCCTCTGGCGAACACGTGGAACCCGGCCTACGGGACGATCAATACACTCAATGCCGCGCTCGATCGTGGTCCGGCGGCGACTGGTATTTCGGTAGCTGTGAAGAGCAGCCTCCTCGGCGAGGCGCATTTTCTCCGCGCGCTGAACTACTTCACGCTCGTGCGGCAGTTCGGTGATGTGACGTTGAACGTGCACGAGAACAAAGGTGTTGTCGCGGAGGCGGTGCGCGATCCGGCGGCGAAGGTCTATCAGACCATCATCGCTGATCTCGACTCAGCGATGACGCTGCTGCCGGTGACCCAGACTGATTATGGACGGGCAACGAAGGGCGCAGCCCAGGCACTGCGTGCGGAAGTGTATTTGACGCGAGCGTACCGCGCGGACTCGCCCGGGCAGCAGGCAGACTTTCAACAGGCTGTGGCCGACGCGAAAGCGGTGATCAGCTCCGGTACCTACTCGCTCGAGCCGGTGTTCGCCGATCTCTGGTGCGTTGCGCGCGTGGCGGATCCCGGGCGCACTGGGTTCTGCGAGAACACTGGCTATCAGCAGAACCACAAGGAATTCATCTTCACGGTGCAGTTCTCGTACGACCTCACGCAGTACGACGCCGATAACGAGTACAACTATCTCCACCTGGTCTTTCTCGGCCAGTACGACAACAATGGCATCTGGGTCGGCACACCGCGCGACTTGAACAACGGCCGCCCATTCCGCCGAATGATGCCGACGCCTTACGAGTTGTCGATCTGGAACAAGTGGATCGGCACGCCCGGCGCCAGCGACATCCTCGACACGCGCTTCGACGGCACCTTCCAAACCACCTGGGCCGTAACGGCCGGCGGCGTCCACAATGCGACGGCGAACTGCCCTGCGTGTACGAGTGGCGCAACGGAGAATGTCGGCGACACGGCCGCCGTGTACTACCCGTATGGGGTGCCGACGGCGGTTCGACAGACGAAGGCGTTCCAGATCCTCACGCCCTGTCCGACACAACAGATCGATAATCCCGCGGCCGATTTCACCGTCGCCGGATATTGCGGTGACCGCAACAATGCGAACGATGGCTACTTCAACTGGCAGCGCTATCCTTCGCTCAAGAAATTCCAGGACAATCTCCGCGCGAACCTGACGGCGCAACAAGGCGGCAAGGTCCAGGTGCTCATTCGGCTCGCCGAGATGTATCTCGTCGTCGCCGAAGCCGATGTCGCGTTGGGCAACACCCAGGAAGCGGCAGATATGGTCAACGTGCTGCACCGCCGCGCGGCGAGCCCGGCCCACAAGGCGGACTACGACGTCACGGCCGGCCAGATGACGCTCGACTACATCATGGAGGAGCGCGAGCGCGAGCTCGCCGGCGAGTTCACCCGCTGGTACGACATCACGCGGCCGGGGGCGGCCTACTTCGTGGGCCGCGTGCAGAAGTACAATCCACACGGCGCGCCTAACGTGGCGGCCAAACACATCCTCCGGCCGATTCCTCAGTCGCAGATCGACGGCGTGATCGTTGGACCAAAATATCCGCAGAACCCTGGATACTGAGGTCGAGCAGGCTGCGGCGATGACGAGATGCTCGTCGAACGGGCCGGTGGCGATCGTCATGCTGATCGCTGCCGGCTGCGCGTCCGCTACTGCCGGTCCGGTTCCCGCATCGATCACGCTGAAAGAGGCATTCTCGCCGTCGTTCGTGGTCGGCGCCGCGGTCAACCGCCGCCAGATCGACGGCACGGACAGTATCGGCGGTGCGTTGCTCGCGCGACAGTTCAACAGCATCTCGCCCGAGAATGCGCTGAAGTGGTCCCAGGTCGAGCCTCGCCCCGGGGAGTTCAATTTCACCGCTGCCGATCGCTACGTCGCGCTCGGCGAGCGTTCCGGGGCGACGATCATCGGCCATACGCTGGTCTGGCACAATCAGACCCCGCCGTGGGTGTTCCGCGACGCCGCTGGCGGCGTGGTGTCACGCGACTCGCTCATCGCACGGATGCGGTCGCACATCATGACGGTCGTCGGAAGGTATCGTGGGCGTATTCGCGGCTGGGACGTGGTGAACGAAGCGATCGCGGAAGACGGCACGCTGCGACGTTCCCCTTGGCTGGACATCATCGGTCCCGAGTACATTGCAATGGCCTTCCGCTTCGCCCACGAGGCAGATCCGGCGGCTGAGCTGCACTACAACGACTTCTCCGTCGAGCATGATACGAAGCGGCAGGGAATCGTTAGGCTGGTGACATCGCTGCGGGCGGAGGGCGTGCCGATCACGGCGATCGGCATGCAGGAGCATCAGAAGCTCGACTGGCCATCGGTGTCGGCGATCGATTCGGCGATCGTCGATCTCGCGGCGACTGGTGTCAAATTGATGGTGACGGAGTTCGACGTCGACGTGCTGCCGAGCAATCGCGGACAGCGCACCGAGGCGGTCGAACAGCAGTTGATGCAGAGCGGCGCACCGGATCCGTATCGGGCTGGCCTTCCGCAGTCCGTTCAAACGGCGCTGGCTCGCCGCTACGCAGAGGTGGTGCGCGTTTACCTTCAGCACCGCAACGTGATCTCGCGAATGACCTTCTGGGGCGTGGACGACGGCGATTCCTGGTTGAACAACTTCCCCGTGCGAGGGCGTGTGAACTACCCACTGCTGTTCGATCGGCGGGGAATGCCGAAAGAAGCGTACGACAGCGTGATCGCCGCGGCGCGGACCGTGAGGACGGCCGATGCGTCGCGCTAGCTCGCTCGGCCTCGCGTTTCTCCTGCTCATCGGAACGGGGGCAAATGCGCAGCAGCCCGCGTACCGGAATCCGAAGCTCCCCATCGACCGGCGGGTGAATGACCTGCTGGGGCGCATGACCCTCGAGGAGAAGGTCGCGCAGATGCTCTGCCTCTGGGATGAGAAAAAGCTCATCACCGACGCGACCGGGCGCTTCAGCTCAGCCAACGCGCCGAAGTGGTTTCGCACGGGGATTGGACGCATCGAGCGGCCGCAGGACGGTCACGACGCGCGCGCCGAGGCGGAATTCGTCAACGCGATTCAGCAGTGGGTGCGGGACAGCACTCGGCTTGGCATTCCCGTTCTCTTCAATGAGGAAGCCTTGCACGGCCTGGAGGCACTCGGGTCGACGAGCTTTCCCCAAGCGATCGCGCTGGCGAGCACGTGGAACCCCGAGCTCGTCGAGCGCGTGTTCACCGCGACGGCCGCGGAAGCGCGCGCGCGAGGCGTCGGCCAGGTGCTCGCACCCGTGGTGGACATTGCGCGCGACCCAAGATGGGGGCGCTTCGAGGAGACATACGGCGAAGATCCGTACCTCGTCGCGCGCATGGGCGTCGCGGCGGTGCGCGGCTTTCAGGGCACTGACTCGCTAATCGGTCCGGCGCACGTGCTGGCAACGCTCAAGCACATGACTGGACATGGCCAGCCGGAGTCGGGGACGAATGTCGGGCCGGCATCCATTGGCGAGCGTACGCTCCGCGACATGTTCCTCTACCCTTTCGAGGTTGCGGTCAAAGAAGCAGGCGCCAAGAGTGTCATGGCGTCGTACAACGAAGTGGACGGCATTCCGTCGCACGTGAACCGCTGGATGCTGCACGACGTGCTGCGCGGCGAATGGGGCTTCACCGGGACGGTCGTCTCCGACTGGTTCGCGATCGAGCAATTGATCGATCGGCATCATGTCGTTGCCGATTCTACCGAAGCGGCGCGTCGCGCACTCGACGCGACGGTGGACATCGACCTGCCTGATCCGGGCGCGTACACGACGCTCGTCGATCAGGTGAAGAAGCATCAGGTGCCGATGGAAGAGATCGATGCGGCGGTGCGTCGGCTGCTGCGGGCGAAATTCGTGCTTGGACTCTTCGATCATCCATTCGTGGACGTCGCCGCGGCGGAGCGGATCTCTGGTGCGGAGAGCACGCGTCCACTCGCCCTCGAGGCCGCGCGGCAGGCGATGATCCTGCTCCGGAACGAGGGCAACCTGCTCCCACTGCGCGCCGGCGCCTACTCGCGCGTCGCCGTAATCGGTCCCCACGCTGGGGAAGTGCTGCTCGGCGGCTACTCCGGCGTGCCGTCCCATCTCGTCAGCATCCTCCACGGCGTGAAGGCAAAGATGCCCGCGGCGACGGTCGAATACGCCGAAGGCGTGCGCATCACCGAGGACTCGGTGTTCACGAAGGAGCCGCAGCCACACATTGGTGGGGCGCGTTCGAAGTTTCGTAACGGCGCGGATCGCGTGGTCGCTGCCGACTCGGCGTCGAATGCGGCGAGGATGGTGGGAGCCGTGGCGCTCGCCCGACGCAGCGATCTCGTGATTCTCGTCCTCGGGGACAACGAGCAGACCGCGCGCGAAGCGTATGCCGACGACCATCTCGGGGACCGCTCTTCGTTAGGCCTTCCGGGCCAGCAGGAAGCGCTCGCACTCCAGCTCGCGGCGACGGGCAAACCGGTCGTGCTCGTGCTGATCAATGGACGGCCGATCTCCATTCCGAATCTCGTGACGCACATTCCGGCGATTCTCGAGGGATGGTATCTCGGCCAGGAAACGGGAACGGCCGTCGCTGACGTGCTGTTCGGGGACGCCAATCCGGGTGGAAAGTTGCCGGCCACGGTCGCGCGCGACGTGGGCCAGCTGCCGGTGTTCTACAACTACAAGCCGAGCGGGCGACGCGGCTACGTGCTCGACTCCATCGCTCCGTTGTTCCCGTTCGGCTACGGCCTGTCGTACACGACGTTCGCCTACTCGCCGCCGCGCCTAACGGTAGACCACATCCAGTCGACGGGGCGCACTTCGGTGGCTGTGGATGTTCGGAACACGGGTACGCGAAGAGGTGACGAGGTCGTGCAGATGTACCTTCGCGACGAGGTGAGCGCGGCGACACGGCCGGTGAAGGAGCTGCGCGGCTTCCAGCGCGTGACGCTCGAGCCGGGCCAGTCGCGGACTGTCACCTTCGCGATCGGGCCCGAGCATCTGTGGTATCACGGCCCGGACATGAAGCGAGTCGTCGAGCCGGGCAAATTCGAGATCATGATTGGCGGCAACTCGGAAGACGTGCAGTCGATCGAGCTGACCGTGGACCCGCCTGGCCATAGCACGCCGACGGTAAAGACAGCCGCCAGTGCCGCCATGAGGAGAAAACCTTCGAGGTAACCCGATGAAGGACGGCTTGAGACCTGTTGCACGCGAAAGTCTGGTCGATCGGTTGGCGGGCGAGATTCGCTCCTCGATCAACGGGGGCGATTACACTCTCGGTGAGCGGCTGCCGACGATCATGGAGATGGCGCGCCGCTTCCGCGTCGGTCACCCGACCGTGCGCGAGGCGCTGAAGAAGCTCGAGGCAATGGGCGTCGTCGAGATTCGTCATGGCTCCGGTGTGTACGTCACGCGAACGCGCGATGTTCTGATGGTGGCCGGTGACTACAGCGGCAAGGTGACGAAGAAGCTGTTGCTCGATCTGATCCACGCGCGCATTCCGATCGAGATGCAGTCCGTGTCGCTGGCGACGAAGAATGCGTCGGCTGAGGATTTCGACGAGATGCGGCGTCTTCTGGACACGGCGGGCGAGAACCTCGACAACGATGCGGTTTTGAATTCAGTCAACATGGCATTTCACCGCCAGATCGCGTCGGCGTCGGGGAATACGGTGATCGCGCAATTGCTGGACGTGATGCAGCAGCTCTTCACCGATGAGCAGCGGTTGATCCTCGGCATCTTCGGATCGCGGAAGCGCGACCACAAAGAACATCTGACGATCTTCGCGGCACTCGAGGAGCGACGGGAGCAAGTAGCGACCGAGCGGATGCGAAAGCACCTCGAGGGCGTCGCGGCGGCGATTCAGAGGTGGGACCCACAGCATCATCCTGTGCCATGAGGGACGCGTGGTGCGTGGCGCGTGGCGCGTGGCTCATCGCCGCGATCGCCGCGACGTCTTCGCTCAGCGCCCAGCAGCGGCCGCCGTATCGCGACCAGTCGCTCCCCTTTGAGGTCCGCGCGCGCGATCTCGTATCGCGGATGACGCTCGAAGAAAAAGTGAGCCAGATGAAAGACGTCGCGCCGGCCATTCCACGGCTCGGCGTCCCTGAATACAACTGGTGGAACGAAGCGCTGCACGGTGTGGCGCGGGCGGGGCTGGCGACCGTGTTCCCGCAGGCGATTGGGGTCGCGGCTACCTGGGACGACAGTGCTGTCTACCAGATGTCGACCGTGATCTCGGATGAAGCGCGCGCGAAGTATCACGAGTATCTGCGCCACGACAGCCATCAGCGATATCAGGGACTCACCTTTTGGTCGCCGAACATCAACCTGTTTCGGGATCCGCGGTGGGGACGCGGCCAGGAGACGTACGGCGAGGATCCCTTCCTCACGGGACGGCTCGCCGTGCAGTTCATTCGGGGGCTACAGGGCGACGATCCGAAGTACTTCAAGACGATCGCCACAGTAAAGCACTACGCCGTGCACAGCGGGCCCGAGCCCGAGCGACACACCTTCGATGCCGTCGTGAGCGAACGGGATCTCCGCGAATCGTATCTGCCGCACTTCGAGCAGGGAATCCGTACGGGTCACGCGTACTCGCTGATGTGCGCCTACAATTCGATCGACGGAAAGCCAGCGTGCGCGAATGACAAGTTGCTTAAAGACATTCTGCGTGGCGAGTGGAAATTTCCGGGTTACATCGTTTCCGATTGCGGCGCGATCGACGACATCTACCTGCGTCACAAGACGGCCGCCACCGCCGCGGCCGCGGCCGCACTCGCCGTCGAAACCGGCACGGACCTCGACTGCGGCCGAGTCTATCCCAACCTGGTGACCGCCGTTCAGCAAGGACTCATCAGCGAATCGCAAATCGACACTTCCGTCACAAGGCTTTTCCTCGCGCGATTCAAGCTGGGGATGTTCGACGACTCGGCACGGGTGCGTTGGGCGAGCATCCCGTTCAGCGAGGTCGATTCGCCCGCGCATCAGGCACTCGCCCGGCGGCTCGCCGACGAATCGATCGTACTGCTCAAGAACGAGCGTGGCACACTGCCCCTTCGCAAGGATATCGGAGCCATTGCCGTGATCGGGCCGAACGCGGACCAGTGGCGCATGCTCCTCGGCAATTACAACGGCATTCCCAGCGATCCGGTGACGCCGCTGCGTGGCATTCGAGAAGCGGTGAGTTCGCGCACCCGCGTACTGTACGCCCGGGGCAGCGACCTCGCGGAGAACTTTCCGCTCTACGAACTTGTGCCCGCGTTCGCGTTGCGAGCCCCCGACGGCGCGCCGGGTTTGCACGTGGACTACTTCGCGCATCGCGACTTCTCCGGCGCGGCGCTATTCAATGGTGTTGACACGACGCTCAACTCCGACTGGAAGGAGGGCGCTCCTCGCGCCGACATGGATCCGGACAACTTCGGCGTACGTTGGACCGGCTCGCTGCGGCCGACGCAGACTGGCATGTACCGTCTGGGGCTCGTTGGCACGGTGAAGTTTCAGCTCTGGCTCGACGACAGCCTACTGGTGCGCTCCGTCTATCCGACACACGACGGCGAATTCCCCGATCCCCGGCAGGCGCAGAGCGAGCCGATTCGGCTCGAGGCCGGCCATTCGTACAGGCTGCGTGTCGACGGACAGGAATCGTACGGCGAAGCGCAGCTGCAGCTCCTCTGGGCGGCACCGACCGATTCACTGGAGAGCGAGGCGGTTCGCGCCGCCTCGCAGGCGGACGCAGTCGTGATGGCCCTCGGACTCACGGCACGGCTGGAAGGAGAGGAGATGCCGATTCAGATCCCTGGCTTTCGGGGCGGGGACCGCACGCAAATCGAACTTCCCGCGCCGCAGGAGCGATTGCTGGAGCGCATCAGTGCGTTAGGCAAGCCCACGGTGCTCGTGTTGATGAATGGCAGCGCGCTGGCGGTGAACTGGGCGCAGGATCATGTCTCGGCGATCGTCGAAGCGTGGTATCCGGGCCAGGCTGGAGGCACGGCGCTCGCTGACGTGCTCTTCGGGGACTACAATCCGGCCGGCAGGTTGCCTGTCACCTTTTACAAATCTGTGAATGATCTCCCGCCCTTCGACGACTATCGCATGGCGGGTCGAACCTACCGGTTCTTCGCCGGTACGCCGCTCTATCCGTTCGGCCACGGCCTGAGCTATACGTCATTCGCGTACTCGAACGTGCGGGCGAATCGCACTCGTGTGTCGACACGCGACACGATCGCAATCAGCGTCGACGTCGCGAATACCGGCGCGCGAGCTGGCGACGAGGTCGTGCAGCTCTACGTTCAGCATGAAGGACACGGCGTCGCGCGCCCGCTGAAGGATCTGCGCGGCTACGCGCGCGTGCACCTGGCACCGGGCGAACGCCGCACTGTTTCGCTTCCTCTTGCGGTCTCGTCGCTCGCGTACTGGAACGAGACGACCCACCAGTGGAGCGCCGAGCGCGAGCCCGTTCGCGTTCTCGTCGGAGCGTCGTCGGCCGATATTCGCGGTCAAACGACGATCACCGTTATGCCATGAGACCGCACGCTCTGCTTGCTCTGCTGCTGGCGGTGACGAACGGCGAGCGGCACGACAAGCCGTCGCCAGTCTTCACCCTGGCTGCCGCGGGTCATGCGACGACGCTCGTCGTCAGCGATTCGGACTGGCCAGGGGTGCGACGCGCCGCGCGCGATCTACAAAACGACGTGCAGCATGTCTCTGGCGCGCGTCCCGATCTGACCAACAGCCTTCGCGGCACGGCCGTGATCATCGGTACCGTCGGAAAGTCGGCCTGGATCGACCGGCTCGTGCGCGAGGGCAAGCTCGATCGGGCGTCGCTATGCGGCCGTTGGGAGAGCTACGTTCGCCAGGTGATCGACCATCCCTTTCCGGGTGTCGAACGGGCGCTCGTCATCGCCGGCAGCGACAAGCGCGGAACGATCTATGGGATTTACGACCTCTCGCGCGAGATCGGCGTCTCGCCCTGGTATTGGTGGGCTGACGTCCCGGTGCATCGCACGTCGACGATCGTCATCAAGCCCGATCGCGTCGCGTCGGGCGAACCGAAGGTGAAATACCGCGGGATCTTCATCAATGACGAGGCGCCGGCGTTCAACGGCTGGGCGCGGGAAAAGTTCGGCGGCATCAACCACCACGTGTACGAGCACGTCTTCGAGCTCATCCTGCGGCTCAAGGGCAATTATTTGTGGCCGGCGATGTGGGGTAACGCGTTCGCCGACGACGATTCACTGAACGCTAAACTCGCTGACGAGTACGGCGTCGTCATGGGCACGTCACACCACGAGCCGATGACACGCGCGCAACAGGAATGGCGTCGCTACGGCAAGGGTCCCTGGAATTACGAGCAGAACGACTCGACGTTGCGCGCGTTCTGGCGAGCGGGCATCGAGCGCATGGGATCACGGGAGAACATCGTCACGATCGGAATGCGGGGCGACGGCGACATGCCGATGACCCAGGGGAGCAATATCGCCTTGCTCGAGCGCATCGTCGCCGACCAGCGACAGATCATCGCCGACGTCACCCACCAGCCGGCTTCGGCGACGCCGCAGCTCTGGGCCCTCTATAAAGAAGTTCAGGACTACTATGACAAGGGAATGCGTGTTCCCGAGGATGTTACCCTGCTGTTCTCGGACGACAACTGGGGCAACATCCGCCGCCTGCCTAACGCGGCGGACCGCGGTCGACCAGGTGGCTTCGGCATCTATTACCACTTCGACTACGTCGGCGGCCCGCGCAATTACAAGTGGATCAACACGAATCCGATCGCGCGCGTGTGGGAAGAGATGAACCTTGCCCACCGCTCCGGCGCGGACCGTATCTGGATCGTGAACGTCGGCGACCTCAAGCCGATGGAGTTTCCCATCTCGTTCTTTCTGGATTTCGCGTGGAATCCGGACGCGATTCCCGCCGAACGGCTGCCCGTGTACACATCGTCCTGGGCGCGGGCGCAGTTCGGCGCAAAGTACGCCGATGCGATTGCCGAGCTGATCACACAGGAGCTGAAGCTCGCCGGACGCCGCAAACCGGAGCTGCTCGATACCGCGACCTACAGCCTCGACAACTATCGGGAAGCGGAGGGCATCGTCGCCGAGTACGACACGCTGGAGGCGCGTGCGCAGTCGATCGCAAAGTCGCTTCCGGCGGAGGATCACGACGCCTACTACGAGCTCGTCCTCCATCCCATACTCGGCACCGCCAATTTGAATCGACTATACCTCGCCGTTGCGACGAACCGTCGTTATGCGCGGGAGGGACGCGCCGCAACCAACGACCTCGCCGCACGTGCGCGTGAGCTCTTCGCCCGCGACGCGGCGATCTCGCGCTACTTCAATACGCAGCTCGCCAGTGGAAAGTGGGCACACATGATGGACCAGACCCACATTGGCTACACGTACTGGCAGGAACCACCGCGCGACGTGATGCCGCGCGTCGACGAGATCCATGTGCACCGGGCGGCGCAGATGGGCGTCGCGGCCGAAGGAGAGAATCCGTTCGATGGCCGCGGCAGCCCCTCGGCGCGGTCGCATGTGCCGAGGCTTCCCACATTCGACAATTACCAACGACAATCCTATTACGTCGACGTGTACAACCGCGGCCAGACGCCATTCATTTACACAATCACAGCCGGCGCTCCGTGGCTGAAAGTCGAGCCGAAGCAAAGCAGCGTCAGCAAGCAGCAACGCGCCTGGGTCGCTGTCGATTGGTCGTCGGCGCCACATGGTACATATGTCGTCCCGATCAGCATCGCCGGCCCCAGCGATCAACGCGCGACGATCGAGGCGCGCATCGAGAATCGCACCTCTCCGGATCGAGACACGCTGACCGGGTTCGTCGAGGGAAACGGTTACGTATCGATCGAGGCGGAGCATTACACGAGCGCAGTCGGGGGCGGGCCGGTGCACTGGCTTCTCATACCCGATTTCGGCCGGACGCTCTCCGGGATGACGACCGAACCTGCCAATGCGTCCAGCGACGCAGCGGACGCGTCGTCTCCGCGACTCGAATACAAGGTCGTGTTGTTCGACAGCGGCACGGTGGACGTGAAGGCGTACGTCGCGCCCTCGTTGAATGTTCTGGGCTCGCCGACCGGCCTTCGGTACGGTGTTTCATTCGACGACGACCCGCCGCAGATCATGAATGTTCTCGCGGACAGTTCGAATCGGGCGTGGGAACAAGCCGTCGCTGACAACATTCGTGTCTCGACGACGCGGCACGTGCTCGCGCATGCCGGTCCGCACGTGCTCAAGTTCTGGCGCGTCGATCCGGGTATCGTGCTGGAGAAGCTCGTCGTCGACGCGGGCGGTCTGAAGCCGAGTTGCCTTGGTCCGCCGGAGTCGTTTCACGGCGTGCGGACCACGACGATGCCCCGTTGAGCGCGCCGACCCGTTAGGCGCCGCGGCGCCGCCGCTGCAACGTGCCCGCCGCGTGCTCCTCGGAAGAGCCCACCATCTCGCTGAGCGGATGTGTCGAGACGTAGATCGCGCCGGCTCCATGATCGAGCCCCCAGCGCGCGGTCGCGGCGATACCGTCGAAGAAGCGGATGTAGGTGACGGGCCGGACGTCGATCGTGCGGAGTTGATCGATGCCGCCCATGCGCACGCCATCGAGATACACCTGAACCTGCGCCGGCGCGGAGAAGCTATTGGGGCCTCGACTCGAGAGCCAGTTCGAGCGCAGCGACTCGATGACGTCGTACGCGGTGTGGTATCCGCGATCTGCGAACTGCGCCTGCACGAGCAGACTCCGATCGACCCCGGGCGCGGTCTCACTCCTGCGGCCGGCGCACGCGACAATGAGGAGCGCAATGCCAACGCCGAAGTACAGGTTCGTGACCACGCGCATAAGGTCCGCCTTTCGAGGTATTACGGAATCTTTGCGGCCTGATGACGTTAGGGAAGTGCCACTGTGGGAAGGTTGCTCGGGCCGGCACAGGTCGGTGGTTGAACGGTGGTCGGTGGTCGGTGAACGGTGAACGGTGACCACCGACCACCGATCACCGATCGCCACCAACCACCGCTGACGGGCGTGCTCACCGTCGATTATGATCCCTGATATCGCCGGCGACCACCAGGGTCGTTAGGCGCCGCCCATCGTCCGAGATTCGCATGCCATCTGTCGGTCGCGTCGCTGCCACGCTCGCTGTGGTAGTTGGAATAACAGCCTGTCAGCCTCATCCCGTAGCCACGCGCCCTGTTCCCCTGTCACCCGCGACGAACAGTGCTGCGGCGCCGACCGCGAGCTCGCTTCAGATGCTACTCGTCATCACGGACGACTGGGACACCGTACCTGGTGTGATGCGTCGCTTCGAGCGAGATGGGGTCCGCTCGGCCTGGCGACCGGTCGGGTCGGACATCACGGTCGTCGTCGGCGGAGCAGGACTCGGCTGGGGTGACGGATTGCACGGGGCCGGCAGCCCGAACGAGCCCGGACCGATCAAACACGAGGGCGACAACCGGTCGCCAGCTGGCGTTTTTCGGTTGACATCGGCGTTCGGTTACGCGCCGCGCGATTCCATGTCGTGGATCACGATGCCGTACGCGCAGGCGACGGACGCGTACAAGTGCGTCGACGACGCTGCGTCGATCCACTACAACCAGATGCTGTTTCGTCAGCCTGGATCAGCCGTGGATTGGCGCAGCGCCGAAGACATGCATCGACGCGATTCACTCTATCGGATGGGCGTCGTCGTCGAGCACAACGCGAATGGGCAGCGCGTCGGTGCCGGCTCGTGCATCTTCCTGCACATCTGGCCAGGTGCGGCGGGAAACACCTCTGGGTGCACCGCGTTCTCATCGGACGCGATGAATGCGCTGTTAGCCTGGCTCAAGCCGGAGTCGCTGCCGATTCTCGTGCAATTGCCGCGCGGCGAGTACGATCGCCTTCGCGCACTTTGGGGGCTTCCGGCGATAGCCCGCTCAGACCGCCCATAGCTGCTTAACACCGAACGAGGGCCCTACGCCTTCCACGATTGCGATGCGTGTGCCTTGTCAAAGAAGTCACGGCCCGCCATCGCCCATCGCCCATCGCCCACTCACCAAAGGCCAACCTTTCCCGCGACGGACTCGATCAGCTTCGTAGGGTTGTAGCCGACGCCCTGCTTGAACACCAGCTCTACGTTGCGCACATCGGCGATACGCGTCGACGGGTCGCCCGTTACTACGACGAGGTCCGCCTGCTTGCCTAACGCGATTGACCCCACGCGATTCGCGCGGCCGAGGTAAGTCGCGCCGTTGAGGGTGCCGATCCTGATGGCTTCGAGCGGCGTGAAGCCGCTCTCGACGAGTAGCTCGAGCGCGTGCTGGTTGGAGTAGCCTGGAATGACGCCACCGCCGCCGGTCGGGTCGGTGCCAGCGAGCAGAAGGCCGCCGGCGCGTGCGAAAGCGAGCTCCATCGCGGCCGCCTTTGGATAGAGCGTGACGTATTGCGACCGAGGATTGCTGGTGACGCGCGCGCGGAGCTGCTCGAACTGGGCGCGGAGCTGCGGATCGAGGACATCGAGGCCTGGCGGCGCTGGTCTACCTGGGACGAACGTCTCGAAGACGGTGAGCGTCGAGGTCAGGGCTACATGGCGCCTAACGAGATCGTCGACGAGCGAGCGGAAGGCCTCACCGTCGAGATCGACCGTGGCGAGTGCGTTCTGACCCGCGCCCTGACCAGGGCACACGTCTGGCTTCTTGTCGGGCACAAAATCAGTGGCGGCGAAGAAGCCGTGCTCCAGGTTGTCGATGCCCAGTGCCGCGGCCTCACGATAGGTCACCGAGCAGAGGTGGCCGGTCACCTTCTTCCCCCGCTTGTGGGCCTCCTCGACGACCGCGCCCAGCTCGGCCCGGGTGATGTGCATGTAGGTCTTGAACGATGTCGCCCCTTCATCCGCCCAGAAGTTCACCATGCGCCGAGCGTCGTCGGGACCCTTGAGCTCATGGACCTGATCGAGTCCAAGGCCAAGTCCCTCGAGATAAGGAGCGGTGGCATCGAGCCAGGGACCCGGCTTGCGACCGGCATCGATATCACGCTTGATGCCGATGTCGCCGAAGCCGTTCATGTCGCCACCCGTGCGCATCGAGGTCACGCCGCCCGCGAGATACAGGCGCGTGAAGCTCTCCGCGAGATTCGCGTAGACACCCGGTCCGGTCGGATAGAAGAGGTGCTCGTGGACCATCACGAGGCCGGGAATGACGCTCTTGCCGGTAAGATCGATCACTTGCGCGCCGGGCGGGATCGCGACCGACTGTGCATTGCCGATCGCCGCAATGTTGCCGTCGCGGATGATGAGCATTTGGTCATCACGCGCCGGCGCGCCGGTGCCGTCGATGACACGGACGTGCGTGAGCGCGACAACTGGCGTGTCGACGGAGACGTAGGAGCGCACCCCCAATGCGAGTGTCGGCCGCTGCCCTGAGAGTGGCGAGACGATGAGAGCAACGAGACCTGAGGCAGCAAGGAGCAAGGGTCGCATGGACTGTCGATTAGGGTGGTCGGTGGTCGTGGTCTGTGATCACCGCTCACCGACCACCGTCAATCAATCGGCGCACGGTGTCGCGATAGGTCTGACCACTGACGATGCGCGCGCCAGTCCGCATGATGAGCACATAATCGCCTTTGAACCAGGGCTGCATCTCGCGAATATGCGTACGGTTGACGATGGCCGAGCGGTGCACACGAAAAAAGCGAGCGGGATCGAGACGCCGCTCGAGACTGCTCAACGGCTCGCGTGCGAGGAGTGATCGAGCTCCGATATGGAGCAGCGCGTCCTTGCGTACCGCTTCCACCCACTCGATTTCACTTGCCTCGAGAAACAGGTGGCGACCCTCCACACGGACGACGAGCTGCTCGGCAGCGGCCGGCTGAACCGCGGTGAGGAGCGCCCGCACCGCGTCGCGCGCTGTACGGGCTGGCTCGTCACGGCGCGCGAGGACGCGTCGCATGGTGACAGCGAAGCGATCGGAGTCGAAGGGCTTGAGGAGATAATCACACGCGCTCACCTCGAAGGCGCGCAACGCGTACTGATCGTACGCGGTCACGAACACGATGAGCGGAAGCGAATCTGGATCGAGCGCGGCGACGACGTCGAAGCCGTTCGCGCGCGGCATCTGGACGTCGAGGAAGAGGAGGTCGGGCGCTAGTTGCTTCGTGAGCTGGACCGCGGTGCGACCATCACCGGCTTCCCCGACGACGACAATCTCGGGCCAGTGCGCGAGGAAGGCGCGCAGCAGCTCGCGCGCCGGCTCCTCATCGTCCACGAGCAGAGCGCGAAGGGTCACGTTGCCGGCTCGACGGGCGCGGGAAACAGATCAGCCTCTGTGTGGTATGGCACGCTCAGCTCCACCACGAAGCGGCGCTCCCGATTACCGTTGTCGTCCCACGCTGCGCGAAAGGTATGCGCGGGCCCGTACAGCTGTGCGAGTCGCCCCTCGACATTCGCGAGGCCGACGCCGCGCGACCCGTTGCCTCGGGCATCACTCGGCAATTCGCCAGGCGCACCTTCGTTCGCGACCGACAGGACGACCGCATCATCCATTCGGCGGGCCTGAATCCAGATACGGCCGCCATCGCTCTGCGGCTCGACGCCATGGCGGATCGCATTCTCCACGAGCGGTTGGAGGACGAGGCTCGGTACGAGCGCGTCGTCGATGCCCTCCGCGATCTCCAGATCGACAATGAGTCGTTGCCGGAAGCGGGCGCGCTGAATATCCAGATAGCGCTGAACGAAGGTGAGCTCCTCGCACAGGGGAATCTCCTGGCGCGCAGTGTGGTCGAGCGACGAGCGCAACAGGTCTCCTAACGAGGAGACTACCCGTTGCGCGCCCGGCACGTCCGTCACCATTAGCGAGGAAACCGTGTGGAGGGCGTTGAACAGAAAATGCGGCTGCAACTGCATGCGCAGTACGTTCAATTCGGCTCGCGCCAACCGCGCCTGCAACTCGCGGTCTCGTAATTGCCGGGCGCGGAGGTCTCGGTAATACAGCAGGGCGTGAAAGGCGCCGGCGGTCATCCCGAAGATGAGCAAGTTGAAAGTGGACGTGGCCACGGCCCACATCGCCAGAAAGGTGACCAGCGGCCGTGTCGGCGCACCGGACGGCGGCGCCATGCCGAAGAGTTGAGGGTTTGTGAAGCGAATGACGAGCCCGGTGAGCGTCGCCTGGACCGCGCAGAACGCGATGGCGAGCAGCAGCCAGCCGCCGAGGCGAAGCAGCCGCTGGCCGCCGCCGTCGAGGCGAATGCGCCGGCCAACGACCGCGATGATCGGCAGCAGCAGCGCCCAGACAACCCAATCCAGCGCGTTCACCGCTAGCAGTTCCGACCAGTGGATCGGACTGCCCCCGACCCGATGCCGCACTGCATCTTGCGCGGTGAAGAGCAGTGTAAGGCTCACGACGCTCGTGAGAACGAGCGTCGTGAAGCCGTGACGCGCACCGACGCGCGCTGTTGACGAATTCATGATTGGGCAATCTTCGCCGGTGCGAGCAATCGCGCAAATGCGACGTTGACGCGAGAAGACGCGAGCTGGCCAGGTCGCCACTTCGTGCCGCGCCAGGTCCGGTTGGTTCGCCCACACATACGGTACGGTCTCGAACGCTTTGCGGCATTGGAACTGGAGCACACGTTGCGCACGCCCATCCACTCTCACCTCATCCGAGGATCGTGTATGAACGCCGCTCGTTCGTTCGCTCTCGTTGGCGCGTTGACACTTGCCGGAATTGTCGCGATCTCGCGACGACAACTCGGTGCGGCGCCCGCGGCGAAGCTTCACATCGAGGAGGTCGGCAGCGACTCGACATCATTCGACGTCGTGTCGACGATGATAGTCGGCCCAACCGAAGTTCTGCTCTGGGACGCGCAGTATCACGTGGCCGATGCCCGCCGGCTCGCCGATCGCATTGCCGCCACGGGCAAGCATCTCAAGGCAATCGTGATCTCACACCCGGACCACGACCACTACTCCGGCGCGGCGGTAATCGTCGAGCGCTTTCCCGGCACACCCGTCTACATGACCCAGAAGGCGATCGCGCATTTCGATACGACGAAACAGTACTTCCAGATGGAGAAGACTCGCCGGCCGGCCATGCTCGCGGACAGCCTGGTGACGCCGAGACCTCTTCCCACAACGCATCTCAGCGTGGACGGCGAAGAGGTCACGGTGATTCCCGATCTCACCGGGGACGTGATCGTGCCGACGAACAGTGTGCTCTGGATTCCGTCGTTGCGCACCGCGCTCGTCGGTGACGTCGCCTTCAATGGCGTGCACCCCTGGCTTGGTAGCTCGAGCGAGGCGTCGCGGACCGCGTGGCGCGCCTCCATTGCTCGCGTGACCGCATTGCATCCGGCAGTGGTCGTCGCTGGCCACAAGAAGGACGTGGCGGCGCCCGATTCACCGAACGTCCTGCGATTTATGGAGGGTTATCTCGCGGACTTCGATTCGATCAGAAAGGTCTCGTCAGGCGGCCGCGAGCTGGCCACAGCGATGCGGCAGAAGTATCCGGATCTCACGGTTCAGGGATTACTCGGCTACAGCGCGCAGGTCGCGTTCAAGACTCCATGATCCTTGCTCAGCGCGCATTCGCCGCCGACGCACACGTCGACCATGTTCCACTACCGGCGCGCCGGATCCAGCGCAGCCCCTCCTCGACGCGGCCAAGCTGAATCAGAGTGCAGCCGAGATATCCCTGGGAGGTGTGGTCGGCGGTGTCGGCGGCGATTGCACGGGCGTAGAATGCTCGCGCGCCATTGTAATTCTGCGTTGCGAACAGGGTCGTCGCCAGCTCGCGGAGGGCGGCGCCGTTGTTCGGCGCGGTGCGCACGGCCTGGACGGCCTCGTTGCTCGCGCTGGAGAGCTCGTTGCCCTCGCGCGCGACGCGCGAGAGATACACGTGCGGCATCGGATCGTTGGGCGCCAGCCGCGCCGCCTCGAGTAGTTGATCGCGCGCGATGTCGCGCCGGCCGTCGCGATAGGCGGCGATCCCCTCACGAAGCGACTTGCTCGCGCGCGCCGAGCGGAGCGCGCCACGGCTCGCCACGGCGACGATGAGCAGGGCACCTGTGCCGAGGCCGATCGAGAGCGCCCGTCTGGATCGACGCGACTTCTGCGTCGCCGGCGCTGACGTGACACGCTGCGTCGGGGCGTTAGAAGAAACGCTATCGATGGGAACACTGCGAGTAGTGGCGGCGGTCGCGCTTGGCATCATCGCGACGGCGGCATGGAAGGCGTGAGCGAAGTCACGCACTGAGGGGTAGCGTCGGTCCGAACTGCGCTCGAGTGCTCGGCTCAATACTGCCTGGAGCTCGTTAGGCCAGGCGACGGCTGGGCTAACCTGGGACAACGTGCGCGCTGGCTCGGTGAGTCGCGCGACCATCGTCGACGCCGTAGATGACGCGGGGAAGGGCAGATCTCCCGCGAGCAGGTTGAAGGCGACCAGAGCGAGCGCGTACTGGTCGCTACGTCCGTCCACCTCGCCGCCCGAGATCTGCTCCGGACTCATGTACTCGACCGTGCCGACGACGACGCCGGTGCGCGTCACGCCTTGCGAGACATCGCCGGTGGACTTCGCGATGCCGAAGTCCACCACCTTGACGCTGTCCGCGCCGTCGGCGTCAGCGCTTACCATGATGTTGTCCGGCTTGAGGTCGCGATGGACGATGTTCATCGCGTGCGCGGCATGTAGCCCTTCCGCTGCCTGACGTACGATGTCACTTACACGGAGCGGCGAAAGCGCACCGTCGATCTTCATGATGTCGGTGAGCGTTCGCCCTTCGACGTACTGCATGGCGAGATAGAGCAGACCGTCCTGAGTCTCGCCGAAATCATAGATGGCCGCGACGTTCGGGTGCTCGATGCGGCTGGCGTTCGCCGCCTCCCGATTGAATCGACTGATCGCTTCCGCGTCGCCGGCCATTGCTGGGTGCAGGACCTTGACGGCGCACGGTCGCCCCATCTTCACGTGCTCGGCGAGATAGACACGGCCCATGCCTCCCGCGCCGAGTCGTCGCAGGACGTGATATCGTTCGGCGATTACCGAGCCGACGAGGTCCGTACGCACTCCGCTCTGCCAGTGGAGCGCTGTGCCGTCTTTCGGGCAGAAGCGCTCCGACTCGGGGTACTCGACGCTGCAGGTCGGACAGACTTTGAGTGCGCTCACGCGTGTCTCTGAGGGGAAGAACGCCGACTAGAGACGCTCGCCGCGCGTCGAACGCAACGGCTTTCTTAAGACTTTCTCATCATCACGCACTCTGGCGCCGGGGCGCCCGGGGATATACGGTTTTGGCATCCTTCATCGGGAAGCGCGCCATGGCTGGTCGCGTCGCCGTCATTGCCGTGCATGGTGTGGGGAGTCCGCCGCGTGACGAGACCGCGCGCGCCGTCGCCGACCTGTTGATGCAGCATGCGCCGGCGGATGTACGCTACGAATGGAACGAGGAGCGTCGTCTAACGATCGAGACGTCACCCATCAGCGCCGGGCCGGCGCGGGAGCGGGGAAGTCTCAGCCAACAGTTCCTTCGCGCCTTCACGCCGCGCGCCGGCGACCGCACGAAGCTCGACGCGACGAAGGAGACGGCGGAGCGGCCGGACATCGCCTTCATGCGAGAGCTGCTGCGGGATTACCACTCGGTTCACGAGCCGTATCAGACGATCGAGACGGTTGGCGTTAGGCATGGCAGCGGTGGCGATACGGAAGTGCATGTGTTCGAGATGCACTGGGCCGATCTTTCGCGGCTCGGATCCGGCCTCGTGCGCCTCGTCGGCGCGGCATATCAGCTCGTGCAGCACATCAGTCAGCTCGGCCGCAAGAACGTGGACATCGCGGCGCAGGTGGCGAGAGCGCGCGAGAAACAGCAGCTCCCGGCGAACGCACCGGGTCCCGATGCCGGACCGTACCGGGCGTGGGCCGCGTACGGGTGGATGCACAGCTGGGCGATTCGCGTCTTCACCGTGCTCGTGCCCATCGCCGCAATGCTGATGCTGGCGTTCGTTCCGCTCTTCGTGCCGGCGGCAATCTCGGTAAGTGCGCGAATTCACGTGGGCATAACCGCGGTCGCCCTCATCCTCGTCGTCCTGGGTGGCATCGGCATCTACCGCGCGCCGCCGGATCGCTGGGCGGCGACGATCTTCGTTGGATACATGCTCGCAGTCGTCACCGCCGCGCTCGTACTCTCGAACAACCCTCCCATCGACCCGACGCGCTTCGGCACGATGCTCTTCTCGGTGGCGCTGGCTGTCGTGAGCTTCGGAGGGATGTTCGCCTTTCTCGCGAGATACAATCAGAATCGATCGGGTGCGCTCCTTTTCGGTGTGATCGCGTTCATCGGCATCATCGCCGGTATAGTGGCTAGCGCCAGGGCACTCGTTGGCTCATTCGACCTGGGAGACGCCGAACAGGTGCGCGATCTCGCGCTGATCGGCTTCGAGTGGGGCTATGCGCTCCTGATGGTGACGTGGGGGGTGTTGTGGGTAGCGGTGGCGCTCACTCTCGGCTTTCGATTCGCGCTCTGGCTGCAGACGTCGGGCAAGGCGCGAGTGCGTGCGACGCGCGCCATGTGGACGGCGCGCGTCACGTTAGGCGCGGCTGTGTTTTCGTTCATGGTGGCGGCGCTCGTGGTCTACCGCTCGGTGGTGTATCTGGGGAGCAAGACGCGCGGGAGCTTTGATCTCTTTCCGCAGCCGCTCGCGAGCGGCGAGCTGCCCATGATTCCCGTGCGTCCCGTTTTTTCGCACGGGTTCAGCTGTGCCGCATACGCGCCCGGCGCGTGCAGCGAGCGCTTTTTCCTCGCACTGATCGCGCAGGGCGGAACATCGGGATTCGTGATCGCCGTGCTCGGGCTGACGCTCGTTCTCGTGCTCATCTCCTGGTTCGTCGCGCTCATCGCGTTCACGTCTGTCCATACGCCGAATCCGGCGAAATGGAGCGGTCGACGGCTCGGTCTGTGGATGACCGACGGCTTTCGGTGGCTGCGCATTGCCGGGACGATTCTCGCGTTCACGGTGCTGTTCGCCGTCCTGTTTGGCGCGCTCGTCGATCTGTTGCCGTCGCTGCATGCCTTCGTCACGGCGCATGCCTGGCGCTGGCTCGCCACGCGCATGACGCCCGAGTGGACGCTCGGTGTCATCGACACGTTGACGTTTGCGGTCCTGGCATCGGCGGCGACGGCCGGCGCCGCGCGGTTGCGATTGGAGGCGCTCGCGTCGCGTGCGCGGCCAGCGCTGGGCGTCATCCTCGACGTGGACAATTATCTTCGCGAAACACCGTTCGAGGGGACACCGAGAGCGCGAATCGCCGAACGATTCGTTTCACTGCTGCGCCATGTGCGTGAGAGTCGATTCGATCGCGTCGTGCTCGTGACCCATAGTCAGGGAACTGTGATCACCGCCGATCTGCTGCGCTTTCTGCACTACGGGCTACCGAAAGGCTCGGCCGACCGCGAGCTCATCGCGGCAGATCGATGCCGGCTGATGACGATGGGCTCACCACTGCGGCAGCTTTATGGCGCCAACTTTCCGCATCTATATGGTTGGGTGAACGCCAGCGATCCATTGCCTGACGAGGTGAACGAGCCGCTCGCGACGATGGAGCTCCCGACGATTGCCGCGCGCACGCCCGACCCGGAAGAGCTGCGCGTCGAGTCCTGGGTGAATCTCTACACCAGCGGCGACTATGTCGGGCGGAATCTCTGGTCGGACGACGATTGGAACGACGTGTGGGATCGTCGCGAAATGCAGGCAGCCATCGAAGGGGGGCGGCGACGCGAACGTTGTCTTGGCGCGGGGACGCACACACACTATTGGGAAAGCGCCGATGTCGCGGAGGAGCTCGATCGGCTCGTCGGCGTCGCGGAGCTTCGACCGGTATCGGGTGGCGAATATCGGCCGGCGGATCGAAGCCAGAGGAGGATAGAGGGTAGAGGGTAGAGGGTAGAGGGTGGAGGATAGAGGGTGGAGGGTAGAGGGTTGCTCGCTGTGAGTCCGGACTTCCGCCCAACGAGTCGCAGCAACGTGGCACCGAGGTGGCGCTGCGTCACAGCAAGCCGACCATACGCAGAGCGAGCCGGAATTCCGGCAGATCTGATGGACGTTGTCTCGTGGCGAGAAAGCGCTCGAACGGCATCGTACCGCCCAACGCCCAACGCCCAACGCCCAACGCGTCCAGTCAGTTAGGTGAGACGCGCAGATTCGAGAAGTACGCGTCGCTGCTGATGCGCGCCCAGAGGGCGATGGCACCATGGCTGTCGCCGTGCTTCAGATCGGTCACTACGAGGCATGGCTGGAGAGCGCCGTTGACGTAGAGGCGGGCCATCACACCGGAGACTTCGATGCGTACGGAAGTCCAGCCGCCCGGTTCGACGTCTACATAGGACTCGTACACACCCGGACTTTCCTGGCGCAAGCGCTGCCAGGAGTAGTCGGGGCTCGATTCGTACTGCGTCGAGCGATTGCGAAAGAGTTGATTGTTCAGGCGAGTGTTTTCTGGCCGAAGATATATCCGCTCGGCGGAGTCGCCGCGAATGCGAAAGGTGACGCCGATGATGCCTTTGAAGCCGCTCACATCCTCCGCCGTGGAGTAACCCTGGCGCCGAGCGCCGGCAACATCGACCTCGATGATGCCATCGTGAAAATCGGAGCCGGCAAGGACCGCCGCCATTTCCTGATCGGTGTCATGCTCGTGACCGAGGAGCGGCGCGAGCTTCAACGCGCGGCGGCCGCGATAATCCACCCAGAGTGCACGTGCGTTGACGAGTTGGAGCCTCGTCGAGGAATCGAGCGTTATGCGGATGGTCTTGCTCGCCTGCACCTGTGCCGTCGCCAGGAGTGGGAAGAGGGCCGCGGCAGCGAGCGTGATCACGCCGGCTACTGGATGCGAATACGATCGCAGCATTTCGGATCTCACGGGAACGAGTTGTGTCGTGCCGCCGAAGGCCTCGCCGACACATCGACTCACGCTCGCCGCCTGCCTCGCGCGACGCAACATCGATGACGCGAAGCGCCGGAGAGCAGGGACGAGCTGTGCCCGGAGCGACTCGCGGCGTCCACGTGCGATCGTTAGGCGCCCTCGCCTGTGTCTGCGACGTGCGTCGACGGCACCCAGCCGCTGGCGCCGGCGGCGTTGCGAACGAACATCCATCCTCGACGCTCGTCCTTGACGGCGACGGTCTCGCCGCGTTCCACTGTGAGCTCACGCGCGGTGTATGCGCGTCGCAACGCTGCTCGCGCGCCGCCAATGGTCCGATCGAGCAGCTCTTGTGGGACCCAACCAGATCGACCATCGGGCGCAGTGCACCACCACCAGCCAGGCATCTCGGCGTCCTGTCGACCCACCTGGAGGATGGTGCCAGAAGCGGCATCGATCGGATCCGTGTACTGGGCCCGATACTCGCGCACGATCTGTCGCACGGCGTTGGTTGAGCGTCTGGATGTTGCCGTTAGGTGCGATGAGGTGCAAGGTTCCAACAATCATGCGACTCACACTGATTTCCCGCCAGTGATCTCAGGCCACTGAACCAACGAGGGGCCGGCGCAGGCGTGTTCCCGCGAAGATCCCGCTGGTAACGAAATGAGGCCGAGCGTCTCAAGCACGACACCCGTCGCGCCGACGCTCGCTCAACTGCTCGGCGTGCGGCCGCTGGAACCGCCCATCACCGCACGTTCGTTCAAGACGCGAGCGGGAAGTTCTTCCAGTGTTCGGCGACGGCCGAGAATTCGAGGACGACCAATGTCGATTTTCGCCCGCGCCGTTCGACTGATAAGGGAGAGTGGGAAGCGGGGCTGGGAGGAGTGGACAAGGACCGACACCGTGTTCTATAGAGGACTTATGGCACGCCAGAATGGAGCACAACAGACGAGCGCTGACAGCATCCAGCTGCGGCCGCGTGTCGCATCGAAGAGAGATGAGGTGTACACAAACGACACGAGCCTCATCGCGATCGATGGCACGTACGAGCGACTCACGACGCAGAACACGGCGGTACTGCTCATCGATCATCAAATCGGGCCGTTGTGGGAGCTCGAGTTCGCGCCGACGCGCCGTGCAGTCGTGTCACTCGCCGGACTCGCACGTCAGCTGGACCTGCCGACGATCATCACCGCGATTGGCGTGGAAACGTGGGGCGCGGTGATTCCGGAGCTTTCGGACGCATTCCCGGAGGCGCCGCACATCGTTCGCGGTGCCGTCAACGCGTGGGACGATCCGACCATCCAGAGCGCCATCGAAGCCTCCGGGCGCAAGAAGTTGCTGATAGCCGGAGGGGCGGCCGAGCTCGGCGTCGCGTTCTGCGCGCTGTCGGCGGCGCGCGACGGGTATCAGGTGTATGTCATGATCGAGGCCTCGGCGCAGCTCAGCCATGCGGCGATCGTCAGGCTCGCACGCGCTGGCGTGATCGTCACGACGACGGCGCTCGTCGCCAGCGAGATGGTGCGCCGGCGGCGCCGCGTGGTCGCCGCGGCTGGCAAGCTGCACCTCGACATCGGATAAGCGCTCGTTACGTCGTCGTTACAACCACGCTCCGAACCGCCGGACATACCAGACTTTCACGACCTGCGTGAGCACCGAATAGCTCAACAGAGTCAGCGCGAGCCATCCGAAGTAGCTGAGGGGAAGCGGTTGCAGCTTGAGCTTCGCGCCGACGGCGAGGAAGGGGAGCGCCAATCCGCACGCCATGATGCCGCCCGTCAACAACAGGACGGGCCACGCAGCGCGGCTCTGCAGGAAAGGAATCCTGGCCGTGCGGATCATGTGGACGATGAGAGTCTGTGTAAGCAGCGATTCTATAAACCATCCCGATTGGAAGAGCGACTGCCGCGCTGGCGTGTTCGCTCGAAACACAAACCACATGAGGACAAACGTCGCGATATCGAAAATTGAACTGATTGGGCCGATGAATACCATAAACCGCCCGATGTCGTCGGCGCGCCACTGGCGCGGGACGGCGAGGTACTCCGGATCCATGTCGTCCCACGGGATGGAGGTCTGTGAAAAGTCATACAACAAGTTGTTGGTCAGGAGCTGGATCGGCAGCATTGGCAGGAACGGCAAGAATGCGCTCGCGACGAGGACGCTGAAGACGTTCCCGAAGTTGGAGCTCGCCGTCATCTTGATGTACTTGATTGTATTGCCGAAGGTGCGGCGCCCCTCGATGACGCCTTCCTCGAGCACGAGCAGGCTCTTCTCGAGCAGAATGATGTCGGCGGACTCCTTCGCGATGTCCACCGCGGAGTCCACGGACACGCCGACGTCGGCTTCGCGCAAAGCCCCCGCGTCGTTGATGCCGTCCCCCATGAAGCCGACGGTGTGCCCGCGCGCCTTCAGCGAGTGCACGATGCGCGTCTTGTCATCGGGCGTCAGCTTCGCGAAGACCGAGTGGTTCGACACCAGCTTGCCGAACTCCTCCTCATCGAGGCCCTGCAATGCGCTGCCGAGGACGATGTGCTCCGCGTCGATGCCGACGTCGCGACAAATCTTCCGCGTCACGAGGTCGTTGTCGCCCGTGAGGATCTTCACATCGATGCCATGTTGGCCGAGGGCGCGCAGTGCCGGAGCCGCGGTCTCCTTGGGCGGATCGAGGAAGCCGATGAAGCCGGCGAGAATGAGATCGCGCTCGTCGGCGATCGTGTACGGTCCGTGGTCGACCGGGAATTCGCGATACGCGACGGCAACGACGCGAAAGCCGTCCTCGTTCATCTCGGCGACAAGCTCCTTCGCATCTTCACGTCGTTCGTCTTTCAGCTCGACGACGAGCTCCGCCTCGTCGAGCTGCGGTTCGTCGCGAACATAACGACAGACGGCGAGGATCTCCTCGACGGCGCCCTTGCAGATGAGCTGATGATCGCGATGCTCATGATCGACGACGACGGACATTCGGCGGCGCGTGAAGTCGAACGGGCATTCGTCCACCTTGCCGTACGCCTTGTCGATCGCTAGCTCGCGTTTGAGCTCCGCGTGCTCGAGGACGGCGACGTCGAGCAGATTCTTGAGGCCGGTCTGGTAGAAGCTGTTGAGGTACGCCAGCGCGAGCACGAAGTCATCTTCCTCGCCGACGGCGTTGACATGCTGCTCGAGCACGACTTTGTCCTGGGTGAGCGTGCCTGTCTTGTCGGTGCAGAGCACGTCCATCGCGCCGAAATTCTGAATCGAGTTGAGGCGCTTCACGATCGTCTTGTGGCGCGCCATGGTCACCGCGCCCTTCGCCAGGTTCGTCGTGACGATCATCGGAAGCATCTCGGGCGTGAGACCAACCGCGACGGCAAGGCCGAACAGAAAGGCTTCCAACCAATTTCCCTTACTGAGCCCGTTGATCAAGAACACCAACGGAACCATCACGGCGATGAAGCGGATAAAGAGCCAGCTCACCTTGCGGACACCAACATCGAACGCGGTGTCGGCGCGCCGGCCGACGAGTCCCTTCGCCATGCGGCCGAAGCTCGTCCGCGCGCCCGTGGCGACGACAACGGCACTCGCAGTGCCGCTGACGACGCTGGTGCCCATGAAGCAAATCGTCGACAATTCCGTTATCGCTGGCGTCGTGGCGGGACGCTCGGCGCGATCTGATTTCTCCACCGGGAGTGCTTCACCCGTGAGCGCCGCCTGCCCCACGAAGAGATCCTTCGCCGTGAGGAGGCGGACGTCGGCGGGAATCATGTCGCCCGCGGAGAGATAAACGATGTCGCCCGGCACCAACTCGTCCATCGGGATCTCACGCCGCCGCATCGCCGGCGTGCTATCCGGAGGAAACTCATCGCCCTCGCGCTCGACGGCGGTGCTCGTGCGCACGAGGGCACGCAACGCCTGCGCCGATTTGTTCGACCGAAATTCCTGGACGAATCGCAACCCCGTACTGAATGCCACCATCACGGCGATGACGATCATGGCTTCCTGATCGCCGGTCACGCCGGAGAGGATCGCCAGGGTCGTGAGCAGAAAATTGAACGGGTTCGCGAACGCGCGGGCGAGCTCCGCGTACCACGTTGGTGGCTTCTCGTGGGCGACTTCATTGCGCCCGAATCGAGCGCGGCGTGCTTCGACCTGCTCCTCGGTGAGGCCGTTTCGCGTCGAGCCGAGCCGGCTGAGCACGTCCACGGCGTCGAGGAATGCGAGCTGGAGGAGCTCGTCGTCGGGACGAACAGCGCTCGTCGAGATGCCATGCGCGCCGCGCGCAGGTGGAGCGACGCGCGTTGTGCCACTGTCGGCGGACGCTCCGCCGTTGTCGATGGTCGCTCGCCTCATTGATTTCCGGACAATGGTGACTCTTGCCACCAATTAACACATTCACCGGAGAATGATGAGGCTCCTCAGCGCAAAGAACCGTTAACCGCCGCTGAACATCCCGATGAGTGCCCCCATCGTCTCTCCGTCGAGATGATCGCGCGAGAGCATAGCGAGCGCCGCGCATTCAACGCCGTGATGCGCGAGCTCAACGAGTCGCCGCTGCTCGCGAGTCCAATTGCCGCTGCATCGCATCGTCAGAAAAAGCAGGGTCTCGACCGCGTCACAAATGCGCCATGCCGCGATCGAAAGGGCTGAATCGGCGAGAATCGAGTCCAATGCGATTTTCGCCTGCCGACATCGCGCGACAGCAACGGGATCTAGCGCAAGCTCGCGGCCGAACTCCAACCACGCTCCAGGAGATAACTCGGCAAGCCGATCAATGAACGCGTGCGCCTCCTCCCCTCGACTCGTCCCATCCCGACTCGAGCTCACGCTAGGCACTGACTTCAGCCCGGCACGCACGAGACGCAATCGCGCAGCGGTTTCCGACGTGTCTGCGGGCGTCGCCGCACGTGGCAGGAGATAAGAGGAGGTCATCGCTCGAGACTCACAGGGTGAGCTCAAGGTAGGTGCGCGCTCGTGAAGGCCGCACAAAGAGTCGGCCCCATCTCATAAAAAAGTCGTTAAAGACCGTGGAGCGCGGATTCCGTTCCGAATGGCCAATGGCGGTCCGCGTTCGCTGGCCATGGACACAAGCTATGCCTCTACCGACGTCGACCACCTAACGCCGTCGACGGGATGCGTTTCCGCCCAAGCGCGCGTCTTTTCACAACTTTTTAATTCGATTATCGCCTTCATTCACGCGTCCTTAATGAGAAGGCCGTTATTGTTTCGTGGTCTCGCTCCCCTGGAGCTCCGTCGTGATCGATGTCGCTTACGTGATTGGAACGATCCTCTTCTTCCTTCTTATGCTCCTGTACGTTGCCGCGTGCGAACGCCTGGGCCGCGGCGCGGACGCCGAGCGCGCAACGAAGGAGTAGTCGTGACGCTCGAAAGCTGGATCGCGGGCGCGCTCGCGGTCGGACTCCTCATCTATCTCATCTACACCCTGCTGCGACCGGAACGGTTCTGAGCGCGTTATGACAGTCAACGGTTGGCTACAGATCCTCTTCTTTTGCGTCTCCGTTCTCGTCGTCGCAAAGCCGCTCGGTCTCTATCTCGTGCGCGTTTACAACGGCACCTATCGATGGCTCGCGCCTCTCGAGCGTGTGATCTACCGCATGTGCGGCGTCGATGCGCAGGAGGACCAGCATTGGACGCGATATGCCGGCGCCATGCTGCTCTTCAGCGCGGCTTCGATGCTGCTGACGTATGTCGTGCTCCGACTGCAGCGGATGTTGCCCCTCAACCCGCAGCATCTGCCCGCGGTGGTGGCCCGCCAGGCGTTCGAAACGTCGGCTTCGTTCACGACGAACACGAACTGGCAGTCCTATGTCGGTGAGACGACGATGTCGTACTTCTCACAGATGAGCCAACTCGCATTTCACAACTTCATATCGGCTGCCGTTGGCATGGCGGTCGCCGTGGCGTTCGTGCGCGGTATCGCCCGCCGCTCGGCGGGGCGGCTCGGCAACTTCTGGGTGGACCTCACTCGTGGAACGCTCTATATCCTTCTTCCGTTCTCCCTCGTCGTCGCGCTGATCTTCGTTCAGCAAGGCGTCATTCAGAACATCAGACCCTATCTCGAGATCACGACACTCGAGGGGGCGAAGCAGACGATCGCCATGGGGCCCGTCGCGAGCCAGGAGGCAATCAAACAGCTCGGCACGAATGGCGGCGGCTTCTTCAATGCGAACGCTGCCCATCCGTTCGAGAATCCAACGCCGTGGAGCAACTTCTGGTCGATGCTCACGATCTTCATGATCCCCTCGGCGCTGACGTATTTGCTGGGCCGTATGGTGAAGAATCAGAAGCATGGCTGGGCGGTGTGGGCGGCGATGTTCGTGCTCTTCTTCGGCGGTGTGTGGATGGCCTACTGGGCCGAGGCGCGCGGCAATCCGATTCACGCGGCGCGCGGCATCGATGTCGCCGGCGCCGTCGCCGGACATTCCGCTGGGAATATGGAGGGAAAGGAAGTTCGCTTCGGCATCGCGAATTCCGCGCTCTACGCGACGGTGACAACGGATGCATCCTGTGGCGCGGTGAACGCGATGCACGACTCGTTCACGCCGCTGGGAGGGCTCGTTCCGCTCGTCAACATCCAGTTGGGCGAGGTCGTGTTTGGCGGCGTGGGCGCGGGCCTCTACGGGATGCTCGTTATGGTCGTGCTGACGGTGTTCATCGCGGGCCTCATGGTCGGCAGGACGCCGGAGTATCTGGGCAAGAAGATTCAGGCCCGGGAAGTCCAGGTCGCGATGCTCTACATCCTCGTGTTCCCGGCCGCGATTCTGACGATGACGGCGATCTCGGTGCTCCTGCCCGCGGGACTCAAGGGACTGAATAACGCCGGCCCGCACGGCCTGTCGGAGATTCTCTATGCCTTCACGTCGACGGCCGGAAACAACGGCAGCGCGTTCGCGGGCCTAACGGGAACAACATACTACTACAACACGATGCTCGGCGTGAACACTCTCATCGGCCGGTTCGCGATGATGGTGCCGATGCTCGCCCTCGCTGGATTCCTGGCCGAGAAGAAAAGCGTTCCCGAATCGGCCGGCACTTTTCCGGTGACGACGCCCCTGTTCGTCGCACTCCTCGTCTCCGTCATCATCGTCGTGAGCGCGCTCACCTTCTTTCCAGCGCTTTCCCTGAGTCCGGTCGTTGAGCACCTGCTGATGAACTCGGGGAAGCTATTCTGATATGACGACCATTCCCACTCTCCCTCCTGCTTCTACGAGCGATGCGCGCGCCGGTTCTCACGTGGCCGCGCAACGCCAGCGCGCAGGCCGGAAACGTCCACTCTTCGATCCCCCCATCGTCCGACGAGCGATTCGCGACGCGTTCGTGAAGCTCGACCCGCGGCGTATGGTCCGGAATCCGGTGATGTTCGTCGTGCTCATCGGCTCGGCATACACGACGCTCGTGTTTATCCGCGACCTGCTGGGGGGTCGTTCCGATTGGGGATTTACGCTGCAGCTCGCGCTCTGGCTCTGGTTCACCGTGGTGTTCGCGAACTTCGCTGAAGCGATGGCCGAAGGGCGCGGCAAGGCCCAGGCAGATACGCTGCGCAAGTCGCGCACGCAGACGACCGCGAAACGATTGTTCGATAAGTCGGCGGGGCGCATTGACCGTGCGCGCTTCGAGGAGGTGAATGCGGAGCAGCTACGTCGCGGCGATCTGGTCCTCTGCCTTCCTGGCGACGTCATTCCCGGCGATGGCGAGGTGATCGAGGGCGTGGCCTCCGTGGACGAGAGCGCCATCACTGGCGAGAGTGCACCGGTCATTCGTGAATCGGGTGGCGATCGCTCCGCGGTGACCGGCGGCACCAAGGTGCTGTCCGACTACATCGTGGTGAAGATCACCGCCAATCCGGGCGAGACGTTTCTCGACCGAATGATCGCGCTCGTCGAGGGGGCGTCGCGGCAGAAGACGCCCAACGAGATCGCCCTGACCATCCTGCTGTCCGGCCTGACGATTGTGTTCCTGTTCGCGGTCGCGACACTGCAGCCGTTCGCGGTCTACAGCGGATCGCCGACGACGATCCCGATCCTGATCGCGCTACTGGTCTGCCTCATTCCGACGACGATTGGCGGTTTGCTGTCCGCCATCGGCATCGCCGGCATGGATCGGATGATTCAGCAAAACGTCATCGCGATGAGCGGCCGCGCGGTCGAGGCAGCCGGGGACGTCAACACACTCCTGCTCGACAAGACGGGAACGATCACGCTCGGCAATCGGCAGGCGTCGGATTTTCTTCCGGTCAGTGGCGTCGAGGCCGAGTTGCTGGCAGACCGTGCGCAGTTAGCCTCGTTAGCCGACGAGACGCCGGAGGGGCGCAGCATCGTCGTGCTCGCGAAAACCAAATTTGGCATTCGCGCGCGCGAGGTGGGCGGCGAGCACGCTGGGCATCGCGACGTGACGTTCATTCCATTCAGCGCCAGCACGCGCATGAGCGGTGTGGATACCGGTGACGGATATCAGGTTCGGAAGGGCGCTGGCGACGCGGTGCTGGCGTGGGTGCGTCAAGCGGGTGGGCACACGCCGGCGGATATCGATTCGGCCGTTCGGCGTGTCGCCCTCGAGGGCGGCACGCCGCTCCTCGTCGCCGAAAAGGGAAACAGCCATGGACCACGAGTCCTTGGTGTCGTCTATCTCAAGGATGCCGTGAAGGGCGGCATTCGCGAGCGCTTCGATCGGTTGCGGGCAATGGGTATTCGCACCGTCATGATCACTGGTGACAATCCACTCACGGCCGCGGCGATTGCGAAGGAAGCGGGCGTCGACGATTTCCTGGCCGAAGCGAAGCCCGAGGACAAGATGGCGCTGATCCAACGCGAACAGGCCGGCGGCCGGCTTGTGGCGATGACGGGTGACGGCACGAATGACGCACCGGCGCTCGCTCAGGCGGACGTCGGCGTGGCGATGAACACGGGCACGCAGGCAGCGAAGGAGGCCGGCAATCTCATCGACCTGGATTCCAATCCCACGAAACTCATCGAGGTCGTGGAGATCGGCAAGCAGTTGCTCATGACGCGCGGCTCGCTCACGACCTTCTCCATCGCGAACGACGTCGCGAAGTACTTCGCCATCATCCCAGCCATTTTCGTTGCAACATATCCGGTTTTGCAGACGCTCAATATCATGCGATTGCACTCGCCGCAATCGGCGATTCTGGCGAGTGTGATCTTCAACGCGCTGATCATCATCGCACTGATCCCGCTCGCGTTGCGCGGTGTGACGTACCGGCCGGCGCCAGCGGCGGTGATTCTGCGCCGCAATCTGTTCGTGTACGGTCTGGGCGGCCTCATCGTGCCGTTCGCCGGCATCAAATTGATCGACATGCTGCTGGTTTTCTCTCACCTTGCCTCGTGACGTCGATGCTCAGAAAACAACTCTGGCCGGCGATCGGGATGACGCTCGTGCTCTGCGTCATCACCGGCTTGATCTATCCAGGCGTTGTCACCGCCCTCGCCCAGGTGCTGTTCCCCCGTGAGGCAAACGGCTCGCTCGTCACGGTGAACGGTCGCATCGTCGGAAGCGAGTTGATTGGTCAGACCTTCACACGCCCTGAGTATTTCCATCCGCGGCCGTCGGCCGCGGGCAGCGGCTACGATGCCACGGCATCGGGAGGCACGAATAGAGGACCGACGGACGCCAAGCTCGCGGACACCCTGATCGCGCAGGCGATCGACAGTGTCGTGAAGAGTGATGGTGCCGTGAAGGGATCGATCCCATCGGACATGGTCACCTCCTCCGGCTCTGGACTCGACCCGGATATCTCGCCGGCGAATGCGCGCCTTCAAGTTCCACGCGTCGCCCGCGCGCGCGGTGTGCCTGACGCCACGGTCGCGGCCGTTCTCGCGCGCCACATCCTGGGTCGTCAGTTCGGATTCTTCGGCGAGCCTCGCGTCAACGTTCTTCTCCTCAACGTCGCGCTGGACTCGGCGTTCGGTGCACCGAGACCGGTCCCAGACAAATAGCCACAGCTCGCTCCATGCACACCGTACTGAAAGTGGCCCTGAGCGCACTTCTCCTAACGCCGGCTATTGGTCATGCTCAATCGGCAGTCGATACGACGATCAAGGTCACGTTCGGCGGCTTCATCGATGGCTATTATGCGTACGATTTCGATCGTCCGCCAACGATCGATCGATCTTTTTTCGGCGGCGCGTTGTTTACAACTCAGCCTGCTCGGCACGACGAGTTCAATGTCAACCTCGCCTATCTCGAGACGAACATCAGCGGCAACCGCGTTCATGGTCGCCTCGCGTTGCAGGCCGGCACCTCGGTGCAGGACAACTACAACAACGAGCCAAACATCGGCACCGTGAGCGGTCCTTTGCTCTCACGCCTGCTGCAGGAAGCCTATGCGGGATACGAGGTCGCGCAAAACCTCTGGATCGACGCCGGCATCTTTTACTCGAACGCGGGGCTCGAAGGGTGGGTCTCGAAGGATAACCCGACGTATACCCGCTCTCTGGTCGCGGACTACTCGCCGTACTACTCGAGCGGCCTTCGTGCCATCTGGCAAGCCACGCCAAAGCTTGCGGCGCGGGTCGATCTGATCAACGGTTGGCAAAACATCTCCGAAACGAACAGCGAAAAGGGGGTAGGGCTACGGCTCGACTACAGCGCGACCGCCGAGATCACCTTGAGCTATTACAACTTGTTCAATGACGAGACAGGCAACACCGTGGAACCGGGCGCTCGTCTACGAGTCTTCAATGGGGTTGGTGCGAAATACACGACAAGCCGTACGACGTTGCTCGGCGAGGTCGATGCGGGCACGCTACGTCCACCCTCGTCTGGCGGCATCGCCGGCAACTGGTGGGGGTTTACCGCCATTGCGCGGCAAAAGGTCACGCCGACGGTTGCCCTGGTCGGGCGCGGCGAGGCCTATCGCGATCCGCAGCAGGTGAACATCGTGACAGGTCTGCCCGAACCCTTCCGTGGCTACGGTGGATCGTTAGGCATCGATGTCGTGCCGCAACCGAGGGTCATGTGGCGGAGTGAACTGCGTGGCTTCGTCAACGACGAGGCGATCTTTCCCGACGCGCAGCGCCCGACGCCGCGCAGGAACGACGTCTTCCTCGTCAGCTCCTTGTCACTCGCTTTCTAGGAGTTCTCATCGTGCCCTCGTCGGAGCTCCCACGGTCTTCACTCGGCCCGGACGCCAGCGCGGCGGCGCCGAGCACGGGAGACGGCGAGCGCCATGTATGGGAACGGCGCTTCACCCAGTCGCGCACGCCAGGGAGCTCGGACTTCCTCGCGCTCATGCGGCAGCGCGAGCGGGGGAAGCTCAAGGTCTACAT
This sequence comes from Gemmatimonadaceae bacterium, assembly GCA_036493735.1. GTDB lineage: Bacteria > Gemmatimonadota > Gemmatimonadetes > Gemmatimonadales > Gemmatimonadaceae > AG2. Next base: position 142,239 of record DASXPH010000090.1, read on the forward strand.
CGGCTCCGCCGCGGGCACGGGCAAGACATATCGGATGCTTCAGGAAGCACATGATCTGCGTCGGCGGGGTGTCGACGTCGTTGTGGGCTACGTCGAAGCGCATAGTCGCGCCGAGACCGAGTCGCAGATCCGTGATCTCGAAGTCGTGCCGCGCAGGAAGATCGAGTACCGCGGCGTCACACTCGAGGAGATGGATGTCGACGCCGTCGTCGCGCGCCACCCTCAAGTCGCGATCGTCGACGAGCTGGCCCATACCAACGTTCCGACCGCGCGCAACGGCAAGCGCTGGCAGGACGTGCTGCTCCTCATCGATGAGCGCATCAACGTCATTACCGCGGTCAACGTCCAGCACCTCGAATCGTTGAACGACGTTCTCGAGCGCGAGCTCGGTGTGACAATCCGCGAAACTGTCCCGGATTGGGTGGTCGGCCAAGCCGACCAAGTGGTGAATCTCGACATCTCGGCCGAAGACCTTCGGCAGCGGCTCCGGGAGGGAAAGATCTATCACCCGGACAAGATCGAAACGGCCCTGGCGAACTTCTTCACGGACGAGAACCTGACGACGCTGCGCGAGCTGGCGCTGCGCGAGGTTGCGAGCTCCGTCGATCGGTCGCGCGAGGAAATCGTGCGCCGGCAGGCGAGTGGCGGCGTCGGAGCGCGCCGGACGGTCGACCGGTTGATGGCCTGTCTGTCGAGCGATCCGCCGCTCTCGCGCGTGCTCCTCCGCAAGGCGAGCCGGATCGCGGGCCGGCTCAACAGCGACTGGTTCTGCGTGTACGTCCAGCTGCCCGAGGAGCGCCCCGACCGCATCGATAGCACCGTCCAGCGGTACCTCGTCGAGAATATTCAACTGGCGCAATCGTTAGGCGCCGAGGTCGTGAAGCTCGAAGGACGTGACGTGGCCCAGATCCTTGTGCGGTTCGCCAGCGAGCGCGGGGTGACGCTGGCCATCGTCGGCGAGACCCGGCGCTCTCGCTGGTATCGTCTCCGGCGCGGGTCGATCGTCGACCGGTTGATGACCGGGCGCCGCGGCCTCGACGTACTCGTCATCTCAGGCGCTGAGGATTCGGAGTTTCTCGGGGGCGGTCGCGAACGTCGCCCGGCACTGGCGAGCGAAGAATGAGCGCCGCGCCCGTTAGGCGTCATGGCATCTCGCGGTCGATCGCCTGGCGGCTTGGCGCTGGGGTGCTGCCGTCCGTGCTTGCCATCGGCCTCGTCGTCGGCCTCTTCTATTACGGTCAGTATGAACGTACCGCGCCGCGCTTCATCCTTCTCGTCACGAGCGCACTCACCCTCGTCTCGGTGGTCATCGCCTGGACCAATGCGAGCTATTTCGCCGATCGCCTTGCCCGCCTCGCCCGCACCGCGAGTCCCGTCGACGGCGGCAACGAACGCACGGACGAATTCGATCGCATCGAGCGCGCCGTCGGGAACCTTGGATCGGCCCTCACCGCTGCGGAGGCAGATCGGGCGCGCAGCGATGCGCTTGCGGCCGCGCGGTTAAGTGACGAGGCGACGATGCTGGCCGCCGTCGTGAGCGACGCGATCGCCCAATTGGATCAGGTACGGCTGCCATTGCAGATCCTCCTCGCCAGCCCGTTCGGTGAGCTCAACGAGAATCAGGAGGAGTTGCTTCGTGATGCACGGGCTGCCGCGGACGCGATCGACGTCGCGCTCCGCCGTCTGCGACAGGTTGCCGACATCGATCGTGACGCGCTGCCAATTCAGCGTGAGCTCGTCCAGGTGAATGACGTCGTCCGCTCCGTCCTTCCCGTTGCCCGTGCGGGCGCCGAGCGGCGCGGCGCCCGCACGGAGACATCCCTCGAGCCCGCGCTGCCGCGCGTCATCGCCGATCGGGCACGCCTGGCCGAAGCGCTCGCGTTGTTTCTCACTGATTCGGTGGCGCACGCCGACGCCGCGACCGCGCTCCGTATCTCCACCGCGCGTGCCGGCTCGCAAGCGGTGATTCGTATCGCACCGATGACGGCCCAACTGGGAGCGGGCGTCGCGAACGGCGGCAATGGAGGCCGCCACGAGGCGAGCCCACTCATTCTTGCTCAGCGGCTCATCGCCGCGCAGGGCGGGGAAGTGACCGTAGAGGAGGGAGGCCTGACGGTACGCGTCGGCGGATAAACGCGGAGGGCGCGCGGTTGACGGCACCGAAGACGATGGGCCGTAGCGACCGCCCGGCCTCGAGCGGACGACTACCCCTGGTCACGTCCGCCTCGTCCCTGCCTAACGAAGCTCGTCACCTACAGTGACGCGGAGGCATGTACCGCGAGTAGAGCAGAGTAGGAACTGCTTCCGACCTCGCAATCCCATTTGCCGATGCCGCACCTTCCCGGGGCGCGCGCTCTGTCGCGCGCGCTCGTCTCCCGGCTCGTTCTCCACGTGACTGTCCTCGCCGCGATCACCGCGTGCAGCGGTGATCGCTTGGCTGCACCCTCGCGCGGGCGTCTCGCCATCAGATCTGGCAATGCCCAGCGCGGCGCTCCCGGGCAACCGCTCGAGCAACCGATCATCGTCGTCGTGCGCGACGCGATGGGGGCGCCCGTGGCTGGCGTGCGCGTCTCGTGGACGGCGGACGACGGCGGCTCGATCAGCCCATCACAGAGCAGGACTGACGGCGACGGGACCGCCTCGGCTATGTGGACGCTCGGGCCCGGGCTCGCGATTCATCGCGGTCGCGCGCTCGCCGATGGGTACGACATGGTGCAGTTCACGGCATCCACGCCGCGCGACGACGAGCTTCCATTCGACGTCGTCCAACCCCTCGTTCTGTCCACCTACGAAGGCTTGGGACAGACGGTCCACCCGGACTTCGTCGCTACCGGCGCTGAATGGACGCACTCAGCGGATTACCTATTCATCACGCCGTATCCGAATGGCAATGCGACCTTCGAGAACCCCTCGATCTACGACAGCCCGGATCTTCTCCGGTGGACGCCGCCCACGGGCGTCTCCAATCCGATCGCGCCACCGACGACAGGCTACAATTCCGATCCCGACGCCGTCTTCGTCCCCGAGCGCGACGAGCTCTGGCTGTATTTTCGGCAGGTGACGAGCGAGAACGTCATTCGCCTAACGAAGTCGAGCGACGGTGTTCACTGGAGCACGCCAATGGTGGCGGCTCATGCGCCGAATCACGAAATCATATCACCGACGGTGGTACGCCGGACGGCGACGGATTGGCTCATGTGGTCGGTCAACGGCAACGTCGGCTGTACGGGTTCGAGCACGACGGTCGAGTTGCGTCGCTCTCCGGACGGAATGAACTGGTCCGCGCCAACGACGGTGAGCCTCTCCCAACCCGGGCTGTATCCGTGGCACATCGACGTGGAATGGATTCCCAGCCGCAACGAATTCTGGGCGCTCTACAACGCCAAGACGCCAGCCTCCTGCACGACGGGCGCGGTCTATCTTGCGACGAGCGCCGACGGCGTTCAGTGGACCACCTATCCGTCGCCGGTGCTCGTGCACGGCGCGATTCGGGAGTTCCAGGATGTCGTCTACCGCTCGACCTTCGCCTATGACGAGACGTCGGACGCGGTGACGATCTGGTATTCTGGTGCGCGATTCGAAGCCGGAAACTACATCTGGCGAAGCGCGGTGCAGCGCCGTTTGCGAACGGATCTCTTCGCGACGGTCGCGGCTCCCCCATCGAGAACAGCGGCTACCGCGCCGACTCGGGCCGTGCCGGCGCTCGTGGACTTTCCGTGAAGACGGTGAACGGTGAACGGTGATCTGACCGACCACCGACCACCGTTCACCGCTCACCATTGGTCAGCGTCTCGCCTCGGATGACGTGGAGCGAATGGCAATCGGCTGGTTCACCCGATGCGTCTCGCCCGCGCCCGGACCGCCGCCCGGTGTCGGATTGCCCGTCGTGGCTGGTTGATTCGCGTTCAGTACTTTCTCGTCGCCGCCTCCGTTAGGCCCGCTCGCTGACGCGCTCTGGCCAAGGCTTTCGGTGTTGTCCGTCACACTGCACCTCCTGATAGTGTCCAGCACCTGCATCAGGTGAATCGTGCAAGTCGAGGACCCACTCAGCGAGCCCTGGAGGAAATGCCTAACGGCGACAACGTCGTGGCTGGCACAAGCCGTTGTCGATGCCAGACTTCCCGAAGCGTCCCCAAGCGCGACGTCAGTTGAGCAAGATTTCACAAAGTGAGTCGCTGGCAGTACCGCCACCGAGAGTGCTGACGGCGCCAACCGTAATGCGCGCGGGCTCGCATAATGCCAATTAGTGAATCGCAGCATGCAGTGAGGCGGGTTATGAGGAATCACTCCAATACGAACTGCGCATTTGCCGCGATGCTCGCGTCGGCTTTGCGAGAGGGGAGCGATCCACTCGCAAAGCGCTGGTACGATCGCATCGCTGAGCGCGTCGACATCGACGTCGAGGCGCTCTTTCCGAGCGACGGGCGGCGTGTCGACATTCCCCTGCTCATCCGAGGTATTGCCGATTATATCGAGAATCCGGTGCACGAGATCGGCGCGGATTCGCTCGTGATAGCCAAGGCGATGGCCCTCGGCGCACTCCGCTATCGCCAGGGCTTTGACGTGTACGAGATTCTCAAGGAATTCGAGCTACTTGGCGGGATCCTGTTCTCATACGTCGCGCGCTGCAATGACGGCGCCGTCGGTTGTGACCAGGGACGAATGCTGCTCTGTGGCCATCGCCTATTCCGAGCAATCGCGCTCATTCAGCAAGCCACCGTCGTCCATTTCGTCCGACTGAACGACGATGCCAAGAGGGAGCGAGAGGAGCGGTTGCGAAGCTTCAATCGGTCGGTCTCGCACGAGATCAAGAATCAGATCGGCGCGCTCGTGGGCGCGAGCGAGGCGTTGCTCATGCTCTCCGCGGACAAGACGGGAGAGCACGAACGCATGCTCCAGATCATCGTCCGGAACGCGCGGGTGATGCAGCACACGATCGAGAATCTGGTGACCCTCGCGCGGACCGACAACGATGCGCGCCAGCACAATCATCTGCAGCTCGCGGTCGCGGCGCGCGAGGCGGCGCGGCAACTCCGCGAGAACTCGCGCGTCGCACATGTGGTGGTTCGTCTCGAGGCGATGCCGGAGGTCGAAGTGAATGCGGCCGCGGTCGAGCTTTGCGTGACGAACTATCTGTCGAACGCGATCAAATACGCCGATCCGAAGAAGCCGCGTCGGTACGCCGTCGTCAGCGGAAGCGTGGAATCAGCGCCGAGTGGTGGGCGCGAGATCGTCGTACGAGTGCGAGACAACGGCCTCGGCGTACCGCCGGAAAAGCGACGGAGTCTCTTCCAGCCCTTCTACCGTGCCCACGACGCGGCGGCGACGCGCGCCGAAGGCACCGGCCTTGGCCTCAGTATCGTGTCCGAGACAGTCGCATCGTTGGGGGGCCGGGCGTGGGCGGAGTTTCCCGGTAACGGTTCGGTGTTCGCCTTTTCGCTGCCATACCGCAGGATGAGGACAGGAGACGCTGCATAGGGTAGAGGGTTGCGCGCAGACGATAGAGGGTTGGAATAATGAGGGCCGACGGCTCTGCCGTCGGCCAATTCCGTTTTTCACCCTCTACTCGCAACCCCCTACCCTCTACCTCTGGATCTGTCTCCACGGGTCGTGAGTGTCAAACGATCCGAGACACGTGAGCGAAGACTCAACACTGTCATCACCGACTCAGCGTACGGCCGTCGAATTGGTGCGCTCCGGAAGACCTCGGATTCCTAGACTCGGAAGCGCTACTGGCGCGCCGGCGGCGTCAAGCCCAAAATCCATCTCTCATGCTCTCCCTCGCTCAGCGAAAAGAGTGGCAGTTCTTTGCCGTGCTGCCGAAGGCGGATGCGTCGCTCGCCGGCGCGTGGTGGATCGTGCTCGTTCTGCGCGGCGTGCTTCCCGCCGCCTTTGCCATCGTCATGGGAGCGCTTGTCGCCGCGGTGCAGCGGGGCGCGAGCCTAACGCTGCCGCTCGGCGCGGCGGCAATCGTCTTCGTGCTGCTCCAGGTCCTCCCGCCAATTCACACCGCTGTCGGCACGAACCTCGGTGACCGTACGGCGGCGTGGCTCTACGATCGGCTCACCGAGGCCTGTGTGAAGCCGCCTGGCGTTGCGCACCTCGAGGATCCCGAGCTCACGAGCGATCTCACCGTAGCGCGCGACTTCGATCTCGGTATGACGGGGCCGCCGCTCTCGATCTCGATGGATTTTCTCGCCGCGGGACTGGCGGAGCTGATCGGCGGCATAGCGTCGGCGATGATCCTCTTCGGATTCGCGTGGTGGGCGCCGCTCGTTCTCGCGGGCGCATGGCTATCGACGCACTGGCTGTTGCGCGAGAGCGCCGTCTGGAAGGACCGCAACACGCCGGAAGTTCGTGACGCGCAGCGCCACGCGGACTATGCGTATCGTCTTGCCGTCGATCCGCCGGCGAGCAAGGAGCTTCGCCTCTTCGGACTCGCGGGCTGGGTGCTCGAACGGTTCATCGCGCACCGCACGACGTTGCATCGGTTGCAGTACGAGGCGACGCGGCTCCGCGAGCGTCCCGTCATCTGGACGCTGCTGATCGTCGTCGCCGCGAATATGCTCGTTTTCTGGGCGATGGCGTCGGCGACCGCGTCTGGTCGCCTAACGACTGGCGCGCTCGTCGTCTATGCGCAATGTGCCATTGGTGTCTCGTTGATCGCGTTTGGTGGCCTCAGCTGGGTGCTCGACGGCGCCTCCGCGCCCGTGGCCGCGGTGCTCCGCCTCGAGGCGGCGATGGCGCCACTTGGCGCGCTCACGTCAGGCACCCGGGCTCCGGGAGGCGCCCCAGCACGCGAGATCCGTTTCCGCGGTGTCCACTTCGCCTATCCCGGGCCGGGCAGCGCATCACCGGTGCTCGACGATTTCGATCTGACGATCCCGGCGGGGACATCGCTCGCGATCGTTGGGCAGAACGGCGCGGGAAAAACGACGCTCGCCAAGCTGCTCTGTCGTCTCTACGACCCGCAGGCCGGCGCGATCGAGGTAGACGGCGTCGACATTCGGGATTTCGACCTCGCTTCCTGGCGGCGGCGCATCTCGGCGGTCTTTCAGGATTTCGTGAAGCTCGAGCTGCCGCTGCGAGACAACGTCGCGCCTAACGGCGCACCCGACGACGTGATCCGTGGCGCACTCGCCGACGCCGGCGCGTCATCACTTGCGAGTCTCGACACGGTGCTCTCACGCGCCTACGAAGGAGGCGCCGACCTTTCTGGCGGCCAGTGGCAGCGCGTCGCCCTCGCGCGCGCCCTCTCCGCGGTCAGGCTCGGCGCCGGCGTCGTCATTCTCGACGAGCCGACGGCGCAGCTCGACGTCCGTGGCGAGATGGAGATCTTCGAGCGCATACTCGCCGCCACCGCGGAGTGCACGACAATCCTCGTCTCGCACCGCTTCTCCACCGTACGTCTCGCCGATCGAATCTGCGTCCTCGAGCGAGGGAAGGTCGTGGAGCTCGGCACGCACGACGAGCTGATGGCGCGTCGCGGACGCTATCACACGATGTTCGAGCTGCAGGCGCAGCGCTTCGGCGAGACGGAAGACGAAGAGGGGGTGTCGCATGACGTCCTCGCGTAAGCCGGAGGAGCTGCCGCCCGCTCTCTCGTCGATGTGGAGGCTGTGCAAGTTGGGGCTGCGCTACGAGCCGAGCATGATGACGTGGTCGTTCGTCCTCGCGCTCGTTGCCGCCGTGCCGGACGCGTTGCTCGCGCTCTGGTTCAAGCTCATGGCCGACGCGATCACCGCCGGCAACACTCTCGAGCTTCGCCTAACGGCAATCGCCCTCGGCGTCTCCGCCGCGGGCACCTGGTTTCTGCGCACCGTCAGCACGCGCGTCCAACGACGCTTCCGCGACAGGGTGACGATCGCCCTCGAGGCGCACGTCGGACGATTGCAGGCAAGCATCGGGACGATCGCCCATCAGGAGGTGCCCGAGTATCTCGATCGCATTGCCATGCTCCGGGACCAGGTGTTCGTGCTCGACCACATGTACATGGCGGTGTTCTCGATGGCGGGCTGGATTCTACGGCTTGTCGTCACCGTCGCACTGCTTGCCTCGGTCCACCCCGTGCTCGGCTTGCTCGTCCTCTTCGCGCTGGCGCCCCTGTTCACCGCGACCTGGCGCCCCGGACGCGAGCGCGCGGCGCAGGAAAGGGCCGCACCCTTCAATCGACTCGCGCGACATCTCTTCGCGACCGCGACCACCGCGCCTGCCGCGAAGGAGGTACGCCTAACGGGAATCGGCGCGCTGTTGGCGCGCGACCGCCGAGCGGCCTGGGAGTCTGGCCATGCCCCGATTGCGGCGGCGCGGTGGGGCTCGATGCGATGGCATGCGGCAGCGTGGGCGCTCTTCGCTGCGGCCTACACCGGCGCGGTGGTGTTCGTCTCCGTCGGTTTGCACGGCTCCGTCGGCGCCGTGCTACTCGTACTCGCTGCCGGTGGCAGGCTTTCCGCATACGTCAGTGCCACCGTTGGCGAGCTCGGATTTCTGCGCGGGTTCTGGGTGTATGGCGCGCGCCGTCTCGCCTGGCTCGAGGACTACGCCGCCTCGCTCGCGTCGACGGCAAACGTCACTGCGCCCGAACGTCTCACGCAAGGCATTCGCTTCGATCACGTTTCGTTCGCGTATCCAGGCACGACCAAGCTTGCGCTCGACGACGTCAGTCTCGGCTTGCCCGCCGGCTCTGTGGTCGCGGTGGTGGGCGAGAACGGAGCGGGGAAGAGCACGCTCGTCAAGCTGCTCGCGAAGATGTACGAACCGACCGCCGGCCAGATTCTGATCGACGGCACGCCGCTGTCTCGCATCACTGCCGAATCCTGGCGAACGAAGCTTGCCGGCGCCTTTCAGGATTTCTTTCGTTTCGAGCTGCGCGCGCGTTACACGGTCGGCCTGGGTGACGTGCCACGCCTCGAGGACGCTCCCGCCGTGACAACGGCCGTTGCGCGCGCGGGCGCCGAGGACGTCATTGAGCGGTTAGGCAGCGGCCTCGAGACCCAGCTGGGCCCAACGTGGCCAGGCGGAGTGGACGTGAGCTTCGGGCAGTGGCAGAAGCTCGCGCTTTCACGCGGGTTCATGCGCGACCGCCCGCTGCTCCTCGCCCTGGACGAGCCGACGGCGGCGCTCGATTCGGAGACGGAGCACGCGCTCTTCGAACGCTACGCCGCCGCCGCACGCAACGGGGAGGGACGCGTAACGATTCTCGTTTCGCATCGCTTCTCGACCGTGCGGATGGCCGAGTTGATCGTCGTGCTGCAGGGCGCGCGCGTCGCCGAGGTCGGATCGCACGATGAGCTCATGGCGCGCCGCGGCATCTACGCGGAGCTCTACGGCATTCAGGCCGCGGCGTACCGCACGGTGTTGAATCCCGGGACCAGTATTGCGTCGCGTTAATTGAGTTCAACTCACGGCGTATCGAGGAATGGAATAGCCAACCGTGCCACCGCGTCGGTCGCGAGTACGTTGTAGTGCGTCGTGCCAGGCATGATCGCCAGCTCACGGCCCGGCGGCCGCAACGAGCCGTCGAGCCCTGCGTCGCGCTGACCGCCACCCAACAGCTGCCAAAACTCGAGGATGTGCGCGGGCGTCACGGAGTCGGCGTCCGCGAACACGAGCAGGATAGGCGCGGAGATACGCGAGACATTGGCGGACCAATCGTACTTCATGCGCTCCATCTCGCCGACCTTCGCGAAGAGCGTGCGCCAGTTGACCTGCGGATACATCTGCGCGAGGGGCGATTTCTCGAGCATGGCGCCGCTCTCCGGCCCCATGTGCTCGAACGCGGCCTGCACCTCCGGGAAGAATCCGCTGCTCTTGATCTGCCGCGAGATGATCACGAGGCGCCGAACCCTTTCCGGGTGTCGAAACGCTATCTGCAGCGCCACGCCACCGCCGAGCGAGTAACCCATGATGTCCGCGCGCTGGATGTTCAGGTGAACGAGCAACGCTGCGATGTCGTCGGCCATATGCTCGTAACGCAACGGGCGATCGATGTCGACGGTACGGCCGTGTCCCTGGAGCTCGACGGCGATGATGCGCCGGCCCTGCGCCAGCGTCGGGAGGTTTGGCCCGAACATGGCAATTCCGCCGACCCCGCCGTGCAGCAACACGAGGGGGACCTTTCCGTGCGGCTCTCCGTGAATCTCGTAATACAGCTGTAGTCCGTTCACGCTGGCGTATTGCCCAGGCTCGCTGGAGGGGGGCTTCATCGTTAGGTGAATGGGTGATGGAGTCCGCGGCGGTCGCTCTCGCTCGCGGCTATCGTATGCTCCACGTAAGCTTGCGTTTTGTTGACGTCGATGCAAATCGATCGCGCGTCGATGCCCGGTGCCTCGGGTTGCGCGGAGACCCAGGCCGGGTAGGTTGGACGCCGCAAGCGTAATTTCAGCAAGCGTCACATTGAGGGCTGCTTTCCCGGAGACCGAATGACGAGCCCAAGTCGATACGATGCGATGACCTTTCGCCGCTGCGGACGGAGCGGCATTCTCCTGCCCATCGTCTCGCTCGGGCTGTGGCACAATTTCGGGAGCGTCGATCCATTCGAGGAAGCACGCTCCATGGTGCTCCGCGCCTTCGATCGCGGCGTCTCCCATTTCGATCTCGCCAACAACTACGGACCCGAGCCGGGATCAGCCGAAGAGACGTTCGGACGCATTCTCGCGCGCGACCTTCGCGATCATCGCGACGAGTTGATCATCTCCACCAAAGCCGGCTGGCGGATGTGGCCCGGCCCGTACGGGGAGTTTGGCTCGCGGAAGTATCTCATCGCCAGCCTCGATCAGAGTCTCAAGCGCATGGGCATCCCGTACGTGGACATCTTCTACTCGCATCGGCCAGATCCAGACACGCCGCTCGAGGAGACGATGGGCGCGCTCGACTTCGCCGTCCGAAGCGGACGCGCACTCTACGTCGGAATCTCGAGCTACTCGGCGGACGAGACGCGACGCGCCGCCGAAATTCTCGACGATCTTGGCACACCCTGTCTCATCCATCAGCCGCGCTATAGCATGTTCGACCGTTGGATCGAGAAGGATCTTCTCGACGTTCTCGCGAAGCGCGGTATCGGCTGCATCGTATTCTCGCCGCTCGCGCAGGGATTGTTGACGAACCGCTACCTGCGCGACATCCCGCCTGACTCGCGCGCCGGCAAGCCGCACGGGTTTCTGAGACCTAACGAGATCACCCCGGAGCGCCGCGCCCAGATCGTCGCGCTCAACGAGCTCGCCGCCGATCGCGGGCAGAGTCTCGCTCAACTGGCGATTACGTGGGTGCTGCGCCACGCGGCCGTGACGTCGGCGTTGATTGGCGCGAGCCGCGTCGCGCAGCTCGACGACAACCTCGACGCCATCACCGCTCCAGCGCTGAGCAAGGATGAGCTGAAGCGGATCGACGAAATACTGGTGCGTGACGCGTGACGCGTGGTGCGTGGTGCGTGGTGCGTGGAGTTCTGAGCTTCGAGCAGCTAGCGCGCCACGCTTCACCCGTCACGCGCCACGCCTACATCAGTGCTTCTCTGAGCAGCACGCTTCCCTCGCGCACCATCGCCGAATCGCAGCTGTAGGCAAAGCGCAGCGCGTCGACGCAGGTCTCGCCGAAGGCCTCGCCCGGTGCGGAGCCGATGCCCTGGTCGGCAAGGAGCGTCGCCAGCGCGTCGGCGTCCTTGACCTCGAGCCGCTCGTACACCGACGAATCCAGCTCGGCCCAGATGTAGAAGGCGCCTCGTGGAACAAAGGGACGGACGCCGGGAATCCCCGTCAGGGCGCGCAACAGGATGTCGCGGCGCTCGTGATACGTATCGCGCATCTCGTGGATGTGCTTGTCGCTGCCCGTCACCGCGGCGAGAGCGGCCCACTGCGCCACGCTGTTCACGCCGTTGATCGTGCAGCGGAGCAGCTTCGGGATGCGGTCGTGCAGCGCCGGGTGGCGTGTCACGATGTACCCGGTGCGCAGCCCCGCCATCGCATGGCTCTTCGAGAATGAGAAGATGCTCACTACGCGCGTATCGGTCGGCGCCGCCAGAGAGCCGATCGAGTGATGCACGTGCGGCGCGTAGATCACGTCCTCGTATGCCTCGTCCGAGACGACCCACAACTTCTTTCTCTCCGCGAGCGCCAGGATGTGGCCGAGTGTCTCGCGCGACAGCACCGCGCCCGTCGGGTTGTGCGGCGTGTTGAGGAAGATGGTCGTCGTCCGCGGCGTGATCGCGGCTTCGATATCCTCGACCCGATAGGCGTAGTCGTCCTCGACCCGAAGGGGCACACCCACCGGCACACCACCGGCGAGGCGGATGTTCTCCGCGACCTCGGTCCACATCGGATCGGGGATGATGACTTCGTCGCCCGGTCCAAGGAGCGAGCCGAAGGCGACGTAGAGCGCGTGCATCGCGCCGTTGGTGAGGAAAATGTCCCCGGCCGTCGTATTCGTCAGGTGATTTTTCTGTGAAACCTTCTCTGCCAGCGCGCGCCGGAGCTCGGGGATGCCGTTGTTCGGGACGTAATGCGTCTTGCCGGCCAGCGCCGCCTGGGTGATGGCGTCGAGCACGTGCGCGGGGGGCGCGAAGCTCGGATCGCCCGACTCGAATCGGTAGACTCGCTTGCCCGCGGCCTGCGCGACGAGGAGCCGCTCACGGATCTGTACGATCTTCCCGAGGGAAACCTGGTCGAGGGGGTGGGCAGGAGCTGGGGCAGGTGAGGCAGTACGAGACGCAACGGCATCGGGCGCAGCGCTGGGTGGCATTAGGGCCTCGGTTAATGGTCGGGGGAGTGTAGCGGGATTCCTGCATCGCGCGCAAGACTTCAGGGCCAGACATTGGCTCTTTCGCCGGTTTTTGGGCTGACTGTCCGCCAAATTCTGCAAAGACTGCAATTTTTTCTTGACAGAAGGTTCATCGATCAGCAGCTTTCAACCCGTGTTTTTCTCGGGCTGCCCCACCTTCTCTAGTGAGGAGCATGAAGCTCATTACCGCGCTCATTCGCCCTGACCGGTTACGGGAGGTCAAGGAGGCGCTGTTCAGGGTCGGTGTAACGGGGATGACGCTGTCGCGCGTCAGTGGACACGGCGGCGAACGGGAGATCATAGAACATTATCGCGGCTCGGCCCTCGTCGTCGAGTTCCGCGAAAAAATCAAGATCGAGGCAGCCGTCTCGGAGCCGTTCGTCGACCCGACGATTCGCGCGATCATTTCCGCGGCGCGAACGGGCGAAGTGGGAGACGGCAAGATCTTCGTGCAGGAGCTCGACCGCGTGATTCGCATTCGCACGGGGGAGTGCGATGTCGCCGCGCTCACGCCGGTCACGGCGGAGATGGTGCAGGCGCGCGCGCGTCAGGTGCAGCTCGAGGAGGCTTCATGAACACGGCTATTTCCGCGGGCGATACGGCGTGGGTGCTCACCAGCACTGCCCTCGTGATGTTGATGGTGCCCGGGCTCGCGCTGTTCTATGGAGGTCTCGTCCGGCAGAAGAACGCACTCAACACGTTCATGATGAGCCTGAGCGCGCTCGGCATCGTCTCGGTACAGTGGGTGCTGGGCGGCTACTCGATCGCTTTCGGCCCCGGCTCGTCATGGCTCGGCAACCTGGCGTGGTGGGGGCTGGGTGGCGTCGGTGCCGCGCCTAACGCTGCGTACGCGAGCACCATTCCGCATCTCGCCTTCGCGGCCTTTCAGGCGATGTTCGCGGCCATCACCGTGGCGCTCATCTCCGGCGCCGTCGTCGAGCGGCTGCGCTTCTCGGCGTACCTGCTGTTCGTGCTTGCCTGGACGACGCTGGTGTACGACCCGCTTGCGCACTGGGTCTGGGGCGCCAACGGCTGGCTGCATGCATTGGGTGCGCTGGACTTTGCCGGTGGCACCGTCGTGCACGTGAGCGCAGGCACCGCGGCGCTCGTCGCGGCGATCATGCTCGGCCAGCGCCGAGCGATCGCGCGCGGCGCACTCGTGCCACACAACGTGCCGTTCACTCTGCTTGGTGCCGGCCTCCTCTGGTTCGGCTGGTTCGGTTTCAACGCCGGCTCGGCGTTAGGCGCGTCGGCGGTGGCCGTGAACGCGTTCGTGACGACGCACACCGCCGCGGCAGCCGCGCTCAGCGCGTGGCTGCTCCTCGATCTGTGGCGGAATGGACGCACCACGGCCGTGGGGGCCGCGACCGGTGCCGTCGTGGGACTCGTCGCCATCACCCCGGCCGCCGGCTTCGTCACGCCGCGCGCTGCGCTCGCCATTGGCGCGCTCGCCGCCGGATGCAGCTACGCCGCCATGCAACTGCGGAGTCGCACCCGCATCGACGACGCGCTCGACGTTTTCGCGTGCCATGGTGTTGCCGGAATCGTCGGTGCCCTGCTTACCGGGGTCTTCGCAACGACGAGCGTGAACGCCGCTGGCGCGAACGGGTTGCTCGCGGGGAACGCCGCGCAGCTCGGTGTGCAGGCGATCGCCGTCCTGGCGACGATGCTTCTCTCCGGCGGCCTAACGGCAGCCATCATTGTAGCGCTGCGGGCCATCATGGCCATCCGCGCGACGCTGCAGGACGAGCTGGCTGGCCTGGATGCGAGTGATCACGGCGAGGAGGCCTACCACACAGGCGACCTCGGCGCGCTCGCTGGCGGTGCGCCGTTGAGCGGCGTGATCCTGATTCAGGACGAGGAGGAGTTGGCTGCCACGGCGGCCTAGGACGGTGGTCGGTGGTCGGTGGTCGGTGATCACCGTCCACCGTCCACCGTAGGAAATCGCCCTACTGAATTTCAAGCAGAACCTGACGGCGTCTTCCCCTCGTATTCGGTATCCTCAGGCAGCGTTAGGGCACCGGCACGAGGAGGCCGTATGACAGGCGACACGATCCGCGTCATGCTCGCGGACGATCATCAGGTGGTGCGAACGGGTCTGCGCGCTGTACTCGGCGCGGCGAAGGACATCGTCGTGGTCGCGGAAGCCGCGAATGGCGAGGAGGCGACTGCACTTTCGGAGCGCATCCACCCCGACGTCATCGTGATGGACGTCTCGATGGGAGAGATGGACGGCCTCGAGGCGACGCGTCGCGTACTCACCCAGGTACCGCGCCCCCGAGTGCTGATCCTGACGATGCACGACGAGGAGGAGTATCTCGCGGAGGCGCTCAGGGCCGGCGCGGCTGGCTATCTTGTGAAGAGCGCGGCGCATCACGAGCTCGTGACGGCTGTGCGCGCTGTCGCTTACGGCGAGATCTACGTTCGTCCATCTGCCGCACAGGTGCTCGCGAAGCGGATGCGGAGCTATACCGCGAAGAGCAGCGATCGGGCGCGATTCGAACGCCTCACGGAACGCGAGCGCGATGTCTTACGGCTCGTCGCCGGCGGCTACAGCGCCCCGGACATCGGCGGTCAGCTCGAGATCAGTCCCAAGACAGTCGACACCTACAAGCAGCGCATCAACGAGAAGCTGGGCGTCTCGTCGCGTCCGGAATACGTGCGCTTCGCGTTACGTCTCGGCCTGCTCGTTGCCGATGCTCCCGCAGACCCGATGGAGCGGTCCGCGTGAACGGTTAGAAGCTGCTCACTGCGTACGCGCCGGCCCGCGGCGAGTGGAGGTGATAGTGAATGACACATTGCGCCTCGCGCCCGCGCACGACGCGGCGCCCCGCGAGCGGCCCGCGCTGCGCCGTGAGGACGGTGCTCTGATACTCGCCGTCGTCGTCGTCGTAGAAGAGCACTACCCAATCGCGCGTCCTGCCAAGCTTGTGTGCCGTTCCCGAGTTCGAGAACAGCGCCGTGTAGTTCGTGTCTCCTCGCTGCGTGTGGAGCACGGGAAGCCACCGCTCGCCGTTGGGATTGAAGCGGTGCGGCGCGATCTTCGGGAGGCTTCCCTCGGCGGCGCGCTCCCGGTATTCGCGATCCACATCGAGTAATTCGGAGATCGGCGCCGGCTCGCCGGAGCCGAGCGCCGGCACTCGCCGCCGAAGCCGCGTGGCGAGCACTTGCTGAACCGCGACAATGCGCTTGGGACCGAATCCCTGCACTTTGCGCAGCCGTCCGTCTTTTGCGGCGCGCTCCAGCTCGGATACGGACTCGATGCCTAACGAATGGTGAACGCGGTGGGCCAGCTTGCGGCCCATGCCCGGCACCGACGCGATCCGCGCGACGGCGTCGCTCTCGCCGAGGAGCCGCTCATGGAGTGCGAGTCGGCCGGTTTCGACAATTTCACAGACGGCATTCGCGAGGACGTGCGTGACGCCGGGAATGCGATCGACGCCCTCGATACCTTGCTCCCGCAGGAGCTCTGTGATTGGCCGATCGTAGGATTGAATCGCCTGCGCCGCCTCTCGCCACGTTCGCACGCGAAGCTCACCGGCACCCTGCTGCTCGAACAGATCCGCCACGGACGCGAGGATGCGTGCGATGGCAGCGTTGCTCTTGGTGATCGGTTTCTTGTCCATGCGCCCCTCCTCCAGCACCGAGCCCACTCGCAGAATGGCTCGCGGGAAAGCAAGGGACCATTGGCAAAACGTGCCCTGGGTGGCGTGAGGACATGTGCGGAAAAACGATCGATCAGGGAGCAGAGCAGGGCGGTGCCGTGCTCGTCGCGCCCGCGCCGGCCGAGGCTCGGTAGCCTCAGCCGATCAGCGCCTTACGCCAGCTTGACGACGGCGGCATTCCAGCCCGTCGGGTCCTCGTCCTGCTTGTGCATCTGGCTCACGTCCACGACGACCTTGTCGCCATCGCGATGGATCGTGAAGCGGTCCATGCCGCGCGTCGCACGGCCGGTGATGAATTCGCCGTCAGGCTGGTACTTCGAATGGTGTTTAGGGCACTGAAACCGATGGTCGGTATCGTCCCACCGCAATGCCGTGTTCTGATGGGGACAGGAGAGATTGAACGCGTACACGGCGTTCTGCCAACGGACGAGAATCACCTGCGTGTTGCGATCGATCTGCGCCCCGTCAGAAGCGGGTATCGGATAGGTGAGCACGTCGCCGAGGCGGCGCAGCGCGCGCGTGGTGCCAATCGTGAAATGCTCGGGCAGAGCGCTGGCGCTCCGCGCGAAGCCGAGCGTCGCGGCAATGCCCGCGACGGCGAGCGCGGCGTCGCGCAAGAACTCGCGGCGCGTCGCCACCGGACACTCCCGACATTCGTCTCCGGGCGTGCCCTCCAGTTGGGATTCACTGCTCTGTCCGCTCATATATCCATCGCCGAAATGGGGCTCAAACGAAAGTCGAGATGATCATACCCACGTCGAGGCCGAGGGATTCATCGGTCTCATGTGAAATGAATGACGGTCTCGGCCGGCGCTACTTCCAGAACCACATCATCCCGCCCCCGATCGTCGACAGGGCGATCGAGCCGATCGCGACGTTCCGGTGGACTCGCACGCGGTTCTGGTAGCTGTTGTAATTAGTGAAGCCGTTGTGGTCCCGCTCGGGCGCGAGCAGTCCCGTGGCCAGGAATCCAGCGTCTGACGCGAGCATCATCACCGAGTGCACGATGCGTCTCGTGCGACCGCTTGGGTCGTCGCGCGACTCCCAGAGATTCCACACGCCGGTGATGGTGTTCACGCCGAACAGAACACCAATGCCCCCCGCGACGACGCCGTGCGCGGGCTTCATCCACGTCGCCGGCGAGGCATCCTGCATGAGGTTCTGGCCTAACGAGTACTCGGCGGCGAACAGCGGGATCATCGCGTAGCTGCCCCAACGATGGATCGTGAGCCGCGTGTAATACAGGTCGCTGTACTCGATCGCGCGCGGCCGCTGCACGACGGGCGTGTCGGCGGGCGCCACGAGGCGTCTGACGGCGATCGATTCCGGAGACGCGGCGCTGGTGACAGCGATTAGCGGCCTCGGCGGACGCACCACATCTACCTGCGGCGCCTGCATGAGGGCCAGCAGCAGCATCGAGCCAATCATTGTAAGTGCTCTCCTCGTCGTCAGCTGATCGTCAGGGTACCAGTCGTGGCATCGTACGAGGTCGTGTATTGATGCAGGCTGGATGCCCGCTGTCCGGCGATCCACTGACCCGAGAGGTTGTACGTCGCGCCGTGCACCGGGCAGACGAAGTCGTTGCCGGAGAGTTGCACGATACCGCCCTGATGCGGGCAGACGCGCGACAACGCGATGAACGATGACGTGCCGGTACGCACGACGGCGATCGGCGCGCTGCCGAGCGTGATCATCGCCACGCCGCCGACGGTGGACAGCGATGAGTAATTGTTCACGTTGATGCTCGCGTTGGAGGGCAACGACGGCGCCGTGACATCGCTGCCACCAAGGCTTCCGCACGCGTTGAGCGCGGCGATCGCCGCGAGAATGCCGCTCTGCACGAGGAAGGTGCGCCGGCCGATTCCGCTGTCGGCGCCGTGCGCCGCGGCGAGAAGCGGCGATGGGGATGTCCCGCACGAGCGGCAATTGGATCCTGCTTTGATCTCATCCATGCTGCTAGCTGTTCGCTGGACCAGTGTGAAGGGGTGAGGAGTGCTTTTCTGCCTCTTGGACACGCGATCCATGGGATACCCTTAGGCGGCGTGAGCAACGCACCTGTCATGCTTGCCGGGTGCGCGAACTCAGCTGACGCGCTCAACGACGACTGGCGCGTAGTGCGTTCACGATCGCGGCGATGTCGATCACTTCCTGGAGAAGCGCGCCGGTCGTCGGCGCGAGCGATCCGCCAGCTGCCACCACCATGGCGGCGGCGCTCAGCCCGAGGCCGAGCCAGATGCTCTGTCGCGCAATCCTGAGGGTGCGCCGGCCGATGACGATAGCGTCGGGTACTCGCGAGAGGTCGTCGGCGAGGACGACGACATCCGCTGCTTCAGCCGAGATGCCGCCGCCATGGCTGGCAAGAGCGACGCCGACATTCGCCGCGGACAAAGCGGGCGCGTCGTTGGTGCCGTCTCCGACCATCAGCACGGACGCCCCTTCACGCGACAGCTGCCGCACGATGCTCACCTTGTCATCGGGAAGTAGATCACCGTGCGCCTCGGCGATACCGGCCTCGGCGGCGACGGCTTTGACGTTAGGCGTATGATCGCCGGAGAGCAGCAGCGTGCGTCGAACGCCCAGACGCGCGAGTCGTGCGAGTATTTCCTGTACGCCGGGTCGCACGCGGTCCTCGTACTCGACCACGCCGGCGAGGCGGCCGTCCACGGAGACGTAGGCCCGTAGCCCGACGTCGCTGCGTTCGAGAGCGCTCAGCTCGTCGGGAGTGTAGTGCGCGCGCTCGAGGACGTACGTGCGCGCACCGACCGCGACCTCGTGGCTCTCGACGTCAGCGCTGAGCCCGCGCCCCGGTGACTCGACATGATGCCGCGCCAGTGGCAGCTCGGCGCTCGCCTCGAGAGCGGCGTCGACGAGCGTTCGCGCCAGGAGATGGCTCGAGCCCTGCTCGACTGCGCCGGCGAGTCGCAGTAGCTCGCGGTCGGTGAGAGTGCCCGTCGTGAGTACGCGGCTCACCGCCGGCTTGCCGATCGTGAGCGTTCCCGTCTTGTCGAAGACGGCGGTGTCGACGGCGCTCAACGCTTCCAGCGCGCCGCCATGCCTGACGATGATGCGCTGTCGCGCGGCGCGCGAGATTCCCCCGACGATCGCGATCGGTGTGGCGAGAATCAACGGGCAGGGCGTGGCGACGACGAGTACGGCGAGCACGCGTGTGGCGTCGCGAGTGACAATGTACGTCGCCAGACAGACGAGCAGGGTAGCTGGTGTGAACCAGACCGCATAACGGTCCGCGAGGCGAGCCAGCGGCGCCTTGGTTGCCTGGGCGGAGCGTACGAGCTCGACGATCTTGGCGTATTCGCTTTCCGCCGCGCGCGCCGTCGCCACGACCGTGAGCACGCCGTCGCCATTCACGCTGCCGCTCAGCAACGTCGTTCCGGCGGCGGCGCTGACGGGCACCGGCTCGCCCGTTAGTCGGGAGACGTCGACGAGCGAGTTACCGTCGACGACCGCGCCGTTGCAGGGAACGATGTCACCGGGCCTAACGAGCAAACGATCACCGATCGCGATCTCGCCGACGGCGACATCGTCGACCGTCGTGCGATCGTTGCGCAGGCGGTGTGCGATGCGGGGCGCGGCGTCCTCGAGCTCGCGCAGCGCCGACGACGCGCGTGCCGCGGCGTAATCCTCCAGCGCCTCGCCGCCCGATCGCATGACGACGATCACCAGACCCGCGAGCGGCTGTCGCAGCAATACCGCTCCGGCGATTGCGAGCACGGCGACGACGTCGGTGGCCCAATGTCCCTGGCGGGCTTCGCGGATCGTCGTCCAGACGATGGGTGCGCCAGTGGCGACGAGGCCGCCCAGCAATAGCCGCTCGCTCCACTCCGGCATGATGGGCTGCAGTGTCAGTCCGGCAGCGATGACGAGCAGCGCCGTCGCGGCCACCAGGCCCCGCGGTGCACGCAGCGCGGCAAGCAGACTCGGGCCAGTTCCGCGAGACGGGAGCTCCAGCGCCGGCGTATGGGTCATTGTCGAAAGTTACGAGTCATCACGCGCTGATCTGTCGGGGGAGCGGCGACGGCACGTGCGGAGAATTCCGACAGCGCGTGAGAGAGTTGCCGACGAGCTTGCGCCGCTTACGTGCACCATCGGCCGACAGCCGCGAGCGTCCGTGCGCACTATCTTCCATCGCAAGAGACATGCATTGGCCACATGCCCATGACGCGAACCAGGCACACCATCAAGGCGCATCTGTCGGCCCCGGCCATTCGCGAGCTGACCGCTCCCGAGTGTGAGAAGATACTAACGCGCAACCACGTCGGTCGCGTCGCGTTCACGTTTCACGATCACGTGGACCTCGAGCCGATTCATTACGTGCACGCCCGCGGCTGGTTGCACGGTCGGACGGCGCCTGGAGCGAAGATCGCCATCCTGCGTCATCATCCGTGGGTTGCGTTCGAGGTGGATGAGGTCGACGGTCTCTTCGATTGGCGGAGCGTCGTTGTCCACGGAGCAGTCTACATACCGGACCCGGAAGGCTCACCCGCCGAACGCGATGCCTACGCGGAGACACTCGACTACGTACGCGAGCTCGTCCCTGCGGCGCTGAGGCCCGCGGATCCATCGCCGGAGCGGTACCTGCCATTCCGCATTCACATCGATACGGTGAGCGGACGCGCGGCGGAGCCGGCCGCGAAGCACCTAACGAGAAAGATGCGTCCGCACCCCTAGCGCGCTCCTCCCATGCCGCAGACACGTCACGTCGAGCAACACTTCACGGCCGGCGAAACAGTCCGTGATGTCGTCATAGGCATGTCGGATGGGCTCACCGTCCCGTTCGCGCTCGCCGCCGGGCTGTCCGGGGCCGTGGCAGCGTCTCACATCGTCGTCACCGCCGGACTGGCCGAAGTCGCCGCCGGCTCCATTGCGATGGGACTCGGCGGCTATCTCGCCGCGCGGAGCGACGCCGAGCACTATGCGAGCGAGCTCGCGCGCGAGGAGCGGGAGATCATCGACGTTCCCGAATCGGAAGCGGCCGAGGTGCGCGAAATCCTCGAGTCCTATGGCGTGATGTCCCACGACGCGGCCACGGTGGTCGACGCGATGCGCCAGCGCCCCGATGCCTGGCGCGACTTCATGATGCGCTTCGAGCTCGGCCTCGAGCAGCCGGATCCCAAGCGCGCCCTCCGAAGCGCGCTCACCATCGCGGCGTCCTATATCGTTGGCGGCCTGGTCCCGCTCGTCCCGTACGTGGCCGTTGCGACCATTGGGCAGGCATTACGAATCTCGATTGGTCTGACGCTCGTCGCGCTTTTCCTGTTCGGCTTCGTGAAGGGGCACTTCACGGGCGCGGGCCCATTCCGCAGCGCGGTACAGACGGTCGTGATCGGCGGTCTAGCCGCGGCTGCCGCCTTTGCCATCGCCCGGGCGATCAGTTAGGGTGGCCGGTCCTCGACTGTTTCGAAGTCTTTAATGCTGCGTCAGCGGCTCGCCGGCACGCTTGCGGTCTCGGCGAGGGCGCGGGTGGCGGCGCCGATGGCGCGCTCGACGTCGTCCTCGTTGGTCTGCCAGTTCGAGACGGAGACGCGCATGCACCGCCGGCCCCGGAAGGTCACGCCGCCGAAGAACGCCTCGCCATTGGCGAGTATCTGCTCGATGACGCGGTCCGTCCGCGCGTCATGGTCCCCCTCGGTCGCTTCGGGCCGCTCGTCGCGAAAGCGCACCAGCCCCTGGTTGATGAGCGGTTGTGAAACAGCCTCCGCTCCCGGCAGGGCACCGATGCGCCGAACGAGGGTCGCGGCGTGCCGACAGCAGCGGTCCACGAGCTCCGAAACGCCCGAGCGGCCAAGGTGCCGGAGCGCGGCGTAGGTCGCGATGCCGCGAGCCCGGCGAGACCATTCCGGATTGAAGTCCACCTCGTCGCGCGCGTCGCCCTCGTGCATCATGTAGCTCGAGCGGTGTGTCATGGACGCGAAATGCGCTGACGAATCGGCGACGAATGCGAATCCGCTGTCGTACGGCACATTCAACCACTTGTGGCCGTCCGTGGACCAGGAGTCGGCGCGTGCCGCGCCGGCCAGCAGATGGCGATGGTGCGAGCTCGCCGCCGCCCAGAGGCCGAAGGCACCGTCCACGTGCACCCAGGCGTCGTGCTCGTGAGCGACTGGGATGAGCTCCGCAAAACGATCGAACGCTCCGGTGTTGAGCTCTCCCGCCTGGAGAACGACAATGGTCGGTCTCTCGTTCTCGCTGACGAGCGCGTCGCGCAAAGCGTCGGCGCGCATGCCGTTGTTGTCGTCGAGGGGCAGGGGTTGGATGTTGTCGCTGCCGATACCAAGAAGCCGCACGGCGCGATCGACGGTACCGTGGCGCTCGGCGCCGACGAGCACGCGGATCGCCGGTGCATTGGTCAGGCCCCGCTGCTCGACATCCCAGCCGCGTCGCGCCAGGAGCGCGTGCCGCGCGGAGGCAAGACTTATGACGTGGGCCATCTGCGTTCCCGTGACAAACGCGAAGCTCGCGTTAGGCGGCAGGCCGAGCAGCTCCTCGAGATAACCGCCGCATATCTCCTCGATCACCCCCGCCGCGGGACTGCATGCGTAAATGCCCGCGTTCTGGTCCCACGCGGAGGTGAGCCAATCCGCGGCCAATGCCACGGGAAGTGAGCCGCCGATGACCCAGGCGAAGAAGCGTCCGCTCGCGCTGCCGATCAATCCACCCTCGACGTCGCCAACGAGGTCGTCGAGCACCCGCGTCGCCTCGATCCCGTGATCGGTGAGCGGCCGATTCAGTTTCGAACGCAGTTCGGCGAGCGTGGCCGTCGCCGACACCGGCGCCGTGTCGAGCGTGCCGAGAAAGCCCAGCGCGTGCGACACGGCTCGCTCGAGTGGGGCGCGGTAAGGATCGGTGTGAGGCATGGGCGTAGGGCGTTGGGCGTTGGGCGTCGAGGGTTGAGGGTTGATGGGGTGCGGACGGGATGATGGGTGAGCGAAGCGAACCAAAAGTAGATCCCTCGTCGCTTCGCTCCTCGGGATGACAATGGTGCATCGCTAGAGGTGCTTGTCATCCCGAGCGCAGCGAGGGATCTGCTTTCTCTCTGCCTCTCGCCTCTCTGTCTCTCTGGCTCTCAACGCTCAACGCTCAACGCTCAACGCCCGTCTCATTTCGCCGGAGTAATTACAATGTTACGAAACTCCACCGGCCCATGATCTCCCTGTAAGAGGAGCGGACCAGGCGCGCCTTCATCGCTGTCGATCGCGCCGCCGGTGATGCCGGGGATTTCCTGTTCACAGATCACCCGCTTGCCGTTCGCGACCACCGTCACCATCCGGCCGACGAGCGTCACGTCGTACGACTGCCATTCGCCCGGCTTCCTCGCCATGATCGCGGTCGGCGAGATGAAGCCGTAGATGCCGCTGAACCGGTCATTCAGCGGCGGCAAACCATAGTCGTCCTGGATCTGCACCTCGTATCGCCCCCGTAGGTACACACCGCTATTGCTCTCGGCCGGATAGCGAAATTCGATGTGCAGCTTGAAGTCGCGGAAGGTCTGCACGGTCTGGATGTTCGCCCCGGAGTGCGGACTGCGAAGCACGCCGCCGGACACGACCCACTGGTTGTCTTTACCGACCGCCTTCCAACCAGAGAGGTCATTCGTGTGGAGCAGCTGGATCGGTGCGGCCCACGTGGGGGCGTGATCCGGTCGCAGCGCCGGTGCACGGACCGCGACCCAATCGAAGCGCTTACCATCGGGGAAGGTCATGCTGCCGCCGAGACGTCCACTCGTCAGACGTCCGTCCACGGCGAGCTCCCCATCACCGCCTTCCCATTGATGAGGAATGGCGAAGTGAATCGAGTCCCCATGGACCTGCACGACCGAAATCGGCCGTGCGCTGCCAACGATGCCGACCAACTGGCCCACGACGGCGTCTCGTCCAGAGTGGGAGAGCTC
This sequence comes from Gemmatimonadaceae bacterium, assembly GCA_036493735.1. Lineage (GTDB taxonomy): Bacteria > Gemmatimonadota > Gemmatimonadetes > Gemmatimonadales > Gemmatimonadaceae > AG2. Next base: position 166,581 of record DASXPH010000090.1, read on the forward strand.
GAGCCACGATGGCCGATCGCCATCCGGCGTGTGAATGGTGATGTCCCACCGCCCGAGCAGTGGTTCGTCCGCGGGCGCGGTGTTCCGGCCACCAATAGGCGTACGGGTTTTCGTCAGCGGCGTCGTCGTCGACGCCATCGGCAGCAGGATCGCGGGTAGAAGCCATGCGTATCGCCACATCGCTCGATCTCCAGGAAGGGCCGTTGTCGTTAGGCGCGGTGGAGCGCCCGTCGTCCAATAATGGCGCTCGTGAACCGTTGGTCAACCCGCCCGGCCCGACCAATCCGTCGATACGCTACGCGTCGCCGGCCCTGGCCCTACGTAACGAGCGCGTTCGCCGGGATCATCAGCAGCGCGAGCCCCGATGGGTCGAGACGCATCCCATCGGGGGCATGCACCACCCGGAGCAGTACCGCATCGCACTTCGGACATCGGAGAATCGTCCCCATCTCCTGACCGTAGTCGAGCAGTCCGCCGATCATCCCCGTGGCGCCACAGCCGCGACAGGTCGCGACGGCCGCTGTCATCTCGTGCACGAATATCTCGCGCAGGATCCCGGCAGCCGCGTTTCCATCCAGGCGCATTTCCTCCATCTGCATTCGTGCCTCCGTGAAGAAGCGATACCTAACGAGATGCGCTCCTGTCACCCGGTGGGCCCGAACCGCTCCGTTCGCACCCGCGACGGACCGTATCCGAGCTCCACGAGCTGGTTTGCCACTGCTTCCACGAGTGGCGTCGGACCGCAGACATACGCACGCGCGCCGCTCGCCGCGGGCCAGCCGACTTCCGCGAGCATTGCCCGATCGATCCGCCGCTGAAAGTCGGTCCACCCGGCCGGCGCACCGCGGGTGAGGGTGAAATGGACGTCGACATCGCCGGCGTTTTCGAGGCGTGTCAGCTCGTCACGGTAGATCAACTCATCCACGGTTCGCGACGAGTATAGGAGGCGAACGGGAACGGTTTCACGCACCGGCGCCGCGGCCGCGGCACGATGACGCAGAATCGCCATCAACGGCACCACGCCCGATCCGCCGGCGACGAGGAGCAGGGGACCGCCTAACGAGGTCTCCCAGACGAAGTAGCCGCCGATTGGGCCGCGCAGCTCCAGGCCGTCGCCAGGTCGCAGCACATCGCAGAGATACGGCGAGACTTCACCGTCCTCGAGTCGCTCGATCGTGAGCTCCACCGGCGTCGATTCCGGCGGCGACGCGATCGAGTACGAGCGCTGCGCCTGATAGCCGTCCTCCGCGACGAGTCGGACATCGACGTGTTGGCCCGCTCGATGTCCCGGCCACTCCGGCACGTCGAGCACCAGCGTGCGCGCGTGACGCGCCTCCTCACGCACGGCGGTCACCCGCGCGACCCGCCACTCGAGTCGCGCTGGTGCGCTGCGCGGGATGGTCACCTCAGGGGTCGCCCTGATAGCGTTGCTCACGCCACGGGTCGCCGCGATCGTGATAGCCGAGCTGCTCCCAGAATCCGGGCTCGTCTCGCGGCATCATGCGGAGCCCACGAACCCACTTCGCGCTCTTCCAGAAATAGAGATGGGGCACCAGCAGCCGCGCCGGCCCTCCGTGCTCCGGTGGCAGTGGTGCGCCGTCGTAACCAAATGCGATCCACGCCTTGCCACCTTTGACGTCCGCGATCGGTAGGTTGGTCGTGTAGCCGCCGTCGGAGAACGCTGTGAGGAAGTCGCCTTCGACAACCCCCGCAGCGCGCGCCTTCTCCAACAGCGTGTCCACCGAGACACCTTCCCACTTCGTGTCGAACTTCGACCACTTCGTCACGCAGTGGATGTCGACGGTCGGTGTCTCGCGTGGCAGCGCCTGGAACTCGTCCCAGCTCCACCGCATCGAATGGCCCGCGCCATCTTCGATCGTGAAGCTCCACTTCGAGAGCGCCGTGTGCGGAGTCGGCCCGGCGGAGAGCACGGGAAAGTCGCTCGTCTCATACTGCCCCGGCGGCAAGCGATCGGGCTTGGCCGGTGCACGCCTGGCGTGGAAGCCGCGTGCGATGAATGGAGAATCAGCCATATAACAGCTCTCGCAAAGACTCCATTAAAGCTAAACGCCTCCTGCGAGAGGAGCCCGCGTCTTCTAGTCCGCCCTCAGCGCCTCAGCTGGGTTGACCCTGGCCGCCCGCCTCGCCGGAATCCAACTCGCCAGCAAAGCGAACGCGGCGATCAGGCCGACCGTCGTGCCTAACGTCACCGGGTCCGCTGGGCCGACCTCGAACAGCAGCGACCGCAGAAACCGACCGCCGAGCACGACCAGCACGAGACCGATCGCGATCCCCGCACCACAGAGCAGCAGTCCCTGCCGCGTCACCATTGTCGCGACCGCACGCGGCTGTGCGCCTAACGCGATGCGCACGCCGAGCTCTCGGCTCCGCAGCGACACCACGTAGGCGATCACGCCGTACAGGCCCACCATCCCGAGCACGAGCGTGACGCCCGCAGCGACCACGAGCAGGATCATCGTGAACGACAGCAGCGCCATCGATGCTTCCACCGTGTCACGCATCGAGCGCACGCCGAACGTCGGCAACGTTGGATCCATGTCGCGGATCACGCCCTGGATCGCGCGCGTCGTCGCCGCGACGTCCCCGCTGGTCCGGGCCACGATCCCGAGCGTGCGCTGGAACTGGCCCAGCGTGGTGTCGGCCCTGATCGCCTCCGGGAAGTAGACGCTTCGGGCTGGCGGTGCGGCGAGACCTGTGTCCCGCACACTGCCCACCACACCGATGATCGTGTGCCACGGACTGTTAGGCAGCTCCTGGAACCGGTGGTTCAGCGCGGCTTGTCCTGTCGAGTCGTGGAAGAATCTCTTCGCCGTCTCGAGGCTGATTATGGTTTCCTCCGGACGCTGCCGATCGAGTCGGTCGAACAAGCGACCGGCCACGAGAGGAATCCCCATCGCGCGAAAATATCCGCTGTCCACGGTGACGTACGATTCCAGCGGTGGGATCTTCGTTGCCGTGCTCGCGTCTCCCTCCACATAAAAGGGATTCTGATTCTGCCCCTGGTTGCCGAGGGGAAGCCGCGACGTGAGCCCCACGGCGCGCACCCCGGGCAGCGCCGCGATGCGTTCGGTGAGCGTCGAGAAGAAACGCACGACACTCGTGTCCGTCGGATAGCGCGCGGACGGCGCCGCGACCCATAGCGTCGCCACGCCGTCCGCGCTGAATCCCGGCTTCACCGCGTGCAGCTGTTGATAGCTCCGTAGCAGGAGCCCGGACGCGGCGAGCACGACGAGCGCGAGTGCGACCTGTGCGACCACCAGGGCGCTCCGTGTACGCTGTCGCCGCCCGCCCGCCGTGCCCCCGCGACCGCCGTCGCGAAGACCGCCGAGCGGATTGCCGCGCAGGAAGCGGATCGCCGGAAACGTGCTGCAGATCGTGGCGACGATCGCCGCGACGATGACGGTGAACGCGACGACGCTACCGTCCACCTGAATCTCCGCCAATCGTGGAATCGCCGACGGCCCCGCGCGTACCAGCAGACGAGTGGCGACGACGGCGCCAGCGATGCCCAACAGAGCCGATACGCCCGCCAACACGGCGGCTTCGGTGAGGAAATGCGACAATACACGCGCTCGTCCTGCACCCAGCGCCGACCGCACCGCCAGCTCGCGTGAGCGGGCATCCGCGCGCACGAGCAGCAGGTTGGCGACATTCGCGGACGTGACGAGCAGGACCAGGAGCGCCGTTGCCGCCACCATCCACAGCGTGCGCGACGCATCGCCGATGACGTCATCACGCATCGGCACGAGGTGATTCACCGGTTGCGCCTGCGCGAGCACCATCTTCGCGGAGACGCTGGGCGCGAAATTGGGTGAGACCTCCACAACGCGGGGAAGCACATTCGTGAATTCCCGCTCCGCCGTCGCCAGCGACACGCCAGCCTTCAGCCGCGCGAACACGTTGTAGTTGAAACCGCCCGGAAATGGATCGTTCGGGTCGATCTGCTCCGGCAGCCACGCATCGATGTGCGAATTGGGGAAGCGGAATCGCTCCGGCATCACCCCGACGATCTCGGTGAGTCGCCCGCCGAGCATGACTTTCTTTCCCAGCACATCGGCAGCCGCGCCGAAGCGCGAGCGCCATAAGTGTTCGCTAATCACCGCCACTGGCGATGCTTTCGGCTGGTCCTCGGCGTCGCTGAATGGGCGCCCGCGAATGGGCTGGACGCCGAGCAACGGTATTGCACTCGCGGTCATCCACGCGATACTGACGCGCGCGGGCTCGGCGTGGCCATCGGGATCGGCAATGTTGAGCGACCCGTCCTGATAGGCGGCAATACCGTCGACGGTATGGGCGAATTGCTTGAAAGTGCGATACGTCCCCGCCGATTGCTGGACGTGCCGCAACGAGATGGGCGCCATGTCCAGCCAAGCGCCGACCAACCGATCCGGCTGCTCGTAGGGCAGTGGCCGCAACAATACCGCATTGACCACGGCAAAAATGGCTGCTGCCGCGCCGATGCCGATCGCCAGCGTGAGGATGACCGCGACGCTGAACAGGGGAGCGCGCGCCAGTGATCGGCACGCGTAAGTGATGTTTTGCCGTAGGCTCATCGGGGCCTTTGGGGGTCGAAGACGACGGCCCTACGGAGCTCGGGAGGGTAACGTTTCGCGAACTAACGCGGAGGGCGCGGAGTGCGCGGAGGATCGCGGAGGACGGGCCCGGTCATCCTGAGCGGAGCGAAGGATCTGCTGTTCGTCGGTCGCGGCCCGCGGCCCGCGCCCCACGTCCCTCGCCCCGCGTCTCTAAACATCCGCTCACCCCTTGGCCGGAGTTGTCAGGGATTTGCGTATCAGTTGCGGAACATTTTCGATCAAAATTTGATTCGACATTGCAAATCCTCTGGACTATGTGATCAGCAATGTCGAAACCACACCTGGCACTGCAGCGCGCGACACCTTCGACCGATGAGTCGACGAGCCTTACGGCGCTTCTCGCCGACCTCCGTGCGGGTCGGCGGGAAGCATTCGATCAAATCCTGCCCCTCGTGTATCACGAGCTTCGCCGCGTCGCGCGGCGGGAGCTGGCCGTGCGGCCCAACGACTCGCTGTCGACGACGGCGCTCGTGCACGAGCTGTATCTCAAGTTCGCGCGCGCCGAACGCGCCGACTGGCGCAATCGGGCGCATTTCCTCAGTGTCGCCGCGGTCGCGATGCGCCACATTCTCGTGGACCGCGCGCGCCGCCGTGCCGCCGAGAAGCGCGGAGGCCCGCAGCGACGCGTCACGCTCGAGGAAGATCTCGTCGCCGCGAACGATCACGCCGAATCACTCCTCGAGCTGCACGAGGCGCTCGAGCACCTGGCGCGTATCGACGAGCGGCTGGCGCGCGTCGTCGAGTGCCGGTTCTTCGGCGGGATGACGGAGCAGGAGACCGCCGAGGCACTCGGCATTGGCGTCCGCACCGTCAGACGCGACTGGATCAAGGCGCGCGGACTTCTCTATCACGCGCTCGGCGCGGATTTGACGGCGTCGCGCGACTCGGAGATGTGCGCCGGGGCATGACCACGTTAGGCGCATTGGGCGACCTGTCTCGCGAGCGGTGGCGCGTTCTCGAGCCGCTCCTCGATGCCGCGTTGGAGCTCGACCCAATGCGGCGGCCCGCATACGTGGACCGCGCCTGCGGCGGAGATCTACCCCTTCGGGCGGAGCTGAAGGCGCTGCTCGAGGCGTGCGATCTCGGCGCGAACATTCTCGAGACGCCGGCGGTCATCACGTACGCGCCGCTGCTGGCCGACGTGCCGGTCGGACCACCAATGCCCGTCACGCTCGGCGGCCGCTATCACATCATGCGCGAGATCGCCCGCGGCGGCATGGCGACGGTCTATCTGGCACACGATCCCAAGCACGGGCGACAGGTCGCTGTGAAAACGCTCCGGAGCGAGGTCGGGCGCCGCAGTGGACGCGCGCGCTTTGCTCGCGAGATCGAGATCGCGGCCGGCCTGTCGCATCCGCACATCCTGCCGCTGCACGACTCCGGTGAGGAGTCCGTCGACGACAACGAGCCCTCGCTGCTCTATTTCGTCTCTCCGTTCGCGGAGGGTGAGACGCTTCGCGACCGCCTGCGCCGCGAGCCGCGTATGTCACCTGACGAGGTGGTTCGCCTCGGTGGAGAGATCGCCCGCGCCCTCGATTACGCCCACCGGCGTGGGGTGATTCACCTCGACATCAAGCCCGAGAACATTCTCCTGCACGAGGGGCACGCGGTTGTCGCGGATTTCGGGATCGCGCGGGCGATGTCCGCCACCGGCCACGGCCCATCCGAGCACGGCGGCTCGGTGCTCGGCACGCCTTCGTACATGAGTCCCGAGCAGGCGACCGGCGAGCCCGATGTGGACGCGCGCAGCGACGTGTACTCGCTCGGTTGCGTCCTGTATGAGCTGCTCACGGGCACGCAGCCATTTGCCTCGCGCGACGAGCGAGCCGGGCGCCCGAGCCTCGCGGCGCTCGCGACCCATGTCTCCGACGAACTGGCGTCGGTCGTGATGCGCGCTCTCGCCTCATCGCCCGACGACCGTTTTCCGAGCGCCGATGCACTCGCGACTGCGCTCGAGCGTGCAGTGCGGGCGAGCCGGCACATTGGCTGGCGCCGCGCTCACGTATGGATTGCGATCGCGGTGATGACGATGGCTGCGGGTGGCTTCTGGGCGACCCGACTCGTTCAACAGCATTCGCAAACGCTGACATCGACACGGCGCTGAGCGCGTCGGCCGCCTGGGCTTGTCGTCAGGCGGTCGAGGTGCGAATGTCTGCACTGTCAAAACCGCTCAGTCTCCGTGCGCCACACAACAAGACTTCTTGCCGTCGTCGCGACGGCAGCGTTTCTCCAAGCGCTCACGGCGCGCACCGCGCATTCCCAGGGTCGGGCCGACTCGACGCGGGTCGACTCATCGACCATCGCCACTGGGCCGCTCGCGCGGGCGCCGTTGCGGGCGGCGGGCGTCTCCGTTGGCGTGATTGATTCCGCGGAGATCGCCGCATCGACAGCACCCACATTCTCCGAACTTTTGCAGGCGAGACTGCCCGGATTGCGCGTTCTTCGTTCCGGCGGCCGGGCGAGCGATGGATCGCTCGTCATGCTGCGTGGACCGGTCAGCTTCTTTAATTCGACCGCGCCGATATTGATTGTCGATGGCGCGCGAGTGGACGCTCGTCAGGCGGACACTGTTCCGTTTCTGGGCGAGACGGTAGGGCCGTCTCGCCTCGATGACCTCTTCCCGGAAGACATCCAGCGGATCGAAATCCTGAGTGGTCCGGCGGCGGCGCTTTACGGTGCCGGCGCGGCCGCGGGTGTCATCGTCGTGACCACCAAATCCGGCGGCAACGGGCCGCTTATTTTCGATGGGCGCGTCCAGTACCTCAGTGACGTCGCACCTGACAAGTTTCCGGCGAACTATCGGCGAGTGGGTACATCGCCGATCACGGGACAACCAACCGATTGCAGCCTGCTGGCTGTCGCGGCTGGTTCATGTGCGCCGACGGGGCTCGACGTATTCAATCCACTGGAGCAGGAGAGCCCCTTTCGCACGGGACGTTCGGGGCTCGCTCACCTGAGCGTAGGCGGGAAGGCGTTAGGCACCAATATGTATGTCGGCGCCACTGGCCTGCACCGCCAAGGCGTGTTGCCGCATGACGACGATGGGCGGTTGGGTCTCCGCGCGAAGGTTACTCGAGCGTTGCCCGGCCGGCTCGTGGTGCAGGGCACCGGCGGCTATGTCCGCGACAATGCGCGGATGGGCATCGACGGCCCACTTGATCTCGCGAGCGATGTAATTACTCAGGGACTCCTTGGAGCGGCGGAGAGCACGATCAATCGAGGATATCATGAACCCGCGATCATCGACTCTCTGTATCCGTCCCATCTGATGAGTCATTGGACGGGCGGTCTGTCGGTGCGCTTGGAGCCGCTTTCCTGGCTGGAATCCGCCGCGCTCGTGGCCCGCGATCGCGTTACCCAGAACTGGCGCGGCGATGATTTCGGGCCGCTTGGCGGCCATACGTCGCCCAACCTCCGCGCCACTGACGAGAGCGACATCACCACCCGAAGCGCCCGCATGGTTGCGCACTACCAGCTCGGAGCCGTACACGCGGCGACGGCGATCACCTTTGACAATGCCAGGCAGTCAGCAAGCATCAGCGACTCGGCCGGTACGCCACTTACCTTCGCCAACTCGTCCTTCGAAAACTCGAGCTGGACCACCTACTCGCTCGCGCAAAACCTCGCTCTTCCCGAGGCGTTCGTCATCAATGGTTCGGTCGAGCGCCTAGCGAGTAGTCTCTTTGGGACTAATATCGGTAACGACCTGTTCCCGTCAATCAACGCAGCATGGAGTCCGCCCGCTGCTCTCTACGGAGCGCGCGACCTTCGTCTGCACGCCGGGTACGCCGAGCTTCCCGGCGCTTTGCCCAATCTGGCAACACTAGACGAATTGCCAACTCAGATCATAGGCACCACGAGCTCGCCCGTGAAGACGGAGCGGACGCGTAGCATCGAGCTGGGCTTCGACGCGACCTTCGAGGACTTTCCGCGCGTTTCAGTCAATGCCTTTCGCTCTACTAGTACGAGGTTGCTCGACGCTTTGGGCCTTCCGCCGTTCGGTGGGCCAGTCCCCGTTGCCTCGGGTGTGATGCAGAATCAAGGAATCGAAGTGCTCGCGCAGGTGTTGTTGATCCGCTTTTTCGAATGGCAGTGGACCGCGACAGTGTCCTTTGCCGCGCTCCAGAACCGTGTCACCCACCTGGACGGCGCGCCCCAGTTCCGCGGCTACGGCATTACACGCCAAGGTTCACCCGTCGGAGCCGTGCGAGTCACGCCATACACATTCGCGGATGCTAATCACAACGGCATCATCGAGCTCGACGAGGTGCAGCTCGGCGCGTTCGACGCGAAGCCATCCCTTCCCACGGTGGAATCGGGCATTCACACCGAGATGAAATTCTCGTACGGACTCAGCGCGACTGCGGTTGTCGATTATCGGCGCGGGAACACCGTGGTCAATACCGCTGGCATCTATCGCTGCCAGCGCGGCAACTGTCAGGCGGTGCAGGATCCTTCGGCGCCGCTGAACGAGCAGGCCGCGGCGGTCGCGGCGATCAAATCGAATGGCGAGGCTGTCGTCGGCTTCGCCAGCGACGGCTCGTTCGTGAAGTTGCGCGAGCTTGCGCTGCACTGGCGCCTTCCGATCGAGTGGGCGCGTTACATCGGCGGCAAGGCGGAGATGACTCTCGCCGGCCGCAACCTCGCGACCTCCACGAAGTACACGGGCATCGATCCGGAAATATCGTCGGTAGCGCCAGACGTCTTACCGCGCGAGGAGTTCGCGCGCACTCCGATTTCGCGCACGTTCCTCCTCCGGTTCGACGTTGGTATGCCTTGAGGCCTGGACACGTCTTCGCTCGTTACTTGGATTCGCCGCGACACTGCACGCAGAGCACGCGTTGCCGAGGCACCCAGCGCGCGACGAATCGCCGCCAGAAGTCGCCATGCAGATGCACGGGGCAGAGCAATCGCCCGCAGTTCGCGCACGCACCGCCGTACACGGGATCGAATAATCGGCGGCACTCGTCGCACCGACCGAGTTGCGCGGATGGTTTGAAGAGTGCCATCGGATCAGTGCGTCTCGACAGGACGTGTCATCACGCTGCAAAGCTAACCGAGCGCTGAGATCGCGATCGCCAGCCCTAGCTCCTAGCCCCTAGCCCCTAGCCCCTATCCCTTGACATCTAGGCAATAACTCGCCATCAATGCCTAGACCGCTAAGGAACACCGATGCCGAATGTTAAAGATCGCCTTCACGGCACCCTCGACGCTCTCGTTCTCAAGACGCTCACCTTCGGACCACGACATGGCTACGCGATCGTACAGTGGCTCCGTGAGCAGACCAATGACGCGTTGAGCGTCGAGGAAGGCTCCGTCTATCCCGCGCTCTATCGCATGGAGCGTGATGGCTGGATCGAGGCCGATTGGGGCACCTCGGAGCTCGGCCGCAAGGCCAAGTTCTACCAGATCACCGAGAAGGGCCGTCGGCAGCTGCGCGCCGAGACGAAGGAGTTCGCGACCTTCGTCGCCGCCGTGAAGCCGCTCTTGCTGCCCTCGTGACACGACGCCGGCGCTGGCCGCGTTTCTTCCGCACCTCCGTGCAGGACGAGGTGGAGCGCGAGCTCGCCTTTCATCTCGAGATGACGACCCGCGAGCTGATGGAGCAGGGCATGAGCAGAGCGAATGCACGGGCCGAAGCCGAGCGGCGCTTTGGCGACAGCGCGTCGATCAACGCCGAGTGTCGACGTTACGGCGAGGAGCGCGACCGACGCGCGCATCGTGCCGAGTACCTGCACGAGCTGCGACAGGACGTGACCTTCGCGCTGCGACAGCTCGGCCGCGCGCGCTCCTTCACGGCCATCGCCGGCATCACGCTCGCGTTAGGCATCGGCGCCACCGCCGCCGTGTTCAGCGCGCTCGACGCCGTCGCGCTGCGTCCCCTGCCATATCCGGACGCCGATCGGATCGTGAATGTGCAACCGACGCGCAAAGGCGAGCTGACCGATCCGTCTCCGCCCGAGTTCCTCGCCTTCCGCAGTGTGCCCGCCTTCGAGCACGTCGCCGCCGCGGTGTTGCAGGCGGGCATCACGATGCGAATCGGCGATGTGCCGGAGATGATCACCGGCGCCCACGTCAGCTCCGAGTACTTCGCCGTCTTCGGCGTACATCCGCTCATCGGTCGCACCTTTACCGCCCAGGAGGACGCACCCGGTCAGTCGAACGTCGCCGTCATCAGCTATCGGCTATGGATGAGCCACTTCAATGGCGACCGCGGCGTACTGAATCGACGCGTCGAGATGGACGGCACGCCGCACACGATCCTTGGCGTCATGCCGCCGAGCTTCGACCTCACTCGCGGCAGCGAAGACATCTGGACGCCCATCGCGTTCTCATCAGATGACGCGACGAAGTATGGTGAGCATTATCTCAGGGTTGTCGCGCGGCTCCGGCCCGGTGTCACGCCTGCGCAAGCGGGCGCCGCGGCAACTCCCGCCGAGCGTGAGTTGAGCACGCACCTCACATATAGAACGCTCGCGCTTACGGATTATGGCGTCGTGGCGCATCGCTACCGGGACGGGCTCGTCGGCGACTATCAATCGCTGCTGCTCGTGCTCCTCGGGGCCGTGAGCTTCGTGCTCCTCATCGCGTGCGGAAATGTCGCCAACCTGCTGCTCGCGCGTGGCAGCGCCCGAACCAAGGAGCTGGCCATCCGTGCCGCTCTCGGCGCGGGGCGCGGCCGAATCGTCAGGCAACTCCTCACCGAGAGCCTCGTCCTCGCCATCAGCGGCGCCGCCGGCGGCCTTCTCGTCGCGTACGGCTTGCAGCGCGTGATCCTCGCCGTCAGCCCCGAAGACGTGCCGCGTCTCGACCACGCGCGCATCGATGCCCGCGTCCTCGCCTTCACGTTAGGCATCAGCGTGCTCGCTGCCCTCGTCTTCGGCTTGCTTCCCGCGCTGCGGGCCGCCCGCCCTCAGCTGCAACAGACGCTGCGCGAGGGAGGCCGCGGCTCGGTGACGCGCGATCGCCTCCGCCCGGTGCTCGTTGCCGCCGAGGTGGCGCTCGCCATCACCTTGCTCGTCGGATCGGGCCTCCTCATTCGAAGCGCGTGGCTCATGCAACGCATCGACCCCGGCTTCGATCCCCGCGGCGTGCTCACGGCGCGGCTCATTCTGCCCGGCGCCCGCTATCCTACCGCTGCGGGGATTACACGCGCGTATGGCGCGATCCGCGACGAGGCGGCGCGAATTCCCGGAGTCCAATCGGCCGCCATCACGTCGGTCGCGCCGCTCTCCGGCTCGTCGATGCAGTCGTCCGTCCAGGCGGAAGATCGCCCAATCGACGACAAGTCGCCGCAGGCGAATGTGCGCTTCACCAGCAGTGGCTATTTCGGCACGATGCACATTCCGTTGATTGCCGGTCGGGACATCGCGACGACGGACAACGCCGCGGCGCCGCAGGTGGCGGTCATCAACGAAGCGCTGGCGCGGCTGCTCTGGCCGAATATCGAGCCGCGCGAAGCGCTTGGTCATGGGATTGCCGGTGTCGCGCCGAAGAATGGACCCAAGTACCGCACGGTCGTCGGCGTCGTGGGGGACGTGCACGAGTCGGGCTTGAACGAGAAGCCCGCGCCGGCGTTCTACATTCCGTACGAGCAGACGCCGGAGCTGATGTGGCCGCTCATTCAGCGCTCGTTGGTCGTGGTCGTTCGCGGACCGGCGGCCGAAGGATCGGCCGAGGCGCTCGTCAATCCGCTGTCGCGCGCGGTGGCGCGCGTCGATCCGTCGCTGCCGCTCACGGAGGCGAGGTCGATGAGCTATTTCATGCGGGCTTCGCTCGCGACAGCACGGATGAACACCGTGCTGCTCTCGCTGCTCGGCGGCATCGCGCTCGTGCTGGCGATCGTTGGCATTTATGGCGTCGTTTCGTTCTTCGTCAACCAGCACGTGCACGAGATCGGCATCCGGCTCGCCCTCGGCGCGACGCCGGCGCTCATCTGGCGCTTCGTCATGCGCCGCGGTCTCGCGCCGATCGTCGCCGGTCTCGGCGTCGGCATCAGCCTGTCTCTTGTCACGACGAATGTGCTACGACAGCAGCTCTACGGCGTGAGCGCGCACGATCCGCTGACCCTGGTCGGCGTGGGATCGCTGCTGCTCGTCATCGCCGTGGTCGCGATGTACGTTCCGGCACGGCGCGCGATGCGCGTCGCCCCGATCATCGCCCTGAACGAGAGCTGATACGCAGGATCAAATCAATGGGCCGCACGCTTCTGTTCGCGGCCGCCGCCGCAATGTCGCTGCCGATCGTTAGGCCGCACGCGGCCGGCGGCCCGCCGGTCTTTCCCCTTTCCAGCGTCCATGCCGCGACGGACTCCGAGGAGATCGCGCTCGGCGCCGCGCTCGCCGCGCAATTCGATCGCGACCGCGGCATCGCGCCCTCACCAGAGACGCAGCGCATCGAAGAATATCTGCAGCACATCGCCGACTCGCTCGGCCAGCACGCGCAACGGCGACTCCCCTGGCGGATTCACTTCGATCCGCATCCGGGGATCAAGAGTGGATTCGCGCTGCCTGGCGGGCACATCGTCATCTGGGGCGGCATCCTCGCTTACATGGCCACGGAGGACGAAGCCGCCGCCGTCATCGCGCACGAGATCGAGCACATCGACGACGGCCAGGTATCGCGCCGCATCGACAGCCTGGCGCGCACCCAGAACCGGGACGTGAATGTACCGTCACAATGGAGCTGGGACGAATTCGGCGCCAGCTACGGCGAGGTGCTGGAGAATCTCTGCGACTACAAGGGCGCGAAGCTCGCCGTCGCGGCAGGATTCTCGCCGTATGGCTTCCGCACGATCCTCGAGAGCTTCATCGCGTTAGGCAGGGTACACGCGCCGAACGCGCCGCCGCCCAAGGCGATCCTGGATCGTATCGAGCAGATCGACCGCGAGATCGCCGCCGAGCACTGGAAGTCGCGTACGTCAACGCGTCCCCTGTCTCTGCCGGGCAACGGGTAGGACGCGGAGGTATCAAAGTTTCCGCCGATTGACCTCTTCGACCGCGAAGGCAACCGCGCGTGCCGTCAGCGCCATGTACGTGATCGAGGGATTGACGCACGACGTACTGGCCATGCACGAGCCGTCCGTGACGAAGAGATTCGGGACGTCGTGCGCCTGGTTGTGCGCGTTGAGCACCGACGTCTTCGCGTCGCGGCCCATGCGCACCGTGCCCATTTCGTGAACACTGAAACCCATCGGCGCGTTGTCGTCATAGGTCTGCACGTTCTTGCATCCCGCCGCCTCCAGCATCTCCGCCGACTGCGTCTTCATGTCGGCACGGAGCGCCTTCTCGTTCTCGCTCCACGACCAGTGGATGTGCACGACGGGGATGCCCCACGCGTCCTTCCGCTCGGGGTCGAGCGAGATGTGATTCTCGTGGCGCGGCAGGCACTCGCAGTAGCCCTGGAGACTCATCGTCCATTCGCCGGGCTCACGCAGGCTTTGCTTGAGTGCGGTGCCGATACCTAACGAGCTACTGCCGCGCTGCCACCCCGCGCGGCCAGCTCCCGCCTGGATGCCGTAGCCACGCGTGAAGCTCACTCCCGCATCGGGCTTGCCGCCGAGATTCCGAAAGCGTGGGATGTACGCGCCTGTTGGACGGCGACCGAAGTAGTACTCGTCCTGCAGTCCCGGTACCACGCCATGCGCTCCCGCCTTGGAAAGGTGATCCATGAGGTTGTGGCCGACCTCGCCGCTCGAGTTGGCGAGACCGTTCGGGAATCGGCGGCTCTTCGAGTTCAGCAGGATCTGCGCGGTGCCGATTGTCGACGCGTTCAGAAAGATCAGACGACCCAGATACTCACGCGACGCTCTCGTCTTGCCATCGATGACGCGGACACCGATCGCTCGATCCGTCTTGTCGTCGTACAGCACACTCTCGACGATCGCGTCGGTGACGACAGTGAGTCGCCCCGTCTTGCGCGCGGCCGGCAATGTCGCGCTCAAGCTGCTGAAGTACGCGCCGAAGCTGCAGCCGCGGGCGCACTGGTTGCGCGCCTGGCAGCGAGTGCGCCCTTCATGATCGCGGGTGAGATTCGCGACGCGCGTGATCGTCACGTGCCTGCCCTTGAACGCGCCCTCGATGCCGCGCTTCACGAACTGCTCGGCGCAGTTCAACTCCCAAGGCGGTAAGAACTCGCCGTCAGGTAGATATGAAAGTCCTAATCGCTCACCGGCAATGCCGACGAAGCGCTCGACGTGGCTGTACCACGGCGCGAGATCGGCGTAGCGGATCGGCCAGTCCACACCGTGACCGTCGCGCAAATTCGCCTCGAAATCGAGGTCACTCCATCGCCAGCAGGCGCGTCCCCAGAGCAGGCTTCGGCCGCCAAGGTGGTAGCCGCGGATCCAGCGAAACTGCTGATCGCCATCCGTGATGTATGGATGCTCGCGATCGCTCACGAAAAAATGTTTCGTTGCCTCACCAAACGCGTAGTTCTTGCTCTGAATCGGATAGTCGCGGGCGTAGAGCTCCTTGTCACCGCGGCCGCGATGCGGGAAATCCCACGGCTGCATCCACTCGGTTACGTAGTCTTTGCCATGCTCGACGTTGCGCCCGCGCTCGATCACCAGCGTGCGCAGACCGCGCTCCGTGAGCTCCTTCGCCGCGAATCCCCCGGTCATGCCCGACCCAACGACGATCGCGTCGAACGGCTCCATCAGGTTGCCCACGCGCGCCCCACTTTCGCGAACGGCACACAGCCTTCGTAGCGTCCCGGCACCTGCACATAGCGCAGCTCTTTCGTCGCGCCGGGCTGGGAGGTGTAGTAACCCAGCACGGTGAGCTCCTTCATCGTGCGGAAAAACGCCGGCGCCTTGTCCTGCTGCGCGGCCACGCCAACGCGCGAGGTGTCGCCGCTCGGACTCACGAGCCCTCCACCGCCGCGCTCCGTTTCCCGAGACGCCCTGTTCGCGACCACTTCGTTGCTCGCTCGCGGCGCGAGACTTTCGCGATCCAGTGCCTCGAGCAACGCTGCCTGTTCGCTTGCTCGCGCGTCGAGGAAGGAACGGCCGTACGCCCTCCGCGCGCGAGCGTCGATCGCGGCGAGTCCCGCCAGTAGTTGCTCGCGCTCAGCGGGCGTGTAGTACTCGGCGAGCATCGTGTCCACGAACGCCGGTACGCCGACGGCGCGCGCGCCGGGAGTGTCCGTCGTGGGAATGATGTGCTCCGCGATCGTCGCGACCTGCTCGAGCTGTTGCGCCGACAATACGCGCGGCGTCCACGTGCCTGACGAGCGCGCCGCCGCGAGGCTCCGCGTCAGCGCCGGCTCCAGGCCCACTCCCGACAAGCCGAGGCCGAGCAGCAACGCGAGCCGCTGCACGGCCTCGCGTCGAGCGATGACTTCTTCGGCGACGTCGATATCATCGGTCCGATCACCCGGCGCTTTCGTCACGCCTGAATTACCGTCGGTACGACGAATGGAGCGCGATACTCACGCTTGAGCAGGTCGTTTGCGCGCGTCGCATCCGGTCCGGTGAAGTGCTCCGCGGCGGGGTCGATGAGCAGCGGCATGCCGAGCGTCAGAGGCGTCTTCGACAGATCCACGTTGTTCGACGCGAGATGCTCGCACATCCGGCCGTACGCCTCCGTGAGCGGTGATGAGGATTTGATCATGTCACGCAACTCCGCGTCCGGCATTGCCCGGCCGAGTCGATACGAGACGTTCGAGAGATGGCAGAGTGAGCTCGAGACGTGTCCCTCCTGGACCGGGCCATAGAGCTCCTGCGTCTTTCGATTGCGCACCACGTCGACGAAGTTCTGCATGTGGCGGTCGGTGCCGCGAAACTCGCGAATTACCTTACCGTTCTTGTCCACGGCCGTCGCCGTTTCGTACGTCTTCGTGATGAGGCGACCGCCCTCGCAGTCGATGACGTTGCCGATGCTCACGCCGTGGTATTGATCCATGCCCGCCGTGTCGGCATTCGCGCGTGGATCGGCGCCGCTGCCCACGAGTCCCGCCCTGGACGGCAGACCGCGCACCTCGAAGATCAGTGGCGCGCGTGCGTA
This sequence comes from Gemmatimonadaceae bacterium, assembly GCA_036493735.1. Classification (GTDB taxonomy): domain Bacteria; phylum Gemmatimonadota; class Gemmatimonadetes; order Gemmatimonadales; family Gemmatimonadaceae; genus AG2. Next base: position 183,202 of record DASXPH010000090.1, read on the forward strand.
TTCGTGAATCACGACCTGTGTGTTCGGCGTCTCACCATCGTCGACGTAACCGAGTCGGCCGCCGATGCTCAGGGACCGGGGAGGGAAGCCAGATTCGCCAAGGAACCAGCGGGCGACATCCATCTGGTGAATGCCCTGGTTGCCGATATCGCCGTTGCCGTAGAGCCAGAACCAGTGCCAGTCGTAATGCACCGTTCCGTTCTTGGTATTTCTGTGTGGGGCGATGAGCGGCGCCGGCCCGCTCCAGAGATTGTAGTCGATCGTCGACGGCACTGGCTGCGGACCTTCGGTCTTGCCAATGCTCTCGCGACGCTTGTAGCAGAAGCCGCGCGCCGCGGTGATGCGACCAAGATGTCCCGCATGGACCCAGTCGACTGCCTCGCGCAAACCCTCGCCGGAGCGGATCTGCATCCCCGCCTGCACCACGCGATTGTATTTCCTGGCCGCGGCGACGAGCTGCTGGCCTTCCCAGATCTCGTGCGAGACAGGCTTCTCGACATAGACGTCCTTTCCCGCCTGCATCGCCCAGATTGCCGCCAGCGAATGCCAGTGATTCGGCGTCGCGATCGTGACGGCATCGACATCGTTCGCGGCGAAGAGGTCTCGCACGTCGACGTACGTCTTGACGTTGCCCTGATTCACCGTCGGCGCCACACGCTCCAGGATCGCTCGATCGACGTCGCAGATGGCGACGACACGGACCCCGGAGATCTTGGCGAGGCTGGAGAGGTGATTCCGACCGCGGCCGTTGAGGCCGATTACAGCGACGCGAAGGTCGTCGTTCGTTCCCATGATGTGGCGCCAGGAGCGCGCGGGAAGGGTGGTGCCCGCGGCGACGAGCGCGGTGCTCTTGATGAAATTGCGGCGAGAGATGGAGCTCATAACTCGGTGCCTAACGTTGAACGAGGGTGAGCTGCCCAATGGCGGCGTACCCGAGATATGCATAGCCGACCGCCAGCATGCAACCGGCCCGGACCGCCTCGCCAGCAGCGGCTTTGCATCCCTCCGCCCAAGTGGTATCGTTGGCCATTCCTCGCCGATAGTCGGAATGAGACACCTAACACTCTCGCTCACCGCGCTTGTGGCGCTCTATGTGGTCGATGCACCACTCACCACGCATCACGCACTACGCGCCACGCAAGTCGCCCCGCGTGTGGACATTGTACGCCATGACGCCGAGCAGCGCGTGGACGTACTCGTGGATGGAGTGCCGTTCACCTCGTACATCTGGCCGAGCGAAATAAAGAAGCCGGTCCTGTACCCGATTCGCGCCGCCTCGGGTGTCATCGTAACGCGTGGCTTCCCCCTCGCGCCCCGCCCGCGGGAGCACGTGGATCACCCGCACCAGGTGGGTATGTGGCTCACCCACGAAGACGTGAACGGGCTGGATTTCTGGAACAATTCCACGGCGATCCCCGCCGAGCGCGCGCCGAAAATGGGCACGATCGTCCAACGCGCGATCCGTGGTGTTCGGAGCGGCGCGGGATCGGGGACGCTGGACGTCACCGCCGAGTGGGTGGACTTCCGAGGCCACGCGATGCTCCGCGAGGACACGCGTTTCGTCTTTGGTGCCGCCGTCGGCCGCCGCACGATCGATCGCCTAACGACTCTCACCGCCCTCGGCGACACGGTGCGCCTCACCGACCAGAAGGACGGCTTCTTCGGCATGCGCGTCGCGCGCGCGCTCGAGCAACCGGCAACACACCCCGAGCTGTCCATCGACGCCAGCGGCCATGCGACGACGGCACCGGTGCTCGACAACAGCGGCGTCACGGGCCATTACCGCAGCTCCGAAGGGCTGGCCGGTGACTCGGTGTGGGGAACCCGCGCCCGTTGGGTGACGCTCGAGGGTGACGTGGATGGCAAACCGGTGACTCTCGCGATCCTCGATCATCCGCGGAATCCCGGGTCCCCGGCGTATTGGCACGCCCGAGGCTACGGACTCTTTGCCGCGAATCCGCTGGGCGCGCGCATCTTCAGCCAGGGCAAGGACTCGCTCGACCTGCGCCTCGCGCCGGGCCAGTCCACGACGTTTCGTTATCGCGTCCTGATCCTGGATGCTCACTCGACGCCTGAACAGATCGAGCGCGAGTATCGCGAGTTTACGCGTGGCGCGTGATGCGTGGCGCGCCCCGCGCCCCGCGTCCCGCGCCCCGCGTCCCGCGCCCCGCCCCACGCACCACGCTTCACGCCCCACGCACCACGCACCACGCACCACGCGGGGCAACGATTTCAGCGAAACCCCTGTCTATCTCTCGTCTCCTCGCGAGGGATCGATCCATGCTTCGAGAATGGTTGGCCGTCCTGCGACAGGACGCCGTATTCGCCTTGCGTCAGGCGCGGCGTCAGCCGGCCGTCACTACCATAGCGCTCCTCACCTTCGCCCTCGGTATCGGCGCGAACACCGCCATGTTCAGCGTCGTCCGGGGCGTTCTCCTGCGCCCCCTTCCGTATAGCGACCCGCAGCGGCTCGCCGCGATCTGGCCCGGACGCGCCATCTCGAACGCCGAGCTGCTCTACTTGCAGCAGAATTCCCGGACGCTGCAATCCGTGGCTGCGTTCAGCCCGGGGTGGGGGATCGCGCTCACCGGCGCCGGCGAGCCGCGACAGCTCCACGCCGCGCGCGTCTCCGTGAACTTCTTTAGCGTGCTTGGCGTGCACCCCGCCATCGGCCGCCCCTTCGCGCCTAACGAATCAGAGCGCGGGGCCTGGGACGTCGCCGTCCTCAGTAACGAGCTCTGGACGACGCAGTTCGGCGCGGACAGCGGCGCCATTGGCCGTGTCGTCGACATGGATGGTCAGCCGACGCGCATCGTTGGCGTGATTCCGGCCGGATTCGAGGCCTTTCAATCAGGCGTCGACGCCTGGCTGCCACTTCAGATCAATCCCTCCTCGCCATTCCACACCGGCCAGCTCTCGCTCGGCTTCGGCCGCCTGGCCCAGGGCGCCACCTTCGCAGCGGCGACGACGGAGCTCGCCGCGCTCACGCCGCGCATGCGCGTCCAATTCAACTACGCCGACGACTACGGACGCGGCGCGCAAGTCACCAGTCTGCACGAGAGCCTCGTCGGCAACGTCAGGCGGTCGCTGCTCGTTCTCCTCGGCGCCGTCGGGCTGCTCGTGCTCATCGCCGTCGCAAACGTCGGCAACCTGCTGCTCGCGCACGCCGCCGGCCGGCGCCGCGAGCTCGCCCTGCGCCGGGCGCTCGGCGCTTCGGCCGGGCAGATCGTGCGGCAGTTTCTCGTGCAGAGCCTGATGCTGGCGGTAGCGGGCGGAGCGTTCGGCGTGTTGGCCGGGACGTTAGGCATGCGCGCTCTGAAGACCCTATTGCCATCGACGCTGCCGCTGCTGTCGTCCGTCGGGATCGACGGCGCTGTCCTCGCGACGTGCATCGCGGTGATTGCCGGCGCCGGCTTGCTCTTCGGGATCGGACCGGCGCTGCTCGGCTCGCGTGTCGACCCCGAAGGCGCGCTGCGCGCTGGGTCGGCCGGGTCGAGCAGTCGCTCGCACTCGACGATGCGCGACGCGCTGGTCGTCGCCGAGGTGGCATTGGCCGTGGTGCTGGTCGCGGGCGCGGCGCTGATGACGAAAACCCTCTGGCGGCTCAACCACGTGAACGTCGGATTCGACCCGCGAAACGTTGCGACATTCCTCATCCAACCGACCAGCGGTCAGCTCGGCGCCGGCACCAACGCGACGACGTATTTCGACGAAGTCGTTAGGCGCGTGGCGATCATTCCCGGAGTAAAGAGCATTGGGGCGGCGCAGCACCTGCCGCTCAGTGGATTCAACTGGCAGGGCAGTCTCGACATCGAGACGCGTCCCATTCCGGCCACCGCGACGCACCCGAGCATCGTGTGGCGATCCGTCGTCGGCGACTACTTCGGTACTATGCGGATTCCACTCGTGCGCGGGCGGCTGTTCAACGCGGCTGATACGCGAGACGCTCCGCCGGTCATAATCATCAGCGCGGCGATGGCGAAGCATTACTGGCCCGATCGCGATCCAATCGGCGAGCGAATCAAGCTTGGCAACGCGACAAGTCGGACGTGGGCGACGATCATCGGGATCGTCGGCGACGTTCGCTCTGCCTCGCCCTCGGCTTCGCCGGTTGAGGAGGCATACCGGCCAAACGCGCAGCAGGATCTTCATTTCATGCACTTCGTCGTGCGTAGCGCGACCGATCCCCTGCTGCTCGCCGGTCAACTGCGAGCCGCTGTCCACTCCTTCGACCGATCGGTTCCGGTTGCCGAGATGCGGTCGCTCGACGAGCTGTTCGCGTCGTCCACGGAGACGAGCCGTGTCATCACGCTCCTGCTCACGTGCTTCGCGGCGCTTGGCCTCTGCCTCGGCGCAGTGGGGATCTACGGCGTGATCTCGTACACCGTCGGACAGCGCACGCGCGAGCTCGGGATCCGCACCGCGCTCGGTGCTCTCGAGCGGCGGATCACGGTCATGATCGTCGGTGAGGGGCTGCGCACCGCCGGCGTTGGAATTCTCATCGGCGTGGCCGTCGCACTCCTCGCCGCCCGAGCGATGGCGAGCCTGCTGTTCGAGGTGAGCGCGATGGACCCGTTGATCTACGGAGGCGTTGTCGGCGTCCTGCTCGTAGTCGTGTTGGCCGCGACGTACTTCCCAGCCCGTCGAGCGGCGCGGGTCGATCCCTTGTGCGTGATGCGTGACGCGTGATGCGAGCGTAAAGCCGTTCAGCCCGCGCTCCACGCTCCACGCTCCACGCTCCACGCACTCGCCACGCGCCACGCATCACGCTACACTCTCGCCGTGACGACGAGCAGTGTAGTTGCCATCAATCGCCCACGCTGGCGCCTCATCGCGCTTGCGTGTCTCGTGCCGGCGACGCTCAGCGCCCTCGACGCGTACTTCCAATCACGCCTCGCCGGCGCGCGTCGCGTTTCGTGGCCTAACGTCATCTTCTCCAGCGGCGAATGGCTCTTTGTCGCCGCGTTGACACCGATCATCATCACACTCGCGCGGCACGTGCCGCTGCGTCGCGATCGCCTTGGTCGCGTGATCGCGATCCACACACTGGGCGCCCTGCTCCTTTGCGTCGGCTGGGCGACGCTCGGCATCACCGCCGGCTGGCTGTTGGACACCTATCCATGGCAGGGTCACTTCCCCCGCGACTATCTGAGCTGGGTGATGACGAGCGTGCCCTGGTCGGTGGTGCTGTACTTTGCCCTGCTCGGCTGTGTGTATGCATTTACGTATTTTGCCGAAGCGCGGGAACGCGAGGCGCAGCAGGCACGACTCGCGGCGCAGCTCGCCGAAGCACGGTTAGGTGCGCTGCGCATGCAGCTCAACCCCCACTTTCTTTTCAATAGTCTCAACGCGCTCGCCGTTCTCGTGCGCGATCAGAAGACGCGCGACGCCTCACGGATGCTCGAGCTGCTGGGCGGGGTGCTACGGCAGGTCCTTCAGGGCGAGAAGCGCCAGGAAGTGCCGCTCAACGACGAATTGCACTTCCTCGAGCAATACCTCGCCATCGAGCAGGTACGCTTTTCGGACCGCATGCAGGTACGATGGTCGATCGACGCGTCGGTGCGCGATGCGCTCGTCCCCGAGTTCATACTGCAGCCATTGGTAGAGAACGCGATCCGTCACGGTATCGCGCGGCGCGCCGAGGCAGGCATCATCGAGATTTCCGCCGCGGCGGATGGTGCCGATCTCGCGCTCACCGTTCGCGACGATGGGCCGGGCTACGGCGCCAGCGTGCCGACCGGCGGCGTCGGCCTGACGAACACCCGGGCCCGCCTCGAGACGCTGTTCGGGGCCGCGGGACGACTGGAGTTGCGCCGCGCCGAAAATGGAGGCACGATTGCCAGTGTGCGATTCCCATTGCGGCGTGGCGCGAATGACTGATCGCGTGGTGATTGGAGCACTGATTGCCGACGACGAGCCGTTGGCGCGCCGCGGCATCCGGCAGCTGCTCGCGCGTGAGCCCGACGTCGTAGTTGTCGGCGAGGCGCGCAATGGCCGAGAGACGATCCAGCTCGCGCGGTCGCTGCGCCCCGATCTGCTCTTTCTCGACGTGCAGATGCCGGGGCCGGATGGCTTTGCCGTGTTGTCGGAACTGAGCACCACGCCGATGCCCGCGATCATCCTCGTGACGGCCTATGACGACTTCGCCGTGCGTGCCTTTGCCGCGCACGTCCTCGATTACCTCGTGAAGCCGATCGAGGAGGCACGCTTCGCGGAGGCGGTGCAGCGAAGCCGCGCACAACTCCAGGCGCTGGCCGCCGTCGAGCTGTCGCGGCGGCTCTCGTCACTACTTTCTGAGCGCGAGCGTCAGCACCTCACGACGTCGGGCGTCGGCCGACTCATTGTCCCGACTGCCACGGGCGAGCTGGTGCTCGACATCGACGAGATCGACTGGATCGAAGCCGACGACTACTACGCCGCGATCCACGCGCGCGGCCGTCGGCACCTCATGCGCCAGTCGCTGGCGCTGCTCGAGCAACGGCTGGACGCGAATCGTTTTGTACGTGCTCATCGCGGCGCGATCGTGAACATCGACCGCGTTCGCGAACTGCGGGGCGACGCCGGCGACACGGTGCTCGTGTTGCGCGACGGTACGCGTGTACCGGTGAGCCGCCGCCGCCGCGAGCGCGTCGCCGAGCGCCTCCGAGTCCTCGGTAGTTGACCGTTCGCTGCAGGCCCGCGACCGTTGGCAGACTGCTGGTTGTCGGAAGTGGTCAATTGGGCAGAGGGTAGAGGGTAGAGGCTGAAAGCACCTTGCCGCGACCCGCAACCCTCTACCAACTACCCTCTACTCGTTATGTCCGCGACGTCTACAGCAACCCGTACCTCGACGTACGCGCCGCCGGCCGCGACCGGTCGCCCGACCACGCGCATTGCGTCCCTCGATCTCATACGCGGCGTCGTCATGGTCCTGATGGCGATCGATCACGTGCGCGTCTACTCCGGTGTGCCGGCCGGCGGACCGACACCAGGCGTCTTCTTCACGCGGTGGGTGACGCACTTCTGCGCGCCTTCATTCGTATTCCTCGCCGGTACGGGCGCGTTCCTGCTCGGCCAGCGTCTCGGTGACACCAAGGCTCTCGCGCGCCATCTCCTGACGCGCGGCCTGCTGCTCGTCGCTCTCGAGCTCACTCTGCTGCACGTCGCGTGGACCTTCAGCGTCGACTTCACTCATCTCCTCGCCGGTGTCATCTGGATGCTTGGCTGGTGCATGGTGTTGATGGCGGCGCTGGTGCAGCTGCCTCCGGCGGCCGTTGGCGTGATTGGCTTGATATTGATCTTCGGTCAGAACTTGCTCACGCCGCTCGCCGGCCTCACGCCGCACGCGATGCAGTGGTTCTGGCAATTCCTCTATCTCGGCGGTGAGGTCAACGTCGGCCCGACGTCGATCTCGATACTGTACGTGCTCGTGCCCTGGATCGGCGTGATGGCCGCCGGTTATGGCTTCGGCATGATCGTGGTGCGCGGCGATGATGAGCGGCATCGACTATCGCTGCGCATCGGCCTCGCCGCGACGGCGCTCTTCGCGGTCATCGCCGCCATCATAGTAGCGCGAAATCCGGCGCCGGCCGGCGCGCCGCCCGCGTTCTTGCGCGCCCTCAATCAGCAAAAATACCCCGCGTCGCCGCTCTTCCTGATGATGACCCTCGGCCCAATGATCGCGCTGATTCCGTTAGCGGAGAAGGCGCGCGGCTGGTGGGCGAACGTAGTGACGACCTTCGGACGCGTGCCGATGTTCTACTACCTGCTGCACATCCCGCTCATTCATGCAGTGGCACTCGTCACCTGGCTCGTCCGCGACGGCACGGTCGGCGCGTCGCGCTTCGATTCCGCGCCATATGTCTCCATCCCGCCCACGGATCGGTGGAGTTTAGGACTCCTATATCTCGTGTTCGCGATCTGCGTGGCGCTCCTGTACGTACCATGCCGATGGTATGCCGCTCGTAAGGCGACACGACCGGCGGCGTGGATGCGATACATCTAGCGACGATGGGCGATGGGCGACGGGGGTCGGACGACGGGCGATGGGTGTGGCGGCTGAGGCCTCATTCCGCGTTATCAAGACCCGTAAGCGAAGGGATCCGGGAGCAGGAGCGGGGTCCTCCGGGGAGCTACGGCGATCCTGCCATTATCTCCTCGTGCGGGAGGACTCCTCGGGGGAATGGCAGGATCGCCAATATCGTCCCCTTCGGACCCCGCTCCCGCTCCCGGAGCATGCTTTGCACGGTGTGACGAGGTAGCGAATCGCCGACGGCGCGTGATGGCAAGACGCTTCCGCGTGCGTTCGACGCGTGGCGCAACGCGGCGATTGCGGGCACGCGCCGGATCGCGGTGATCTTGGGGCTCGTGATCCATGCGCGCAAAAAACCGATTACCAAACCCGAAGACCCGATTCCGGAGCTGAAGCGACAACTCGCGCAGCTCGTCGTCGCGCGGCTGCATAGCCGGAGTCAAGTCTACGCCGCGGACTTGTTAGGCACGGACCAGCCACGGGTATCGGATCTCCGACGCGGGCGCCTCGAGCGGTTCTCGCTCGAGCAGCTGCTCAGATTCGTCGCGCGCATCGATGGGACCGCGCGCATCACGGTCGAGTGGAGCACACGCCGCGCGTGGCTGTTTGCTCGCGCTCGGAAGTGATGGCTAGGCCCTCAGCATCGGTCGTGTGCTGATGACAAGGCGTACAGAGCATGCGTCCGGGAGCGGAGCGGGGTCCGCAGGGGACGATATTGGCGATCCTGCCATTCCCGCGAGGAGTCCTCCCGCACGAGGAGACAATGGCAGGATCGCCGTAGCTCCCCGGAGGGCCCCGCTCCTGCTCCCGGATCCCTTCGCTTACGGGGTCTTGATAACGCGGACGTGAGCCCTCAGCCGCCACACCCCATCGCCCATAGCCAATCGCCCATCGCCTACGGCGTCGCCGTCTTCTGCTTCACGGTCGGGTACTTGATCCCCAACTGCTCCAGGTACGTTCCGTACTTCGCGGGATTGTAGTAGTACGCGCGCATCGCCGGCCGGTATTTCGCCATCGTCTCGGCATTCAGGAACGTCGGCGGCTGGTCGGTAGGCGAGAGGAAGGATTTGTACTGTCGGTCCTTCGTCTGGACATCGCGGAAATATGTCCAGCCATCGGCGACGATCTTCGGCTGCGTCAGCAGGTCGATGATCGTCAGCGCCTCTACCTTCGCGCCCGCCATCACACCCTTGTGCGCGAGTGGCGTGGCCATGGCGATGGCGTTCGCCCACATGTGGCCGGGGAGACCGGGGACGTTCGCCGGGTATCGCAGCGTGACCGTCGGCACGTTCCACGAGACGTCGCCGATGTCATCCGAGCCGGAGCCCATCCAGTTCTCCAGCTTCTCCGCGCCGCGCAGCGGAGCCACTTCCTTGCGCAGTCCAGTCTGCGGCGCGTTGACCTCGGCCTGCACGGCCTTCGCCAACGTTTGATCGTTTTCTGTCCACTCCGGTAGTCCGACGCGTTTTATGTTTTCATAAGTCGCCTCGGCGATGGGCTTGTTGAAATGCCCGTCCCACGCCGACCCGAGGATGCGCACGTCGGCGAGCTTGGTGTCGGTCATCATCGCCGCGCCCTGCGCAACGCGCTTCGCCGTCTCGAACAACTCCATCGTCTTGTCGTAGTCCTGCTCGCGAAAGTAGAACCACACCGACGCGCGGCTTGGCACGACGTTAGGCTGGTCACCGCCATCCTTGATGACGTAATGCACACGCGCCTGGGGACGAATGTGCTCGCGGCGGAACTCCATTCCCTGTCCCATGAGCATCACCGCATCCAGCGCGCTGCGTCCACGCCATGGCGCGCCGGCGGCGTGCGCCGAGACGCCCTCGAATCGGAACTCGGCGGAGATGAGCGCGCTCTGACCGCCCGCGCCCCACGAGACGCCGAGATCGTCGCCGACATGCGTGAACAGCACGGCGTCGACGTCTTTGAAGACGCCGGCCCTGACGAGGAACGCCTTTCCCGCGAGCTCCTCCTCGGCAACACCGGGCCAGAGCAGGAGTGTCCCGGGCATCTTCTCGCGCTGCATGATCTCCTTCACCGTCAGCGCCGCGGCGATGTTCACCGCCTGCCCCGAGTTGTGGCCTTCGCCGTGACCCGGCGCGCCTTCGATGATCGGCTCGTGCCAGGCGACACCGGGCTTATTGCTCGCCTGCGGGATGTCGTCGATGTCCGAGCCTAACGCGATGACGGGCTTCCCCGAGCCCCATTTGGCAACCCACGCCGTCGGAATTCCCGCGACGCCGCGCTCGACGGTGAATCCGTTCTGCTCGAGGATGCCGGTGAGGTATTTCGACGTCTCGAACTCCTGCATCCCGAGCTCGCCGAAGGAGAAGACCATGTCCACCATCTCCTGGATCTGCTTCGCGCGTCCCTCGACCTTGGTGAGGGCTTCACCCTTGAGGCGCTCGATGCGAGGATCGGCGGGCTTCGCGGCTTGCGACACCTGGCTCGCGCTCTGCTGCGCGGCAACGCGCTGAACACCGGCTGTCAGCGCGAGGAGTCCCAACCCAGATACGACACGAGTCAGTTTCATATTTGATCAGAGTTCATGATGTTTGAATCACTTGCCGACACCGGCACCGGTCAGCAAGGCGATCGCCGACAGCGTCGTTTGCGCGGCGTTCAAACCGAGCCGGAAATCCTTGTCGCTGTACGTCGTGTAGACGTCCGTCACCTGATGCCACTGCGGATCCCAACCAGCACCGATCTGCGAACCACGCTCGTTCTCACGCACGCTGATCGCGGGAATGAGGTCCTGGAAAGGCTGCGAATCGGTGTTGGTCATGTGCTGACCAACTGACGCGGGATAGTCCGTCGCGTAGCGCTCGTTGGCGGTCTGGAAGAACCACGCGAGCTTCTGCGCGGAATCCGCCATCTTCGACGTCGATTGGAACTCGACGTTCACATCCGCCTCGGGACGCTGCTCGGGTGGGATCGTGCCGTCGGGGCGGGGCATGCCGTGATCGAAGAGCATCATGTCGTGCTGGATCATGCCTAACCACTTCGGCTCGGGATATTTCCCCGAGCCTGCCGGCTCCTCTTTGCCCTGCAGCGCCTGACGTTGGGCGACGTACGCACGCGCGCCGTTCAGCCCCGTCTCCTCGTTGTTCCAGAGAACGAAGCGGATCGACCGGTCCGTCTTCACGTCGGGGCTGCTGAAGACACGTGCCAGCTCCATGACGAGCGCCGTCCCGGAGCCGTCGTCGTTGGCTGCCTGCCCCCACCCATGTCCGTCCATGTGGCCGCCGACGATGTACATCTCGTTAGGGTGCGTCGTGCCGACCTTGGTGCAATAAACTTCCTGGCGCTGCCCATCCTTCGCAGGCTCGGCGTCGACGGCGCGGATCGCCGGGTCCTTCTGCGCGAGCGAGTCGGTGTTGACGCCGGTGCGAATGCGATACCCGCGAAGTCGGCCGCCGCCCTGCGCCGCGTTCGGATCGCGAGCCCCGCGGCCCGGTCCCCGTCCGGCAGGGCGCGGCTGCGTCACGTAGTCGTACGTGATCCGCTCGGTGTTCGTGCACCCATAACTCTTGAGTTGCGCCTCGATCCAATCCACGGCGCGCCGGTTGCGCTCGGTGCCCTGACGTCGATCGCCGAATTGCGTGAGACCCTTGATGGTCGCTTTGTAGCGCTCGAGCTCGAGCCGCGAGACGAGAATGCGCACGGGGTCGTTCACGGTGTCAACAGCCGTCCCGGCAGGCGTCTGCGCGGAGGCTGTCGTTGCCCCAACGAGTAGTACAAACAGGGAAGAAGTAAGTCGCTTCATTTTGAAGACAGGTGGAAGTTGTTTTCCTGGGTTCAAACACGCGCCACGCGCCACTCGTCACCAACTACCGCGGCGATGCTGCGGTGCTCCTGACTGCCTTCGGACAATTGAACGTGATATTCACCCGCTGACCCTGGAAGTTCGTCGCGCTCTCCGCCGCGGCGTGCGACAGCGGACTCGGATCCTTATCCGCGAGATACGTCAGCATCGCCACGAGCGTCGCGTTGTTCTTCAGATCCTCGAACACGATCTTGTCGAACGTGTCGCGGTTGGTGTGCCACGTCGTCCACGAGTAGTCCCAGCCTAACGCGCCCAACCCGAACACTGGCGACTGCGCGCACTGGAACGACGCGTTGTCGGTGCCGCCGCCGGCCGGCGGCGAGATTGCCGACATCTTGATCCAGCCGGAGATGTCCGACGGAACTTCGTGCAGGTAGCTCACAAGCCGATCCGTCGCGTCGACGAAGGGTCCCGGACCGATATTGATAATCCGGCCCGTGCCATTGTCCTGGTTCCACCCCGCGTACACGCCTTTCACGACGTCGGGATGGTCCTCGACGTACGCGTGCGACCCGTTGAGTCCCTGTTCCTCGCCGCCCCAGTGGCCGACGATGATCGTCCGTTTCGGGTTCGGATAGATCTTCTTCAGGATGCGCAGCCCTTCCATCATCGTGATCGTGCCCGTGCCATTGTCCGTCGCGCCGGAGCCACCGTCCCACGAATCGTAGTGCGCCGAGAGCACGATGTACTCGTTAGGCAAAGTCGTGCCGCGAATCTCGGCAATGACGTTGTTCACGGGCAGCTCGCCGAGGAAGTCGCTCGTCGCGTTGAGCCGGACGCGCGGCGCCTGGTGCTGCCCGGCCAGCCGGAAGAGCAGGTTGTAGTCTTCGCAGGTCACGTCGATCGTGGGGACCTGCTGCTTGGCCGAGCCGAAGACCTTGTCGATGCCGGGATACTGCGACCAGTTCGTGCTGATGACACCAGCGACGCCCGCCTGCTTGGGCCACACGTACTGATTGCCGCGGCCGCCCGACGCGTCGATACGTGCTTGCCAAGCCTTCGCCGCGTCCGCGCGTTGAGTGCTGTCGCGCTGCCACGCGCCGGGCTGGCCGAACTCCATCCACTGCGCCGGCATCCGACACGACGGATTCGGCGGACTCACGAGCACGAACTTCCCGCGCAGCGAGCCGACGGCGCCGCTGAAGTCCTCAGGCGTCTTCGCGTCGGGCATGAGCACGACGTCGCCCTCCACGTCGCGCCCCTCGGTGCCGGGGCTCCACGCGAGCATCATCGCCTCGAGCGAGCGCACCCGCGGCGCGATGAGATCGAGGTGCGTCGGGCCACGCTTCCAGGAGCTCCACGTCCCCCATGGCTCCTTGCGCGCCGTCACACCCCACGACGCATAGGTCTTCACCAACCAGTCCTGTCCGGCGTTGTACCGGTCCGAGTTGGTGAGCCGTGGACCAATGGAATCGAACAGCGCCTCGGAGAGGGTATACGTCTGCGAGTGCTGCATCCCCTCTTCGTACATCGCCTGAATCACCGGGTCGGAGGGCGGCGTCGTTCGCACGAAACGCCTCGTATCCACCGCCGAGCCACGGCCGCCGCCGCGACCCCCGCGTCCCGCGTTCGCCGCTGCCGGCGACGGAGCGACCGTTGGCGCGCCACTCGTCGTACTTCGTCCTCCACAAGCCGTGCCGACGATGAGCAGCAGAATGCCGCCCATCAATGACGTGCGTTTCATCGAGCTCTCCGGATGGCTGATACTGTCAGGCGGGCGGCCGATGGAGCGGTTTGCTGGCCGGCGCATTGGCTTATCAGCTACGCATCATGGAGGCTGGAGCGTTGGGTCGGAAGGCCTGCTGCGCGTTAGGTAATCGGTCGACGGTCAACGACGCGTGTTGAACCCGGCCGTCAGGCTCAGCGCCACGCCAACGCGCGCGGGGGCCACGGCGATGTTCACGGGGACGTTCACCTCACCGAATCGATGTGTGATCCCAGCGGCGAACGCCAGCTGCGTCCCGCTGCCGGTCACCGTGGGGCCCAACCCGAATTCGACGCCATTACGCTGCCGCACGCCGATGAGCCATGTCGCCGTCGGGAGAACCAGATTCTGCTCGAGACCGCCGACGAGAACGACGAGCTCCGTCACGACCGTGGGCATCGAGGGATCGAGCTGGAACGGGTGCTCGATCTGCCAACCGAACAGCGACGTCGGGTTAGAGAAGCTCTTGCCCAGGTTTCGCGCGGTCTCGCTACCGCGAGTCAGGTAGGCAACACCAAGCCGTGGTCCAGAGCGATCGTCCGGGGTGTCGATGATGATGGCGCGGCCGATCGGTTCCTGGGCTCGTGCAACCGCGCCATGGCCAACAAAAAGAAGCGCCGCGCCGATGCCGCGCAAAACAATCGTTCTCGAGGACATCTCCTGCTCCCGTGTGGAGGTGGATGTCATGCGACGGCTGGCCCGTCGCGCGACTCGAGAAGGTTGCCCCTGGGCGTCGCCCAGCTCGATACGTCGCTCCGCGTAGCGCGGGGCTTTCCCTACGTAGTCTGGTTTTCCTAGGTCACCGCCCACCGCCCACTTGTGCGTTCCTCTGTTTCATTTAACTTGAGCGTCCCGAAGAAATGCCGAAAAGCTCGCGACGTCGCTGTCGTGACCGGACGTGGATTGTCGCGCGCCTCCTACCGAAAATGTGGCGCGCACGGAGCAATGGACGACGCCATGAACAGGCAGGAGTTGGCTCAGTGGTTGGGTGAGCGGGACTCGGCCACGATCGCACTGGGCGACGTCGCCGAGGCGCTGCACGTGGTGATCGATGCGTCTCGACGGCCGCTCGCCTTTGCCGACGCGAACGAGCTGCGCGAGCTCCGCTTCGCCGTCATTGTTCTGCGCGATGTGTTTTCACGCGACGATGACCTCCGCGCCTGGCTCAGAGCGCCCCATCCGGGGCTGGACGGGGAAGCACCGGGCGACCTGCTCGCCTGTGGCCAGGTCCGTGCGTTTGCCGACCTCGCGGTCGACGAGTGGAATCGGCCGCGTTTGCGCGGCAATATTCTCGTCCAGGCACTTGCCGGCCGCCCTCTGATTCCTCGTTAGGCGGGCGCTTGGCCCGCTGGGTGCGGACGCGAGCAAGATTCTCGCGGCACGCCGCTCGCGTCATCTTGGTTCTCCGATTTGAAAGGATTTCTATGTCCGCGTCCGGCTCTCTTCGCTGGCCGTTCCATCTCGCGCAGCGTACGCTTGGCGACGTCATTCGTCGCGCCCTCGTCGACGGTCCGCAGCTCATTCACCATGACACCGGCGACGTGGTACTCCTCCCGTTGCGTGAGTACGAGCGGCTCGCCGGCACCACGGGCGCATCGCTCGGCGAGTTCCTGCGGGTCTCCCCTCTGGCGGATGCCGAGAACGAACGCCGGCGGCTGGTCGATCGACCAGCAACGGTGACAAACAGCGACGAAGCAGGGGCGCCGTAGCCATTTTGGGTTGAGGCGGCCCCTCTCTGCCATCGCCACCATTCCGTGTGCAGATTGTGGTATCACTCCAACCCAGCGAGGGCGACGTGAACGACTCCGGCATCGAACTCACTCCGCGACACGCCGCCCCGCGCACGCGGGCGACCCCTGAGCCCGTACCGGAGCATCCGCAAGCACCGGCACGCGTCTCGACTATCGCGCAGGAGCTCGCCGGCTCGCTCATTCTCGCCATCGGCGCCGAGGTGCGGGCGATGGCGGCGTCGGGGAAGCCGCTGTGCAACCTCACGGTCGGCGACTTCAATCCGGTCGAGTTCGCGATTCCGCGCTCGCTCCTCGAAGGCGTTACCGCCGCGCTCGAGGCAGGCCACACGAACTATCCGCCCTCCGACGGCGTCGAGCCCCTGCGGCGCGCGATCGCTGATTTCTACGCCCGTCGTTTAGGAATCAGTTATCAGCTGCCGTCGGTGCTGGTGACGAGCGGCGCGCGGCCGGCGATCTACGGTGCCTATCGCGTGCTCGTCGATCCAGGCGACCGGGTCGTCTTTCCGGTGCCGTCGTGGAACAACAACTACTACTCCCAGCTCATCGGCGCCGAGCAGGTGATGGTGATGTGCGGCGCCGAGACCAACTTCCAGCCGACGGCGGAGATGCTGGCGCCAGCCGTTAGGCACGCGCGCATGCTCGTCCTCAACTCGCCGCTCAATCCAACGGGGACGCTCTTCGACGAGGGCACCCTCGCCGCGATCTGTGATCTCGTCATCGACGAGAATCGCCGTCGGGAGCGGGCCGGGGCGGAGCGCCCGCTCTACCTGTTGTACGACCAGGTTTATTGGATGCTCACCTTCGGTGCCGCGCGCCACGTGAATCCCGTTGCGCTGCGTCCCGCCATGGAGCCCTACACGATCCACATCGACGCGATCTCGAAATCATTCGCGGCGACGGGGCTGAGGGTGGGTTGGGCCGTGGGTCCCGCGGACATCATCAAACGCATGTCCGACATCCTCGGCCACGTCGGTGCCTGGGCGCCCCGCGCCGAACAGATCGCGACGACGAATCTGTTGAACGACGACGCGGGCATGGACGCCTTCCACACCCAGATGCGTCCCGCCGTCCAGCGCCGCCTCGACGCACTCGCGACGATGTTCCGCAGTCTGCAGAAGGAAGGGCTGCCGGTCTCGGCGACGACCCCCCAGGGCGCCATCTACCTCAGCGCCCATTTCGCCGTTGCCGGCATGCGTACGCCCGAGGGCGAGCGCCTGGATACCAACGAGTCGATCCGCCGCTACCTGCTCCACGCCGCCGGCCTCGCGGCCGTGCAGTTCCAGGCGTTCGGCTCCAACGAGGAGTCGGGTTGGTTCCGACTGAGCGTTGGCGCGGTGTCGTTGGAGCAGATCGAGGCGCTAGGTCCGCGGTTGAGGGCGGCGTTGGTCGGATTGAAGCGAGGGTAGCGGGTCGCGGGTAGTGGGTAGCGGGTTTCGCCCGCCGCCCGCCGCCATCGCCCATCGCCCATCGCCCATCGCCCCTCGCCCATCGCCCGTCGCCCTAGAACTGAAATCCATAGCTAAAACTGACCCCTCCCTTCATCGGCGCCAGACTGGCCCCCGTCGTTAGGCTCTTCCCGAGAAAGAACCGATCGACTGGATTACTTGGGTGCGCGTGCGCGTAGTCCACCACGCGCTGACCATAGAAGACGCCCACGAAAGCGCCCATGAAGACGTCGCTCGCCCAGTGCTGGCCAAGGTACATGCGCGAATAGCCCGGGCCCGACGCCAGCGCGTAGGCGATCGGCGCGACATACCACGTCGCGCGCGGGTCGCGATAATGAGTCTCGAGCACGACCGCGGTCGCGGCGGCGAACGCTGATGACGAGTGGATCGACGGAAACGCCCGATACTGGAAGTGCCGGAAGCCGTCGAACCAGTGAAACTCGTACTGGTCTTCGAAGATTGGCGTCGCGTCTTTGGGGCGGGCGCGGCCGAGTGGTCCACGGATGACCTGATTCGTTATGCTCGCCGCCACGATCGATTCGGTCGCGTGCAGCGCGACCGTCTCCACGGTGCGCGCCTTCGTCAGTGCCGCGATACCGTACGTGGCGATGCCCGCGATGCTGAGCGTCGTCTCCTGAATGTGCGTGAGCGCTTCGGCGGTGCGACGCATCGCCGTGTTCCGCTGATGGTCGGGCTGCTGGAACCACTTGGCGATCCGCGGATCGAATCGACTGACGCCGTACGATGCAATGGAGAACCCGCCTGCCAAAGCGAGGTCCGACGGTTGGAAGAATGTGGCCTTGTTCTGGGCTCCTGCCGGCGCCGCTGCGCCGATCGAGCAGACGACAATCGCTCCGACAACCTGACGGAGGCGCACCTGAGCGTTCCTTGCTTGCGACAACGGGACTAGTGCAGCCGCCGTGCCGGTTCCCCCGTCGTTCCTCCAGCGGCCCCAACCATGAGTTGGCATCAAGTCTGCTTTGTTCTAGCGGACGAGGTCGACAAATGGCTTATCGAAACTTCATAGACTCGGACGGGATGGAATGGCAGGTCTGGGACGTCCTGCCGAAAGCAGTGGAGCGACGAATCACCAATCGCCGATTTCTGCATGAGGCGCTGTCCTTTCCGGAGCGTCGTCACGCTAATCGACGTCAGGTCAACGGGCGCTGGACGCCTCTGACGAGCGGGCTCCGCGATGGCTGGTTGTGCTTCGACGCCAGCGGGATTCGGAGACGTCTCACGCCGGTCCCCCCGGATTGGGAAGAGTGCCCGGTGCCGAAGCTCGAACGCTACTGTCGATCGGCGATTCCGGTCCGGATATCCTCGGCGTCGGCGCGGACAGCCTGAGCGTCGCTCCCATCCCCTCCATCGTCGATCATGAAAGTGTCCCACGAGAGCGACCAGTCCGTCGTCAGCAGCTCGATCACACGCTGCTCGGCGAATGGGTGTTCGGCGATCTCGATCGATAGCTCTCCGTGGCCACCGCGTCGCCAGGCGTCTCGAACGCGATCCGCGAACGAGACGGCGCCGACATGATCGGTGGCGTGCAGCGCGACCGCGATCGCCCCGTCCAAATAGCCGACGAGATCGCCCGACGCCCCGCGCAGCTGCTGTAGAATCGTCTCTCCCAGGGCCAACGTCGATCCACGCTGCCGTGGCCAGATAACGAGCACGCTGAAAACGCTTCGGGCGCGCGCGATGAGGACGTTCATCGCGTTTCGGAAGGCATGCGAGTCGAGCAGAACATACCCCGACCCAAGGTCTCGCGGCTGGATGATGAGTGGACGGTCGGCCGGCTGCCCATTCGGTATCTTACGCCTGGCGATTCCGCTGACTCCGCTCCCGGTCCACCTCGACATCCGCCCGCTCCGCGTTGCTGCGCCCACCGCCCCTTTTTAATCGCCGCCTCGACCGTAGAGCGGCTCCAAAGCAACAGGTCACAATTGCAGATGCTGTTCCGCGACGGCTCGATCTCGCAGCGATCGGGGATGTGAGGGCAAAATGAGCGGCTGCGTCGTGAAACGAGGAGCGTTACGTCGTCGTACGGTCGACGTTCCCCTCAACGCACAGGCGACGGCATGTGGTCCTTACTGAAATGGCTGGCGATGCGGCTCTCGATCGTTCGTTGGATCTTCAAGCTGCTCGGGCTTGCTGCGTTCCTGCCCATCGCCTTCCTGCTGAAGACAATTGGGCTGCCTCTGCTGATCGTTCTCGCCGTCCTGGCGCTGCCCGTCCTGTTCGTCCTCTTCCTCTTCGGGCTGCCGATCTTTCTCGTGCTGCTCGCAGGCGGTCTGGCGATGGGCGTCCTGTTCGCTGTGCTCGCGTTCGGACTGGTCGCGCTGAAGATCGCGATCTTCGTCGTCCTCCCGATCTGGCTGGTGTACAAGACGCTGTCATGGATCTTCCGCGACCGGAAGGGCGGAGTGGTGCATACCGATTCTCCGCCGGCGACGGATGCGTGAGTGGCGTGGCGCGTGATGCGTGATGCGTGATGCGTGGCGCGTCCATAACGAACGAAGCGTTGATTGGTGTGAGTTTGTTCAGGTCCTCACCACCCCATCAACGCTTCGTTCAGTATTCACGCGCCACTCATCACGCGCCACTCATCACGCTTCACGCTCACCGCTCACCGCGTCCAGCGGGTTGACGATCCGTACCGCCTAACGAACTCGTCTTGGGAATCGCGTCGCGGTGCTCCGGCGGGACCAGCTCCGTGTCCCAATCGAGCGAGTGCCGGAACTCGTCGCGCAGCTCGCGGTGCGTGTGCCAGAAGTAATAGCCCATGGCTGACGCCGCGATCAGGTTGCCGAGCATCACCTGATACCACGCGAGTGACTTGAGCGAGCTCGCCTCGTGGAGCAGTCCGGTAAAGCCATAGAATCCGATCTCCGTCGCCACGAACAGCACGACGAATCCGAGCAGAATCGACGGTTCGCGCTTGGCAAGGTGCACGATCAGGGCGGCCAAAAGCCCAACGAACATGAAAGCGCCGAAGTGGAAGATCGTGTAAACGAGAACAAACGTCAGCATGCTGTCCGTCGAATCCGCGGGGCCGAAGACGTCGACCAGGCCGTTGCCGAGCGCGGCCGGCGTGCGGAAGGGATGACCCGCGATCGTATCGATGATGAGGAACCACGCCGCGATCGCGGCGGCGCCGATCAAGCCGGCGATGACCCCATCGTGCAGGAGCGGATGCGGATGATCAGCAAACTCGTGATAGCTCGCGCTCACCGCCTTCGCGCTACGACGCCATGCCGTCAATAGCAGCAACGCGAGCACGACAATCGGTACCCAGACGTGCCCCTCGCCGCTCGCATACTGCGTCAACGACGCTGGGACCATGACGACGGCGAGCGCGAGCGCGGCGAACGATGCCGTCGTCGGGATGAGCAGGCCCACCGCCCCGATGCACTCGACGAGCCCCACGAGTATCCGCATAAACTGCGGGAAGTCGCGCATCGCTGACGCCTGGAACCCCACTGCGCCGGAGCCGATGACTTTCGGAACTCCGGTGAGAAGGAACAGGCCCGCGAGCAGAATGCTCAATGTCCACACGAGGAACGCGTCGACTGCGCGAGCTTTCGTCATGAGCCACCTCGGCGTTCAGTATGACACCGCGGCTACTGCCGTCCTGCGCGGTGGGTCGCCATCTTCCTGCTATCCCTTCGCGAACTATGGAATCCGCTGCTCTTCCTCCGGAGACACTCGAGGGCTGGTACGCCCTCCATCAGCTCTACACGGTCGACCGCAAGGCGCTCCGCGCGCTCAGCAACGAGGCCATGCGCGATCTGCGTTGTGGAACTGCTAATGAGATCACCGCCGTTCTCGGCGAAGCGCAGGACGGCTGGAGCGCGCTCGTCTCGCTCGTCGGTTCCACCGCTGACGTGCTGTTCATGCACTTTCGGCCGACGCTCGACGAGTTGCGGGACGTGCAGCATCGGATCGAGCGGCTGCCGGTCATGGATTACCTGCGACCCGCGATGTTCTTCCTGAGCGTCACCGAGCTCGGACTCTACCAGCTCGCGGCGCACGGTCAGGAGGATCCGCAGCGGGAAGCGCGCCTTCGCGCCGAACGGGAGAGTCCGCATACTCTGCGCCGGCTGTACCCGCCGGTGCCGGACAATATGCCTTTTGTCAGCTTCTATCCAATGTCGAAGCGTCGCGACACGGGGCAGAACTGGTACACGCTGCCGCTCCAGGAGCGGAGCAAGTTGATGCACAGCCACGGCCTCACGGGGCGTCGATACGCGGGCCGAGTTACACAAATTATTACCGGCGCCATCGGGCTCGATCGCTGGGAGTGGGGCGTGACGCTGTTCGCCAAGGATCCGGTCGATTTCAAGAAGCTCGTGACCGAGATGCGATTCGACGAAGCGAGCTCGAAGTACGCCGAGTTCGGCGACTTCTACGTCGGCCGCCTGGTCGAGCCGAGCGCCTGGGCGGAGGACGTGATGCGTGGCGCGTGATGCGTGACGCGTGACGCGTGATGCGTGGCGCGTGACGCGTGATGAGTGGCGCGTGGCTGGTGGCGCGGGATGAGGGACGCGCTGACTATTCGTGCCTGACAGCACCACGCACGACGCACCACGCGCCATGCTGCACTCGCGCCCCGCGCCACCCGTCACGCGCCACAGGCTTCTCACGGGCCCTTAGGCGCTTCGTTAGGTTTGGCAGCGGCCTTTGCCTGGCCACGACGCCAGACGAAGATGACAGCCCCGGCGGCGATGATAGGCGTGAATACCATCAACGCCCCCGCCCAGAACATGCTCAACGAGAGCACGTCGTCGGTCATGTCGGGATTCAGCATCATCGGTGGAGGAAGCGGTTGAGATTCTTCAGGTAGTAGCCCAACGCCGCGCCCGCCACGCCGAAAGCCACGGCAAGCGCAAGATCGCCGGCGCCGCCGCTCGTTCGGTATGCGACGAAGGCCCACGCGGCAAAGCCGACACAGAACAGGATCGCCGTCGTGATCAGGAAACGATGGAAGGGAATCATACGATGCGGTTTGCGACGAGTACGCCTAGCAGGATGGGGAGATAAGCAAGTGTGAACAGAAACAGCCGGCGCGCCGACTTGGGTGACGGAGCGCGCGCGGCCGCGATCGAGAGAACAAGCAGGGTTATCGAGAGGAGTGTTGCGACAATAAAATAGATCTGTCCGGCGATGCCGAGGACGGCCGGTAGCAGACTAATCGGCAGGAGCGCCGCGGCGTTCAGCGCCGCCTGACGGAAGGTCATCGCGCCGTTCTCGTCCTCGATGCTCAGCATGCGCAAGCCGGCCCGCTCGTAATCGCTCCGGTACATCCAGCTGAGCGCGAGAAAATGCGGCATCTGCCAGAGGAACATGATGCCGAACAGTGCTGCCGCGCCCGCGTCGAGCGGGGCGCCGCTTCCAGTCCAGCCGCCGACGATGGGCAGCGCGCCCGGAATTGCGCCGACGAGCGTGGAGAGAGAGGTGCGACGCTTGAGCGGTGTGTACGCGAAGACGTAGCTCGCCAGCGTGAGCGCGGCGAGCAGCGCCGTCATCGGGTTGACGACGATGTAGAGCTGCAGCACACCGACGAGCGCCATGGCCCACGCGAACGAGCGTGCCCCGTTAGGATCCAGGCGTCCAGCGGGGAGCGGTCTGTTGCGAGTGCGGCGCATGAGCGCATCCACATCGCGCTCGGCGACCTGATTCAGGGCATTCGTACCACCGGCGACGAGCGCAGTGCCGCACAGGAGATGCAAGAGAATCCATAGCTGCACGGCGAGCGGGGACGTGCCCGCATTGCCGTCGAAGCCGACACGCGCCGCTGCGGGAAGCGCGACGACGTACCCCGCGGCCACCGTCAACACGACGAAAAAGACGATGCGCGGCTTCGTGAGCGCGAGGTAGTCCGCCGGCGCGCCTAACGCCGCGCCGGGGACCGCCACGGGACGCGGGGGGGCTACCAAATCCACTCCGTAATGACCGCGCAGACGAGCACCGCGAAGAGAGGGAGTGGCGCGATGGCGAGGATGCGCAGCCGATTCGGCTCGAAGCGCAGGTGCATGTAGTACAGGCCGACGAGCCCTGCCTTCCAGAATGCCATCCCAAGGAGGATCAGGACGAGAATCGTCTTCGGCCAGGGCAGAAACGCAACGAATAGCTCAACCGCCGTCAGCACGGCGAGAAATACCCAGATGAGGATGTAATTCGGATGCGCGTGCGTCTTTGCGCCTGGAGCCGCTGGTTCCGGATGTGCCATGTGAGCGCCTCGAAATGGTGGCTGGTGGTTGGTGGTTGGTGGTTGGTGAACAAGGATGGCCGGCGCGAAGCGCCGGCTAGTCCGAATTCCACCAACCACTAGTCACCAGCCACCAATCACCATTCAGATTAGGTAAACGATGGTGAACAGGATGATCCAGACGAGATCGACAAAGTGCCAATACAATCCAATCACCTCGACGCCGCGGTGATCGGTCTGGCTGTACTTGCCACGGAATGCCTTGATTGTCACGTAGGTCATGCATATCACACCGATCGTGACGTGGAAGCCGTGGAAGCCCGTCATCGTATAAAACGTCGAGCCGAACAACCCCTCGCTTGGCACGAAGCCTTTCTCGATCAGATGGGTGTATTCGTAAACCTGAACGCCGACGAACGTCGCGCCGATCATCGCGGTGGCGAGAAGCCACAGACGCAACGACCGCTGAATGCCATCCTGCGCGGCCGCGAACGCCTTCACCATCGTCACGCTGCTGCAGATGAGCAGGAAGGTGTTCACTGCCGTGACGGGGATGTTCAGCGGCGTTGTCCTGGGGTGTCCGACCCACGCGTCGGGATGCGCAAAGCGCAGAATGACATATGTCCCGATCAGGGCCGTGAAGAACATCACCTCGGAGCCGAGGAAGATCCACATCCCTAGCTTCTCATTGTAGACGCCCGCGCCCGCCGCGCGTGAGGAGGGCGGGAGCATGACGTCTTCGTGCATCGCTGCTGCATGCGCCATGTTTCGAGTCTCCTAATCACCAGCGGGTTGCGGGTGCGGCGCGCCGGCGCCACCAGGCATCGGCACGTTCTGCGGGAGATAATCCAGGTCGGAATGCGGTGAGCTGTACTCGTACGGGCCGCGATACACCGTCGGTACCGTCGCGAAGTTCCCGTGGGGCGGAGGAGACGGCAGCGTCCACTCCAGGCCATTGTCGAGCCACGGATTGTCAGGCGCCTTCTCACCCTTGAACCAGCTGCCGATGAAATTGGCCGCAAAGATCAGCTGCGTCGCGAATAGACAGAACGCGCTGATCGAGATGAACTGGTTCACCGGCTGCATCTCCCGCAGGAACGCGTACTGCGTCGGATCGTAGATCCGCCGCATGTGACCATGCAGGCCGAGCTGGTGCATCGGGAAGAAGGTGCAGTTGTAGAACACGAGCGTCAGCCAGAAATGCACGCGCCCCCAGAACGGACTCATCATCCGCCCGAACATCTTCGGATACCAGTACGTCACGGCGGCGAAGATCGCGAAGAGGCTTCCACCGAACAACACGTAATGAAGATGTGCAACAATAAAGTACGTGTCGTGGATGTAGATATCGAACGGCGACGCCGCCATGAACACGCCGCTCAATCCGCCGATCACGAACATCGACACAAACGCGAGGGCATGCAGCATCGGCACATGGAACGTGATGTTCCCCTGCCAGATCGTGCCCAACCAGTTAAACGTCTTGATCGCCGACGGCACGGAGATGAGCAGCGTCGAGATCATGAACGTCGTGCCTAACGTCGGATTCATCCCGCTCTGGAACATGTGGTGGCCCCACACGCCCCAGCCGAGGAACCCAATCGCGATGATCGCGAGCACCATCGACGTGTAACCAAAAATTGGCTTCCGCGCGCCGTTCGCAATGATATCGGAAGCCATTCCCATAGCAGGGAGGATGAGGATATAGACCTCGGGGTGACCGAAGAACCAGAACAGGTGTTGCCAGAGGAGCGGTTGGCCTCCCGCCTGGGGATCGAAGAAGTGCGTGCCGATCGTCTGATCGAAGAGCAGCAGGATCGCCGCTCCCGACAGAACAGGGATGGCCAGGAGCACCAGGCACGCCGTGACAAAGAGTGCCCAGATGCTCAGCGGCAGCCTGAACCAGTTCATCCCCGGCGCCCGCATGTTGATCACGGTCGTTATGTAATTGAACGATCCCATGATCGACGACAGGCCGAGTATAATCAGGCTCAGACACCAGAAGATCTGTCCGAGGTGCACGCCAGTGAGGTCGGAGCGTGCACTGAGAGGTGCGTAGGAAGTCCATCCCGCGGCGGCGCTGCCTCCTTCGACAAAGAAGCCGGCCAGCATCAGCAATCCCGCCGGCACCGCCGTCCAGAACGACGCCATGTTGATGCGCGGAAACGCCATGTCCGGCGCGCCGATCTTGAGCGGAATCAGGTAATTGCCAAACACGCCGACCAGCAGCGGCATGATGGCAAAGAACACCATGAACGTGCCGTGCATCGTGACCGCCGAGTTGTAGAACTCCGGCAGCACGACGCCGTTGTTGGTGTACGTCTCGGGCAGGAGCGTGCCGCCCGGGAGCGGCTTGCCCGGGAAGCCAAGCTGCCACCGCATCACCATCGCCAGCGTTCCCCCGAGCAGCAGGAACGTGAGACTCATCAGCAAAAACTGAATCCCGATAATTTTGTGGTCGGTGGAGAATATGTACTTCCGAATAAAAGGCCGGTCGTCCACGTGCGCGGGGCCGTGATCGTACGTGTACGCCGAGGTGCCTGTCGCGGTCGTCGCCATAGTTGAGACTCTCAGCGTTGGGCGACCGAGTGGCCCTGTTCGGCCACCCAGCGGTCGTAGTCAGCCTGCGTATGAACGGTGACGATGGCGCGCATGCGGTAGTGTCCCAACCCGCACAGCTCCGCGCATCCGAGCTCGTATTCACCGACCTTCGTCGGCTGGAACCAGACGCGAATGTGCATACCCGGCACCGCGTCCTGTTTGATCCGGAACGACGGGACGAAGAACGAATGGATCGCGTCCTGCGACGTCAGCATCGCGACCGTCGGCCGGTCCACCGGAACGTGCAGCTGTCC
The DNA here is from genome assembly GCA_036493735.1 of Gemmatimonadaceae bacterium. Lineage (GTDB taxonomy): Bacteria > Gemmatimonadota > Gemmatimonadetes > Gemmatimonadales > Gemmatimonadaceae > AG2. The sequence continues at coordinate 209,009 of DASXPH010000090.1, forward strand.
GCGGATCGTGAAGTCGTCCTTCGTACCGAGCTTTCCGTCCGGGCCTGGATAGGTCACGTTCCACTCGAACTGCTTCGCCTCGATACCGATCGGCATCGCGTTAGGCGGTACGCCCTCGCGCCCCTTGATCTTGTTCCACGCCGGCGCGCTCAGCAGCCCAATGATGACGACGACGACCGCGGTCACACTCGTCCAGATGACCTCGGCTCTGTTACTGCCATGGATATAGGTCGCTTTGCGTCCAGGGCGCTTGCGATAACGAATGAGGAACACGACGAGCGCGACCTCGACGAGCACGAAGGCGACGCCCGTCACCGCCAGTATCAGATAGTAGATCCAGTCGATGTCGCCGACGAACGTGGAAGCGCCCGGCGGCAGCATCCAGCTCAGGAATTTGTCCATGTCACGCCTTGGGACCGCTGAAGGTGAAGTCGATCGTCTTGGTCTCGCCCGCGCCGACGGTCACCGTTTGTTGCTGCGTGCCGAGCTTCTCGTGCCAGGCTTTGATCGTGTACGTGCCCGCCGGCAGATTCTTGATCGCGAACGCGCCGGTCGAATCCGATGTCGCGAAGAACGGATGCGGCAACACGCCGACGTACGCGTGCATCCAACCGTGCACGTTGCACTCGAGTGGGACCATCACTTCCGGCGACGAGAAGCTGCGCTTCGACGTCATGCCCGCGCTGGGCTGGCTGATGTTGAAGCCGCGATTGACCTTCGGTATGGCCTTGATGTTGTGAAGGACGTTGTCGTCGTTCTTGATGATGATGTCCTGGCCGACCACCGCGCCGAACACGCGTGGGTGATAGAGGCAGCCACTCTGATCGATCTCGGTTGGCGCCGATGCCGTGTACTTGCCGCTAGGTGCTCCGCTGTCGACGTACACGAACACGTTCCCGAGCTTAGCGTCCTTCACGACGTACTGCGGGTCGGTAGGCGGTGTCGTGTACTTGCTCTGACACGCGCTCTCCTGGCTCATGTCGATCTTCGGATTCGACGGTGCGGCGCCCGTGAAATGAATGACGCCAGACACCGTGGCGTTACCGGTGGGACCGGCCGCGCCGCCCGACTGCGCAACGGCGCTGCTGCCTCCGGTGGATCCGTTGCTCGCGTCCCCCTTGCTGCCTCCGCATCCCCAGACACCCACGGCGAGGACGGCTGCGCCAAGCATCATTCGTCTCATCGTTCCTCCATGTGTGATGAACCATTTGCATCGTCCCCGCGCCCGCGGCGCTGGGCCTGCGTGACCAACAACATCCCCAACCCCGCCGAGAGCACGAGCATCGCGATCGGGGCGACGAACACCCGCGTCGGGGTTGGGACATCGAGATAGACCGCGTACCAGGTACTCACCGCGCCCCGCACCTCGTCCTCCCCGCTCGACCCATCGGCGGCAAAGAACGCCATCGGGATCGCGTGGCCGGGGCTGAAGCTCGGCGCCTGCGTCGTGTCCGTAGACACGAGCGGACGGGTGAACAGCACCTGCCACTGCCCATCGGCGTAGCGGGCGCTCTGCATCACGTGCCCGTTAGGCGACGCCGTGAATTTGCCGAGCCCCGCCTCCGTGCCCTCCTCCACCCGTGGCTCGCTCGTCCAGCGCCACGCGTAGACGGGGCTCTTCGCGTCGCCACCGAGGAAGTAGGGCTTCTTCGAGTCGTCGTTAGGATTCTTCGCGAAGTGGACGACGAGCCGGTCGGGACCCTGCTGTGTCGCCAGTGGGCCGTCGACGTCGGTGAGCGTCTGTGACATGCGACCCAGCCATTGATCCCACGTCGGGTCGGGACTCTTCGATGGATCGTCCCACGACACGCGCAGCGCGAGCGTGCGCCCGTCGTGCAGCGCCTGAACCCACAGGCCATCCACCGTCGGCGCGAACCAGCGTGGCTTGGCGATGATCTGCCCGACGAGCGGCACCCAGAATCTCTCGACGCCATTCCATGCCGGCGCGTCGAGCGTCGTCGGCAGCGTCTGCGCGCGCGCCGCACGCACCACCTCGCGTGGCTCGGGTGGCTTCTCCGGCGACAGGCTGTGCACGTACTGCGCGACGCGCCAGAGCTGCTCGTCGGTGATGAGCTTGTTGTCTATTGCATCCTGGAACGACGGCATCGGCGTACCGTCGAGCCCCGTGCGCAACCGCGTGTAGATGTCGCTGACGCTATTGCCGCCCCGAAACTTCCAGTTCTCGGTGAGGTCAGCAGGGCGGATAGGATTTCCATAATCATCCTTCAGCGTCGGCGCAGACTTCCCGTCCGCGCGCCCGGCCATGCCGTGACACTTGGAGCACTCGAGCTTCTGGAATGCCGCTTTGCCTTCGTCGATCCCAGCTCCACTTGGCGCTTTCCCGATGGCAATCGTCTTCGCCGGTTGAGTGAACGAGTTCGGGGAAAAGGTCTTGATGTACTTCACCACGGCGCCGATCTCGCCGTCGCTCAGGCGAGACTTCCACTCGGGCATCGCGGTGCCGGGCATACCGACTTCGATCACGTGCCGCAGATCGGCGTCGGTCGGGATCTCGCCGCTGGCCGTGGTTCGAATCTTATAAACACCCTTCGTGAAGTCTCGCGGATGCGGGAGCATCGTCTTCGAGCCGTATCCATCGCCCGCGCCGGTATCGCCATGGCAGCCGGAGCACCATTTGTCGTAGACGGGTTTGCCGTCCTGGGCTTGGATGGACGCTGCCGGGATTAACACTGTCATCCCGAGGAGCGAAGCGACGAGGGATCTGCTGTTTCTTGACCTTGGATGACTCCCAATCGCAGCAACCATCAACTGCCTAGACGCGGAAAAGGCCTGAAACAGCGCTGAAACTGCCGGATTGCTCCCTGTCGCGCGAGATCTCCGCTCACCACGAGCCGGGACAATGATTCTTTGTGAACCGCCTCGATTGGCCACTCGGGGCGTCTCGGTGTGCCGTAACCAAAGAGATTGTCGCGGGTGCACGGACACTTCAGCGTCTCGGAGCGACCCGTGCAGTTTCCGCGAAGTTGCAGGCATTTTCCGCGTCGAAGCAGTTGATATCTGCACGAACGAGGAGCCAGCAACGGTCTGAGTGGAGGTGTTCCTCACTTAGCACCCCCCGCGCTCGGCGTCGTCGGCTGCTTCGCCCCGGTCGGATTCTTCTGCTCTTCCGGTGTCGCCTCCCAGCGACGCGGCTGCCACCCCGTCTGCCCGTACAGGAAGATCACGACGGACCAGATCTCGTCTTCCGTGAGATAGTTCTCCCACACCGGCATCGCCGAGCTCCAGGGAGTGCCCTCGCGCGGTAGACCGGGACCACCCTTGGCGATGCGCCAGAAGACGTAGCTCTCCGTCAGCTGCGCGATCGTGCCGTTGTCCGAGAAGTTGGCCGGCGACGGACTGAAGCCGTGGGCAAAGTGTCCCTGGCCGTCGAGATGGTCGCCATGACAGGCGATGCAATTCTGATAGTAGACGCGGCGCCCCTCGCGCAGATGATCGGCCATCGAGCCCGTGTGCCGCAGCGGATTCTCGAGTCCCGACAGCTGCATCGCCTTACCGCGGAAGGTGATCTGCCCTGGCGGCGCGGGGTGGATCGAGCGCAGCTCGATCGGCGCATCCACTCGAGGACGCGTCTGTTGATAAGTCGCGAAACCAAGCAGCACGGGGACGACGACGAGCAACCCGAGGCGCAGCCAGCGCTTGTCGGAGTCCACCATCGTCGCATGCAGCGGCTGCTTGAACTCGTGCCACCGCGACTCGTCGCTGCTGACGAAGATCAGCACGCCAACGACTGCGATGAGCATATACTGAAGTATCACGCTGTGCGGCACCGGCGCACTGGCCGCGCGGAACACGAACGGGAACACGTATTGCACGCCGACCGTGAACGTGAGATACGCGACGATCAACAGGATCACGGCCTGCCAGAACGGATGGCGGAGAAAGGAGCGGAGTCGCGTCATTTCTTCTTCGAGAGGAAGGTGACGAGCGCCTCGAGCTGCGCGGCGGTGAGCGTCTGTCCGAACATCGCGGGCATCATCCCCGCGAACTTCTCGTAACCCTTCGTCGTATCACTCTTCGGATCGAGAATCTTCTTGCGAATCGAAGCGGCGCTGCGCCGGCTGCCGACGTGATCCCACGACGGGCCGATGTTGGGTCCCTTTCCGTCGAGCGCGTG